>NZ_BAAAXV010000009.1:2400000-3094775 GCF_039535785.1 Nonomuraea helvata
CTCCCTGGTGCTCATGCCCGAGTCCAAGGGGCCGCAGACCAGGCCGGACCCGCTCGGCGCGATCCTGTCGGTGGCCGGTATGTCGGCCCTGGTCTGGACGATCATCGAGCTGCCGCACGGCCTGTCCGTGCCCGCGCTGGCCGTGGCCGTCGTCTCGCTCGCCGGGTTCGTGGCCTGGGAGCTGCGTACGACGCACCCGATGGTCCCGCTCCGCCTGTTCCGCAACCGCACCTTCAGCGGCGGCAGCTTCTCGCTCACCCTGGTCCAGATCGGCAACGGCGGCCTGCTGCTGGTGCTCACCCAGTACCTGCAGTACGTGCTCGGCTACACGCCCACCCAGGCGGGTCTGGTCTTCATCCCGATGGCCGTGGCCTCGCTGGCCTGCAACACCCTGGGCGCCGCTCTCGGCTCGAAGATCGGCAACCGGGCGCTGATCGTCACCGGGCTCGCCGTGAGCGCCGCCGGATTCGTGCTGCTGAGCACCATGAACCCGGCGAGCGGCCTGATCATCGCGGCCCTGGCGCTGCTCCTGATGGGGGCGGGCGGCGGCCTGGCCATGCCCGCGGCGGTCTCCGCCCTCATGGGCACGATCCCGGCCGAGCACGCCGGCGTCGGATCGGCGCTGAACGACACCATCCAGCAGGCCGGTGCGGCGCTGGGCATCGCCGTCCTGGGCAGCGTGCTGGCGAGCTCCTACACCGCGGCCATGCCCGCGACCGCGCCGGACGCGGCCCGGCTGTCGATCGGCAGCGCGCTCGGCCTCGGCGACGCCGGGATCGCGCAGGCCGCCCGCGAGGCCTTCACCACGGCCATGTCCTCCGCCTTCCTCATCAGCGCCGCCGGCGTGGTGGCCGCCGCCGTACTGGCCCTGCTGGTGCTGCCCAAGAAGACCGCCCTTTCCTGAACCTCTGACAGCAAGACCCCCTGACATCAAGATCCTCTGACAGCAAGGAGAAAGATCATGGACACGAACTGGACCGCCGCGGGCGACTGGGGCACGCTGAGCTCGACCGGCCGGAGCTTCTACCCCGAGCGCTGGCAGCACCGCTTCGACGAGCTGCGCGCCGCCCACCACGTGCCGGGCGCGACCCTGGCCGTGCTGGCCGGTGGGCAGGTCTACGAGCTGGCCAGCGGTGTGCTGCACCGGGGCACCGGCGTGGTGGTGAGCCCCGACTCGGTGTTCCTGTCCGGCTCGATCGCCAAGGTCTACACGGCGACGCTGGTGATGCGGCTGGTCGGGGAGGGCAAGCTGGACCTCGACGCCCGGGTGGTGGACGTGCTGCCGGAGTTCGCCACGCCCGACGAGGCGGCGACCAAGGTGATCACCGTGCGGCAGCTGCTCAGCCACACCGGCGGGGTCACCAACGACTTCAACCACGACTCGGGCCGTGGGGACGACTGCCTGGCCGAGTACGTGAAGGCCGCCCGGGACGTGGCCCTGGACTGCCCGCCGGGGACGGCGGTCTCCTACGGCGGCCTCGGCTATGTCGTGCTCGGCCGCCTCATCGAGGTGGTGACCGGCAAGACCTGGGACCAGGCGCTCAAGGACCTGATCTTCACCCCGCTCGGGCTGGAGCGCTCGATGACGCTGCCGGAGGAGGCGCTCGCGTTCCAGGCGGCGATGAGCCACCTGGGCGAGCCGGGCCAGGACCCCGACCCGGCGCCGGTCTGGGACATGATGCCGCGCTCGGCGGGCCCGGCCGGCAGGATCATCACCTCGTCCGGCGACATGGTGCGCTTCGCCCGGATGCACCTGGCCGGGGGCCTGGCCCCCGACGGCACGCGCGTCGTCGACGCCGACGCGGTCGCGGCCATGCAGCGGCGTGAGGTGGACGTGCCGGACAAGTGGACCGTCAGCTCGGACGGCTGGGGCCTGGGCTGGACCCTCTATGACTGGGACGGTGTCTTCGGCTACGGCCACGACGGTGCCGCCATCGGGCAGTACGCCTACCTGCGCGTCATCCCGGAGGCGGGCGTGGCCGTCGCCCTGATGACCAACGGGGGCGGGGCCAGGCAGCTGTACTCCGACCTCTTCCGCGAGCTGCTCGACGAGCTGGCCGGGGTACGCATGCCGGAGCCGTTCGGCCCGCCGGCCGCTCCGCCCGCGGTGGACATGACGCCGTACGTCGGCACGTACAAGCGCGAGGGCGTCGTCATCACCATCAGTCCCGACCGGATCCGGTACGAGTTCGTCGACGGCATGAAGGACCTGTCGCCGCCGCTGGAGGGGGAGCTGATCCCGGTCTCGGAGACGGTGTTCGCCGCCACGGGCGCCGGACCGGCGTTCAGCGAGGGCTACATGCCCGTGGTCTTCTCGACCCTGCCCAACGGAACCCCGGTGTGCTACGTCGGCATGCGCGCCACGCCGAAGGTCTCCGCCTGAGGTCGGGGATCAGTCCTCGGTGCAGGCGGTCTCGTCGATGGAAGTGTTGATCCGGGACAGCAGGCGCTGCAGGGTGCTGATCTCCTGGCTGTCGAGGTCGGCGAAGAGCGCCGACTCGACGGCGGCGATGGCGTCGTGGATGCCGTTGACCATGACCGTGCCGCGGGCCGAGATCTCGACGATGTGGCGGCGGCGGTCGGCGGGGTCGCGGCGCCGCTCGGCCAGTCCGTTGCCCTCGAGGTCGTTGAGTATGGCGACCACCACGCTCGGGTCGACGCCGAGGGTCTCCACGAGCGACTGCTGGCTCGTCGCGCCCTGATCGGACAGCAGCATCAGCACGTGGCCGTGGGCGGGCTTGAGCCCGTGCTGGGCCAGCGCCTTCTTGATCCGTGTGTTGGCGATCTGGCCCGAGAGGGCGAGCGCCAAGCCGGGACGATCGACCATCACGCCAAAAACTCTAGCAGTACATCGAATCATCATCACAAATCAATAGTTGATAGTTTTCAACGATTTGCTAGGCTCCACGGTGCTGTATTGACGACTGTTGGGAGCCGACCATGTTCATCGCCTATGCCGTCATCGCCGTCCTGCTGGCGATCGCACTCGGCGCGTCGGGATACGCCAAGCTCACCCGCAACGAGCGCATCGTGACCGGGCTCACCGGGCTGGGCGTGCCGCTCGGGCTGTTCCCGTTCCTGGCGGCGTGCGAGATCGCCGGAGCGGTGGGCCTGCTGATCGGGCTCTGGTACGCGCCGCTCGGCATCGCGGCCGCCGTCGGCCTGGTGCTCTACTTCGTCGGCGCGCTGGGCACGCACCTGGTCAAGAGGGACTTCAAGGGCATGCCCAACGCGTTGATCATGTTCGTTCCGTCGGTGGCGGCGCTGGTCCTGGGGCTCGCCTCCCTCTGACGGTGGCGGCCCGTCAGGCCGGGATCAGGCGCACCAGAGAGTCGCGTAGCCGGGACCGTTCGGTGCTCATGAGGCGGTGCAGGGTCCGGGAGCCGAAGGCGACCCGCTGAGCGCTGCGGCGGCGCTCGGTGTCGTACGCGCGCAGGGCCGACGGCAGGCCGGCCCTGCCGTACCGGGCGATCGCCCGCGTGAGGGCCTCCGCGTCGAGGATGGCCGTGCACGCGCCCCGCCCGAGGTTGGGCGTCATGGCGTGGGCGGCATCCCCGACAAGCGCGACCCTGCCACCGCGGACGAACGTGGGCAGGGCAGGGAACAGGTGCCGCATCTCGTACCGGATCCACGAGGCGGGATCCGTCTCGGCCAGGACCCGCGGGATCGGCTCGTGCCATCCGGCGAAACGATCGCGCAGGCCGGCGGCCGTGGTCGCCTCCGGCGCCGCGGCGTACCAGTTGGTGCGGCCCGGCTCGATCGGGGTCATGCCGAAGAAGCGCCCGCGGCCCCAGGTCTCGCCGTACACGCCCGTCTCGAAGTCCGCGATGCCGATCCAGGTGACCGTGCCGACCTGCCGGACGCCGCTACGCGTGCCGAACGCGGCGGTACGCACGGCGCTGTTGATCCCGTCGGCGCCCACCACCAGATCGGGCCCCTCGACCAGCGCGGCCGCGTCCGAGACGTTCTCGCCGTAGCGCACCGGCACGTCCAGCGCCCCCAGCAGCGCGTCCAGCAGGTACGGCCGCGAGATCAGCAGCTCAGGACGTCCTGCCCGGCGCTCGATGCGTTCCAGCGGCAGCCGCGCCATCACCTTCCCGTCCGGTGTGCGGATGCGCCCGTCCCGGTACGGCAGAGCCCGCGCGCGAAAGGCGTCACCGACTCCGAGCCGGTCGAGCGCCGCCTGCGCGGTGGGGTGGATCCCGAACGCCGTGCCGTACCGCTCCAGCTCCGCCCTCCGTTCGAGGATCGTGACGTGCCAGCCGGCCCGGCGCAGGCCGATCGCCGTCGCCAGGCCACCCACGCCCGCGCCCACCACAACCGCCGATCCCGCCATGACACCCTCCTCGTCGGCCAACTACCACAACTGTGGTACCACACTTGGGGTAATGTCGCATCCGTGGGAAATCAGGATCGGCGGGAACGGTTGCAGGACACCGCCATCGAGGTGCTGGCCGAGCACGGCGGGCGCGGGCTGACCCATCGCGCCGTGGACACCGCCGCGGGCGTTCCTCTGGGCACTGCCAAGAACTACTTCCCGACCAGGCAGGCGCTGCTGAGGGCGGTGGCCGAGCGCTGCGTCGAGCTCTACCGCGACGTCCCGAGGCCGGCGCCCGGTGACAGGAAGACGCTCGTCGCCATGATAAGCGCGCTGCTCGCCGACGTCGCGGGCCCGGGGCGGCCACGCCTGCTCGCCTACCTTGAGCTCCAGGCCGAGGCGGCCCGCGCGCCCTGGCTGGCCGGCATCGTGGACGCCATCGCGGAGGCCGACTTCGCCGCCTTCGAGGAGGCGCAGCGGGCCGCCGGCCTGCCGGTCACGCCGGAGCGCGCCGCCACCGTCACGCTGGCCCTGCATGCCGCGATCCCGCACCTGCTCGCGGGCGGCCCGCGCACTCTGACCGCCACCGGCCTGGACGACCCCGCCGGCTTCGCCCGCGACCTGCTGGACTCCGTCTACGGCCGGGCCGGTGACGGCATGCCGTGAAAGTCTGACGGCGCTTCGGGCAAGAAGGGGCGACCGTCGTTCACCTGACCCAGCGGAGACGCCTGCATGGCCGTTCCACCCGACCTGACCGACCCTCCCGATCTGCGGGCCGGCTTCGAGCAGATCTTCAACGCGCACTTCGCCGAGATCCACCGCTACATCGCGAGGCGCCTGTCGGACGACGCCGCTGACGATCTGGCCGCCGAGGTGTTCCTGGCGGCCTACCGCGGCGGGTACGACGCCTCACGAGGCGGGGTGCGACCGTGGTTGTACGGCGTCGCCACCAACCTCGTCGCGCGGCATCGCCGTGCCGAGATCCGCCGGTGGAAGGCGCTCAGCAGGGCCGCAGAGCGCGACGAGCACGACCCCCAGGACGCCGCGCTGTCCCGCGTGGCGGCGGGCGAGGTGACCGGGAGGCTGGCGGAGGCGCTGGCCGGGCTGAACCGCGGCGACCGCGACGTGGTCCTGCTGAGCGCCCTGGGCGAGCTCAGCCACGCCGAGGTCGCCGCGGCACTCCGGATTCCGCAGGGCACGGTCGCGTCCCGGCTCAACCGGGCACGCAAGAAACTCCGCACGGCGCTCGGCGAAGTGAACCCCCTGAAGGAGTCCCATGGATGAGCTCGACCTCCTGGCCAGATCGCTGCCCGACGCGCCGCCGCCCTCGGCGGAGGTGGTCGAGCGGGCCCGCGCCCGCCTCTCCGCCGCCCAGCACGAGCCGACCCGGCGGTCCGTGAGGTTCGGGCCGGTACGGCCGTCCGCGCGGTTCGATGCGACCCTGCCGTCCCTGAAGTTCCGGCCGGTACGGCGCCGCTTCGGCTGGGCTCTTGGGACGGCCGTGGTCACGATCGCCGTCGTCATGGCCGTCGTCACGCTGGTGTCGAACATGACCGCCGTGCCCGCGCCCGTGCTGGTGCCGCCCCGTGGCAACGACGCCCTGCGCCAGTTGGCGGACCGGGTGGCGAAACTGCCGGACGACAGCGGCGCGTACTGGCGCAGGTCACTGGTGGACGATGGCTTGACCCGGGTACGGGCGGGCGGCGAGACCTTCAACGCGATCTTCTCGACCCGGCTCGAGCTCTGGCAGCCGCGTGATCCCGGCGACACCTTCCAGAATCAGATCGAGGACCTGGGCCTGCGCCCCGCGACCCCGGCGGACGAGCGCGCGTGGCGGGCGGCCGGGTCTCCTGCCAAGGTCCAGAGGGTGTGCACGCCCGGCACCCAAGCAGGCGACTGCCCGAAGCTGGCGATGAAGTCCAAGAACCCGGACTGCCGCTACACGCGCACGGTCCAGCCGGACGGCCTGCTCGGCGACCGGCGGGTAGGGGAGGTCACCGTAGCGGAGCTCGCTGCCCTGCCCACCGACGACAGAGGGCTGCGGGAATGGGTGCGCGGCCGTTGGGCGGCCATGGGCAGGAAGGTCAAACAGACGGACGACGAGGTGCTTGCCCGTTCCCGTTTCTTGCTGGAAATGCCGATCAGGCCCGCGGCCAGGGCCGCCGTGCTGCGCCTGCTCGCGGACCTGCCGACGACCGACGTGCGGGGCCGCGCCACCGACCCGTTGGGACGCGCCGGCCTTGAGGTGGACTTGGTCAAGGGCAAGCGTTCCTTCCGGGAGTTCGGCAAGGACGACGAGGTTACCGAGGACCATACGACCATCCTCGACCTGCGCACAGGCGTCATCCTGGCGGATGTCACGGCGGCGGGGGAGAGCACGGAGGGACTGCCCAAGGGGACGATCGTGGACTACATGGCATCGACGTCGGAGTCCGGTTGGACCGACGACCGTCCCCAGCGGCCCCGCGACTGCCGCCACGGGTAGCGGCGGGTCACGCCCGCACCAGCGTCGGCCCGGCCTCCGGGCCGACGGACCCGTGGCCGGACCGCCACGGCGCTGAGACGGTGTGCGCGTAGGAGACCTCGCCTGCCCCCGCGAACGCGGCCAGCTCGGCGACCGACTCGCCGATGGCCCCGACGGACGCCTCGTCGCCAGGGAAACCCGGCTCCGGGAACACGCCCTCGATCTCCAGCACGCCCCGGCGGCGGTCCAGGCGTGGCACGAGCCGCCCGACCAGGCGCTCGCCGTGCAGGATCGGCATGATGTAGTAGCCGTACCGCCGCTTGGCCTTGGGCACGTACATCTCCGTGCGGAACTCGAAGCCCCACAGCCGCTCGGTGCGGGCCCGGTCGCAGATGAGGTTGTCGAACGGCGACAGCAGCGTGGTGCGCGGCTGCCAGTCCTGCTCCAGCAGGCCCAGGGCGTCGCGGTGCACGTACCAGCGCTCCTGGCCGCCCTCGACCTCGGCGGCCAGGATCCGGCCCGAGTGCTCGAGCTCGTGCAGGACCTCCGCGAGGCCGGGATAGCGGTCGCGGACGAAGTGGCGCTCGATGTCGGCGGCGCGGGCCACGCCGAGCGCGCGCAGGGAGTGCTCGGCCGCCAGGGACACCGCCTCCCGCCGCGGCAGCGGCGTGGCGCCGGTCCACGCAGGCAGCCGGCGCTCGGCCAGGTCCCAGTGGCGCGTGCGGCCCGCCCTGCCCGCGACCATGATGTGGCCCTGGAGCCAGAGGAAGTCGAGCATGCGCTCGACACCGCGGCCGTGGGTCCACCCGGAGGACTGCCACGCCACGCTCACGCGGCCGTCGAACGCCCCGGGCGGCAGCGGCCCCGCCTCGCGTAACCGGTCGAGCACGTGCTGCCGGAGCTCGTCGTTGGCCGTCAGCCAGTCACGGACCCGCCGCGCGTAGGCCGACTCCCCCCGCGGATAGCCGCGCATCATGACCTGGTGGATCGGATAGTCCTCCGACAGCACGATGGACGCGGCGTGCGCCCAGTATTCGAAGAGCCACCGCTCCTCCCACAGCAACGTGTCGAGGTCGGCGGGGTTGTAGGCCCCGAGCCGGCTCCAGAGCACCAGCAGGTGACTGCGGGCCACCACGTTGATCGGGTCGAGCTGCAGGCACCGCAACGTGCGCAGCACCTGACGCATCCCTTCCACGCCGCCGCCGGGCCGCGGCCCGGCCAGGTGCTGACAGGTCACGGCCAGCCGCCGCGCGGTCTCCAGGCTGAGGGCCAGGGGGGTTGGCATGGCCAGCAGTGTAATCGAAAAAGAGTTCGATGTGTTTCACGTGGTCACGAGGTTGTCCACCGCTTCCAGGCCACCCGCTAGCAGTCACGAGCGTGTCCGGATCCGGCCGGTGGGCGGGTCGCGGGTGACGTACACATGGGGCATGACCACGTACTCCGCCGTCGTCACCACCGGCATCTACTGCCGGCCGGGGTGCGGTGCCAAGCCGCTGGCCCGCAACACGCGCACGTACGAGCACCCGGCCGCCGCCGAGGCCGCCGGGTTCCGCGCGTGCCTGCGCTGCCGGCCCTACCGGGTGGCCGCGCCGGTCGCGGCGGGCGCGCCCGAGCTGGTGTGCCGGGCGTGGCAGCTGATCATCGACGGCGTGCTGGACGACGGCACCGAGGCGGCGCTGGCGGCGCGGATGGGCCTGTCGCCGCGGCACCTGCGCCGGCTGTTCGTCCAGCACATGGGGGCGACCCCGGACCAGCTCGCGCGTTCGCGGCGGGCGCACTTCGCCAGACGGCTCCTCGACGACACCGATCTGACGGTGCTGGACGTGGCCTTCGCCTCGGGCTTCGGGAGCCTGCGGCAGTTCAACAGGACCATGCGGGAGGTGTTCCGCGCCTCGCCGACCGACCTGCGCGACCGGCGCCGCCGCGCCGACCGGCTGGTGGCCGACGGCGGGCTGGTGCTGCGGCTGCCGTTCGTGCCCGGTTACGACTGGGCCGCCGTGCGGGAGTTCCTCGGCGTACGGGCTGTGCCGGGGGTCGAGGAGGTGGACGGCGACACCTACCGCCGCACGATCACCGTGGAGGGCGCGCCGGGGGTGCTGGAGGTGTCGCCGGGCGGCGACGGTCACCTGCTGCTCCGCGCCCACCTGCCCTACTGGGAGGGGCTGATCCACGTGGTGGGGCATGCGGGACGGATGCTCGGCGTGGACACCGACCACACGGCGGGGGTGGCGGCCCTGTCGGCCGATCCGGTGCTCGGCCCGCTGGTACGGGCCCGCCCCGGACTCGCCGTGCCGGTGGCGTGGAACGCCCTGGAGGCCGGTGTCCGTGCGGTGCTCGGGCGCGGCAGGACGCCGCGCGAGGCGGCGGACCGGCTCGGGGCGCTGACGCACAGGCTGGGGACGAAGGTGCCGGGGCTGCCGGGCGGCCTCACACACACCTTTCCCGATGCCGCCGCGATCGCCCGGGCCGAGGTCACGGAGGAGGAAGCGGCGCTGGTCGGGGCGCTGGCGGCCGACGTCGCCCGTGGGCACGGGGCGCTCGACCACGGCACCGGCCTGGACGCGCCGGCCACCCTGCCCTACGCCGATCACGACCTCCGCCACGACCTGGCCTTCCGGCTGGGGAGCCGCGAGGCGTTCCCGCTCGGCGACGCGTCACTCCGCGCCGCGCTGGCCGGCCTCGGCCTCGACCCCGCCGCCTGCCATGAACGGTGGCGCCCATGGCGGTCACTGGCGGCGGCCCACCTGATGGCGCACGGCGACCGCCTGTGACGGTCAGGAGTCCGCGCCCCACCAGCCGCGGCGCGCGGCGAGCAGCCCGGCCTGGAACCGCGTGCGGGCGCCCAGCAGGTCCATGAGCTCGCTGACCCGCCGGTGCACGGTACGCAGGCTCACCCCGAGCTGACGCGCGACGGACTCGTCCTTGAGCCCGGCCGCCAGCAGCGTGAACAGCTCAGGATCCGGCAGCTCGGCGGGGGAGGAGCCGGCGGCCGAGGGCTTGACCGGCAGCGGCAGCGCCGACCGCCACAGGACCTCGAACAGGGTGACCAGCGCGTCGAGCAGCGTCGATGAGTGCACGATGACCGCGCTGTCGGCGTAGGCGGACGCGTCCGTGCTCAGCGGCAGGATCGCGGTCTTCCTGTCGGCGATGGCCAGCTTCATCGGCACCTCGGGGCTGACCCTTGCCTGCTCTCCCGCCGCCGCCGACTCCTGGGCGAGGCGCAGCTTGCCGGGGATCTCCAGGGCCGAGGCGTCGTAGATGCCGCGCACCAGGAGGCCGTGCGCGAGGCGTTCCATCTCGGCGACGTTCTGCTTGGCGGGGTCCTGCGCGTACGGCGGCCGGTCCAGCACCAGCAACTCCTCGGTCGCCGTCTGCTGCAACTGCGTGAACCGCTGCACCACGGCCGCCTGCCCCTGTACGACCTCGACCAGCTCCTCGGGGGACTGGTTCTCCGTCCGCGGCGTCTCGGCCAGCAGCGCGAGCGCGGCCAGACGCGCCTGGGCCAGCCCCTCCTCGCGGCGGGAGATGAGGGCGGCCACCGCGACGTCGGGCCTGGTCGGCACCCACCGGACGGGGCGGCCCGCCATGCGGCTGACCAGGCCGAGCGCCTCGAGCCTTGAGCAGGCCCGGCGCAGGGCCACGGCGGTGCGGCCGGTGTGCGCGGCCAGCTCGGGCAGCGTGGCACGCGGGTGCCGCAGCAGGTCCCGGTAGATCCGCTCGTCCTCGGCGTCGACCCCCACCGCCGCGAGCGCGTTGTCGTCCGCGTTCATGATCGATCAGTGTGTCAGATGCCTGCCATGGCACAAATCTGCCGCCATTTGCGCTGGCCCGGGCGCTCCGCTCCCCGATAGGACGGACTCCTGTAAGACCGGCCCTGTCGGGGAGGCAGTGTTGAACAAGGCGTTGACCATCGGACTCGCGACCGCGCTGGCGGTCCTGTCGGCCACCACACCCGCACGCGCGGATGACGAGCCCACCGGCGACGGGCTCGCCGGCTTCTGGCGCCAGCCCGTCTGCCGGACGGTCACCGGCGACGGGTCGGTGACGTACACGCGGAACGACGGCAGGACCATCGCACCCACCAGCCAGGTGCTGCGCCCGGTCGTCTACACCACCGGGGTCGTCGCCCTCGACCGCCCGAACGAACTGCTCGCCATGTCGAACAACCAGCTGCTGAGCTCCAAGGACGCGGGCTGCACGTGGACGGCGGCGGGCGAGGTGAGCGGCTCGCAGATCGAGCTGGTCCCGGCCCGGGGCGGGCGGGCCTATGCCTGGGACCGCGAGGGCAACCTCACGCTCGCCATGCCCGAGGGCGTCACCCCGCTCACCTCACCGGCCGGCGAGCTGACCGGGCTCGGCGTGGACCGCTTCCGCGGCGACCGCCTGCGGGCGGCCGACGGCTCCGGCCGGTTGTACGACTCGAGGGACGGCGGGCGTACGTGGCGGCCCATCGGGGTGCCCGCCTGGCCGCAGAGCGACCTGCTGATGGCCTACACGGCGGTGTTCGACCCGTACGACCTGGACCATGTGGTGCTCGGCGCGTCGAACACCGGCGCCCGCGTCACCTTCGACGGCGGCCGCACGTGGCGCACGTCCACCGGGCTGAGCGCGACCGGCGGCAAGGTCAACGTGTTCAGCGCCGCGATCTCCCCGGCCGCCCCGAACGTCGTCTACGCGATGGGGCTCGACATCGCGGAGTCGGAGGCGGGCGCGCCGTCCGGCGGCCGGCACATCTACCGGTCCTACGACGGAGGCCGGCGCTTCACGCGCGTCGTGGACCAGGGCGGCGAGGTCACGATCCCCAACGGGCCGCTGCTCGCCCCGCACCCGACGGACCCGGGCGTGCTCTACTTCGACTTCGGCACGGGATGGTCGGGCATCGGCACGGACATCTACCGGTACGACTCCCGCCTGAACCGGGTCACCGTCCACCACAACTCCTACGACCGGGTCACCTCCATCGCCTTCAACCCCTCCAACCCGGGGGTGATGTATCTCGGCGTCGCCGAGGAGGTGTGACGAATGTTCTGTTACTGGTGAAGCGACCGGTTCCAGGGTGGTTGTCTGTTCTTATGGTACTCGCGGTGCTACGGTGAGTGCCGTTCGCGTTCGCGCACGGTCGTGAGGCGGACACAGTAAGTCGTGGGCCTTAAGTCCTGCATGACCCCCCGCCCTGAGGACCCCCGAATGCAAGCAGACGTACCTCAACGGACGCCCGAGCGGAAGCTCACCTCCAACGAGCTGGCGGTCGTGGCCTTCGTGGGCACGATGGTGGTCGCGGCTGCTGTGTGGTTGTGGGCGGTGACCGCCGCGCCTGCCGGGGCCGAGGGACTGATGGCGGCCGTGGGCGCGGGCTCGACCCTGCTGCTGGCCTGCGCCGCCGGGGCCGCCGCCTACTACGCCGCCACCGGCCGCGAGCTGCGCCGGCAGGCCAGGTGGGCCGAGTCGCGGTACATGTGGCTGCGGCAGGAGAACGTGCGGGTGGCCGAGGAGGCGCTGCCCGTGCTGGGGCGCCAGGTGCGCGAGGGCGTGCCGGTCGTGGACGCGTTCGCCCAGATGCCGAGCCTCGGCGAGAGCTCGCTGCAGCGGGTGCTCCGAGCGGCCGGCAACGAGCTCGGCGTGCTCCGGCGCGAGCTCGACACGGCAAGGAAGGCCCGCGAGTCGGCCGAGTCCGGCGCCAGGGCGTCCCGCGAGGCGCTGGAGCAGGAGATCTCCCGGCTGTCCTCCGACACGCTGCCGGAGCTCGTACGCCGGCTCCAGAAGGAGCGGATGTCGGTCGGCGCCGCGCTGGCGGATGTGCCGCAGCCGGAGCACGACCCCCTGCGCGACCTGCTGGGCGAGACGGCGCGGCACCTCGGTGAGAGTGAGCGCAGAGGAGCCGCCGTGATGGCCGCCTGCGCCGGCGCCGCGGCTCGGGTGCAGGCCCAGGCGACCAGCCTCCTCGCGCAGCTGCGCGGCCTGGAGGAGCAGTACGGCGAGCAGGAGGACGTCCTCAGCGACCTGCTCGACCTGGACCACCGCGTCTCCCAGATGAGCCGGCTGGCCGACAACATCGCCCTGCTGAGCGGCGGACGCTCGGGCCGGCGGTGGACGCGGCCGATCGTGATGGAGAGCATCCTGCGCGGCGCCATGGGCCGCATCGGCGCCTACCGCCGCGTCCGGCTCCACTCCACCAGCGGCGCCGCCGTGGTCGGGTACGCCGCCGAGGGCGTCATGCACGCGCTGGCCGAGCTGATGGACAACGCCGCCACGTTCTCGGCGCACGGCACGGAGGTGCACGTGTACGTGGACGAGGAGGACGCCGGCATCGTGATCACGATCGACGACAGCGGCCTCGGCATGCGGCCTCGCGAGCGGCAGCACGCCGCCAAGCTCGTCTCCGAGCCGCTCGACCTGCGCACGCTCTCCGGCACCAGGCTGGGCCTCGCGGT
The DNA here is from genome assembly GCF_039535785.1 of Nonomuraea helvata. Lineage (NCBI taxonomy): Bacteria > Bacillati > Actinomycetota > Actinomycetes > Streptosporangiales > Streptosporangiaceae > Nonomuraea > Nonomuraea helvata. The sequence continues at coordinate 2,413,214 of NZ_BAAAXV010000009.1, forward strand.
GGTGGGCCGCCTGGTCGACAAGTACGGCCTGACCGTGAGCTTCCGGCCGTCGGCCCGCGGCGGCACCGGGGTCGTGATGCTGATCCCGCGCGTACTGATCACACAGCCCAGGGCCGCCGAGCCGCCGGCCGTGCCCGCGCAGGCGCCGCCGGTGGAGGAGCTGCCGACCGGCGATGAGCTGCTGCCCAGGCGGCGTCGCGGGCAGACGCTGGCCGAGGCGAGCGGGGCGCGGCAGGCGCCGGAGGCCAAGGCGGTGGCCCGCGACGGGCGTGATTCGGCGGCGAGGTTCGCCGCGTTCCGCCAGGCGGGCGGCCGTGGGCGTACGTCTTCTCCGGTCACCGACGACGCGTGAGCACCCGTCGCCGGCCCCCGGAACTTTCTGATCACAGTAAGGAGGCAGGGACGCCCGCGCCGTACACGCGCGTCCCGTCGTTTCGATGAGCACTACCGACGCTGCAGGCACCGCCGATCGCGAGCTCGACTGGCTGCTGGAGAACCTCAGGAAGAAGACCCCTGGAGTCAGGCACGTCCTGGTCCTGACCAGGGACGGTCTCAAGATGTGCATCACCTCGGGCCTTGATCGCGACAAGGCCGACCAGCTCGCGGCCCTGGCCGCCGGGATCCAGAGCCTGTCGCTGAGCGCCTCCGCCGAGTTCGGCGACGGCATCGGCGCCGGGCAGGCGATGGTGGAGTTCGCCGGCGGGCTGCTGCTCATCGTCCCCGCAGGCGAGGGCGCCCACCTGGCCGTGATCGCCGACGAGGACGGCGACGTCGGGCTCGTCGCGCACAACATGAACGAGATGGTCGAGCAGATCGGGGTCTACCTCAGCGCGGCGCCGCGTCGAGCGGGGAACAGCGGCGAGCGCCCATGACACCGCGCCCTGTCGACCGGGAGGACCCGGACCGGCTCTACACGGTCACCGGCGGCCGCACCCGCGCCGACGAGAACGCCTTCGACTCCGTCTCCCTGATCGTCAGCGAGTGCGAGCCGGCCCCCGGCATGCAGTCGGAGCACGTCAAGATCCTCCAGCTGACCCGGGCGCCGGTGGCAGTGGTGGAGATCTCCGCCGAGCTGCGGCTGCCGGTGAGCGTGGTGAAGATCCTGCTGCGCGACCTGCTGGACACCGGCCGCATCACCGTCCGCCATCCGTCGTCCGCCCTGCAGGCCGGGCGGCCGGACCCCGAGACCCTGAGGCAGGTGCTCAGTGCCCTCCACGACCTCTGATGACGTACGCACACCGCTGAGCGGAACCGCACTCGACGCCCTGAAGATCGTGATCGTCGGCGGCTTCGGCGTGGGCAAGACGACCATGGTCGGCTCGGTCAGCGAGATCCGCCCGCTGAGCACCGAGGAGGTCATGACCCAGGCCAGCGAGGGCATCGACGACGCCAGCCGGGTGCGGGCCAAGACCACCACGACGGTCGCCTTCGACTTCGGCCGGATCACGGTGACCCCCGACAAGGTGCTGTACCTGTTCGGCGCCCCGGGGCAGCAGCGCTTCTGGTTCGTGTGGGACCAGCTGTTCGCCGGCAGCCTGGGCGCGGTCGTGCTGGTGGACACCCGTCGGCTGCAGGACTCCTGGTACTCCATCGACCGGCTGGAGCACCACAAGACGCCGTTCGTCGTGGCCGTCAACCGCTTCGCCGACGGCCCCTCGCTGGACGCCGTGCGCGAGGCGCTCGCGCTGTCGCCCGAGGTCCCGCTCATCGAGTGCGACGCGCGCAAGCGCACCTCGTCCAAGCACGTGCTCATCACGCTCGTGAAGCACATCGCCGGCACGCGGGAGGGCAAGTCATGACGAACCCACTCATGGAGGGCTATCCCGATCACGTCGACGCCATGCGGCTGTACGGGCCGGAGGTCTGCGCCGACCCGTTCACGTTGTACGAGGAGATGCGCCGCAAGCACGGGCCGATCGTGCCGGTCCTGCTCGAAGACGACATCCCCGCCTGGCTCGTGGTCGGCTACCGCGAGCTGCACCATGTCACCAGCCACCCGCAGCTCTTCGGCCGCGATTCAAGGCGCTGGAACCTGTGGGACCACCTCCCCGAGAACTGGCCGTCGCGCGCGTTCGTGACCTGGCAGCCGTCCATGGTCTTCACCGAGGGCGCGGAGCGCAAGCGCCGGGGCGGCGCGATCGCCGACGCGCTGGACTCCGTCGACCGTATCGAGTTGACCATGATCTGCGAGCGGGTCGCCGACCTGCTGATCGACGAGTTCTCGGGCGACGGCCGCGCCGACCTGATCAGCCAGTACGCCTCCCAGATCCCGGCCCAGGTCGTCACCCGCCTGTACGGCCTGCCGCCGGCGGAGCTGCCCGAGCTGGTCAAGGACGCTTTCCTGGTGACGGACGTGGGCGAGGAGTCCTTCCCGGCGTGGCTGCGGATGGTGGAGCAGGTGAGCCGGCTCGTGGCCGCCAAGCGCGCCCGGCCGGGGCACGACGTGACGTCGCACCTGCTGGCGCACGCCGCGCGGCTCACCGACGAGGAGATCGTCCAGGACCTGATGGTGCTGGTCCTGGCCTCGCACAGCAGCGGCGTGAACTGGATCGGCAACACGCTGCGGCTCATGCTGGTGGACGACCACTTCTCGATGACGCTCCAGGGCGGCCGGAGCAGCGTCGGCCAGGCGCTGAACGAGGTGCTGTGGAGGGACCCGCCCACGCAGGCCATGCCGTCGCGCTGGGCCGTACGCGACTGCGACGTGGCCGGGCGGCGCGTGCGCAAGGGCGACCTCCTGGTGCTCGGCCTCGCGGCGGCCAACGCCGACCCGCAGGTGCGCCCGGCCGCGCCGGTCCACTCCGACGCGAACAGGGCGCACATGTCGTTCAGCCACGGCGAGTACGGCTGCCCTTTCCCGGCACCGGAGCTCGCCGAGATCATCGCCAAGACGGCCATCGAAGTGCTCCTGGACCGGCTGCCCGACGTGCACCTCGCGGTGGAGCCGGAGAAGCTGCGCTGGCGGCCCTCCGTCTGGGTGCGCGGGCTGGAGGAGCTGCCCGTCCTGTTCAGCCCGGCCGGCCCCATGGGTCAAGGGCCGGCCGACCACTGGGAGCACTGATCAGCGCACGCTCTCGCCGGTGGCGCTGAGGTCGCGGCGGAAGGACTCCGGCGCCTTGTACACCGCGAACGGGTCTTCTCGAGGCCGAGCGGCCACGGCCTCGGTGAAGACGGGGGTCTCGTGCAGGCTGCGCCGCATCCAGAACGTCACGACGAGGTTCTTCCACCGCCTGGGCGTGGAGGTGCACGTGTGCGGAGACGTCAACATCTAGGAACGGGCGGCCGCCGCGAAGGCGTGCAGTTCGCGCTCGACATCGGGACCGGCCGGGATGTACACGATCTCGGTGACGCCCGCGACGCCGGCCTTGCGGACCCGTTCGCCGATCGAGGCGGCGTCGCCGCTCCATCCGGCGTGCAGGAAGGCGGGCCCGGCGGCGGCGACCAGGCTGCGGTCCCGGTCGGTCAGCGACGCGAGATGGCCCTGGTGGGCGACGAGATGGCGCAGGCCTTCCGCGCGGTCCGCCTCAAGGGCCGCCCGCCACCGGGCGCCGCCGGGCACGGCGTCGACGGCCTCCTTCCCGTGCTCCCACACGGCGTGGACGGTGCTGGCGTAGCCGGGTCCGGCGGCCTCGACCACGCGTGGACTGGTGTGATCCTCGCCGGGCTCCAGAACGGTGCCGAAGCGCAGCAGCGCGAACTCGGGCCAGCCGCTCTGGTCGCCTCCCTCGGGAACGGCGGTCACGATCACTCCGGGCACGCCGAGCTCCCGTGCCACGCCGAAGCCCTTCGGCCCCGAAGCCGCGACCCACACCGGCACGCCGATCGGACGGTCCGGGGCGGAGCCGGGCAGGTGCGTCATCTGGCACGGGCGGCCGTCGATCTCGACCGCCTCGCCTCGCAGCAAGGACCTCACCTGGCGGACGTAGCGCGCCAGCTCCGACCACGTGACGGGCCGCTGTCCCAGCGTGCTGCGGCCGGTGTAGCCCGTACCGAAGGTGACGACCAGCCGGCCGGGCGCCAGCTCCTCGACCGAGGCCACGGCGGACGCCGTCACCATCGGGTGCCGCAGCCCCGGGATCGCGACTCCGGTGGCCAGGCCGATGCGCTCGGTCGCCTCCGCGACGCGGGCCAACGCGATCCAGGTGTCGCCGTAAACGGCCGGTGACTCGAACACCCAGACGCGGTGGTAGCCCAGTCGCTCGGCCAGCCGGGCCTTGTCGACGATGTCGGCGCCGGGAGGCAGGGCACACGAATATCGGGGCGTCATCGCCTGGCTTCCCACAGCGCGAGAGTGGCGCCGGTGGGATCGTCGATCACCGCGACCGATCCCTGGGGAAGGTCCACCCGGGCCCGTACCACGGTCGCGCCCAGCTCGACGGCCTGCTTCACCGCCCGGTCGAGGTGCGCCACGGGCGCGTACGGGATCCACTGCGGGCGGCGTCCGTCGTTCTCGGCGAGTTGCGTGAGGCCACCCCACAGAGCGCCGCCGTCGGTGAACATCGGCACGGACCCGGACCCGGCGGGCACGTCGGTGACCGTCCATCCGAGCAACTCGCCGTAGAAGCGGCGGGATCGCTCGCGGTCGGTGGTCCGCAGATCCATGAAGACGAACGGGTGGTTCATGCTTCCCTCCCTTCGGTAAGTTGGGACATGCGTCCTGAATTTAGGACACGTGTCCTGATCGGTCAAGACGTGAGGTACGCTGGCCGCCGTGGCGGCATCCTCAGCGAGCAGGGCGAAGCACACCGACGGCAACCGGCGGGCCAAGCAGGAGCAGATCATCGAGGCGGCCAAGGACGTGCTCGCCCGTGAGGGCGTGGCAGCCTGCACGGCGCGCGCGGTCGCCGACGCCAGCCCTCTCACCAAGAGCGCCATCCACTACTACTTCAACGACATCAACGAGATCGTCGATCGCGCCGTGTTCGCGCACGTCGACACCATGCTCGACGACCTTCGGCGGGTGGCGGGGGAGACGGCGGACCCGTACGAGCGGCTGCTGCGCGTGGTGGACGCCTACCTCACCACGTTCGCCGACAAGCCGCACGCGGCGTTCCTCTGGTTCGAGTACTGGATCAACGCGGGACGCCGCGACTCCCTTGACGTGGCCGACCGCATGCTGGGCGAGGTCCACGCCCTCCTGCTCGACCTCGTGGCCGAGCTCGCACCGGAAGGCCCCGACAGGACCGCCCACGCGCTGGTGTCCTGGCTGCTGGGCACCATCGTCCAGCAGCACCTCCGGCCGAGAGCGGCCGAGGTGCTGCACGACGAGATCGCCCTGATCCTCACGTCCGCCTCCGCCGCACCGCCTCGCGGCGCATAGCATCCCGCCACCCGGCCCCGGTCACCCGCTCAACGGACCCCAGCCCGCAGCGGCGGTGCGCTCAGTGGTGGCGCATATCTCACCACCGGGAAATATCCGATCTGCCGCGGGCGACGTGGCAAGATTGAGCGGGCCGGACTGTGGCGAGTTTGCCGATTGAGGAGCACGGATGGCGACTGCTCACGATAAGGGTGACCTGGCCGAAACACCCGGTAAGGATGCCGCCCGGTCCGGGCCGACCGCGCTGCGCATCCTGGTCGGGGCGCAGCTGCGTCGGTTCCGGGAGGCCGGCGGGATCTCGCGCGAGGACGCCGGATACGCCATCCGGGGATCCCACTCCAAGATCAGCCGCATGGAGGGCGGGCGCACGAGTTTCAAGATGCGCGACGTCGCCGACCTGCTCACCCTGTACGGCGTGGCCGACGAGAAAGAGCGCGAGGCCGTGCTCGCCCTGGCCAAGCAGGCCAACGAGCCCTCCTGGTGGCACGACTACCGCGACGTGGTCCACGACTGGTTCGAGGACTATCTCGGGCTCGAGCAGGACGCCGCCCTGATCCGCACGTACGAGGTGCAGTTCGTGCCCGGCCTCCTGCAGACCGAGGAGTACGCCCGCGCGATCTTCAGCCTGGGCAACAAGGGCGAGTCCGCGGAGCGGATCGAGCGCCGCGTCGAGGTGCGCATGCGCCGCCAGCGGATCCTCGCCCCGCCCATGTCGCGCAAGCTCTGGGTGGTGCTGGACGAGGCGGTGCTGCACCACCGCGTCGGCGGTCCGGAGATCATGCGGGCCCAGCTCGAGCACCTTGACCGGATGGCCGCGCAGCCCAACATCACGGTGCAGGTGGTCCCGTTCACCGAAGGCTGGGTCGTCGGCGGCGTCGGACCCGTCACCATCCTGCGTTTCGCTCAGGCCGGGCTGCGCGACGTGGTCTACCTCGAGCAACTGGCCGGCGCGCAGTACCTCGGCAAGGAGTCCGAGGTGCTGCCGTACCAGACGCTGATGGACGAGCTCGGCGTGCAGGCCGCGCCCGCGCCCGACACCCCGGCCATCCTGCGTAAGATCATCGACTCGCTCTGACCGTCACGGTTTGCGGCCCACCCCGCAGAACGCGTCGACCTCCGGGGGCAGCCCGAACACGTCGGACTCCAGCTGCCAGCGGGAGACCGACACGATGCCGGGATCCACGAGCTCCAGCCCGTCGAAGAAGCGGGCGATCTCCGCGGGGGTGCGCAGCCGGTACTCGTACACCTCGCCCTTGTCGCGCAGCCGCTCGGCCTCCGCCGCCGCTTCGGGCTTGACGGTGTTCGTGCCGTCCTCGAACACCAGGTAGCTGCCCGAGGGCAGCGCGTCCATCAGGTGCCGCACCAGCGCGCACGCCTCGTCGTCGTCGAAGATCGTGCCCATCACGCCCAGGAGCATGAGCGCGGTCGGCCGGCTGAAGTCCAGCGTCTTGGACGCGAACTCCAAGATGGTGTCCGGCTCGCGCACGTCGGCCTCGATGTAGTCGCACGCCCCTCGCGGGTCGCTGGCGAGCAGGGCGCGCGCGTGCACCAGCACCAGCGGGTCGTTGTCGACGTAGACGACCCGGCTCGCCGGGTCCACCCGCTGGGCCACCTCATGGGTGTGGTCGACGGTCGGCAGGCCCGTGCCGATGTCCAGGAACTGCCGGATGCCGGCCTCTCCGGCGAGATGCCTGACGGCTCGCCCCAGGAAGACACGGGTGTGACGGGCGATGTCCTCCATCCCCGGATAGACGTCCCGGAGTTTCTCCGCGAGCTGCCGGTCGACAGGGTAGTTGTCCTTGCCGCCCAGCCAGTAGTTCCACACCCTGGCCTGGTGCGGCTTGCTGGTGTCGATCCTGGAAAGGAGTGCGGGGTCCAGGGGTGAGTCGTCCGTCACGAAGAGCTTCACCTCTTATGTCGATATGTCGCATCTACGTATGTATGCATCTTGCGAGGCTTTTGCCTTTGTATCAGGCGAGCTCGGCGGTGTCATTGGGGCTCAGTGATAAATCCGCTGAACCCGCGCTGCCGGAGGGCCGTACCTCGCTGTAGGGCGAGATGGGGAGGTCGGCCACATGCGCCGCCGGATCACGAGTGTGAGCGTCGGGCTGCTGCTGTCGCTGTCGCTGGTCGGGGCACCGGCGGGTGCGCACGGCGCGTTGCAGAAACCGCTCAGCCGGGCGGCGGCCTGCGGCGCCGACAGCCCGCTCAAGACACGACCGGCCGCCTGCCGCGCGGCCGTGGTGGCGAGCGGCAAGGCCATGCCCGCCGACTGGGACAACCTGCGGGTGGCGAACGTCGCGGGCAAGGACCGCGAGGTGATCCCGGACGGCAAGCTGTGCAGCGGCGGCATCCCCGAGTTCAAGGGGCTCGAAGTCCGCACCTATGTCATCAAGGGCCGCCTGCCCTCCGGCAGGACCGGTCGCCACCTGATCTATACGATCTGGCAGAACTCCGACACCCCGGACACCTATTACTCCTGCTCGGACGTGATCTTCCGTACCGCGGCGGCGGTCCAGGCCCGGCCCCGGCCGGTGGCCTACAGGACCACCGGTTACACCGGCATCCCCTGGCTGGTCACGGTGGCGGCCCTGTGCTCGATCGGGGCCGGAGCCATGGTCGTCCTCATGGTCCGGCCGCGTCGTCGTCAGGGCCACGGCTGAGAGATCAGGGCTCTGAGATCTCCAGGAGGGCGGTGCTGAGCCCGCATACCGCCGTGATCAGGTGCTCGCCCAGCCGGCGCCACGACTGCTCGGCGTCGGCCACGGCAACCAGCCCGCTGGCCAGGTCGCCTTCGAGCTCGGCGCACATGTGCACGACGAGCAGGCGGATCATGGCCCGGTACTGGGCGGACAGGTCGGGGTCACGGTCCTGCCTCGGGGGCCAGAGCTTCTCCAGTCGTTGGAACGAGGGCGTCCGCATGCTTGCCTGGGTGGCATGCTCGCGCAGGGAGGGCTCGACGACGGCCTGGGCGAGGAAGCGCCCGTACCAGGACGGTGTGCCCAGCTCGATGTGGTGCTCGATGTGCGGCGTGAGGATGCAGGTGATCCACCTTCGGAGCGACACCTCGCCCGACGCCTCCAGCGCGGCCACCATCGGGATCCGGTGCTCGTCGATGGCGGCCGCGTGGCGGGCCAGGATCGCCTGGATCAGCTCGTCACGGGTGCTGAAGTGGTATTGGACGGCGGACTTGTTGCGCTGGCCGGCCGCCTCGCTGATCATCCTGATCGAGACGTTCGCGAACCCGTGCTCGGCGTAGAGCCGTTCGGCGGTGTGCATCAGCTTGTCTCGGGCGCGCGTCGATCGGGGAGACGGCGTGGCGACCGCCGTACTGACTTGCATGGCTGATCCTTGATCTCTTCTTTCTGCACCGTCCCCCGACGATTATCGCCCCTTACCCGGTCACCACGTGACCCATACGTCCTGGAGACCTCCGGTCATCCCGCCGGTACGCATCCGCAGATCCTCGGGAGCGTCGCGCAGCCGCAGACCTGGCAGCCTGCGCGCCAGCGTGTCGAGCACGACCTGGAGCTCGACCCTGGCCAGCGGCTGCCCGAGGCAGTAGTGCGGCCCCGCGCCGAAGGTCAGGTGCTGGTTGCTGTTCTGCCGGCGCGCGTCGAACCGATCCGGATCGGCGAACTTGCCCGGGTCGCGGTTGGCGGCGGCGATGCTGGGGATCAGCGTGGCGCCGGCGGGCACATCGACGTCGCTGAGCGTGATCTCCTCGGTGAGGTACCTGGGCACCCCGCCGATGGCCGACAGCGTGCTGTCCAGGCGCAGCACCTCCTCGACGGTGCCCGGCACCAGGTCGAGGTCGTCGACCACGGCCTCGAAGCGCTGCCGGTCGGCGAGCAGCATCGCCATCATGATCGAGATCATGTTCGAGGTCGTCTCGTGGCCGGCCAGCAGCAGCCCTCTGACGGTGCTGATCAGCTCGGGCTTGCTGAGCCGGCCGTCCTCGGCGTCGGTGATCTGGGTCAGCTCGCTGAGCAGGTCGTCGCCGGGGTTCTCCCGGTTGTGGTCGATCAGGTCCGACACGTACGCGGTGAACTCCTGGTAGGCCTGGTCGACCTCCTCCTGGGTGTTGCGCGTGAGCGTGAGCATGGTGGTGGACCAGCGTGCGAACTTGTCCTGGTCCTCGGGCGGCGCGCCGACCAGCGCGCAGATGACCCGCACGGGAAGCGGCAGCCCCAGCCCGGTCGCCAGGTTGCCAGGGGAGCCCTTGGCCAGCATGCTGTCCAGCAGGTCGTCGGCCATCGCCTGGACCCTGGGCCGCCACACCTCCATCTTCCGTGCGGTGAACCAGCGGCTGAGCAGGCGTCGCCACCGCATGTGGCCCTGCCCCTCGCTGATGTCCATGGTCTCGTCCCTGCGCCGGTTGAACAGGCCGCCGTCCTCGGTGGTGGCCAGCCGGGCGGCGCCCTCCCTGGCGAGGTTGCGGCTGAAGCGCGGGTCGGCCAGCACCGCGCGGGCGTCGTCGTACCTCGTCACCAGGGTGGCCACGTCGCCGCTCGGCAGCCGTACGTGCGCCACGGGGCATTTCTCCCGCAACTCCGCGAGCTGCGGCGGCGGCTCCAAGGCCGTGGGACGGTCGAACGGGAACTCCGGGATCGCGTCAGCAGTCATCTTCGTCCTTCAGCTCGAAAGGCCCGACGCTTCCGAATATAAGGCGACCGCCTTAATAAGACAATCGCCGCGACTGGGTACGGGTGCCGTATGCCTCGCATGTATATACTCAGGGTATAGTCCCACGACATGATCGCTCTCTCCAAGGCAATCCGCCCGCTCGCCGTGGGCCTGCTCGCAGTGACGGCGACCGCCGGCCTCTTCTCCGCGCCCGCGGCGTCCGCGTCCGCCACGCCGTCTCTCCCGCGGCCGACCGGAGCGCATCCGGTCGGCACCACATCCCTGCATCTCACGGACACCTCCCGCCCGGACCCCTGGGTCCCCACGGCCAAGGCCAGGGAGCTCATGGTCTCCCTCTGGTACCCGGCCAAGGCGCCGGGCCGTGACCGGGCGCCGTACATGACGGCGAAGGAGTCGGAGCTCCTCCTGAAGGCCAGTGAGATCACCGGGGTGCCCTCCGACGTGCTGAGCAGGACCCGCACCAACGCCTTCACCGATGCCAAGCCGGCGGGCCACAGGCACGGCCTGCCCCTTGTCGTGCTCTCGCCCGGTTTCGGCAAGCCCAGGAGCGAGCTCACGGGGCTGGCCGAGGAGCTGGCGAGCCAGGGATACGTGGTGGCCGGGATCGAGCACACGTACGAGAGCGTCGCCACCACCTTCCCCGACGGACGGGTCACCACGTGTGTCGTGTGCGAGATCGACAAGACCCCGACGTGGTGGGAGAAGCTGGAGAAGAGCCGGGCGGCCGACGTCTCCTTCGTGCTCGACGAGCTGACCGGGTCGCACCCGAAGTGGAAGGGCGCTCGCCTGATCGACTCCTCTAAGATCGCGATGGCCGGCCAGTCGGTCGGCGGCGCGAGCGCCATCACCACCATGGTCGCGGACTCCCGGGTACGCGCCGGGATCGACATGGACGGGACCACGGACGTTCCGCTCCCGGCCGACGGGCTGTCACGGCCGTTCATGTTCCTGGGCAGGCAGTCCATGTACACGCCGGGAACCGGGGACGAGGCCGCCTCGTGGGAGCGTGACTGGAAGAACATGACCGGCTGGAAGCGCTGGCTTGTCGTGACCGGGGCGGTGCACGTCTCCTTCACCGACTACGGCCTGCTGACTGATCAGATCGGCGTCGACTCCGGAGCCAAGCTGCCCGGCGCCCGATCCCTGGAGATCACCCGCCAGTACGTGCGCGCGTTCTTCGACCTGCACGTGCGCAAGCAGGCGCAGCCGCTCCTGGACAAGCCGTCGGCGCGTTACCCGGAGGTCAAGTTCTGTGCCCCGGAGAAGAAGACCTGCGCCTAGCCTGTGACCGCGGCCGGGGCGGGTCAGCACCGGCCGCACGGTCGGCGGCTCAGAGGGTGTTGGCGCGCTGTGCCGCCTGGTAGACGGCCATCGCCTCGTTGCCGAAGAACGGGCCGAACATGAAGTCGGGGGCGAAGTTGTACTTGAAGCTGTTGACGGAGTTCAGCATGCCGAGCCCGGTGGACTCGTTGAAGTTCTGGAACCAGGGCCCGCCGCTCGCTCCGCCGGTCATGTTGCAGCGCAGCCCCTGGTCCGTGGTCATGACGGTGTCGTTGAACGTGCGCCCGCTGCAGTAGATCAACCGGGAGCCGTCGAACGGCGCCGCCGCCGGGTAGCCGAAGGAGAACATCTGCCGCCCCCTGGGCTGGTTGAACGCCACGCCCTGCCCGCCCACGACGTCGGTCAGCGTCCGCCCCTGCAGCGGCGCGACCACGGCGGCGGCGACGTCGAAGTTGATGTCCTCGTTGGCGTTCCACTGCTGGGTCGTCAGCAGCCTGGTGGCCACCCACGTGCCGAACGGGCGCCGGCCGTTGTCGAACCCGGGGACGAACACCCAGTTCCGGTGCGAGGCGCCGTCCAGCTTCACGCAGTGCCCAGCGGTCATCACGACGCTCTCGTTGGCGCTGGTCACGGCGGAGCCGGAGCAGGACGCGTTGTTGCCGTCAGCGGTGGTGAAGAAGACGCGCCCGGTGGTGCGCACGACCGCGCCGCCGTCGGTCCAGCGCAGGCCCGGGCTGTTGGGCACCGCGGCCACCTGCTGGACGTCGACGGCCGCGGTGCCGCGTACCGACCATGGGGAGCCCTGGACGGTCGAGGCGGCCCCGCGGGTGGTCCAAGGGGTGCGCCGGATGGTGGTGTCGGAGGCGCCGCGGGTGGCCCACGGGTCGCCCTCGGTCGGCCCGCCCGAGCGGGTGCGTCGCGGCCTGGGCGTGTCCAGCGGCTGCGCCGCCAGCATGCGCTGCGGCGTCCAGTACTGCTGGACGCTCCTGGCCTCCGACCAGGAGTCCGCGGCGGACCACCCGGCCGGCCTGGGGTCGAGGCCGTTCGTGGTGCCGGCCTGCGCGGTGCTCACAGGGGCCAGGGCGCCCGCCACGGTGATCGCGACGGCGGAGAGCAGGACGACTCTGCGGTGCATTCGTACCTCCCGAAACCGGAATCTGCCGCATGGAGGTACGTACGCGGACATCCATCCGCCTCAAGGCATAAGCAAATGGATATAGCTCAGGCCGCCCTCACCGGTGCAGCAGCCGGGCGGGGACCGCGTCGGCCAGCGCCTTGTAGCCGGCGGGGCTCAGGTGGAGGTGGTCGCCCACGTCGAAGGCCGCGACCAGGCGGCGCGGGTCGGCGGGGTCGCGGGTGGCCCGGTCGAAGTCGATCACGGCGTCGAACCGGCCGCTGGTGCGGATCCACTCGTTGACCGCCTGCCGGGCCGCCTCGCGGTGCCCCTGGGCGTCGTCGTAGAAGCTGCCGCCGAACGGGGTGAGCGTGGCGCCGTACACCCGGATGTCCTGTGCGTGGGCGCGCACGATGATCTGGTCGTAGGCGGCGATCAGCTCGTCGGCGACCTTCTTCTGGGCGTCCTGGGTGTCCGCCGCGGTGCCGAGGTCGTTGACGCCCTCGAAGACGATCAGCCAGTTGACGCCGCTCTGCGCGAGCACGTCCCGGTCGAGCCGGGCCAGGGCGTTGGGCCCGAGGCCGTCGTTCAGCACCCGGTTGCCCCCGGCCGCCTGGTTGGCGATGGCGACGCCCGCGGTGCGGCGATCGGTGCGCAGCCGGTCGAAGAGCTGGTCGGGCCAGCGGTTGTTCTGGTTGGTGGTGGAGCCCCGGCCGTCGGTCAGCGAGTCGCCGAGCAGGGCGAGCGTGGCGGTGGCGGGCTTGGACCAGACCTCGATGCCGCTGAGGAAGTACCAGTGGTCGACGGGGGTGGCGCCGGTCAGGTCCGCGGCCTCGGCCTGGTTGCCCTTCGCCAGGTAGGAGGTGGTACGGGAGCCGGGGTGCGACGTGATGTCGGTGGACGCCTGCCCGTCGGCGAGGTACGCGGTCACGCTCAGGACCGTGCCCGCGGGCAGCGCCAGGTCGAGCGGGTCGGACACGACCTGCGCGCCGACGGAGACGACCGTCGAGGGGCGCCCGTAGAAGGTCACCGGCTGGAGGGTCTGCGGCTGGATCGCGCTCACCCCGGCCTTGCCGTCGCTCGGGAGCGCCACGGTGACGCGGGTGATGGGTAACGGCGCGCCGCCGAACGCGTTGGAGAAGCGCAGCCGCATCCGCTGCCCGCCGACCGACACCCGCAGGGTCTGCCGTACCGTGCTGTCGGCCAGGACCAGGTCCTCCTGCGTGTACGGCGCGGGCGGCATGTTGCCGGGCTCGGTGAGCTGCGGCATCGCCGTCCACGTGGTGACCCAGTGTCCGCTGGGCTCGGAGGACCCGTCAGCCGCTCCCGCCGTGCCCATGGCGAGTCCCAGAACCGCGACGATGGCCAATTTCAGCGCCCTACCCATGGACCGGTCTCCCGAAAAATTTCGGGCTGGTGTCGAATATTTCGGTAGCGAACGTATGACAGGTGGCCCCTGAGGTCAATGGTGTCCGGAGATGCCCGGTTCATGATGAGGTCATGCCCGGCTCATGATCGCGTCTCTGGTGGGCGAGTTCGCAGGCCAGCAGGGTTGTACCCAGTCGATCTGAAGGAGTCGTCATGGGTGTCCTGCTCAGGAAGTGGCACGGCCCGCTGAGCTTCTGTGCGGTGGCGATGGCGGTGCTGGCCGCCGTCAGCGTGGTGGGGCTCGTCGTGGACGAGCGAACGGTGCTCGACCAGGGAGTGTGGCTCAAGCCGTTCAAGTTCGCGGTCTCCTTCGGCCTGTACGCCACCACGCTGGCCTGGATGATCGCTCAAGCCGGGCGGTGGCGGCGGGCGCTCTGGTGGCTGGGCACAGTCACCGTGGCCCTGTTCGTCGCGCCGGAGATCACGGCCATCACCTTCCAGGCGGTCCGCGGCGTCCCCAGCCACTTCAACCTCTCCACCCATCTGGACACGACGGTATTCATGATCATGGGTGGCGCGGCCTACCTCGGCTGGCTGCTGACCTTCGCGATGGGGGTCCTCCTGGTGGCGCAGCGCCGGGTGGACCGGGCGATGGCGTGGGCGATCCCGCTCGGGCTGGCCGTCTCGCTCGCCGGCATGTCCATCGGCTACCTGATGACCGCCCCCACCCCGGACCAGGCGCAGCAGCTGGCCAGAGGGCTGAGCCTGGCGACGGTCGGCGCGCACAGCGTCGGCGGACCCGACAGCGGCCCCGGCATGCCGGTCACCGGCTGGGAGACCGGCTCGGGCGACCTGCGGGTGGCGCACTTCGTCGGCCTGCACGCCCTGCAGGTGCTCCCGCTGGTCGCGATCGGCCTGCGCCTGCTCTCCCGCCGTTTCGCCGTCCTCGCGGGCGGTGCCACCCGTACGGCGCTGGTGATCATCGCGGCGTTCGGGTACGCGGGGCTCACCGCGCTGGTGCTGTGGCAGGCGCAACGCGGCCAGGCTCTCGTCCACCCCGACGCGCTCACGCTGGGGGCCGCCGCGGGGCTCGTCGCACTGGTGTCCGTCGCCACGGTCGTGGTCCTGGCCGTCTCCGCGACCCGGCGTGCCGGGCTACCGGACGTGCCCGTCCGTCCGGCCGCGACGCTCGCCGGGCGGTGAGGCTCGGAGACCTCCCGTCCACCGGCGGTGAGCCGGTCCCCGCGTCCGGGCGGCGGCGAGAGGTCTCTTAGGCTGCACGGGTGCGCAGGCAGGCGGAGCTGATCGTGGTCGTGGCGTTCGCGGCCTTCGCGAGTATCTACGTGGTGGCCGGCTCGCCCCTGGCGCTGGCCGCGTTCGGGGTGCAGGCCGCCTTCGCCCGGCGGCGATCGTGGTGGCTGGTCGCCCTCCAGGCCGCGCTGGCGTACGCCTCCGTGCTGCTCTACGGCTCCTCCGTCGGCATCCTCGGCTTCGTCGGCGGGTCGCTGCTGCTCACCTCGCTGTGGCCGCTCGCCCTGGCGGTGGTGGCCAGTGCCGCCCTGCTCGGCCCCGCCGACCCCGTGATCAGCATGATCCTGATCTCCCTGGTCGTCTACGGCCTGACCAGGATGATCGACCGGATCGAGGAGGTGAACGCGGCCAGGCTGTCCCTGGCCGTGGCGGCGGCGGCCGAGGAGCGGTTGCGCATCGCCGCCGAGCTGAGCACGGGCCTGGGCCGGGCACTGTCCACGATCGCCGGCGGAGCGCGTACGGGCATCCCCGACGTGGAGACGGCGCGCCAGGCTCTGGCCGAGGCCAGGGCGGCGGCGGCGAGCTACCGGGCCATGTCGCTGGCCCCCGAGATGACCACCGCCAAGGCGATGCTGACCGCCGCGGGCGTCACCGTGGACGTGCGCATGGGGCACACCGAGCCGCTCGGCCCGGCGGGCGCACTCCTGGCGGCGGTGCTCAGGGAGGCCGTGACAGAGATCGTCCGGCGGCGCACGGCCACCACCTGCCTCATCGAGACCCTCACGGAGCCTCTCGCCGGGGGCGACACGGTACGGCTGCGCGTCTCCAACGACGGCGCGCGCACGGCCGGCGACGAGAGCCTCGGCGACCTGCCGGCCCAGGTCGAGGCGGCAGGCGGCACGCTCACCGTCGGGCTCGCCGGTAACGCCTCGATGACCGTGGAGGCCACGCTGCCCACCACGCGCCCGCCCGGTCGGCCGGCCCGCGACAGCGCCCTGTCGATGGCGCTGCTGGCGGCCGTGCTGGTGGGGTTCTCGGCCAAGGCGCTCCTGCTGGCCGGCTCGCTGTGGCCGGCGGGCCTGCTGGCCGTCATCGTCGTCATGCAGCTCCGATCGGTCGAGGGGCGGCACCCGGTGGCGCTGTCGATCATGGCGGTGCTGACGTTCGCCCCGATTCCGCTCTTCGGCCAGGCCTGGCTGGGTGTGGCGGGGTTCCTGGCGGGGCCGGTCCTGCTGGCCTTCTCATGGGCGGTGGCGCTGCCGCTGGTGGCGGCCGTCGTGACGGTCGTCGCGACCGCCGGCGTGCTGCTGGGCCTGCCGGTCCCGCTGACCGTGAACTACGCGATCAGCACTCTGGTGACCGGCCTGGCCGTGTACGGGCTGCTCAGGCTGGCCCAGCTGGCCAGGGAGCTGCGCGAGTCGAGGGACGGCCTGGCCCGCGCCGCCGTGCTCGAGGAACGCCTGCGTGCCGCCCGCGACCTGCACGACCTCCTCGGCCACACCTTGGCGGCCATCCTGCTCAAATGCGAGCTCGCCCGCCGGCTCGACGCCGAGCGGGCACGGAAGGAGCTCGACGACGTGCTGACGATGACCGAGCGGGCGAGGGAGGACCTGCGGACGGTGTCGGGCGAGCACGGGGAGCTGTCGCTGACCGCGGAGGCGGAATCGGCACGCTCGGTGCTGGCCGCCGCAGGCATCGAGGCCGTCCTCGACCTGGGCCACGACCGGCTCGGCAGAGAGGTGGACACCACGCTCGGCATCGTGCTCAGGGAGGCCGTCACCAACGTGCTCCGGCACAGCTCGGCCGGCCGGTGCACGATCACGACCTCCGTACGGGACGGCGCCGTCCGGCTGAGCGTGCGCAACGACGGGGTGCGCTCCTCGCAGGGGCGCCGCGGCTCGGCCGGGATCGGCAACCTCACCACCCGGCTGGCGGCGCTCGACGGGCGGCTGGCAGTCGTCCGCGAGCACGACTGGTTCGAGCTGACCGCCACGGTGCCCACGCAGTCATGGGTACCCGTTTAGATCCAGCCGGCCTCGGTGGCGATCCGTACGGCGTCCGTGCGGTTGCGGGCGTTGAGCTTGGTGACGATCGCGGTGATGTAGTTGCGGACGGTCCCCGCGCTCAGGAACAGCTGACCGGCGATCTCGGTGGCCTCGGCGCCCGCAGCGACCAGCCGCAGGACGTCGGCCTCGCGCGGGGTGAGCGGGTTGTCGGCCAGGTTCCACGCGGTGATGGCGAGCGAGGGATCGAGGACGCGTTCGCCCCTGGCCACCTTCCTGATCGCGGCGCTCAGCTCCTCCGGCGAGGCGGTCTTCAGGAGGAAGCCGTCCACCTGGGAGGCGAGCGCGCGGCGCAGGTGGCCCGGCTTCCCGTGGCCGGTGAGCATGAGCGTGCGGCAGCCCGGCAGCCTGGAGCGCAGCTCGCCGGCGGCCCCGAGGCCGTCGATCTCGCCGGGCATGTCGATGTCCAGGACGGCCACGTCCGGCCGGTGGACCAGGGCGGCGGAGACCGCCGCGTCCCCGGACTCGACCGCCTCGACGACCTCGATGTCGGGTTCGAGGCTGAGCAGGGTCACGAGGGCTTCCCTGATGACGTGCTGGTCCTCGGCCAGGAGCATACGAATCACCTGACCATTATGTCCGGATCATGATGAGGTCATGGTGGGGTCATGACCGGCTCTCTGGTGGGTGAAAGCGCAGATCAGCAGGCTTGGTCCCATGACAGAAGCAGTCCGGTTGGACGCGGTGAGCAAGGTGTACGGCAGGGGCCAGAGCGCGGTCGCCGCCCTGCGCGAGGTGTCGGTCGGCATCCCCCGGGGGACCTTCACCGCCGTCATGGGGCCCTCGGGCTCGGGCAAGAGCACGTTCCTGCATTGCGCGGCCGGACTCGACGTCCCCAGCTCGGGCGCGGTACGGCTGGGCGGCGCCGACCTGACCGGCATGGACGAGAACGCGCTGACCGAGCTGAGGCGGCGGCGCGTCGGCTTCGTGTTCCAGGCGTTCAACCTGGTCTCCGCGCTGACCGTGACGGAGAACATCACGCTGCCGCTCAAGCTGGCGGGCGCCCGCGTCGACGGGGCCTGGCTGGAGGAGGTCGTGCACAGGGTGGGCCTCGACGGACGTGCCGATCACCGTCCGGCCCAGCTCTCCGGCGGCCAGCAGCAGCGGGTGGCGATCGCCAGGGCGCTGGTGACCAGGCCGGAGGTGGTGTTCGGCGACGAGCCGACCGGCGCGCTGGACACCATGACCGCCCGCGACGTGCTGACCCTGCTGCGGGAGGTGGTCTCGGCGCTCGGCCAGACCGTGGTGATGGTCACCCACGACCCGGTGGCCGCCTCCTACGCCGACACCGTGCTCTTCCTGGCCGACGGCCGGATCGTGGACGCGCTGACCGCCCCGACCGCCGAGAAGGTGGCCGAGCGCATGACCCGGCTGGGGGCGTGGAAGTGATGATCTCCTTCGCGTTGAGGACGCTCAGGCACCGCAAGGCCGGCTTCGCCGGCGCGTTCGTGGCCCTGCTGTGCGCGGCCGCGCTGGTGACCGCGTGCGGGATGCTGCTGGAGACCGGCCTGCGCGGTGAGGTGGCGCCCGAGCGGTACGCCGGCGCCCCCGTGATCGTGGCGGGCGACCAGTACGTCAGGCAGCTCAAGGAGAGCGGCAAGGAGAAGGCCAAGCTCCTGTCGGAGCGGAGATGGATCCCCGCCTCGCTGGCCGAGAAGATCCGGCGCGTCCCCGGCGTCACCAAGGCGGTGACCGAGGTGACCTTCCCCTACGCCGGGTTCACCGCCCACGGGTGGGAGTCCGCCGCGCTCACCCCGTTCACGCTCGCCAAGGGGCGCGCCCCCAGGGCCGCGAACGAGGTGGTCGTGGACGCCCGCCACTCCGGGCGGACGGTCCCCGGCTACCGCGTCGTGGGAGTGACCGCGCAGGCGCTGCCCGGTCAGGACACGCTCTTCTTCGCCACCGGCGAGGCCCGCCGCCTGGCGGGACGCGACGGCCTGGTCACGGCGATCGGCGTCTGGCCCGCCCTGGACGTCACCCTCGAGGGCGCGCTCACCTACACCGGCGACGCGCGCGGCGCGGTCGAGTTCCCCGAGGCGGAGGGCGCCCGGGTCAAGCTCGTCAGCCTGGGCGGCGCGCTCGGCGGCACCTCGCTGCTGGTGGCGATCCTCGTCGTGGTGGGCACGTTCGCGCTCTCCATGCAGCAGCGCCGGCGCGAGATCGCCCTGCTGCGGGCCGTCGGCGCCCTGCCACGGCAGGCCAGGAAGCTCATCGGCGGCGAGGCTCTGCTGATCAGCGTGGCCGCCGGGGTGCTCGGCTCCGGGGGCGGGATCCTGCTGGGGTTCTGGCTGCGGGACAGGTTCGTCGAACTGAGCGCCATTCCCGCGAACCTGCGGCTGGTCGTCAGCCCGTTCCCGGCGATCGTCGCGGTGCTGACCACTCTGGCGGCCGCGTGGGTGGCGGCGCGCGTCTCCGCCCGCCGTACCACGAGGATCAGGCCGGTGGAGGCGCTGGGGGAGACGGCGATGCCCGCCGGCTCACTCGCGCCCGTCCGGCTGATCGCGGGCCTGCTCGCCCTCGCCGGCGGGGTGGCGGTGACGATCGTGCTGTCCAACCTGTCCACGGAGGCGGCATCCACCCCCGTCACCATGCTGACCGCGCTGCTGTGGACGATCGCGGTCGCCCTGCTGGGACCGGCGATCGCGCGAGCGGCGACGGCGCTGCCGCTGCGGGCGCCCGGCGTGGCGGGCTATCTGGCGCGGAAGAGCCTGCGCGCCGGGACCGGGCGGCTGGCCTCGCTGATCACGCCGTTGACCCTGATGACGGCGATGACGTGCACGATCCTGTTCGTGCAGACCACCATGGGCCACGCCGCCCGGAGCGAGGTGACCGCGGGCGTCATGGCCGACCACGTGCTCGCCCCGGGCGCGTCCGTGGCCGCCGTCCGCCGGACGCCCGGCGTGCGCGCCGTGACCGAGGTGCTGCACACCTCGGTCAGGATCGACCTCGAGAAGTACGAGGCCCAGGCCGTCACCCTCGACGGCCTGAAGCAGACGATGGACCTGGGCGTGGTGGCGGGCTCGCTGGACGGGCTGAGCGACACGTCGGCGGCGATCAGCCGCACCGCGGCCGCGCGGCTGGACGTGGGCGTGGGCGACCAGGTCTCACTGGTGCTCGGCGACGGCACTCCTGCCGCGGTGCGGATCGCCGCGATCTACACCCGCGGCCTGGGCTTCGGCGACCTGACCCTGTCACGCGGGCTCGTCGCGGGCCACGTGGACGACGCCCGCGGCACGCTCCTGGTGGCCGGTGGGGCGGCGCTGCCCGCGGGGACCGCGCTCGCCCAGACCTCGGGCGGCGGGGCCGACGGGGCGGTCGCGTTCGTCGCCATGGGGCTGATCATCGCCTTCTGCGCCATCGCCGTGGTCAACACGTTGGCCATGTCCACCCTGGCCCGGTCCCGCGAGCTCGCCCTGCTGCGGATCGTGGGCACCACCCGGCGGCAGGCGGCGCGGATGCTGCGCGCGGAGACGCTGACGGCGCTGGCCGTCGCCGTGGTTGTCGGGACGGCGATCTCGCTGGTCACGCTGGCGGCCTTCAGCATGGGGATGACGGGGTCGGCGCTGCCGTACGTGCCGCCGCTCACCTATCTCGCGGTGGTCGCCGCCGTGGCGGGGCTGGCGCTGGCGGCCACGGCGATCCCGGCCAGGTTCGCGCTGCGACCCCGACCGGCCGACGCGCTCGGGGCGCGCGAGTGACGGTCGGAAAGACCGAATCAGGTGAATATCCAGCAAGGTGAAAGGAATTCGGCGCAAGCTGGGGTAAATACGCCTACTGTCACGGGGTTGTACATGCGGCGAATGCTGATCGCGTTGGGTTCGGTCCTCGTGCTGGCACCCGTGCCGGCCGCGGCCGCCGCACCGTCCTACACGCTGCCCGAGACGGTCGTCACCGCCACGGTGAACCGCGACGGCACGGTGAAGGTGGTCGAGGACCACACGTTCCGGTTCTCGGCCGCCGGCCACGGGGCCTACGTCGACATCCCGCGCCTGGGCGGGACCGAGGTGGAGAACGTCACGGTCGGCGAAGGCCAGGCCCAGTACCGTGCCGAGGGGACGCCGGAGCTGAACGTGGAGCGTCCGGGGGAGACGTTCGCGGAGGGCGACTGCACGGACGGGCCGCATCGGGTGGTCTGGTACTTCTCCGCCGAGCCCGGGAGCACGCACACGTTCCGGCTGGCGTACACGCTGAAGAGCGCGGTCACGGCGTACAAGAAGCACGCGTTCCTGCACCTCCCGCTCTGGGGCAGCGGCTGGAAGGGCGGGCTGGACGAGCTGCGGGTCTCGGTACGGCTGCCGCGAGCCGCCAAGGGCGGCCACGAGCAGTACCGGGCGTACGGACGCTCGGACAGCGGCTTCAAGCCCGCCCTCTCCAAGGACAGGCGGACCGTCACCGGCACCGCCCGGGACGTGGCCGCCGGGCATCCCGTCTCGCTCGACCTGGCCTTCCCCACTGCCCAGCTGACCGACGTGACCCCTCAGAAGGGGACCGGCGCGGCCAGGCTGGCCAAGCTCGGGAAGAGCGTGCCAGAGGCGGCCACGACCTCTGAGTGCGTGCTGGAGGGCTCTGCGGCGGAGCAGGACTACGAACCGCTCGACGCGTTCTCAGACACCGGCTCCTCGCCCACGGAGTCCACCGGGTGGATGGGCATCATGTTCGTGCTGATCCTGATCATCGCCGTGGTGTCCCTGCTGGCCAGGGCCGGCCGAGCGGGAGGGTGGTCCTCCGGGACGTCACGCCCGCGCTCCTATCACCGGCACACTTACCACTCGCACACCACCTGGAGCAGCGGTTCCGACAGTTCCAGCAGCTCCAGCAGCTCCGGCAGCTACGACTTCGGCAGCTCGGGCGGCTCCAGCAGCTCCGACTCGGGCAGCTCCGGCAGCAGCTCCAGCGACGGCGGCGGCGGGGCCTGGTGAGCCGTTAATTCGGTTGCGCCGGGTTTCGGCAAGCCCATACGGTTACGGACATGCGCCTTTACCTGTAATTCGCACTCAGCAGCGAAACCGCCTCAGTCCACCCAGACGCGGCAGCTGTGCATGTCGAGCGGCCTCCACGAGCCGCGTCGCGAGTTACGTAGAGGAGCTTCCTTATGCGAGTTCGTTCAGCCAAGAAGAAGAACCGGCCCGAGTTGCCCGCGCCACGGCAAATGCCCAGGATGCCGCAACGCCCGGTCGCGCCACCCAGGCGCATCCCGTCCAAGGGCCGCTGAGACAACTACCCGGGATGGTAGTTAGCGAGCGCCGCCTCCACCGTACGCCAGGAGGCGGCGCTCGCCTTTTCACCAGGCGGTGAGCTTCTCGGGGTTGCGCATGGCCCAGAGGTGTTCGATGCGACCGTTCGCGATTCTCGCCGAGGCCACGGCGAGGACCTGCCCTGCCTCATCCCGGACCACGAGCCCCGGCTGTCCGTTCACGGTGGTCGTCTGCACGGTCATCGTGGGTTGCCGCTGCCGCACGCCGAGGATGAACCGGGCGATCCGTTCGGCCCCCTTGATGGGCTCGGCTGCCGCGCTGGCGCGGCCGCCGCCGTCGGTGATGGCGGTCGCGTCCGGGTCGAGCAGTTCGACGAGGGTCGTCAGGTCACCGCTCTCCCATGCCGACTTGAACGCGGTGACGATGCGCGTGCGCTCCTCCGAAGGCACGTGGTCGTCGCCGCGTTCCCGTACGCGACGGCGTGCCGATGAGGCGAGCTTGCGGCAGGCCTGCGGCGATCGGCCCACGATGTCGCCGATCTCGACGAAGGTGTACGCGAACACGTCGTGCAGGACGAACGCGACCCGCTCGGCCGGAGTCATCGAGTCGAGCACGACGAGCAGCGCCATGCTGATCGACTCGTCCAGCGAGACCCGGTCGGCCGGATCGTCCGCTCTGTCGGAGACGGCCTGGCTGGTCCACCGGGTCGAGGTCGGAACAGGCTCAGGCAGCCACTCGCCCACGTACCGTTCGCGCCTGGCTCGCGCGGAGCCGAGAACGTCGAGGCAGATCCTGCTCACCGTCGTGACGAGCCAGCCGGTCGGGGAGACGATCTCGGCCCGCCGCGGCCCCGGCAGGGCGTACCACCGCGTGTAGGCCTCCTGAACGGCGTCCTCCGCCTCCGACACCGAACCGAGCAGACGGTAGGCGACGCTCATGAGCACCCCTCGGTCCACCGCCGGCAACGTCATTCTCTCCGCTTCTGCCAATGGACTCATCACGACAGTAATGACGAAACACCATCTCCAAGTGTGAGGCGACACCGACCCCCGGCGGACGACCTCACACTTCACGCGGCTGCGTCGTCCCCTGCACATGTCGATCGCTTACGTCACGCTGGCCGTCGTCACCATCACGGCCAACCTGGGGATTGCCGTCGCCGACTTCGCCCGCGCCAAGTTCGTCCTGGCCAACGCCGCCGAGGTGAATGTCCCCCAGGCGTGGCTGCCGACGCTGGGCGCGCTCAAGGCCGCCGGCTCGGCGGGCCTGCTGCTGGGGCTGCTCGGCGTGCCCGCCGTCGGACGCATGGCGGCCGCCGGCCTCGTGCTGTTCTTCGTGGGCGCCGTCGTCGCCCATGTGCGGGCGCGGGCGTACGGCAAGATCGCTTTCCCGGGGCTCTTCCTCGCGCTGGCGATCGCGACATTCACTCTCACATGACGGCTATCGCTTTCCGTAATCATTGATTACTCAGTGCTATCGTCGGGGGGTCATGTCGTCATGATTGTCGGGGGGAACGTTGCGGACATTCGTACGGATCGCCGTAATAGCCGTAATGGGCTGCAGTGCATTGCTGGCCGCGAACGCCGCGTCGGCCTCCACGCCGCCTCGCGAGAAATCCCTGCTCGCCGGCCTGTTCGGCGCTGACCTCGGTTCGGTGGTGAGCGCGCTCCCCAGCGTTTTCTGCGGCAATCGACTGGTGAACTACAACTCGCCGGCGCCCAATTCGCCGACGAAGTGCATCAACGGCCCGGAGAACTCTGGAAACTCCACCAACAGCGGCAACTACCACAATGACGGAAATCCCATCAACAGCGGTAACTTCTCGAATACCAATGGCTCCACCGCCAGCAGCAACACCATCAATGGCGGCAACACCGCCAATGGCTCCCAGCGGCTCGGTGGCCGGTGATACGCAGGGCAGGAGCGGTCGTGTGCTATCTCGGGCTGATGATGGCGACGACCGCGATGTCGATGCCGCACGCAGCTCATAGGGACGGCGGCAACTCCTGGAACAGCGGAAACTACTGGAGCAAGGGCCGCCAGATCAACAGCGGCAACTTCTCGTTCGCGAAGAACTCCCCGAAGAGCAACAACGTCCACGGTGGATCGAACTTCGCCAACGGCTTCCAGTGCTTCATCGAGCGCAAGAGCATCGTCAAGCGGGGCTGTTGACCGGCGTCCTCGCCGGTCGCAGCGCGCCCGCCAGGGCCAGCGCGACCAGGACCCCGGCGCCGCCCGCCACCGCGATCGCGGGCCCTGGTGCGAGCACCTCGCCCAGCGCTCCGACCAGCGCCGCCCCGGCCGCCTGGCCCGTCATCAGCCCGGAGGACTGCAGCCCGAACGCCTGGCCCCGCACCTCCTCCGGCACCGACTCCACGAACCGCCGCTGCAGCCCGAGCTGGTACGACAGCCCCGCGGTCGCCACCGCGGCCAGCACGGCCGCCCACGCGATCCCCGGCCCGAGCGCGAAGCCCAGCCAGGGCACGCCGAGCAGCACCGCCAGCGGCAACGAAAGCCGCTCCCGCAGCCCCGGCGCGGCGAACCTGCCCACCGCGAACTCCCCGACCGCCATCCCGCCGGCAGCGGCCGCGAGCACCGCCCCGGCCTGACCCTGCCCGCCCAGGTACGGCACGACCATGGCCTCGGCCCCGGCCAGGCACACGCACGGCAGCCACCCGGCCAGCAGCAGCCCGCGCACCCGCCTGTCGGCCAGCAACTGCCGGTTCACTCGCACCGTCTCACGTATCGCGCCCGCCTTGGTTGTGCCCGGCCTCTTCTCACGTGCCGCGCCCACTTCGGCCGTGCCTGCTTCGGTCGTGCCGCGCGCCGGTCGGTACGGCAGCCCGACCCTGAGCACCACGGCCGCCACCACGGACAGGCCCGCGGTCACGGCCAGCGCCCCGGTGGGTCCTGCCCAGGCCAGAAACGCGCCCCCGGCCGCCAGCCCGACGATCTGCGCGCTCGCGGAGGCCACGTTCAGCAGCGACCGCCCCAGCACGAACGCGTCCCCCGGCAGCACTTCGGGGAGCATCGCCGCCCGCGCGGCGAAGAACACCGGCGAGAACAGCCCCGTGACCAGAACCAGCGCCAGCATCGCCCACACCGGCAGCCCCGCGTACGCCAGCAGCAGGCAGGTCACCGCCCTGACCAACTCGCCGGCCACCATCAGCGCTCGCGGCGGTATCCGGTCGGCCAGCGAGAGCAGGAACAACCCGCCGAGGACGAAGGGCAGCCAACCGACCATGTAGGCGGCGGCCGACAGGCCGGGGGAGCCGGTCTGCGCGTACACCAGCACGGACATGGCCAGCATCTTGATCGAGTCGCCGCCGACCAGCAGCGCGAAGCTGCCGAACAGCACCCTGAACTCCCTGACGGCGAACACCTCGCCGAACGTCGCCGCTTTCACGCCCACGATGCTCGGACCGGCCCGGCGAATTGGCGACTGTTTCGGATATAACCGAAAGGTGCTCGTAACGATCGAGGTCACCCCGCAGGACCTGGTGGCCAGCAGGTTCGCGATCTCCCCGCTGATCGAGACCATGCACGCGCAGTGGGTGCTGGCGGGCCGGGTCGAGGCGGGCGTGCACGGCCCGTGGGCCGCGCGGTGGCGGGGGACGTACCGGGAGCTCGAACGCGCCCACCCCGCGCTGCGGGCCGTGGCTGCGATCAGCGGCAACAAGGGAGACGCGAACGTCGACTTCATCGCGCCGCCGCCCACGGCGGTGGACGTGCCGTTCGAGTCGGAGCTGGCCGCCATGCGGGCGACGCCGCTGGAGCAGGCCCACGCGGAGATCGCCAGGGCACTGGCCGGGCGGCCCGTGACGGGATGGGTCCGGGACCTGCTGGCGGGGCCGCGGGTGGTGGAGCGGGTCGCGGACGCGTACGAGGCGCTCTGGACGGAGATCATCTCCCACGACTGGCCGCGCTTCCGCGCGATCCTGCAGCGGGACGTGGCCCATCGGGCGGGACGGCTGGCGGCCTACGGCTGGGCGGCGGCACTGGAGGACCTCAGCCCGCGCGTCCACTGGCGTCCGCGGGGCCAGATCGAGATCGAGATGATCTTCTCCAGCGGGCTGCACCGGCTCGACGGCAAGGGGCTGCTCTTCATGCCCTCGGCGTTCACGACCCGCATCGGCGCCTACCTGGAGGACGCCTGGCCGTACGCGATGATCTATCCCGCCAGGGGCACCGGGGTCACGCCGGCGGCGCCCGACGCCGACCTGTCCACGCTGATCGGCCGCAGCCGCGCCCGCATCCTCGCCGAGTTGACCGAGCCCGCCACCACCACGCAGCTCGCGGCCCTGCTCGGGCAGAGCCTGGGCACCACGGGCGGCCATCTGTCGGCGCTGCGCCGGACGGGCCTGATCGTGGGCACTCGCGTCGGCCGCGGCGTCCTGTACGCGCGCACGCCGCTCGGCGACGCCCTGGTCAATCGCTGACGTTCTCAGCCGCCGTTCATGTTCTCCCCAGGTTCCCGAAAGCGCACGTCGCGGCGAACTACGACGCGGGCCGCTCGACCAGCGCTACGCCACGATGTGGGAGGCCCTGCCGGCCGTCACGCGCTGGTGGTATGCGCTGACCAAGACCATGGGCCCGGCGCCGCCGCTCGCGCCCGGCATGCTCGCCCAGTCCGCCCTCATGCTGCTGCTCGCGACCTTCGTCGGGCGCGGGGCTGGGGATGGGGTCGGGCACAGGCGAGGCCGTACGGGAGAGCCCGTCCCCGCACGCCTCACAGAAGGGTCTTCCGGGCAAGCTACCGTCCAGTAAGGTGCCGTAGATTTACTGCGTAGGGTCACAATTACCGCATGCCATCCTTCACGCCGCTCATGCCCGGTGATCCCGGGAGGCTGGCCGGCCTGAAGCTTCTTGGCAGGCTGGGCGAGGGCGGGCAGGGCGTCGTCTATCTGGCCGAGACCCCCATGGGCGCGCACGTGGCCGTCAAGTGGCTGCGGCTCGACCAGTCCGACGACGAGAAGAGCGTCGAACGTTTCCTGCGCGAGGCGCGGATCGCCCAGCAGGTGGCGCGGTTCTGCACCGCGGCCGTGCTGAGCACGGGCGTCGAGCACGACCGTCCGTACATCATGAGCGAGTTCGTCGAGGGGCCCTCTCTGGCGCGGGTCGTCCGGAACGAAGGCCCGCGCACCGGCTCGGCGCTGGACTGGCTGGCCATCAACACCGCGTCGGCGCTGGCCGCGATCCACGCGGCCGGCGTCGTGCACCGGGACTTCAAGCCGGCCAACGTCATCATCGCCGCCGACGGGCCGCGTGTGATCGACTTCGGCATCGCGCGGGAGCTGGGTCCCGCCACGATGACCAGCAGCACGCAGATCGGGACGCCTGCGTACATGTCTCCCGAGCAGGTGCTGGGGCATGCGGTCGGGCCCGCGGCGGACATGTTCTCCTGGGCCGGCACGATGGTCTTCGCGTCCTGCGGGCGGGCGCCGTTCGGCAACGACGTGCCGCACGCGGTGTGGGCCCGGGTGCTCAACAACGATCCCCGCCTGGGCTCGCTCGACGGGCCACTCCTCGACGTGGTGCGGGAGTGCCTCGCCAAGGATCCGGCGCAGCGGCCGACCGCCAGAGAAGTGATCATGCGGCTGCTGCGGAACCCGTCCACCGGCTCCGACCAGGACGCCACCTGGAATCCGCCTGCTCCCGACCCTCCAGAGGAGCAGGGATTCTCCGGCACCACGTGGAACCCGCCGCCTGACCAGGACATCCCCGAGGAGCGAGGCGAGCAGGCCGCTCCCCGGTCGGCGCGCAAGCCGATCATCATCGGCGCGGCCGTTCTGGCCGCTGTGCTCCTTTTCGTCTCCGGGATGGTCGCGGCCGTGGCGCTGTCGAAGCGTACGCCCACGGCCGGCGGATCCACGGCCGCGACATCGAAGAAGCCGGCTCAGACGCCGCCGCCCTCGACTCCCGCCGAGCCCGTCAAGACCACACTCCCCGGCGGCTCGCTCACCCTCTACGAATACCCGTCCGCCCCGAAGACGCTGACGGCGTACGAGATCTACGACAAGAAGTCCGATGACCGCGTGGACTACGCGAGGGAGTCGCTGCACGGCAGGTTCGCGAAGTATCCCGGCAACCTGGAGTCGCGGGTCTCGCCCAACGGGCGCTATCTGGCGGGACGGCCCGAGGATTACACCTCGGACGGCTACGACTCGATCCTCATCGCCGACAGGGTGGCGGGATCCAGTTTCCGGGTCAAGACCGTGCGCAAGCCACTGGACAGCCCCATCCGCGCCTGGTCGAAGGACGGCACCAGGATCCTGCTGAACGTCAACAAGAAGATCAAGAAGGACTGGGTCACGGTGGGCTTCGCCGTCGTCGAGGTGGGGGCGGGAGACCTGGCCCAGAGCAAGGTCGGCGTGGTGAACGTGGCAGACGACTCGATCCGCGGCTCCGACTTCGCCTGGGACGGCAACGAGCAGGGCGTGGCCATCGTCTACGGCAAGGACGAAGGGCTGCGCTTCTTCGACGCCTCCGGCAAGCGAACGCGGGACCTGCCGGGGGTGGGCTCGTTGCAGTCCGACGCCAGGGACATCTTCTCGCCCTCGGGCAGGACGTTCGCGACCGAATGCCCCCAGGGGCGCGACGGGGAGACCTGTCTCTGGGACACCGCCACCGGCAGGCAGATCCGCAAGTTCTCCTCCGACTGCGACAAGGTGCTCGGCTGGTACGACGAGACGCGGCTGTACTGCTGGGAGTGGGACAACGGGACCAACACCGAGCTGCAGGTCATGGACTTCGACGGCAAGCTGGTCCGCAGGCTGTTGGAAGTCCCGCAAGAGCTGAAAGTGACCGCCTATTTCACGGACAACCCGCCCAACGGCTCCTGACCGGGAGCGAGCGGGGTCAGCACATGGTCCACGAGGTCGACTTCGCCTTGCGCACCGGCGAGGTGAGCTGGAAGACGACCGTGTGCCTGGACCCGAGCTCAGGCGTGATCTGCTTCTTCGAGCCGAAATAGTCGCTCCGGCCGTAGGACGGGATCCGCCTGGAGCCGCTCTCGATCACCTGGCCGTCGACCAGCCACTGGTAGGAGAACGGGGCGCCCGTCTGCGACGAGTCCAGGCCGATGCCGAAGCTCAGCGAGCCCGAGTAGCAGGTGACGCCCTCTTGGTTGATCTTCGACGAGCCGGCGACCCGTACGTAGGCGAGGCTGAACGAGGCGGTCCTGGTCCTGCTCGCGGTGGGCGACGGGCGCGTCGTGGTCGGCTTCTTCGTCGGCGTCCGCGTCCGCGTGGGCGTGGGCGTGGGCCGGACGGTCGTGCGTTCCTGTGACGGCGAGGGGGTGGGGCGCGGGCGCGTGCTCTTCGGCGTGACCGTCGGGGTCCGTGTCTTCTTGGGCGCCACGGTCTTTCTGTGCTTGGTGGTGGCGGAGGGGGACGGCGCGCTGGAGCCGGCCGCCAGCGCCGCCGGGTTCGGATCCCTGTTCACCGAGGCGTTCCAGACGACGACGCCGGCCGCCAGGCACACGGCGACCGCTCCGGAGACGCCGGCGATCAGCGGGAACCGCAGGGCAGTGCGCCGCGGCGGAAGGGTGGGGGACCCGCCGCCTGCCGGAGCGTGCCAGGGGGCGGGTGCGGCGTGCTGCCCCGGCGTGCCGGCTGAGGGGGACCGTTGCCCGCCGAGCAGGCGGAGCAGGACGTCCTGCATCTGCGGGCGGGCTCCGGGGTCCTTGGCCAGGCAGGCGTACACGATCGGGCGGAGCGGCTCCGGCAGGTCGCCCAGGAACGGCTCGTGGTTCAGGACCCGGTTGATGACCGCGGGCAGCGAGTCGTCGCCGAACGGCGGCGTGCCCGTCCCCGCGAACACCATGACGGAAGCCCAGGCGAAGACGTCCGCCGCCGGGCCGATGTACGCGCCCGCGAGCTGCTCGGGGGCCATGTACGCGGGCGTACCGACGACACTGCTGGTGACGGTGACCGCGGAGTCGGCGACGCGCGCGATGCCGAAGTCGATGACGCGCGGCCCGTCGCGCCCGAGCAGCACGTTGGCGGGCTTGAAGTCGCGGTGCACGATGCCCGCCCGGTGGATGGCGGCCAGCGCCGTTGCCGTGCTGACGGCCAGACGTTGCAGGTCGGCGCCGTAATAGCGGCCCGTCCGCTCCAGCGAGGGCCCTTCGACGTACTCGCTGACGATGTACGGGCGCGTACCCATCGACGCGTCGAGCACCTGGGCGATGCAGAACGGCTCCACGCGCCGGGCCGCGGCGATCTCCTTGGCGAAGTGGTCGCCGGCGCCGACGGACTGCCGCAGCACTTTGACCGCCACCGGCCGCCCGTCCGGTGCCTGGCCGAGGTAGACGATGCCCTGGCCGCCCTCGCCGAGCCGCCCGACGATCCGATAGGCCGCGATCGTCTGGGGGTCTCCTGGGCGCAGGGGTTCGGCGTTCGGCATGAGCGAAGTTACTCCTGTGACGGCCGGGACGGACCTTCTGCACCCTAACGGGATAAATCCTGATCTGTCGGCGGATCACTCCGACGGCAGGAGGAACCGCCAGGTCACGGCGTAGACCTGGCCATGGCCGTCCCGATAGAGCGGCCACCCTCCAGGCCCCTTGACGCGCTTGACGGACCGGATCGCCGCTTTCGCCTGGCGGCCCGTCAGCTTCCTGACCAGGACGTCCGGCTCCCCCTTCGCAGGCTGCCGGATCGAGGACGGCCACGGCGCATCCGCCTTCCGCTCGGACGAGCGCTCGGCCACCAGCCGTACCCGGTCGGCGCTGTAGGCGCTTCCTTCGCGCCGCACCCGGTCGGCGAGCGTGGTCAGGGTCCGCTGGGCGCGGTAGAGGGCGTCAGGGTAGCGCTTGCCACCGAATCCCAGGGCATAGGCGCTGACCGTACGCAGGGTGCTGCCGCCGGTCCAGACACCGAGGGTCGTCGTAGTGGCGTCGTAGACCCTCGGTCCGCTCGGGGTGGGGGTCCGAGGCTGGTCGTCCAGGTCTTTCCTGAGTGACCGGACGAGGGCGCTGACATCGGCGGACGTCAGCCGCAGCCGGCGGTCGGCGTCGGCGACCGCCAGGCCGTTCCCGTAGACGATGATCTCGGGTGGATCGATCGCCTTGAACCCGGGCCGGATGTAGCCCCCCGAATCCCGCAGCATCGCCACCACCTGACGGCCGGCCGGTCTCTCGGCGGGCCGGGCGGCCTCGGCAGAGGCGGGGTGGCCGGTGGCCGGCAGCATCGAAACAGCTGTCATCAGAAACGTCCAGAGAAGGCGCATATCCCGGAAACGTGGAAGATCCCTCGCCGGTTCAGTAGTGGCGCAGGACCGTACGCCGGCCGTCGTCGCCAGGGGTGCTCACGATGAGGCGGCGTGCCATCGCGGTGGCGTCCTCCTTCGTGAGGCTCGCCCCCATGGCCGTCGCCTCGTCTTAGGCCTCCAGCGAGAGAGCGGCGCGCACGGTGGCCACGTTCCTGGGCCCGTCCAGCGGATCCATGATCTCGGGGGAGTAGCCCACCCGGGAGCCGAGGGCCGAGACCGCGCCGAGGAGCACCGCGCCGTCCACCGCCCGGCCCGCCATGCCGAGGGCTCCGGCGAGCACGTGGGCGCAGGCCAGCCAGGAGGTCACGTCCTGCACGCGGTCGAGGTGCACGACCAGGCGGGCCGCCTGCGTCCTCGTCCGGGTGCTCCCGGGCGATCTCCAGGGCCACGCGGCTCTTGCCGGCGCCGCCGGGACCGGTGATCGTCACCAACCGGTGCGCGGCGAGCAGATCCCGCACCGCGCTCACGGCGGCCTCACGCCCGATGAGGCGGGTGAGCGGCACCGGTAGCCGCGGGCGGGCGGGCTCTCTCGGCTCGGCGACCGTCGCCGCCTCCTTAGGAGCCGCCTGCTCCAGGGCGGGGTCCTGCCGGAGCACCGCGGCCTCCATGGCGCGGAGCGAGGGACCGGAGTCCACGCCGAGCTCCTCGATCAGCCGCTCGCGTGCCGTGCGGAGGGCGGCCAGAGCGTCACCCTGCCGCCCGCTCCGGTACAGGGCGAGCGCGAGCAACTCCCAGGACCGCTCCGCGAGAGGGTGCTCACGGACCAGGGACTCCAGTTCGCCCACCGCCTGGACGGCCGCGCCCATCGCGAGGCGGGCCGCCGCGTGGTCCTGGCGGGCGGCCAGCCGGGCGTTCTCCAGGCGGGCGATCTCGGCGCTCGCCACCTCGGCGTCGCCGAGGTCGGCGTACGCGGGGCCGCGCCACAGCGCCAGCGCCGTCGCGAGGCTTTCCGCCGCCGCCGGCGGATCGTCGGACAGCAGCCTCGCGCCGTGCTCCGCCAGAGCGGCGAAGCGTTCGGAGTCCACCGATTCCGGCCTGACCCGCAGGACGTAGCCGGGGCCCTGACGGTCGAGAAGCCCCGTGGCCGCACGCGGAGGGCGGTCCGGCTCCAGGGCCTTTCTCAATCTGGTGATGTACGAATACAGCGTGGACATGCCGCTGTTCGGGACCTGCTCCCCCAAATGGCGTCGAGGAGGCGGTCGGTCGTCACCACCTTGCCCTGCGCTATGAGCAGGGTCGCGACCAGGGCTTTGACACGGGTGCCCCCGAAGTCGAGTTGTTCGCCCGCACGCGTCACCACCAGCGGACCCAAGACGGAGAACTGGAGCCCGGCTGGTTCAGCGCTCACCTATGGACCGTTCCCTTTTCTTCACTTCCGCCCAAATGCGGACATGTCGCTGTTATACCCCAAAGGGCATTTTTCGCCAATAGACCACCATGAGCACATCGTGTCGCATGAATGTCGCCGCTCAGTCTGATTCGGCCGCTGTGCGGCCGCGGAGTTCGTCGGCGGCCTCCTGGTAGGCGGTGGCGGCGTTGGCGAAGTAGTCGAACAGGACGCCGCGCTGCTCGGGGGAGTACTGCTGGATGATCGCGGCGATCCTGTCGCGGGCGGGAGCGAGGACCTCGTCCAGGCCGGACGGGGTGGCGATCGGTTCGACGATGACCTTGCGGCGGTCGCCGGGATCGGGGACGCGGCGGACGTAGCCGGCCTGCTCCAGGCGGTCGATCAGCCGGGTGGTGGGGCCGGTGGTCAGGCCTGTGCGGCGGCCGAGCTCGCCGGGGGTCAGCGCCCCGCTCAGGGTCAGGATGTTCAGCGCGTACAGGTCGGTCGCGCCCAGGTCGACGGCCTTGGCGCTGGCATGGCCGTGCAGCATGACGGCGCTCAGGTACCGCCGGTAGACCGCACCGGCGTTCTCGGGTGTTGACACGTTCCGCCCTCCCGCTTAATCTCTTCTTCAGAGAAGATAAATCTTCGAGGAATCAACTTCCTCTAAGAAGCTATCACGAAAGGGCATAGATCATGAACGTTCGTACCGCCGACACCGCCGCCATCACCGCCGTGCTCGACCGCCTGGCCGACGCCTGGGAGCGGGGCGACGGCGCCGCCTACGGCGCGCTGTTCACCCCCGACGCCACCTACATCACCTACGTCGGCACCCTGTACGTCGGCGCCCAGGAGATCGGCGACGCACACCAGGCGCTGTTCGACAGCTTCGTCAAGGGCACCAAACTGGCCGCCAGGACCGTCAGCATCCGCTTCACCGGCCCTGACACCGCCCTGGTCGTCACCCGTGGCGACACCTACAAGGGCAGGCCCGGCAAGCTCCACAAGATCCAGACCTACACCCTGACCCGCCAGGCGGACGGCGAGTGGAAGATCGCCGCCTTCCAGAACACCAAGCACCAGGCGGTCATGGAAGCCGTCTCCTTCAAGTTCCAGCCTGCCAGCAAGCCCGCCGCCGCCCACGCCTGAACGCGTACGGAAGATCCCCACATGACCTCGCTCGCCGTCGTCGCCGCCACCGGGCGCACCGGACGCCTCGTCGTCGAACGCGCCCTGGCGGCCGGACACTCCGTCACCGCCGTCGCCCGCGACCCCGCAGCCCTCGGGCTCGACCACCCCCACCTCACGCGCCGCGCCGCCGACGTGATGGACCCCGCCCGCTTGCGCGAGGCGCTGGCCGGACACGACATCGTGGTCTCCGCCCTCGGCTCGACCGGGCGGGGCCCGACCACCCTCTACTCGGCCGGCACGGCCGCGATCATCGCGGCGCTGCCCCCGGCCGCCCGGCTCGTCGTGATCTCTTCGGCCGGTCTGGCCACCCCCGCCGACGCCGGACCCGCCGCCCGCCTCTTCGGCCGCGTCCTGCACCACGTCATGCGTCACCCGTACGCCGACATGGACCGCATGGAGCACCTGCTCGCCGGGACCAGCCTCAGCTGGACGGCCGTGCGGCCGACCGGCCTGACCGACAGGCCGGGCACCGGCCGCCCCCGCGTCTCCCTCGGAGCGACCGAGCGCCTCGGCACTCGGACCTCCCGCGCCGACCTGGCCGCCTTCATCATCGACCACCTCGACGACCCGCTGACCTTCGGCCGCCCCGTCGCGGTCTCCTCCTTACCGTGAGACGTAGGCTGAGGAATGGTACGACCGTAGTTCCAGGAGAAGTCATGTCCTCACGACTCAACCCGTACCTCACCTTCAACGGCGACGCCCGTCAGGCGATGGAGTTCTACGCGGACGTGTTCGGCGGAAATCTGGTCCTCAACACGTTCGCCGAGTTCGGCGCCACGGACTCACCGGACGCCGACCGGACCATGCACGCGATGCTGGAGACCGACGCCGGTTACACGATCATGGCCAGCGACGTCACCGGCGACATGGAATTCCAGCCCATGGCCGGCTCCTCGCTGAGCCTCAGCGGCGACGACGCCGATCTCCTGCGCGGATACTGGGAGAAGCTGTCCGAGGGCGGGACCATCACGATGCCCATGCAGAAGCAGGCCTGGGGTGACGAGTTCGGCATGTGCGTCGACAAGTTCGGCGTGCCGTGGATGGTCAACATCAGCCAGGCGCGGGCCTGATCGATGATTTTCAAGGAAAATGCAAGCGACGGGCAAGGACCAAAGCGACAATTGTTGCAAGTGTTAATATTCGCGCATCCCTTGGTCACCTCCCCCCGGCTCTCAGCTCCAGCGTTCACCGAGTAGATCCCCAGGTGGCCCGGGCCGAGAGGACAGGGTGGTCATGGCCACACGGCGAGAACGTCTGCGTTACTGGTTCGACAACAGCATGTCGAGGGGCACGCCCGCCCTCATCGGCTGGCTCGCCCTGGTCACCGTCGTCATGGTCGTGGTGTTCGCGGCCCTGTCCGTGGTCCTCGCCGACGATGACGTGCACAACAGCTGGTACGAGGCGCTGTGGGGCAGCCTCATGCGGGCCATGGACGCGGGCACCATGGCAGGCGACAACGAGGCCAGCAGCCCCGCCTTCACCGTCCTCGGGTTCGTCATCACGATCGGCGGCCTGCTCATCGTCTCCAGCCTGGTCGGTGTGCTCACCACCGGCCTGGACAACAAGCTGACCGACCTGCGCAAGGGCCGCTCCCGCATCGTCGAGTCCGGGCACACGGCACTGATCGGCTGGTCGGACCAGATCTTCACCATCATCCCCGAACTGGTCGAGGCCAACGCGAGCGAGTCCAGATCCTGCATCGCCATCTTGGGCGATCGCGACAAGCTGGAGATGGAGGAGGAGCTTCGCGCCCGGGTCGGGGACACCGGCAAGACCCGCATCGTCGTACGCAGCGGCAGCCCCATCGAACCGACCGATCTCGACCTGCTCAGCCTGGACACCGCCCGCTCCGTCATCGTGCTGTCCCCGCAGGGCGAGGATTCGGACGCGCACGTCATCAAGACGCTGCTGGGGCTGACCAACCGCAACTGGCGCAGACGGCGCCCGCCGATCATCGCCTCGGTCACCGACACCGACAACCTGGTGGCGGCCGAGTTGGCCGGCGGCGGGCACGCGCAGGTGGTCGACACCGACGACATCGCCTCACGGCTCATCGTGCAGACCTCCCGCCAGTCCGGCCTGTCGGTGGTCTGCACCGACCTCCTGGACTTCGGCGGCGACGAGATCTACATGCGTCCCGAGCCCAAGCTGACCGGGTTCCCGTACGGGGAGGCGCTGTTCGCGTACGAGACCGCCTCCCTGATCGGGATCCGGCGCGGGGACGGGTCCGTGGTGCTGAACCCGCCGATGAACACCGAGATCCAGCCGAGCGACGAGATGATCGTGGTGGCCGAGGACGACTCCACGATCCGGCTGGTACGCAGCTTCCCACCCGTCGTCCAACAGGCGATCGCCCACCCCGTCCGCCAGCCCGCACCTCCGGAGCGCACGCTGCTGATCGGCTGGAACAGCCGAGCCCCGAAGATCGTCGCCGAGATGGACCAGTACGTGGCGCCCGGCTCCACGCTGAACATCGCGGCCGACGTCATGGAGGACGACGACCGCCTGGCACAGCTGAAGGTCGGCCTGCGCAACCTGGCCGTCAACGTCAAGGAGTGCGACACCACCTCCCGGATCACCCTGGAGGCGCTGGAGCCGGGTGTGTTCGACCACATCATCGTGCTGGCCGACGACCGGCTGGAGGGACAGCACGCCGACTCGCGCACGCTGGTGACGCTGCTGCACCTGCGTGACCTCGCCTCGCGTACGGGGCAGCGCTTCCCGATCGTCAGCGAGATGAACGACGACCGCAACCGCCGCCTGGCCCAGGTGACCAAGGCCGACGACTTCGTGGTCAGCGACAAGCTGATCAGCCTGCTGATGACGCAGCTCTCGGAGAACCCGCACCTGGGCGCGGTCTTCCGCTACCTTTTCGACTCCGACGGCTCGGAGATCTACCTCAAGCCCGCGACCGACTACGTCCAGCCCGGGGTCACGGTCAGCTTCGCCACCCTCGTCGCCTCGGCCCGGATGCGCGGCGAGACCGCCATCGGCTACCGCCTGCAGGTCGAATCCACCTCCCCGCCGAACTACGGCGTCGTGCTCAACCCCGGCAAATCCGAGCCGGTCACCCTCGGCCCCCGCGACCTGGTCATCGTGCTCGCCGAGAACTGACCCCGCCGGGGTTCCCGCTGTCACGGCGT
This sequence comes from Nonomuraea helvata, assembly GCF_039535785.1. NCBI lineage: Bacteria > Bacillati > Actinomycetota > Actinomycetes > Streptosporangiales > Streptosporangiaceae > Nonomuraea > Nonomuraea helvata. Next base: position 2,450,387 of record NZ_BAAAXV010000009.1, read on the forward strand.
CTCAGTGCCGTGGCAGTGCCGTGCCGGCCGAGGGCGCGATCGTTCTCGCCATGACGAACTCCGAAACCCGCACCTCCTCGGCGACGGCGGGAACGCGCGGGCGGTGCTCGACGCGGCCGACGGCAGCTACCCCGCCTGGCTGCTCACCGTCTCCGACGGCCGGCTCAGCGCTGTGGGTTGCCGCCGCAGGCGGCACGGGAATCCTCGTCCCTTCAGGGCGAGGTGCAGGTCAATTCCGCAAGTGAACCCAGGCCCGGGTAGGCCGTTTCATGGCCGGTTGGACTTCGCGTGCCATCCAGGCGGTGGGTCCTCGCCGGCGACCCCGTCCACGGCCTCGCGGAGCAGGTCGGCATGGCCGGTGTGGCGCCCGTACTCCTCGATCAGGTCGCAGAGCAGCCGGCGCAGGCTGAAACGGCGCCCGTCGGCGTAGGTGAGGTGGACGAGCTGGTCGAGTCCGCCGGCGGCCAGCGCCGCGTCGAGCCTCGCCCGCGACCGCTCCACGGTGGCGTCCCAGAGCGCGTAAAGGTCCTCGGGGGCGTCCTCGGCGGCCGAGTTGAAGTCCCAGTCGGGGTCGGCGGACCAGTCCGCGGTGTCCCACGGTGCGCCCATCGGCGCGCCGCTGAGTTTGGTGCTGAACATCTGATCCTCGGCGCGCGCGAGGTGCTTGAGCAGGCCGCCGAGCGTCAGCGAGGAGGCGCCGATGCGGGTCCGCAGCCCGGCCGCGTCGAGGTCGTCGGTCTTCCAGCGGAACGTCGTGCGCAGGCGGTCGAGTGCACCGATGAGGTGCTCGGCCTCGGTGCCGGCGAGGGGCGGCTCCCACCAGTAATCGCTGTTGGTCATGGCGCCACCGTAGAGTCCATTCCGGACGTTCTGCTTCCGGAAGCCCACCGCGCCAAGGCACGGTTCGTCTTCGCCGGCCTCGAGGCGATCACCTCGGGTGCTGCTTGCTCAATGCGCAGCGTCCAGCTTCGCCCGCTGTTCCGCGGTCAGCTCCAGGTCCACGGCTGCCAGGCTCTCGTTCAGTTGCTCCACCGAGGAGGCGCCGACCAGCGGGATCACCGGGATCGCGCCGCCCATGAGCCAGGCCAGCACCACCTGGTTGACGGTCGCTCCGGTCTCCTGCGCCACCTCCCGCAGCGCGGCCAGACGCACGGGCGTGCCCGCGTGGTCGAACGCCGCGCCGAGCGGCTTGTCCTGGCGGACGTAACCGCCGCCCAGCAAGGGGGAGTACGCGACCAGCGTGAGTCCGGGCTCGGCCCTCAGGTAGCTGAGCAGGTTTCCGCTGACCACGCCGAGGTTGCCGTCCTCGGACCGCAGGGTCGGCAGATCGGTACGCGGACGTAGGTAGGTGTGGTGATACTGCAGGACCTCATAGCCGGGCAGCCCTGCCACGGCCGCCAGGCTCCGGGCCCGCTCGAGCCGCCAGGCCCAGTGGTTGCTCGCCCCGAGGAGACCCACAGTGCCTTCCTCGACCAGACCTGCGAAAGCCTCGACGGTCTCTTCCAGCGGCACGCTGGAACCTTCGACGTAGACGTGTGCGTACAGGAGGTCCAGCTTGTCCACGCCGAGCCGTTCCCTGCTCCGCTCCGAAGACTCCCGGATCACTTGGGCGGACAAGCCCTCGAGGTCGTGGGTGAGGGTGGTCGCCGGAGCGTTGGGCCGCCCTCCGAGTTTGGTGGCGATGACGATCTCATCCGCAACGCCGCGGCTGCGGCGCCAGCGTCCGAGCAGCGCCTCGCTCTCTCCGCCCTGAGTGCCGTTGACCCAGTACGCGTAGTTGTTGGCGGTGTCGATGAAGGTGCCGCCGGCCTCGACGAACCGGTCGAGGATGGCGAACGACGTCGTCTCGTCGACGGCGGTGCCGAACAGCATCGCGCCAAGGCTCAGCACGCTGACATCACGGCGGGTCTTCGGATCACTGCCGATCGTGCGGTACCTCATAGGGGGTCCTCTCTTGACTCAGGGAATGCGGAGAGCCGGCATGGGTCACAGGCGGGTGTCCAACCGGCCGGACGGCAGATCACGCAGGCGGCGCAGAGGACCGGCGAGGAGGATCAGGCCGCTCAGCGCGAACCCGATCAGCATCACCCACAACGCCGTGCGGACGGTGAACGCATCGGCCAGCGCGCCGGCCAGGACGCCCCCGAGCGGCATCGCGCCGAAGTTGACCAGCTGCACGCTGGAGGTCACCGGAGCAGAACGGCCCGCGCGCTGCCGAACCGTGCCGCCATCGGCCGCGCGACCATGGCGCCGACGATGCCGCCCAGCCCGGTGGCCGCGATCAGCAGGCCGGTCTCGCCGGCGCCGATCCCGACGTCGTCCACCAGGAACAGCACGGTCAACGACGTGTAGCCGGTCAGCGCCAAGTTGGCCGCGCAGCCGTACAACGTGTTGCCGCGAAGCAACGGATCGCGGGCGACCAGGAGAATGCCGTCGCGGATCTCGGCGCGGAGACGCCGGCGGGGCTTGGGGGTGTGGGCTTCGCGGCGTTCGATGCGGGCAAGGCAGATGGCCGAGACGGCGAAGCTGGCGGCGTCGGCGACCAGGCTGCCGACAGCCGAGAAGAGCTGGGCGAGCAGCCCGGCCAGACCCGGCCCGGCCAGGTTCGCCACCTGCTCGCTGCCCTGGAGTTTGGCGTTGGCCTCCAGCAGGTCGGGCCCGTCCACCAGGAACGGCAGGTAGGCGCGATAGGCGGTGGCGAAGAACACCTTGGCGGTCCCCGCGACCAGCGCGACCGCGATCAGCTGGCCGATCGTCAGCCGGCCGAGAGCGGCGGCGATCGGGACGCTGAGGAAGGCCGCCATCGACACGCAGTCGGCCACCAGCATCACGGGGCGGCGGGGGAGGCGGTCCACCCAGACACCAGCGGGCAGGCCGATGAGCAGCCAGGGCAGCCAGGCGGCCGCCGCCAGCACGCCGACCGCGAACGGCGGCGTGTCCAGCACGGTCACCGCGACCAGGGGCAGCGCGACGCCGGTGACGGAGCTGCCCAGGCTGCTGATGCTCTCCCCGATCCACAGCAGCCGGAAGTCACGCCGGCGCAGCAGCCCTGAACGGGTCCCCTCGATGATCGTCAAGGTCGGCCCGGCACCGCGCGGGCGAAGGTGAAGACGGTGGCGCGTTCCCGGCCGTCGTCGGGCAGCTCGCGCTCTGCCCACTTGTTCATCACGGCTTTGATCTCGGCGGCGTATTCGGCCAGCTCTTCGTCGGTGACGCGGATCCAGGCCTCGGTGGAGAACGGCCCGAGCGGCCAGCGTTCCTGCTCGGACTGGGGCTGGTCCGCCCAGCGGCGCACGTGGCCGGTCTGCCGCTCCAGGTTGAGCGATTCGACGGCCCGAGCCACCGCTTCCCCTGCGGCGTCGCCGGCGAAATCGGCGGAGGACCAGCAGAGCGTGGGGGTGGTCCGACGCCACCAGCGCTCGCGCCGGTCGCGGGCCAGCTCCGGCGCCTCCTCGATCAGCCCGGCGGCTGCCAGGGCGCGCAGGTGGTGGCTGACGTTGCCGACGGCTTCCCCGGTCTGTTCCGACAGGGTGCTGGCGGTGGCGGGGCCGTCGAGTTTCAGCAGGTCGAGGAGGCGGCGGCGCACCGGGTGCGCCATGGCTGCCAGGACCCGCGAGTCGAGGATCCCAGATTGGTCGTCGGGCATGGCGAGGAGCGTATACGTACAAGAGCCATTGCACAATAGCTCTTGTACGTATACGTCCGCGTGCTGGACGTCACAGGAGCAGCCACCAGTAGGCCCTTGACCTGGAGCGCGCTCGACCTCCTAGCGTCGGCGGCACCGAGAAGGGAGCACATCACATGAGAACTGTGCAGCTTGGCCGTACGGGCGAGCAGGTCAGCCAGCTCGCCCTGGGGTGCATGATCATGGGAACGGTGACGCCGGAGGACGAAGCCGTCACGATCCTCGACCGGTACCACGAGGCCGGAGGCAATTTCCTGGACACCGCCGACTGCTACTGCTGGTGGGAGAGCCGGGGAAGCCACGGCGGCGAGAGCGAGGAGTTGCTGGGCCGCTGGCTGGCCAGGAACGGCCGGCGCGATGAGGTGTTCCTCGCGACCAAGGGCAGCGCCGTGGTACGCGACCTGGACGCGGTCTGGTCCGACGGCCGGCCTGACTGGGACGCCGCCTACCGGACGTTCGTCGGGGCCGGGGCGAAGACCTTGCGGGAGGCCATCGACGGCAGCCTGCGCCGGCTCGGCACCGACCATGTCGACCTGTACTACGTGCACGTCGACGACCGCGCCACGCCCTTGGAGGAGACGCTGGAGGCGCTGGCCGGCATCGTCCAGGCGGGGAAGGCCCGCTACATCGGCTGGTCAAATGTACGGACCTGGCGGCTGGAGCGGATCCGCCAACTGTGCGCCCAGCACGGCTGGCCGGCGCCGGTGGCGCTCCAGCAGCAGCACTCCTACCTGCGGCGCCGGGCCGGGCTCCGGCACGCGTCCATCGTGGACGACGAGCAGCTCGACTACCTGCAGGCGCACGACGACCTGACCCTGGTCGCCTATTCGCCGATCCTCAAGGGCATCTACGACGACCCCGCCAAGCGCGCGGGTCACGGGGCGATGGACCCTTACCAGGGCCCGGACGCCGAGGCCCGACTCGCCGTTGCCGCCGAGGTGGCCGCCGAGACCGGCGTCACCCCGAACGCGCTGGTCCTCGCCTGGCTGCTGCACCAGACGTCGCCGGCGATCGTGCCGCTGATCGGGCCGCGCACGCTCCAGCAGTACGAGGCGGCGCTGCCGGCGCTCGACGTCACGCTCACCGGGGAGCAGCTCGCCCGCCTCGACGCCGCCGGAGCCTGACAGGAACCCGGCGCAGCTTTATCGTGACGGATTTGACCACGTCACGCGAGCCGCTCGTAATAGGCGGCGGTCGCGGCGTCGCGAGCGAACGTGGGGCCCGATCTGACACGACACAAGTGTGGCGCATGGCGACCCACAACAACAGTTCTGGCAATTCGGGCTGCTTGCGCACCGTATTCAAATGTATCGCTCTGCCGACGTGTCTCGTTTTTGTAGCGCCCCGACTCCTGGGCGTAATCGCCTATGTCCATCATTATCGGGTCTCCGTCGTCGCGTTCGGCCCGGACAAAGGCCTGTTCGGCCTGGTAAGCGGCCGCTTTCAGTGGCAGCGGGGATGGGCCCGTATGGCTTTTTGCCCGCTCATCCGCCTGGCTTCGCGCAGATTCCGGTTCCGCTTGAGTGAAGACCGTGGGTGCTGTTACCTTCACACGGTGGACGACAGGCGTGCACGGGCGGAGATAATCGAGGATTTCGCGACTACCCTGCGAGAACTGCGCAACGCGGTCGGTAATCCACCTTTCCGAGAGATGTCCGGCCGTTCGGGGGCGATTTCTCACACGACGTTGCACGAAGCCACGAAGGGTAACCGGCTCCCGAGTTGGGAGACCACCGTCGAGTTCGTCAAGGCGTGCGACGCGGATCCGGCCGCGTATCGCGAACTCTGGGAAAGAGCCAACAGGGCGGTCAGATCGGCGAGCGCTGGAAATCCCTCAATGCGCGTGGACACCTCGGTGGCCCCCTCGTCCGGTGAACTCGCAGCCTCCGCCACAGGCGCCGTGGAGCTTCGTACCGTGCGCCTCACCCTCGAGTCACAAGCGCCCTGGTCGGCCGGCGAGACCTCGGCGGCGGTGCCCACTTCGCCGCCACTGTCCGACGAATTCGCGGGCGACCTGCAGCAGCCTCTGCTTCCTGAGCCGGGGAGCAGAGGGCGATCACGGCTGGTCCCCCCGGCCGCGTTCGCGGCAGCGGCTGTGATCATGGGGGCGGCGGTCCTCGTCGTGGTCGCCGTCAATCGCGGCTCCGGGCCCGAGGGGCACAGCCTGAACCCGACCGGCAGCCCATCGATTGCCGCGGCGTCCCCAGCCGACTGCCCCGTGCGTTCGACCAACCCACCTTGGGCCCCGCCGTTGCACAAGGGTGATGCGGCCGCGTTCATTGAAGATGTCACGCTCACCGACTGCACGCGCGTCGCTCCCGGCCAGACCATGACCAAGGTATGGCGGCTCAAGAACGCCGGGAACGTGCCATGGAAGGGATATTCGCTGCGCCGCCTCGACGTCACGCAGCAGGCTGATCAGTGCCAGACCATCTCCGACGTGCCGATCAAGGACACGCAACCTGGCGAGACGGTCGACATCCAGACCATCATCACCACGCCCAGGAAACCGGGCTTGTGCTACGTGCGATTCAAGATGGTGGACGGTTCGGGAGCGGTCGCGTTCCCGGGGAGCCGGCCGATCAACTTCCAGATCATCGTCGAAACACCATAGTTCCCCGCCGTGCGTGGCACGGCGGGGAACCGGGGTGGGACGGTCTCAGGGGGTCAGGAGCTGAGAACGATCCCCGTGTAGTAGTACTTGAGGATTCTGGAGTAGCTCCAGCCGTCTCTCGCCTTGTCGCGGGAGCCGTACTGCGACATCCAGTCCCCGTCGACCCAATTGCCGCACGCCGTCGTCGTGGAGCAGTACTGGGCCCGGAAGATCTTCCCGCTGCGAGTCAGCCGGGTGCCCCACGTCGCGTCCACCGCGGCGCTCGTCACCGCCTTCGCGGAGCCGGGCACGTACACCTGACTCGACGTGTGGTCGTAGACATCGAAGCACCGGCCGTCTGACGTCTTGCGGTTGGAGTGCAGCGCCCAGTACCAGCCGAAGTTCTTCACGGCCATCGCACCGGCCTTGAGTGACTCGCTCGGCCAGCTCGACACCCACTCGTTGGGCAGGACGTTCTTGACGTAGGTCTTGAACTCCACCCGCTCCACGCGATCGAGATCCTTCCGGTACACGAGGATCGACGTGGGCAGCTTGGTGTCCGTGCCGTCGGTCTTGCACTCGGTCGGCGTCGGCGTCGGCGATGTGGAACCCAGGAACTCGTGCGAGGCGTTCTGGTTCTTGAGCGTGGGGTTCAGGTTGGCCTTGGCGCCTGGGGCGAAGTCCTGGTAGGTGCCGGTGTGGCCGCTGTTGAAGTAGACGCGGACGGTTTTGCTGCTGCGGTTCCAGGCGGAGGCGGCGGCGTTCTTGATGCACTGGCCCTTGCCTTCGCCGGGGCCTTTGAAGTCGTAGCAGGTGGGCTGCGTGGTGGCGTAGTCGTCGACCGATTCGGTGAAGTCGGAGACGGATCCTTGGTTGTTGCTGTTGAAGTAGTAGCAGAACTCGCCGGTATCGCAGACGCCGTCGCGGCTTGCCGCCGAGGCGGGCGATGCGGTGGCGAGGACCGTCCCACCGAGCGCCATCGCGGCGGTCGCCGCGGCGAACCGCGAGATCAGCCGGACAGTTCGTAAAGGCACAGTCGTCTTCCTCTTCCTGTCAGTGGCCGCGAAGCGTTATCGGACGTTGTAGCCCTGGGAGTTCCAGAACGAGGTCGGGTTCGGGTTGTCCAGGCGCGGGTCGCCGACGCTCTTGGCCGCAAGCGTGACCCGTCCGGGGCGCATCTCGACGTGGGTGTGAGCGGCGGAGCTGCTCGACACTCCATGCCACGACTCGGTGGCGATGACCTGGCCGCGGCTGACCGACTGGCCCACGCGCAAGGAGGAGGAAGGAGCGGAGTGCAGGTAGATCACCGTCTTGTTCGCTGCGGAGTTGTAGATGGCGATCGTGGAAAGTCCCCCGCTGCCGGTGGATCCGCGTGCGACGTTGATGACCGTGCCCGCCACCAGCGCGTGCACACTCGAGCCCACGCGGCGGGCGATGTCGATGCCTTCGTGCCGACCGGGGGTGGAGCTGTAACCGTCGAAGCCACAGGTGATCGAGCCGCCGCTGGTCGCGTAGAGCGAGTACGACATGTTGGTGCGCGACCCCGACGACCCCGGGCCGAACTCGTGCGAGGCGTTCTGGTTCTTGAGCGTGGCGTTCAGGTTGCCCTTGGCGCCTGGGGCGAAGTCCTGGTAGGTGCCGGTGTGGCCGCTGTTGAAGTAGACGCGGACGGTTTTGCTGCTGCGGTTCCAGGCGGAGGCGGCGGCGTTCTTGATGCACTGGCCCTTGCCTTCGCCGGGGCCTTTGAAGTCGTAGCAGGTGGGCTGCGTGGTGGCGTAGTCGTCGACCGATTCGGTGAAGTCGGAGACGGATCCTTGGTTGTTGCTGTTGAAGTAGTAGCAGAACTCGCCGGTATCGCAGACGCCGTCGCGGCTTGCCGCCGAGGCGGGCGATGCGGTGGCGAGGACCGTCCCACCGAGCGCCATCGCAGTGGTTGCCGCGGCGAGGATCCTGGTTGCCGTTCTCATGCTGTTCTCCTTCTGTCTGCGAAATCTGTCTGCGAAATCTGGGATTCGGGATGGTCTGCGGAGCCTGGGTTTCGGATCAGTCAGCGGCGCTGGTACTCCTCCCAGGTGCGGATGGTCACCTTCGGGCCGTCGTCCGGGCCACGGCCGGCGAGCCCGTTCAGGCCGAGGTAGTAGTCACCGATCTGGTGCTGGGCCTGACCGGAGAGGCTTGTGTCGTTGATGGCGGCGGCGTGGATGTGCCACGGCCAGTCGTCCTGCTGAGGGTTGCGCAGCCATGCGGCGAAGCCGACACGGCGCAACGCGCGGACGACCGCGGTGCGGGTGGCGGAGGTCATCCCCTGCACCGAGACGTCGACGACGCCGCCGCCGTCGTGGGTGCCCGCGGACGTGGGGTCGCCACCGGGGTTGTACGAACCCTGATCCAGCTTGAGGTCGCGGCCGAGCAGCCGCTTGGCCTCTGTCAGCATGCTTCGCGTACGGCTGTTGACGACGAAACCGTCGGTGGACACCCGGCCGCCCGGGTCGATGGAGTCCGTGACCTTGAAGCGGCCGGTGCCGAGCTTGGTGAGCGATGCCTTGGTCGGCAGGCCGTTGGCGTCCAGACCAGTGAGGCCGAGCGACTTCTGGTAGTTCGTGTAGGCGGTGACCGTTGTGGTGCCGAAGTAGCCGTCCACCCACTTCGCGTCGAGGAGGTTTCGGTCACGCAGCGCCTGCTCAACGAGGAGCACGCTGGCCTTGGCACCCGGCGTCAGCGTGCTGTCGGGCCGCCGCGGGTCGATCTGGGCCGCCTTGACCGTGGCTTCCATGTTCACGCTCGGAAGCGCCCCAGCGTCGGCCGCCTGTGCCGCCGACGCCCCGTACACTCCGATCAGCGAAGTGAACAGGACGGCCGGCATGAGGGCGGCGGCGCGTGCGGGCAGCTTCATCGTTACTCCTGGTTCAGGTGGTGGCGGCGGTTCCGGTGTGGCGGGACTCAACGTTCCGGGTTGCGCACATGTCCGCAAGAAGATCGGTGTTGTCAGCCTGTCCGACGGGCTCCTCCGTACGGGCGTACGCGCCGTTTGACGGGTGATCCGATGGCGAGAAACGCCAGCTCAGAACGGGTTACAAGGCTGTACATGGGCGCGTCCGCCCAAGACGGCCGCACCGCTGCCTGAGGCGGCCGCTTACGAGGGCGGCCCGGTTCCCGACCGCTCCAAGAAGGCAGCGCGGAAGGCCTCTCCTAGCCGCCGAGGCGGATGATCCCCCGCGTGGCCGCCACGGTCACGGCGGCGGTGCGGTCGTCAACGTCGAGCTTGGCGAAGATGTGCAGCAGGTGCGTCTTGACCGTGGCCTCGCTGATGCACAGGTGGGCGGCGATGGCCTTGTTGCTCATCCCCTGGGCGACCGCGCCCAGGACCTCGATCTCCCGGCCGCTGAGGGCGCCGGGCGCGTCCGTGCGCGCCCACGACAACACCCGGGTCGCGATCGCCGGCGACAGGGCGCTCTCCCCTCGGGCCGCCGCCCTGATGGCGTCGAACAGCTGCTCACGGCGGGTGTCCTTGAGCAGGTAGCCGATCGCTCCTGCGTCGATGGCACGGGAGATGTCGCTGTCGGTGTCATAGGTGGTCAGGACGATCACCCTGGCGCCGGGGTCGTGCGCGCGGATCCGGCTGATCGCTGTCGCGCCGTCGAGCTCGGGCATCTGCAGGTCCATCAGCGTGACATCCGGCCGCAGGTCGCGCGCCAGTCGTACCGCGTCCGAGCCTGAGACCGCCTCGCCGACCACCTCCAGATCGTCCTGGGTGCCGAGCATCGCCCGGATGCCGTCACGTACCACCGGGTGGTCGTCGGCGATCAGGACCCGGATCGCGGCCGGCGCGGTCATCGCGCCGCCACCGGGAGGCTGGCCACGATCGTGGTGCCCTCCCCGGACGCGCTTTCCACGAGGAGCGTGCCGCCGAGCTGCTCCATCCGCTCAAGCATGATCAGCAGGCCGTGGCCGGCGGCGGCCCGCTCGGGATCGAAGCCGTCGCCGTCGTCATGGACATCCAGCACGATCAGGTCCTCCATGTACGACAGGGTCAGGGTGACGTGCTCGGCATGGGCGTGGCGGCGAGCGTTGGCGACCGCCTCCTGCGCCACCCGCAGCAGCTCCACCTGGATGTGCGCGTCCAGGGGCCGCAGCGCCCCGGTGATCACGGTGTGCGCGTCGATGCCGGTCTCGTCGGACAGCCGGCCTGACAACCGCCGCAGCGCCTCCGGCAGGCCGCCGTCGTCGAGCTCGCCGGGCCGCAGCGCCCGCACCACGCGGCGGCTTTCTGCGAGATTCTCCCTGGCCGCCCGCAACGCCTGGGTCAGGTGCCGGTCGTCCGGCAACCGCTCCTGCGCCGCCTCCAGCAGCATCACCACGCTGGCGAACCCCTGGGTCAGGCTGTCGTGGATGTCGCGAGCCAGCCGCTGCCGCTCGGCGGCCACACCCGCCTGCCGTTCGGCCGCCGCCCGCGCCTCCTGGGCGGCCTGTAACTGGTCGATCAGCTCCTTGCGCTCGGCGCTCTGCCGGGCCACCGAGTAGAAGTACCCGACCGAGGTGGCCGCGCTGATCGCGATCAGCGCGGTGATGGCGATCTCGGTCCAGGTGATCGACCCGCCTTCGTGGTAGCTGTGCCACAACCACGCCCCGGCGCACGACAGCACCGCGACCAGCCCGACACGTACGGCGTCCATGCAGTACGGCACGAGCACGCTCAGGCCGACCACCAGGAAGGACGAGTCGATCGCGAACAGCCCCAGCCAGAGCAGCCCGCCGCCGACCACGTACGGCAGGGGCACCTCACCCGCAGGAGGCGTGCGCAGCACGAACCACACCGCATACCAGGCGGCCAGCCCGGCCACGAGCGCCACCGGCAGGGCCTGCCCCACCTCCATCAGCGGCCCGGCCGAGGTCAGCACCAGCCACGAGGCGAAGAAGGCGTGCTGCCACCGGCGTCGGGACCGCTCCCAGGACTCCACAGCACCGACGATAATCAGCCATCCGCCGCTCCGGCATCAACCAGTCGACTGACCCGGCGATCGGTGTCCCGCTCGATGTGCGTGCGGCCGTACCGGAGCCAGACTCGACGGTGTGACAGCCATCCCCAGCCCGTCCCAAGCCGTCTGGCACCTCGGCCCGCTGCCCATCCGCGCCTACTCCCTGCTCATGGTGCTCGCCGTCGCCGTCGGCATCTGGGCCACCCAGCGCCGCTGGACCGCCCGCGGCGGCGAGCGTGGCACGGTCGGGGACATCGCCACCTGGGCCGTGCCGTTGGGCATGATCGGTGCGCGGATCTACCACGTGGCCACCGACTGGCAGCAGTACTTCGGCCCGGGCAAGGACCCCCTGCGCGCCTTCGCGATCTGGGAGGGCGGGATCAGCATCTGGGGCGCCGTCGCCGGCGGCGCGCTGGGCGCGTGGCTGGCCTGCCGCCGGCGCGGCATTCCGCTGCGCGACTTCGCCGACGCCGCCGCGCCCGGGATCGCCTTCGGGCAGGTGATCGCCCGCTGGGGCAACTGGTTCAACCAGGAGTTGTACGGCAGGCCGACCACCCTGCCCTGGGCCCTGGAGATCGACCCCGCCCACCGACCGCCGGGCATGGAATCCACGGCCACCTACCATCCGGCCTTCCTCTACGAGTCGCTGTGGGACCTGGGTGTGGCCGGGCTCGTCCTCTGGGCCGAGCGGCGCTTCCGGCTGGACCGTGGCCGGGTGTTCGCCCTGTACGCCGCCGCTTACACCACCGGCCGCGCCTGGATCGAGTGGCTGCGCATGGACCCCGCCCCCGTCGTCCTCGGGCTCCGCTTCAACGTCTGGACCGCGCTGCTGGTCCTCGGGGCGGCGGTCGCCTACCTGACCGCCACCCGCCGGACGCCGACCACCGACCCCCGGCCTGCGGTACGAGGTTGAACGGACTCTCGGCGGTCAATCGGTCACCGAGGACGAGTCGAATCCCCGTTCCACCATGGCGGCGAACCCATCGAGATGGCGTGCCAAGATGTAGTCGAACATCCCGTCCAGGTCCGCCACCGTCTCCTCGGGGACCATGGCCAGCAGCGGAAATTGTCCACTGCTGAGGAGCTCGTCGGCGCGATTGCGCTGGATCAGCCGCCAGCCGTCGTGCGTCATACCGGTCTCCTGCGCGGCTTCGGCCTCCTGCGCCATGGACAGTGCCACGGTGCTGACCAGCGCGGGCAGCGTGAGCGCTTCACGGATCCGGATCTGCGGGGGCAGCCCGAGCCCGTCGAGTGCGCGCAGGGTCCACTCGGTGTGGGCCATCATGTTGGGCACCAGCAACGGGCGGGTGAAGGAGACGGCTTCGGGTAGCCAGAAGTGCCGTCGGCACAGCTCCCACTGCCGGCGCGAGACGAGCTCGAGCTTGGCCCGCCATCCCTCCGGCCCGGGGTCGGGCAGCTCCGTTTCGCCGAACACCTCGTCGGCCATCTGCGTCACCAGTTCGTCCTTGCCGGTCACGTGCCGATACAGCGACATCGGGCCCGTCCCGAGCTCGGCCGCGAGCCGCCGCATGGACACGGCGTCGAGCCCTTCGGCGTCGGCGATCGCGATGGCGGCATGCAGGACGTACCTGCGGTTCAGCGACCCCTTGGGGGCGCCGGCCTGCCGCGGTTTCGGCGGCCCGGAGGGAGCCGAGGGCCCCTCGTTCCGGCCTGCGCGGACGCTGACCACCGTACCGGCGCCGACCTTCGCCTCGACCAGACCCTCCTCGCGCAGAGCCGCCACCACCTTGGTCGCGGTGGCGACCGCGACACCCCATCGCTGGGCGATCTGCCTGATGGACGGCACGCGATCGCCGGGCCGCAGGTCGCCGGCCAGAATCCGAGTACGGAACTCCGCGGCGATGCGCCGGTAGGGCGGATCTGGACGGTGTGTGGCCGAGGTCATCGGCGCCCTCCGATTTCCTTCAAAACTGGTCGATGCCAGCTCCGAGTGTACTAGTTCACCTCCTAGTACACTAGAGCACTTTGTGTACGCAATCGAACGGTTTATATCGATGTCTTTCCGGTGCCTGCCTACGATGTACGCATGACAATGAGTACATCGTACGCACGCGCTCGACGGGCGTACGGCACAACCAGGCAAGGAACGTACGGCGCTCCCTTCATGCGCGCCGCCGCACACAACGGCAGGGACCGTACGGGATCGGAAGCGGCATGAACCGGTTGCGAGACGAGTTGAACCTCTCTTCTATCGACGTACGGTCGTGGCACCAGCCGCTCATGATCATGACGGCGGCCATGTCCGCGCTCGTCGTCGTCGCGGGCGTCGGCCTCTTCGTCGACGGTCGTGAGCTCATGCACGCGTCGGTGTGGGCCAAGCCGCTGAAGTTCGGGGTGTCGTTCGTCATGTACGGCGCGACGCTCGCCTGGCTCATACCGCAACTGAGCCGGGCACGGCGCACGATGTGGGCCGTCGGAACGCTCTTCGCCGTCGCCGGGCTGATCGACGTCGGGTTCATCGCCGTGCAGGCCGCCCGCGGCACCTACAGCCACTTCAACGCCAGCACCGACATGTTCGACCAGATCGGGCAGCGGATCTTCCAGACCGGCGTGTTCGGCCTGTTCGGGGCGAGCCTCGTCGTGGCTGTCATGCTGCTGTTCCAGCGCATCGGTAACGCGGCATTCACCTGGTCCTTGCGTGCCGGGCTCGGGCTGGCCGTCCTCGGTATGGCGCTGGCGTCCTTCATCACCGGGTCGGCACAATCGGCCGGACCCCGCACGGTCGAGGACGCCTATGGCAACTCGGTTCCGCTGGTCGGCGGACACGGCGTCGGGACACTGGACGGCAGCGGCATGCCGATCACAAACTGGAGCACCACAGGCGGCGACCTGCGCGTTCCGCACTTCATCAGCCTGCACTCCATCCAGCTGTTCGTGCTCACGGTGCTGGTTCTCACCTTTCTTGGGGGCCGGATCGGCTGGCTGCGCCGTGAACGCGTACGCGCCCAACTGGCCGGAGTCGTCATCTTCGGCTACAGCGCCCTGTTCGCCATCACCGCCTGGCAGGCTCTGCGCGGCCAGTCGTTGATCCACCCCGACGCGGCCACGTGGACCGCATTCGCGGTGGCGGCCGTCATGACCGCGCTGCTGGCAGCCCTGGTCGTCATGGCGGCCCACCGCAACCAGCGAGCCCTCCGCGCCGAGGCGACACGCCGAAGCGAACAGGTCCGCCGTGAAAGGGCGGCCCGCCACGACGAGCGCGCACTCGGCAGCAAGGCGGCACCCACCGGTTGACGGGAACCCGTCCGGCACGCCGCCGGCTCATGCGCCTGTCGACTCCCCGGCCCGGCCCCGGCCGCCAAGGGGCCGTGCCGGCCCGCCACAGCCGCGACCGTCGCGGGGGCGCGACCGGGCTGCCGGGCGACATCTACCTCGTGCACGCGCTGACCGTGCGTGCGGCCGACGAGCATCGGGGCATACGACCGCGTCTCATGGTCTGGCCCGGGTGTTCCTGAAGGCGCCGTCGACGAGGGGCCGGGGAGGCGGGCGCGCTGCTTCAGCTTGTTCGCCGAGAGTGGATCAAGATAGACCTCTCGAACGCCATTGTGATCTGATCTTCTAAGCCTGCCTCAGATTGCCTGCACATAGATGATCAGATTGCGGGGAGAGGGAGCCGATGGTTTCGGCGTCATTAGGACCGGCGTACCGCCGGTTATGGCTGGCAACGGCGCTGTCCAATTTGGGCGATGGGATTCGGATGGCTGCCTTGCCGTTGTTGGCAGCCGCCATCACCTCTGATCCCGTTGCGGTGGCTGGTGTCGCCATCGCCGGACAGAGCCCGTGGCTGTTGTTCGGGCTGTTCGCCGGGGCGATCGTTGATCGATTCGACCAGCGTCGCCTTGCCGCGGCCGTCGATGTGGTTCGGGTGTCGATGCTGGCCGTCCTGGTCGTTTCGGTCTCTCTGCATGTTGCCGGGATCGCGCTGCTTTACGTGGTGGCGTTCGTCTGTGGTGTGGGCGAGACACTGCGCGACACCGCAACGGCCACCCTCCTTCCGCCTCTGGTGAAAGACGCCGATCTCGATCGGGCCAACGGTGGGCTGGTCAACGCTGAGGTCGCGGGGAACGAATTGGTAGGGCCGCCGATCGGCGGATATCTCTTCGGCGTAGCGCTGGTGCTCCCGTTCGCGGTCAATGGCGGAGCACTGGCTTTGGCGGCCGCTCTGATCTTCAGCCTGCCTGACGTTTTTACTTCGAAAGCCGGTTCGTACAGCAGCAAGGGCCAGATCTGGAGCGATACTCGCGCCGGTCTGCGGTGGCTGATCAAACATCCTCGCCTGCGAATGATCGTGGGCTTGGGCGCCGTGTTCGCGGCGATGGACAGTGCCTGGTTCGCCGTGCTCGTGCTCTACGTGCCTCAGGTCCTCGGTCTACCGGCTTGGGGCTATGGCGTGTTGCTGGGCATCGGCGCCGTTGGCGGGCTCGCCGGAGGGTTCTTCGCGACACGGGTCACGCGAATGATCGGACCCGCGGGAGCTCTGGCCGGGTGCCTCGGTTGCGCCGCGATCGGGCAACTGATGATCGGCCTTACCGCTTCTGCCGTGGTGGTGGCCGCGGGTCTGGTCATCACCAGTGCTGCGTTCGGCGTGTGGGCCGTCGTGGCCCGTACTACTCGTCAGCGGCTCACTCCAGCCGAGATGCTGGGTCGAGTGAGCAGCGCGGCGATGACCGCGGTGATGAGCGCGTCTCCGCTGGGAGCCCTCCTCGGTGGCCTGCTTGCGGCTGAGTGGGGGTTGAGAGCGCCGATCCTCGTTGGAGTTCCGGTCCTGACGGTGGCGGCTGCCGTCTGCTTCCTCACGATGCGCGAACGCGGCTGAGTCGCGTCAGCGCGGCTGAGGGGCGTGGAGACCCACCCGGGTCCGCGAAACGTCAAGCACCCCGTTCCACAGCACGGGCCGCGCAAGTGGCACGAGCTGCCGCATAGCGGCACGGGAATCCCCGTCCCTTCAGGGCGAGGAGCAGGTCAAGTTAGGCCGGAGGCAGAGTAGCGCGCAGACGATCATTCTGTGAATCAGTTGACATTCGGCATCCTGTCCCGTTCGGAAACCCGGTTTCGTGCCGTGAGCTGGACGCGGCCCCTGCCACCGTCCGAGCTCGCGGCCATGCGGTGGGCCGTCTCGCGCGCCGGTGGAGGCCCCGTGCGGGTTCACCGCGAACACGTCGTCCCAGGTCTCCTCGCTCATCTCCAGCAGGTCGGCGTCGGCTGGTCCACCCTCGTCGATCGCAAGTACCGGGACATGACCGCCGTCGACCTGTCCACGACAGTGCTCGACACCGTCCGCTCCCACCTGGCCCCCGGAAGCATGTGATCTTCCAGCCGGCCGACGTCCTCGACTGCATCCGAACCGCCAATACACGCTCTGGCACGGCCGTGCGTCTACCGTCTCCTCATCGAGCCTGACGAACATGCCGACTACTTCGCCTTGATCGAGCGGTGCCTGCGCCCCGAACTACGAGATGATCGCCACCAGCGGCGAAGACCAGGTGACCCCTGGGGCAGCACCCAGCAGTTCACCGCAGTCCTGCTACATCGCCCGGACTGAGCCTCCCCGCGTTATGCGCCAAGCACGGTCGGGCTCCATCGCACACTTCTCCCACGTCCCGCTCAAGGACCAGCGGCGAGTCCATACAGCACTTCGCGACGCTCCAGACGAACCTGATAGAGATCATCAGGAGGCGGGGTCACACGGGTGGTTCGGTCCCCTCGGGAGCGGCGGGCAGACGGGCGAGGAAGGGGGAGCGGCCGCGGAAGCCGCGGTGGAAGCGCCCAGGCGGTCCTGTGCCCTGGAACTCTTCCAGCCACGCCACGTGTTCGATCTTCTCGTTGTGGATCGCCCGGGCCAGGAGATAGGTGCGTTGATCTCTGCTTACGGTGAGGTCGCACAGGCCGCCATAAGGGTGGACGGCGCGTCGTACCTCTTCGACGAGCGCCGTGACCGGATCCTCCGCGTCGGCAGAGCTGTCCTCCGGCCGTGCAGGCCCACCTTCCAGGAACTGCCGGATGTCCTCGGGAAGCCTGCCGTCCAGTTCGTGGATGCGGCTGACGAGCGCGTCGAAATGGCGGCGATCCTCATCGCGGATGTCTTTGAGGATCTGGTGTAGTCCCTCATCGGCGAAACCGAGCGGATGAACGGTCAGGATCGTGTAGCGGTAGACGGCGCTCAGCTCCGCCGTGGCAGCGGAGGTGAGCCGGTCGATCAGGATGGTCACATCGATGCCCGCTCGCTCGACGACTTCGCGCGCACTGATCATGTCGGCTCCAGGCGGTCAGGTTGCGGAGGTTTCCAGCGGGGCACGTTCCTTGGGGTTGAGCGCGAGGAAGGCCACCCCGGCGAGGGCACCGCCCGCCAGGTCGGCCAGGAGCCAGATCCAGATCTTGGACCAGGCGAACAGTCCTATGGAGGCGGCGCCGACGGCGACGGCCGGGTTGAAGACCCCGCCAGAGATACCGCCGACCGCGAACGCGCCGGCCGCTACGGTGAATCCGATGGCCAGGCCGTAGAAACTGTTGCTCGGGTGGTCCCTGCTGGTGGCCGCGTTCAGCACCACGTACGCGAGCGCGAACGTGAACAGCGCCTCGGCCAGCAGCGCGACCCCCAGCCCTCGGCCTGAGGGTGACAGCGGTGGCACGCTGCCGGGATTGACGAGGTAGGAAGCGGTGAGCGCGGCGATGACGCCTCCGGCCAGCTGAGCGATCCAGTACGGGACGGCGTCGGCCAGACTGATCCGGCCGCGGAGCAGCACGGCCAAGGTCACGGCTGGGTTGTAGTGGGCGCCGGAGATGTGTCCTCCGGCGTACACCATGACCATCAGGATCGCGCCGACGGCCACGGGCGCCAGGGGCGTCTTCGTCAAGACCGTGGCGCCGATCGTAAGAACCAGGAAAAAGGTGCCGATGAACTCTGTGATGTAGCGGCGCATGTACTGTCCTCTCCGCTTGTGAACCGAGACCGATCACGCACTGCGCCAGCGAGCGCATCCAGATCGTGCCATGGGCCTCGTCCTGGGGAGATTGCGGGTTTCTTACGGACGTTTACGGCTCGTTACGGCTCGCCGAACCGAAATGAGGGCTCTTGCCGGATGGCCCGGTATCCGCTAGTGATGTGCGCTCGATTCAGCCCCAGACGTGGATCGGCATGAAGGCCGGCGGCACGAACGTTCAGCGAGCGCGGTGCCTTCCAGCAGCTCGGCGGTGCTTGAGGGCAGCCGCGTCAGCGTGTCCGGGAGAGCGTCGCACCAGCGTGTGGCTCGTGTCGTGCCGGTCTGGCTGTCGCCGTCATCGGCTTGTAAGAAGTGACGCAGAGCAGCGCTTCTAGGGTGGACGGCATGTTCCCAGTACGAACGGCGGCCGCGATGGCGGCAGTTGCCCTGCTGGCGGCCGGGTGCGGCGGCGCATGGCAGGGCGAGGCGGCGAGTGGCACCGCGTCGGCCTCGGCGACCTCCACTGCGACCTCCACTGCGACCTCCACGCTGACGGCGTCCCCGGCGGCCTCCGTGACGCCCTTACCGACTGCGTCCCAGGAAGCGGAAGCGGCAGGCAAGGCTTCTGCGCCCGCCGCGCTGGAGTTCTCCGCCCGGACGCTGGACGGTGAGGCCTTTCAGGGGGCGAGCCTGGCGGGAAGGCCGGTGGTTTTCTGGTTCTGGGCGCCGTGGTGTCCCAAGTGCCTTTCCGAAGCGCCCGCAGTGAAGGCCGTGGCCGGCAAATACAGCGAGGTCGCGTTCGTCGGGGTCGCGGGGTTGGACACCGAGACGGCGATGAAGGAATTCGTCCAGCGCACCGGCACCGGCAACCTCGTGCACCTGTCAGACGCCAAGGGGGTGGTCTGGACGAAGCTGGGTGTCAGCCAGCAGTCCACGTTCGTGTTCATGAAACCGGACGGCTCCACCGCGATTGCCTCGGGTCCGCTCAGTCGGGACAAGCTGGACGAGCACCTCCGCGAGCTCCTCGTTCGGTAACTTTCCCATGTCCTCATCCATCCCGCAGGAGCGTGCATGAGCGATCTGCCGCTCGCCCTGGCACTCACGGCCGGCACCGTGGCCGCGTTCAACCCGTGCGGCTTCGCCATGCTGCCCGCCTACCTCACCCTGTTGATCAACGACGAGGAGACCACACGCCGCGGGCCCATCGGACGGGCGCTGATGCTTTCGGTGGCTATGACCGCCGGATTCGTCACGGTTTTCGGCCTGTTCGGGCTCGCGGTCACCGCGCTGGCGGTGTCGGTGGGCGGCTATCTGCCGTGGGCCAGCCTGGGTATCGGGGTGGTCCTGGTCGGCCTGGGTGTCTGGTTGTTGTCCGGTCGCGAACTGCTGCTGCGCCTGCCGGGGCCGGCCACCGGCCGCCCCACCACCTCACCCCTGTCCCTGTACGGTTACGGGCTGTCGTATGCGCTGGCCTCCCTGTCCTGCACGGTCGGCCCGTTCCTCGCGGTCACCTCGGCCTCTCTGTCCGGCGGCGGGCTGCTCGGCGGCGTGGCAGCCTTCGCGACCTACGCGCTCGGCATGGGCCTGGTCATCGCCGTACTGTCGCTGGCGGTGGCGTTCGCCCGCGCCGCCGTGGTCGCCAGACTGCGACGCCTACTGCCGTACGTGTCCAGAGCCAGCGGCGGCCTGCTCACCCTCGCCGGCCTGTACGTCGTCTACTACGGCTGGTACGAGCTGCGCGTCTTCGCCGGAGCCGACGCCGACGACCCGATCGTGAGCACCGCGACAGCCGTACAAGCCACCATCGCCGGCTGGCTGGCAGGGCTTGGCACCGGCTGGATCGTCGTCGTGCTCGCCTTGCTCGTCGTCGGGGCGCTCGCGCTGTGCAAGACGCGACGGCGCGATCGTATTCCTGAGTGACGCCGCCATGGCGGCAGAGCGCCACGATGCCACTGCCCACCAGGAAGTCAATCCCGGTGACGGTGACCTGCAGACCGAGCACGGTCATCTCGAACGGCACCGCCAGGTTGTCGCCGCCGGGAAGTAGTGCTGGAATGACCCCTGCGGCGCGCCCGCGTACTCGATCACGTCACGGATGCCGGTCCCTGTCACCCCCCGCGTCGGCAGCTGCTGGCGGAGGCCGCCAGCAGCATGGCGCCGAGCAGGGCGGGCCTTTTCAAGGTTCCGCTGAACAGACGTGCTTCCTTCCAGGGGGATGAATCGTCGTGCGCGAGGATGCGCAGGTGATCAGGAAGTGGCTGGTTTGAAGGTGCTGTCGGCTCGGAAGGCGGAGGTGTCCTGGTCCTTGTCGAGCCACAGCTGGTGGTGGCGGTGGCGGATGAACCGGCCGGGATAGTTGAGCGACTCCAGCCGCACTGTCCCCGCGCCCGAGGCCGGCCGGGCGAGGAAGGTCGCGTCCCGCTCGAACAGCTCGGTGTCGTTGTCGGCGTCGAACCGCAGCCGGTAATTTTTGTGCCGCAGGTAGCGGCCGTCCCCGTCCATGAACGAGTAGCCCTTGGCGTCGGCCAGGCCGGGCACGATCCGCAGCGGTGCCGCCTCCCCGAGCACGCCGAGAGCACCCGAGGCGGCGATCCCTTCCTTCGGGAAGTTGATCGACTGGAGGGTGCGCGTCACCCCGGTCGGCAGCGCGCCGCCACCGCCGGAGGCGGCGGCCGCGCGGGTGAACAGCAGGGTCCCGAAGCCGAGCTGGTCGAACCCGCCGCTGTTCGGCCCGTAGTCGCCGCCACCGCCCTCGGCCCGCACCCGCTCGGCGTACGCCTTCGTGTACGGCAACGCCAGCCCGCGCCGGTTGGCGTAGTGGTTGTAGAGCAGCTCCCACACGGGACGGTCCTGGCCGCGCGCCGCGCTCGAGATGACCGCCTGCTCCTGGGGGGCGCAGTTCTGGCCGTGGCCCCACTTGTACGTGGTGAACGGCACGTCCTGGCCCAGGTTGTACTTGGCGGCGTACTCGGCCGCCTTCATGATCCGGTTGTCGGCGTAGCCGTACAGGTCGACGCCCTGGTTCCAGGCCATTTCCGCGATGGTGCCGATCAGGCCGATCCCCATCACGGTGTGCGCCTGGTCGCGCCCGCTCTCCTGCCACTGGGCGAGACCGCCCGGGTGGAGGAACGGGATGGCGTTCATGATGGACCCGTTGCCCTTGCCGTTCTTGAAGTAGTCGACGGCCCGCTCGAACTTGGCCTGGTCGTCGCAGAACAGCCCGATCGCCATGACCGAGGCCATGTTGCACAGGTCCCAGTTGGCCCAGTAGTGGGTGATGCAGGCACCGTTGTGTTCACGCAGGAAGCGGTCGTTCACCGGGTAGAAGACGGTCAGCAGCATCTTCTGGAACCGCTCGACGTCGAAGCCCGGGTAGCCGCGCATGAGCTCGGCGGCGTTGGCGACCTGGTAGCCGTAGATGCCCGCCGCCAGGAACCGGTCGGAGCTGCCGTTGATCGCCTTCAACATGCCCGACCAGGCGTTCAGGATGTCCCGGGCGGCGTCGCCGTGCGCCTTCTCGCCGGAGATCCTCCAGCGCAGCGCGTTCTGGTAGGCGGCGTGCACGTCGTTGTAGAACTGCCAGTAGTTCTGCCCGGTCCCGCCACGCACCACCGTCTCCAGCGGGCGCGCCTTCCACGTGCTCTTGGAGTGCCCGTTGGCGACGAGCTTGTCCCACCCGCTCTTGTACGGCTGCGCTCCCGCCTGCACCGCAGCCGCGATCCGGTCGAAGTCCGCCTGGGTGTGCAGCAGCCCCGGGTGCTTGAACGCCGCCGCCGCCGACGACGCCCGCGCCACGGAGGGCAGCGCCGGCAGCACCGCGATCCCGGCCGCGGCCTTCAGCAGGCTCCGTCGGCTGGTGTGGAGAACCATGTGAGTCCTTTCGCGAGACGATCTCTCGTCCCGAGGAGACTGGCTGGGGGCGACCCCATAACACTTTTCCGGATGCCCGTTCCATTCGGCGGGCGCAGAATATCGCCGTTCGCCTGGTTTCTCCTGGTACTCACTGGTTTACATAGGTTGTGCCGTTTCACCTTGCTGAGCTGATCGCCGAGCACGAGGTCCCCGGAGCCGCACTGGCATACCTGCGCCAGGGAGAGCTGCACGAGTTCGCCGCCGGCACGCTCAACACCGCCACCGGCGTCGAGGCGACCCCGGACGCGCTCGCCGCCAGAACAACCCGCTCGGGCGGGAGGTGAACTTCTCGGTGGTGTCTCGGTGGCTCGGATCGCTGATTCGCAGGCCTGGAAATCGTCGGTCACTCGGCCGTGAGGCCCGCGTCGTTGAGTCGCTTGATGAGGCTGGGCTTGCCCTGGTGTCGTTCCCGGAGGTGGGTGAGGCGCTGGGCGAAGGTGCCGGCATGCTCGTCGCGGATGGCCAGGGCGTGAAGGCCGCGCAGGAGTTCGACGGCTTGGTCGTATTCGCGGGGCTTCTTGATGTCGATGGATGCCTCCACCCAGTCCCACGCCGCTTCGAGGTCCTGGCCGAGCCGCTTCAGATGGAGTTCCCTGGCCTGCGTTCCAGCGCATCCAGACGGCGTTCGAGCACTTGAGCGGCGTGCTGAGTTCCCTCGGCCAACCGGATGACCCGGCGGGCGAGGTCATGAATGGGCTCGCGCTCGAGGTCCACGCTCACCGTCGCTCGACTCCTTCGGTCGCGTTACCTGAGTTGCACCTTCGGCGTAGCTGGTAGCCAAGCCTTACTCGCGCCAACGAGTAGCATCCGTCCGCGTCACGACGTTTTCGTCGAACTGGGGTTACGGGTTCTCCTCAGACATGATGCCGACGGCGGCATGCCAGGCTTCCCAGACCTCGGGACGGAGCCTGCCGCGGTCGGCGACGGGACTGTACGGTTTACTGGACACACCCGGCCGGATCGCCGATGCGGACATGCAGGTTCGTCAGCACGCGGAATTTCCAGCCGCGCAGGTTGTGCGGCTGTTCGGGGTCCAGGGAGAGCCGTGGGTGTTGCTCGAGTAGCACGTCCAGCAGGGCCGCGATGATGGCACCGACGACTGGGGCGGCGAGGCATGCGTGGCGGGAGTATCCGAGACCCAGGTTGGGGAAGGGGTCTCGGTTGATGTCGAAGGTGTCTGGGTCGGTGAAGATGCTCTCGTCCCGGCCTGCCGAGGCGATGGCCGCCATGACGGTTGCTCCGGCGGGGATGATCTGTCCGGCGAGGAGCACGTCTTTGGTCGCGCGGCGGCTGAGCGCGCCGTTTGGTGACAGCCAGCGCAGCGTTTCGTGGACGGCCTTGCGGATCAGACGCGGGTCATCGCGGATGGCCTGCATTTGCGTGGGGTGCTGGAGCAGCGCGAGCAGCGTGAGCCCGGCGCCGGCCGCCGGTTCCAGGAACGCCGAGAGGATCTCGATGAAGGTGGGCATGATGTTCTCGGCGGATCGGACGGTGTCGGCCGGGCAGCCGCTGTGGAGCAGCTGTGACAGGACTGAGTTGTCGGGCCGGTCTGTAGTTTGCCGGGCGAATGGCTCGATCGTCTGGCGGATCTCGGTGGCGGCGGCCATCGCCTGTTCGTGTACGGCCGAGTCCGCCGCGAAGTTGCTCATTCCGGCGCTGAGGTTGCGGGCCCAGCGTATGAGCGTGTCGGCGTCCACGTCCGGCAGGCCGATGAAACGGGCGAGCGCGGTGCTCGCGGCGGGTTCGAAGTAGCTGGACATCAGGTCGTCCTGGCTACTGAGCTTGGTGGCGTACGGTCGTGCGGCCTCGCGGGTGACTGTGGTGGCCCGTTCGATGCGTTCGTGGGCGAATCGCGTGTCAACGGCGGCTCGCAGATCGGCGTGGGCGTCGCCCTCAACCTTGAGTACGGACCGTTCCCCGAATATCTGTGTGGCCAGCGAGGGGAAGGCGCTGGTGTACGACTCGTAGGCACTGAGGACCTGGCGCACGTCATCCCAGCGGGTGACCATCCACAGGTCGAGCTTCGGCAGCAGGACGACCGGCGCTTCGCGGCGGAGCCTGGCGAAGATCGGATAGGGGTCACTGCCGAGCTGGTCGAAGGTGATGGACGCGGCGAAGTCGTTCATCGACTTCATGCTCCCGTCGGCACACCCGGCTGCTCGGCGGCCGCCTCGTCGCCGCCGCGGCGAGGGCGCGGAACCGGATTGTCGCGCAGGTACTCGACCTCGGTGCGCACGTTCGCCAGCAGTTTGGCGGCGATGTCCTGGCTGAAGCCGTTGCGGATGACGAAGCGGATGACGGCTATGTGCTCCAGGCCAGGCGGCAGGTAGTACGTCGGGGCCTGCCAGCCGTGCATCTTCAGCCGGGCGGCCAGGTCGAAGACGGTGAAACCGTTGTAGCCGGGGGCGGTCCGCACGGCGAGCACCGGCAGTTCCGAGCCGTCGGCGATGAGCGAGAGCTCGGGGAGTTTCGCGATCTCCTCACCGAGGTAGGTCGCCACGTCCCGGCAGGTCTGCTGGACGGCCCGGTAGCCCTCGAAGCCGAGCCGAAGGAAGTTGTAGTACTGCGCGACGACCGGGGCGCCGGAGCGGGAGAAGTTGAGCGTGAAGGTGTCGATGTTGCCGCCGAGCAGGTCGCAGGAGAGCACCAGGTCCTGCGGCAGTGCGTCCGGCTCCTGCCAGACGATCCAGCCGACGCCGGGGTAGACCAGGCCGAACTTGTGGCCCGAGGTGTTGATCGACTGCACCCGGGGTAGCCGGAAATCCCACACCCTGTCGGGTTCCAGGAACGGGGTGATGAAGCCGCCCACTGCCGCGTCCACGTGCAGCGGTATTCGCAGCCCGCGCTCGGCCTCCAGCCGGTCCAGCTCGGCCGACATCTGCTCGATCGGGTCGTACTTGCCGCATTGCGTGGAGCCGAGCACACCGATGACCCCGATGGTGTTCTCGTCACAGAACTCGCGGAGCCGGGCCGGGTTCAAGGTGAAGGCCGGCTCCTCGATCGGTATCCAGCGCGGCTCCACGTCCCAGTACTGGCAGAACTTCGGCCAGCAGGTGTGGACGGCAGTGCCCATCACGAGGTTGGGGTTGGCGGTGGACAGCCCGGCCGCCCGGCGCCGCTCGCGCCACTGGAACTTCATCGCCAGCGCCCCGAGCATGGCCGCCTCGCTGGAGCCGCCTGTGGAACAGCCGACGCTGGCGCCGTTCGGGTCGCCCCACAGGTGATCGAGCATGTTGACGCAGCGCGCCTCGATGTCGGCCGTCTGCGGGTACTGGTCATGGTCGACGAGGTTGCGGTCGAGGGTTTCGGCGATGAGTTCGCGGGCCTGGGGCTCCATCCAGGTCGTGCAGAAGGTGGCCAGGTTGAGCCGGGCGTTGCCGTCGAGCAGGAGTTCGTCGCGGATGAGCGCCTGGGCCGCTGTGGGATTCATCGGGCTGGCCGGCATCTTGAACCGGGGTACGCCGCCTTCCGGCACCAGCCCGTTGTAAAGGGGATTGACATCGAGTGATTCTTGCCACCGGTCGGATTCGACTCGTCTGAGCATGAGCTTCACCCCTCGAAAGAGCTTTACGCCACGTCAAACACTCACGGTAGGCAATTGTTCACTATGAGTCAATATTGCGGCCGCGCTGACTTCCACGTTGAGCGGTGTTGCTGGTGGGTCGTCGGCGGTTGTTCGTGACGTCGGGCATGCTGTTGCGCTGGCACGCCCCCGCGCCGCGATGTCGGGAGCCTGGTCATGCGGGATTGACGGGACATTCGGTCCCTTCATAGCGTTTCCATAGCAACCCTGCCACGTGCAGGAAGGGTTTCCTGCACGACCCGCGACGGTCACGGAGGAGCTTGGCCATGCCAGAGACAGGCTGACGCGATACCGATGCGGCACCTGATTCGGTCGCCTGGTTGCCCAAGCACGACCGCCGTCCTCCTCGAACTGCAGTCGGGCGAGGTGCTTGGTTCCCATGCGCTGCTCCCCGCCTCGGTGCTGACGTCCATCATCGCGTCTGTACCAGCGGCGGGGCGTCGCAAGCGGCGTCCCGTGCGGTGACGACATGTCCTCTGCCGAGTCGACCCCGCCTCAGGTCCGGGTGACCTTGCCGGATGGGCAGGGAGTTCTCTCGGAGCCTGCGCCCTGGCGTTCTGGCGTTGATGCAGCTCAGCGCTGACACGGCTGAACATACACAGCGCAACCCAGGAGCGGTGCTATCGCTGGTTCGGGTGGTGGGCGGAGCCAGTCTGCACACGGACTTGGCCGTTGACACCCTCGGTGCACCTTTCGGCGACGAGCCAGGCTTATGGGTGGAAGCCTGCGAGGACTATGCGTTTGCTGGATCCTTGAGCGGTCCAGGCCGGGGTGGAGTGTGGAGGCGGGCCACCCCGGCCGGGGCTCATCGGATGTACTTCGCCGGCTTGGTGGAGGCGTTGAGCAGGTACTCCAGGGGTCCGCGGCGGAAGAAGCGGGACCAGATGGAGGCGAACGCGATCGCCCCGCCGATGAACATGAGCAGCGGCATCCAGGACTGCTGGGTGCCGGTCCCGCCGGGCACGGACAGCACGGACTGTGCGACGAAGTGGCCGACGTAGGCGGTCAGGGACATGGTGCCCACGGCGATGACGGGTTTGGCCAGGTGGCGCAGTCGCGGCAGGCGGTCCATCGCCACCGTCGCGCCGACGATCACGAGGATCGCGACTCCGACGCGTCCTCCGAGGCGCCCAGAATGAGCCCGAATCCCGACCGGACCAGTGCCTCGTCGTCCACCACCACTACCCGTATCACGCGCGCTCCGCCTCATCTTCATCCATGCCGCCCGGCTCATACCGCCTCGACCCTAAAGCCCCCAAGAGCCCCGTCGGCCCGGCGAGCGGCAGCTCCAGCCACACGGCGGGGTAGCACCCTCCAGTCGGCAGGGACACCGCAGCCTTCTGCCGGATACTCCATGATTGGCCTGATCTCCAGCCTGAGTGGCATCACACATCACCCAGACTCCCCGCTGCTCCCGGCCGACGCAGCGTCCCCTGGACGCGAGTGGCACGGGCAGGGCCGGCGGCCGCTGTGGTCCACCTGCATCAGCCGTGCACGGCCGACCTGCCGCCCAGCCCCAGCGCCGCCTCGCCCGGACGCCCTCGCCGCCGCCATCCGCCTGGCCGACAGCCGTGATGACCTCGGTGAGCGTGGCCACGTCGGGGTTGATCACGCGCAGGTGCGGCAAGCCCCTGCGGTGGGGGGAGGAGACGTGCGTGCAGGCCTCGCGCGTGCAACTGTGTCCCTGCCGATAATGTCATCCGTGCAGGTCATCGGGCTTCCCTGACCGCGACCGACATGCGCCGGCTCTGGCGTTCGAAAGGGGCAGGGCAACGGCAGGATGATCACTTGTGCTTCTTCGCCTGGCCTACCTGGCCGTCACGAACGTCTTTGCCGCGGTGAGGTTGTTGCCGCTGGGCGATCGGGACAAGGACGTCGAGATTCTTGCCTTGCGTCACCAGATCACCGTTCTTGAACGGCAGCTCGGCGCGGACACCAGGGTGAGGTTCGCTCCCGAGGACCGAGCCTTCCTCGCCGCGCTCCTGTCATCGTTGCCCCGCGAGGTCTTGTGCTGGCTGCGGCTCCTCGTTCGCCCGGACACCGTCCTGCGCTGGCGCCGCGATCTGCTCAAGCAGCGGCACGCCCGCACCTGTCGGCCGAAACGACCTGGGCATCCGCCCACCGTGCGGTCCATCCGCCTGCTCGTTCTGCGGTTGGTCCGGGAGAACCCCTCGTGGGGGTACCGGCGGGTGCACGGTGAACTCGCGACACTCGGCATCAAGGTTGCGCCCTCCACCGTCTGGGAGATCCTCAAACAGGAAGGCATAGACCCGTCCCCTGACCGAACGTCGGTCGCGTGGGCAGACTTTCTGCGGTCGCAAGCCGATGCGCTCCTGGCCTGCGACTTCATCGAGACCATCACCTTGAACGGGCAGCGCCAGTACATTCTGGCGGTCATCGAGCACGCAAGCCGGCGCATCCGCGTGCTGGGCACCACCGCCCACCCAACCGCCGCCTGGGTCACCCAGGCGATCAGGAATCTCATCATGGACCTGGAGGAGGCAGGCTGCCGGGCGCGCTTCTTGATCCACGACCGGGACGGGAAGTTCCCGGCCCCGACGGAGGAGCTCCTCGCCGACGTCGGCATCCAAACCGTGCTCACCGGTATCCGGATGCCGCGGATGAACGCGGTCATGGAGCGATGGGTGCAGTCGTGCCGTCGAGAGCTCCTGGATGGATGCCTGCCAGATCGCCCTGACCATGAACACGTACACTCACGTGCTCCCCGACATCGAACGGGCGGCGGTCGACGCGGTCGCCAAGCAGCTCTTCGGATGATCTCCAGCACGACCACGGGCCGGACTCCCATCAGCGGGATTCCGGCCTTCTTGGCTGTAAAAGCTGGCTGTACGACCTCGCCAGGCAAGATCGAGCAGAAGTGTTTGGGCTGGTAGGGCGCCCGGGGCTCGAACCCGGAACCTACGGATTAAAAGTTCTCAATGCCGCCCACTATCGAATCGTGTCTCATCGTGTCGCGGTGTCATGCGATGCTGCTTTTGAAATGTCTAAGAATGCCGCCCGGTGTTATGCCGTATCGGGTGCCGACGAGCATCCAACGAGCAACCACAGGGCGGAC
Source organism: Nonomuraea helvata (assembly GCF_039535785.1). NCBI lineage: Bacteria > Bacillati > Actinomycetota > Actinomycetes > Streptosporangiales > Streptosporangiaceae > Nonomuraea > Nonomuraea helvata. Next base: position 2,479,153 of record NZ_BAAAXV010000009.1, read on the forward strand.
GGCATCCCTTGACCGTTCTTACTTTGCACGCGGTTGGCGAGTTGACGTCCCGGGTGGTTTCCGGTCCGGAAGGGGTCTGATGCGATCCCCGACAGGCCTGTGATGATCGATCAGGAACGAGCGAAGCCGTGATGGAGCTGCCAGGCACAGCTCGACGATCACGTCACGGCGCCTGGCCGGCAGATCGGCCAGGCGCCGCTGGTAACGCCATGCAAGCCGGATGACCTGCGCGGATGGCATTATCGGCAGGCGCAGTGATCAACGAGTACTTCTGAGCCGCATAGCTCGTGGGAGAAACCCCAGCTCAAACCATGCGTTTTGACGCGCTAGGTTGATCATCACAGGGCTATGGCGCGGCCAAGATCATTCGCGCTGAAGCATGCGTGTCACGATCGGGGAGCGGCGCGTGAGCGAGCCCGAGCGCGGACTCCCACCCGGTCGACGGGCCCTGCATCCGGAGTCGCCGACGCTGAGCGACCGCGGTAAGGGGGCTGCTGGTTCCCGGCACTCTTTACACGGCGTGCTTGCCATGCTTCGCATCGTGCTGGATGAGCAAAGTTGGATCTTGGCTACGAACGTTGTGGCGGGGCGGCGACGGGTCACCGCAGCAGACCCCGGAAGGGCCGCGCTCAGTCAAGAACCGTGAGGTGGTCGGCGGCGCCTCCGTGCCATTCGATCATGAAAAGAGTGGCGTCGTCGCTGGTGTGCCCGCCCCGTTCCCCCTTCAGCGTGTGGGAGAGCCGGCGCAGATCCGCCCGCACCGCCTCTGACTGCTCTTCCCCCAGACGGTTGACGCAGCGGATGAGGCGTTCCTCACCGAACGGCTCGCCACCGGCGACGTGCTCCTCGATGATGCCGTCGGTGTAGCACAGCACCCGATCGCCCTGCTGCAGCAGGTGCTCTGCGATCCGGGGCTCCTCACCGCCGCAGCCGACGGGCAATGTTGTCGCGCTCTCCAGTTGTTGCACGACCCGGCCATCGCGGATCAGCAGCGGCGCGGGGTGGCCCGCGTTGACCAGCTCCAGCTCACCGGTGGTGATGTTCACGTGCATCAGCTGTGCCGTGACGAAGTGGTCGGGCCCGAACTGCCGGCAGATGGCGTCGTCCATGAATGCGTACGTCTCGGCCAGGCTGACATACACGCGCCGGGCATGCCGGTAGGCGCCGATGGCGATGGTCGCCATCGAGGCGGCATCCAGGCCATGGCCCATCGCGTCGATCACGGCCACGTGCAAGACGTTGTCGTTCAGGGCGTAGTCGAAGCTGTCACCGGCGACGCGGTAGGCGGGCTCCAGCATGCCGGCCACCTCGATCTGCGGCACGGACATCGACAGCGGCGGCAGCAGGCTCCATTGGATCTCCGCGGACACGCTCATCGGCTCCCGGCGCCTGGCCAGGAAGAACTGGTCGGTGTAGGAGTTCTTGGTGACCAGCATGTCGGCGACCAGGCCGGCGAGCCGGCGCAGCAGGCGCCGGTCGTCGTCGGTGACGGCGTCCAGGGTCAGGGCCATCACACCCACCTGATCGCTTCCGTCCAGCAGGGGCAGGTACATCCGTACGCCTCGGGCCTGCGCTACCTCGACGACTTCCGCGTGTAGGAAGGCCCGACCGGCGGGGGAGTCGGCTATCGGCTCGGGCCGGTCCACGTGCAGCTTCCTGCCCGAAAGCGGCACCAGCAGCTCTTGGGCGTAGTCCTGGAGCAGGATCGAGACGTCACTGCCACCGACCCTGGCCACTTCCTCCGCGATCAGCGGGGCGATCAGCTGCGGTGGCATCAGCCGCGCCCTGTCCAGCAGCAGGCCGAGCAGGCGCTCGCCGAAACCCTCCGATCGGTCCACGATCTCCTCGCCCATGGCCGGGCTCACCCCCCCAATTTCCTGCACCGACGCCGATCACCGCTTCCGCGCAACGTGACCTGAAAAGCCTCCGGAGATGCCCATCACGCCATGCACAGCATGCCGTCCCGCGCTGTTCACGCCCCAGTCAGAGCTTTCCCCTTGACCGCGTCGCCGTGCCCTTCAGCCTCGGCGCGGGCGGCGACCCGTGCATGTTCACCCGTTAGTGCCCCCGGCCACTGACCGGTCGCCAGAACAGCGAAGGAGCCCGGCGGTCACGTCCTCACCGGCGTGCTCCACCGTTCAAGATCAATCCCGCCGATTACCGCTCTACAGATGTTCCCCAAGGCCGGGTTCCACAATCGTGCTCATCTCTGAACTCCCAGGTCGAGCGGGGCTTGCCGGTTCGGCGTTGCCCGGCCCTTACGTGGCGTCGGCGTCGAGGTTGCGGTAAATGGTGGCGTGGCCGACGCCGAGTCGGTCCGTGATCTGCTGGATGGTGTACGTGCGCTTGCCGTCTTGGCCCTTCAGCTCGTACAGCGCTCGGGCCATCTCAATTCCATCGGCGTCGAGCGCTCGCGGTCGGCCACCGACCCGGCCACGAGCTCGCGAGGAGGCCAGACCTTCGGGGGGCAGACCAAGTACGCCCGGCAGTGCCCGCCCCCCTGGAAGAAGGGCTGGTCAGCGGGTACGGTCGTGGTGGGCCGAGATGGGTTTGATACCGGTGGACAGCCGTTATCGCTAAGCATGGCCGGGTCTGTGACGACCCTGACTCTGGAGTTCCTTCAGCTTGCGGCGAGCCGCAAGGTAGCAACAGTCGGATCAGCCCTTCAGGGGCGTATGTTCGCCTTCGTCGACGACCGCAGCCGCACGACGCTCGGGTACCGGTGAGAGGTTCGCCGAGGGCACCGTCCGACTGGCCAATGCCAGGGCGTGTCGGGGCTACAGGTACTGGCCCGCCTCGGCGCTGGCTGTCTTCGACACACGCGCCGACACCACGTTGGAGAGGTTGATGACCACGCCGTTCACGTCGGTCTCACGGCCATATCTCGCCCGCATCAACACCAGGCTGCGCCGTTCGTCCATAGCACGAGCGATCGCCGCCACCGCCTCCGGCTCCCCGTCGAAGTCCCCGCTCATCACGGAGACGTCTTCGCCGCTCATCAGGTGGAATCGAATGATCAGTGCGACATTCTCAGGCACAGCCGGCTCCTTTCGCCAGAATCCGCAAGGGACCCCTGCCCAGCGTCGAACCCTGTAGGCGGCTGTCCTCCACATTCGCCTACCGCGGCGCGGACGCCGCGCCCTCCAGCCGGGCTGGGATACGGGAGGGCCATCGCGGCACCCGCTCCCGACGCGGTTTGTTGCGCTGGTCAGTGGTCGGTGATGAGGGAGTCCAAAGCGGCTTCCTTGTCGGCCTCGTTCGGCAGGGCGTAGCGGCGGGTGGTGTCCAACGAGCTGTGACCGAGGAGTTCGGCGACCAGGATGGGGTCCTTGCCGTCGCGGATGAGCTGGGTGGCGAAAGTGTGGCGCAGGACGTGCGGGCTGAAGGGCTCGGTGGGGTCGTCACCCAGGCCGACGGCGTCGCCGAGACCGGTGATGACGTCGCGGGCGGCGCGGTCGCTCAGTCGGCCGCCGCGGTGGTTGAGGAACACCGCGGGGTGGGTGCCGGCCCCCTTCCAGCCGGTGCGAGTTGCCAGCCAGTCGGTCAGGGCCTGGCGCAGGTCTGGGTGGACGGGCAGCAGGCGGATTTTGCCGCCGTCGCGGCCTTTTCCGCGGATGCGGAGTTCGCCCTTGCGGGCTGACAGGCGCAGGTCGGCCAGGTCGAGGCCGACGACTTCGGAGATGCGCAGGCCGGCGTAGTAGGGCAGTAGGGCGATGGCCTTGTCGCGCGGGGATGCGGTGAGCTGGACGTGGCGGAGGTAGCGGCGGGTACGTCGGGCGTCCAGGGCGCGGGGGGCAGTGCGGCGGGCGTCGCGCTCACGGGGGGGCTGGGGCTTGCCGAGGCCGCCGCGGGCGTAGAAGTCGTCGATGGCCGACAGGTAGGCGTCGATGGTGTTGGGGGCACGGCGGCCGTTTTTCAGGTGGCGGCGGAAGTCGTCTACCGCGCCGGTGGCCGCGACCGGGTCGCTGAGCGGGTCGCCGTCCAGAGCGCCCGCGTCGGCTTGGCCGGCCAGCCAGGCCAGGTAGCCGCGCAGCCGGGAGGCGTACTTGGCCTTGGTGGAGTCGGCCAGCGGGGCGCGCTCGAGTGCGGCGGTGTAGCCGGCCAGGACGGCGGCGTGGGGGGCGGGGAGCGGGACGGCCCGCGACCAGCGTGTGTCTCCGGAAGCTGGTCCGACCGGTTCTGTGATCTCTGAAGGCGTGTTTCCGGAGTTCACCACACCAGTCTACCTCCGGAATTACCGAATTCCGGAAGTAGGAGGTAGGGTGAAGTTACCGAGGACTTTTCGAGCGTTGGCATTCAGGTCTGCGTCGCCCCCGGCGAACCACCACCGGCCCCTTCGGAGGGGCCCGGACAGGTCAGGCGACCATGACGCCGACACTTCTTTCTCAACGCGCACCGCTCAGCTCCACCTCGTCGGCGATCCCTCGGGTCGATTCCGTGCTACGGCTCAGTCTCCACCCGGTGCTGGATCGGCGAGCGGTGGTGGACGGTGCCTGGTGGCCCTACTCCCGTGACGCGGCCGCCGAACTGCCCGGTCTCATCGCCGCCGTCGACCAGCGGCTGCAGCGGACCACGCTGCTGGTAGGCGTGCAGCGGGACGCGTGGCAGAGCATCCCGCACCGCATGCCGGCACGCGGGCGTCAGGTCCGCTTCGGCTGGTTCCGCCACGCCGACTCGCGCGTGATCACTCTCATCTTTGCGGCCGGCGAGCCGGTCGTCCTGCTGGTCATCCCGCCGGGCACCGCGGCCGGTCCTGGTGAGGTCATGCTCAAGCTCACCGCTCAGGACACCGCAGGCTTGAGCATCGACGACATTCTCACCGTCGCGCGCTTGCCGCCCGACCCCGCTCTGCGCGGGACGGCCGCCGACAGCTTGGCCTGCTGGGAGGACGAGGGCGGGTCGGTCACCGACCAGGAGGCGCCCTCCTCCACCAGACGGCCGTCAGCGCCGGCGTGACCTGCGTGCCGTCTGCCGACCGGATCGAACGGTCCCAGACCGCCCGTTCTGGCGGCGGACCGGCTTTCCGGTCGGCAGGCATCTCAGCTTTTCAGCTTCTCCACAAGGGAGACATTCCATGACCGTCACAGACACCGCGCCACTCGGCGTGGCCAACCCATCAAGTCCGACCACCGTTCATCTGTCCGGCGATATCGACATCTTCACCAGCGCAGCGCTTCGCCAGCAGCTGATGAGCACGCTGCACTACAGCACGAGCCTGCTCATTCTCGACCTGTCGCAGGTGTCGTTCTGTGACGCCGGAGGCTTGGCCGTCCTGGTCGGCATCCAGCACCGCGCCCAGTCGATGGGCATCACTTTGGTCCTGACCGCGCCCCGCCCGTTCATGACCCGGCTGCTGCACATGACCGGCCTGGACCGCGGCCTGCCGATGGTGGTGTGACCGGGGTGCGCGCCCAGGCCCCGGCATATGACGGGCGATCTCCGTTTCCGCACGCCCAGCAGCCCCTCAGCGTCCACGCCGGGCAGGAGGTACTGACGACCACGATCGTCATCGCGCCGTTCATCGCGCTGGGCGCTGGCATCTGGCTGGCCTGGGGAAACGGGATCACCCTCACCGACCTGCTGCTGGCCGCCGTCTTCTACGTCGTGACCGGGCTGGGGGTGACGGTCGGCTTCCACCGGCTGCTGACCCACCGTTCCTTCACCGCCCGCCCATGGCTGCGCGTCATTCTGGCCGTGGCCGGGTCTATGAGCTTTCAGGGCAACCTGATCGACTGGGTGGCCGTCCACCGCCGCCACCACGCCTTCACCGACCAGCCGGGCGACCCGCACTCCCCCTACCGCTACGGCACCGGTCTTGGCGGGCAGCTGCGTGGCCTGGCCCATGCCCACCTGGGTTGGCTGTTTTCCAGCGAACCCACCTCTGTCGCACGGTATGCCCCCGACCTGCTGCGCAACGATCCGGCCATGCTGCGGATCTCGCGCGCCTTCCCCGCCTTGTGCGCCGTCTCTCTGCTTCTGCCGTTCGCGGCGGGCTGGGCGATCAGCGGCAGCCTGTACGGTGGGCTGACCGCGTTCATCTGGGCAGGCCTGGTCCGCATCGCCCTGCTGCAGCACGTGACCTGGAGCGTCAACTCCCTGTGCCACGTGATCGATGAGCGGCCGCACAAAACCCGTCGCCACGACCGCTCCACCGACCTGTGGCCGCTGGCGCTGCTGTCCTTCGGGGAAAGTTGGCACAACGGCCACCACAGCCAGCCCAGCTGCGCCCGGCACGGCCGCAGCGGCCGCCAGATCGACCCCTCAGCCGCCCTCATCAGCCTGTTCGAACGCCTGAACTGGGTCACCAACGTGCACTGGCAGCCCTCCGACGTCCTCAGCCACCATCGCACGGTGGCCGGCAAACACACGCTGCGCACCAGTACCCCACGCCCCAGCGAGACTGGCGACCTCGCATAATCAGATACCGTCCTGCGCTGGCACCGCGATCTGCTGAAACGGCGTCATGCCCGTAATGGTGTAGGGCTCGAGTATTCGATTCATGCGCTGATCTGCAGTCCTTGGCAGGCTTGCAGATCCTGATCGTTGCTGTCTGAGCGGTTACTCAAAAACAGGTTGAGTGACTGCTCAAACCGGGAGAGCTGAAGGTCCAGCGTGTCTACGAACCCGCAGGTCGGGCGCTGCGGCTGAATATTCGAGCCCCCAGGATGCCAGGCTTATCGCAGGGAGGGATTCTCGCCGGTTGCGGTCGAGGCCATCGTGGCAGGGCGTCTTATCCACAGGCTAATCAGTGGCCTGAGAGATCTACCTGATCTTCATTGGACGTAGATGCTGTTGTTGCCATCGTCTCACGTGAGCCACACGAGGGAGTGAGTGACGATGACACGCATTCAAGATCACCACGCGGTGTATCGGCGTTGTGGCTGCGCGAATGCCGCGACAGGCAAGCGGCTGGGAAACCGCTGCGCCCGACTGGCGGAGTCGGCGCACGGCAGTTGGTATTTCGCTGTCCAGGTGACGGACGTGTCCGGGCAGCGGCAGCGACTGCGCCGTGGCGGCTTCCCCACGGCTGAGGCGGCGCGGCAGGCCGCCCGTGATCTTGCTCAGTCGTTGGAGGCGGCGCCGGTGTCTGGGTTCTGCACGGTCGCCCAGTGGCTGCGTTACTGGCTGTCGGTGGTTAAGCAGCGGATCCGGCCGACCACGTACAAGGCCTACCGTGATCACGTGCGGCTGTTCCTCATCCCGCATCTCGGGCTGGTCCCGCTTCGCCGGTTGTCGAGGCGGCACGTCGTCAGGATGTTCACCGCTGTGGCCAGGCGCCGCACCAGGTACGGCAAGCCGATCAGCGCGGCCACCCTGGAAAGGATCCGGGCGACGCTGCGGGCCGCGTTGAACGAGGCTCTACGGGAAGACGTGATCCGTGACAACCTGGCACGAGGGCTACGGCTACCGTCGCCGCGCCACATCCACCCCGTGGTGTGGACCCCGCGACGCGTGGCAGCCTGGCGGCGCACCGGCGAGCGCCCCGCCGTAGCCGTGTGGACGGTCGAGCAACTGACAGCGTTCCTCGCCTTCGTCCGTGACGACCGGCTGTTCGCGTTGTGGTGGCTGATCGCTCTACGAGGCCTGCGGCGCGCGGAGGTAGCCGGGCTGCGCTGGATCGATCTCGACACTGACCCGCGCGAACTCACCATCGCCCGTCAACTCGTCCACACCGACCACGGGCTGTATCCGTGTCCGCCGAAGAGTGCCTCAGCCAGCGCGGCGTCGCTCTGGATCTCGACACTCTCCGGCTGCTGCGCCGCCACGAACGAGCCCAGCGCGGTGAACAGGGCGACGACTGGTCGCCAACAGCCCCGATGTTCACTCGTGAGAACGGTGAGGCGATCGATCCCGACTACCTCAGTTTACCGTTTTCACAAGCTGGTTCTGGCCAGTGGCCTTCCCCCGGTGCGGCTGCATGACCTGAGGCATGGAGCGGCGACGCTGGCCCTGGCGGCAGGAGCGGATCTGCGGGTGGTGCAGGGCCTCCTCGGACATGCCAGCATCGTGATCACCGCCGACACGTATACCTCGGTGCTGCCGGATGATGTCGGCGTTGGCGGGGGCATGCGCAGCACGACGGCACATGTGCTAGATTGGGCTCAGTTGCAGTTGTGGTACCCATAAAGACTTGTGTGCACCTGACGGTATGTAGCCTCAGGTGCATTTTTTGTTCTCCGGTCATCTCCGGGTGTGTGGTCCTATCGCGGCGACGCGGAATCCGTTCGATGCGGATTTCGGCTTTGCACCCATCGAAGGAGATCAACATGGCTTCTGGCACCGTGAAGTGGTTCAACGCGGAAAAGGGCTTCGGCTTTATCGAGCAGGACGGCGGCGGCGCCGACGTCTTTGCGCACTACTCCAACATCGTCGCCAACGGCGGCTACCGTGAGCTGCGCGAGGGCCAGAAGGTGGCCTTCGACGTCACGCAGGGCCAGAAGGGCCCGCAGGCCGAGAACATCGTTCCCGCCTGACACTGCGCACCACGTAGCCGGGGCCCGCGCCGCAGGGCGCGGTCCCCGGCGCGTTGCTTTTGGGCATCCATCGTGCCGTGATGACCTCACAATCCGAGAAGCACAGCGTGTCTGTTCTTCCGCCGCACACCGGATGCACCACCGATGGCTCCGGTTCGGGCATAGGCCCGCTCCAGTTCTACGGCGCCGCATCACAGCCGCGTTCTTCCCGGCGAAAGCCGACCATTTCGACGTACGAGCCCAGGCTGTTTCCGCCGGTTCGACTCGTCTTTCATCGGCTCGTGCTAGCTGTTCTTGTGCCGCTCATCGCGCCGAGGATCCTGACACGTGCCGCATCGAGGAAGGTTCTGCATGAACCACGCAACTCGCGCGCACGATCGCAACTCTTCGCCCCGTACGGGCGGCTCCGCCCGAAGCAGGGGTGGCCGATTCAGCTCTCCGGCTCAGGGCCGTTCAGGCGCCTCCAGCCGGTCCGGCAACGGGCCGCGTCCCGCCGCGCTCCAGAGAGAGTTCGCGCTGCCGGTCACCGTAACCCCCGCCCTGCCGGCAGCCGCGACATTCGCTGAGCTGAGCATGCCGCCCGCACTGCTGAAGGTGCTCACCGGCCTGGGCTTGAACGAACCGTTCCCGATCCAGGCGGCCACGCTGCCGAACTCCCTGGCCGGCCGGGACGTCCTGGGGCGGGGGCGCACCGGGTCGGGCAAGACACTCGCCTTCGGCCTGGCCCTGCTCGTCCGCACCTCCGGACAGCGGGCACAATCGCGGCGACCGCTTGCCCTGATCCTCGTCCCCACCAGGGAACTGGCCCAGCAGGTCACCGATGCGCTCACGCCGTACGCCCAAGCACTGAAGCTGCGGCTGGCCACGGTCGTCGGCGGCATGTCGATCAGCCGCCAGGCCCATGCGCTGCGCAACAGTGCCGAGGTTGTCATCGCGACCCCGGGACGGCTCAGGGATCTCATCGAGCGCGGCGACTGCCGCCTGGACCAGGTCGGCATCACCGTGCTGGATGAGGCCGACCAGATGGCCGACATGGGCTTCATGCCGCAGATCACCCACCTGCTCGACCAGGTGCGCCCAGATGGCCAGCGGATGCTGTTCTCCGCCACTTTGGACCGCAACGTCGATCTGCTGGTCCGCCGCTATCTGAGCGACCCGGTGGTCCATTCGGTCGACCCCTCGGCGGGCGCGGTCACCACGATGGAGCACCACGTGCTGCACATCCAGGGTGCCGACAAGCAGGCCACCACTGTGGAGATCGCTGCTCGCGACGGTCGGGTGATCATGTTCCTGGACACCAAGCACGCTGTGGACCGGCTCACCGAACAGTTGCTGAACAGCGGAGTGCGCGCCGCCGCGCTGCACGGAGGCAAGTCCCAGCCCCAGCGCACCCGCACCCTCGCCCAGTTCAAGAGCGGCCACGTCACGGCGCTGGTGGCGACCAACGTCGCGGCCCGCGGCATCCACGTCGACAACCTGGACCTCGTCGTCAACGTCGACCCGCCGAGCGACCACAAGGACTACCTGCACCGCGGCGGCCGCACCGCCCGCGCCGGCGAGTCCGGCAGCGTCGTCACCCTGGTGCTGCCCGATCAGCGCCGTGACATGACCCGCTTGATGGCCGACGCCGGTATCGTCCCGCAGACCAGCGAGGTCCGTTCGGGCGAGGCCGAGCTGAGGCGTATCACGGGCGCCCAGGCTCCCTCAGGCATCCCCGTGACCATCACCGCACCGGTTGTCAGTCGTCGGTCGGGACGGAACGGCAGACGATTCCGGTAGCAGCGGATGGGGGCTCGCCCAAGGCCAGGTAGTTAAGGCTTTTGGGCTGTTGGCAAGAGTGCTGAAGTTGGCCGGGCGGTGTAGATACCCGGCCCGATCTTGCGGATGAGTTGGCTGCTGGCCCAGCGAGACAGTTGCCGGTACATGGTGTTGAGGGTGACATCGCAGAGGTGGCGGGCGATGTCCCGGGCTGGTCAGGGGCGGTTGGGTCTTGGTGGAGCAGGGCCAGGACCTGTTCTTGTCTGCGGCGCTCGGCCGGGGCGGTGTATCGGCGTTGTGGCTGTGCCGACGCGGTGACAGGCAAGCGGTTGGGAAGCCGCTGCGCCCGGCTGGCGGATCCTGCCCACGGCAGCTGGTACTTCGCTGTCCAGGTGACGGACGTGTCCGGACGGCGGCAGCGACTGCGCCGTGGCGGCTTCCCCACGGCTGACGCTGCCCAGCAGGCCGCCCGCGATCTCGCTCAGTCGCTGGAGGGAGCGCCAGTGACCGGGTACTGTACCGTCGCCCCATGGCTGCGCTACTGGTTGTCGGTGGCTGAGCAGCGGATCCGGCCGGCCACGTACAAGGCCTACCGCGATCACGTCCGGCTGTTCCTGATCCCGTATCTCGGCCTGATCCCGCTTCGCGGGCTGTCGAGGCGGCACGTCGTGAGGATGTTCTCGACTGTGGCCCAGCGCCGCACCCGCTACGGCAAACCGATCAGCGCGGCCACCCTGGAAAGGATTCGCGCGACGCTGCGGGCCGCCTTGAACGAAGCCGTCCGAGAAGACGTAATCCGTGACAACCCGGCTCGCGGACTACGCCTACCGTCGCCACGCCACGTCCACCCGGTGGTCTGGACACCACGGCGGGTGGCCGCGTGGAGGCGCACTGGCGAGCGCCCCGCTGTGGCCGTGTGGACCGTCGAGCAACTGACCGCGTTCCTTGCCTTCGTCCGGGATGACCGGCTGTTCACGCTGTGGTGGCTGATCGCTCTGCGCGGTCTGCGGCGCGCCGAGGTGGCCGGCCTGCGCTGGATCGATCTCGACACCGACCGGCGCGAACTCACCATCGCCTGCCAACTCGTCCACACCGACCACGGCCTGTTCCCATGCCCGCCGAAGAGCGCCTCCAGCCATATGGAGTTCCCTGGCCTGCCGTCGCTCCTGTTCCCGGTGGGCTTGTTCTTCGGCGTGCCGGGCCGACTTCTGTTGCTCGCGGGCGTGGCGGCGGGCGGCGGCCGGCTGGCCTCGGCGGCGGCCGTGAGCAGGTCGTGGTCCAGGCGCAGGAAGTCGGCCAGAGCCCGTTGCGGCGCGCTGAGCGAACCCAGCCCCGACGGGACGGGCGGCTCCAGGTCGCCCTCTTCCTCGTAGTCGAAGGCGCCCTCGTCACGCTCCCGTGTCCCGTACGCCGACAGCCAGGCAAGATAGAGCGGGCGCAGGTCGCCGGCGGCCAGTTCGGCGCGAATGCCGACGATCGCCGACAGCGAGCGTTCGACGTCGTCTTCCCAGTACTCCTCCTCCGCCTCGCTGGTGAAGTCGAGGATGAGGTGTTCACCGCTGATCCAGGCGCTGACCTGGTCGCCAACGCAGTAGCGTTCGGCCTGCTTGGGGTTCAGCACGGCCTGGGGGAGGCGGAGCATGACCCGGTGGGTGCCCCAGTTGGCCAGATACAGGTGGGCGTCGTAGTAACGCTCCACCATGCGGGACGGGTCCCCGCGGAAGTCGCCCCAGTGGTATTCGTTGGTGAAGCTGGTGGCGGTGATGTGGGCCCGGGTGGACAGGGCACTGACCTCGGCCTGCTGCTGGTCGGTGAGCGGCCGGTCGATGGCCAGGAACTCGTAGTACTGGTACTCGCTCATGCTCTCACCCGGCCCAGCGCCGGAACGCGTGGATCCATTCGGCTCCAGCCGGTGGCGGATCGGGCAGCGGCAGGTCGAGGATGCCGATCGCCTGCTTGTGCTTGCCATGGTGGCAGATCGCCACGATGCCACTACCCACCAGGAAGTCGATCCCGGTGACGGTGACCTGCAGGCCGAGCACGGTCGTCTCGAACGGCACCGCCAGGTTGTCGCCGATCATGACATGGAAGCCGGAGAGCTGCTCATCGTCGGTGTAGGCATCCACAATCGCCTGCTCGATCAGCTCATCCAGATGATTGTCAGGGGGCGGCGAGTCACAGCAGCACACGATACTCCCGCAGGTGACCCCTGTGATCCGGTGCCGCGTTCCAGCGCATCCATACGGCGTTCGAGCACTTGAGCGGCGTGCTGAGTTTCCTCGGTCAATCGGATGACCCGGCGGGTGAGGTCATGAATGGGCTCGGCTCCGTCGTGCCGGTCGGGATCGGCCCCGGAGATGTCGAGCAGTCGCTTGGCCCCTCGCATCGGAAGGAGAACGGAAGGAGTCGGAAGTGACCGCTCCTAACATCGTCCGCGATCCCTTCCTTCTGGACAGGGCAAGATCGATGAAAGGACCGCAGCATGGCGATCGAGATCAAGAAGGTCGAAGAAGTCGAGACCACCAGCTCCGGCGCCAATTGCTGATCGTCATGTGGCCTCCTGCGGAGCTCCCACGCTCGTAGGAGGCAGAAGGCCCTGCCTCGAACCGTTCGGGAGTCGCTTCCATGCCGAGGATTCAAGTGAATCCGGCCTTCCCCCTTTTCATCGACGATGCCGGCGAGCGCGTGCGGCTCGGTGATTTCCCGCAAACAGGCCAGACGCTGGAACGGGCGCAGCCGCCGCTGCGCCGCCTGATCCGCCTGTGCTCGCAGGCCCCCGTCGAGCAGAGCGACCTGTACACCCTCATCGACGACGTCACCCCCGAGGACATCGACACCGCCGTCGAACGACTGCGCGCCAGCCGGATCCTCGTCACCGACGCCGACCTCGGCACACTGGCGGCCGACGCCGCCCTGTCCAGGTTCGCGCTGTGGTTGTCGATGTTCCACCCGGCCGAACGGGCCGCCGCCGCGCTCGGCGACCTGGCGGACAGCCACGTCGCGGTGCTCGGCGCCGGCGCGATCGGCGGCCAGGTCGCCCTCCAGCTCGCCACCTCCGGCGTGGGCCGGCTGACCATCCTGGACGACGACCGGGTGGAGCTCAGCAACCTGCACCGCCAGCATCTCTACGCCATGCGCGACCTCGGCGAGCTCAAGACGGCGGCCGCCGCTCGCACGCTGCTCGACCACCGCCCCGAACTGGAGGTCCGGCAGGTTGAGCGGCGCATCACCGGCCCCGAGGACGTGATCACCGATGCCGATCTCGTGGTGAACACCGTGGACACGCCGCAGCCGCACATCCGTCGTTGGGTCAACCAGGCGTGCGTCCGGGCTGGCACACCGTTCGTCACCGGCGGCTTCAACCAGCACGTCGGCCTGGTCGGGCCGCTGGTCGTGCCCGGCAAGACCGGCTGCCTGACCTGCCAGGAACGCACGCTCGCCGAACGGTACGGCTCCGCCACGTTGCCGGTCAGCGACAACCCCGGGCGGACGATCCCGTCGTTCGGCCCGCTGTGCGCGATCGTGTCGGGCATGCTCGCCTCGGAGGTGATCCGCCACCTGACCGGCACCGGCACGTCCGCGATCGAGGGCAGGAGTATCTGGCTCGACCTGCTCACCCTCACCACCACCGCCAGGGACTTCGACCGGCTGGACGACTGCGAGGTCTGCGCGTGACGTCCGCGGAGCTGGATTCGAAGGCCGATCTGTCCTTCCTCACCGTGGTCGCCGACGGACCCGACGACTACGTGATCGGCAACGGCGAGACGTTCGTCAACGTGCCGGGAGTGGCAGCCGCCGTCATCGCATCGCTCGACGGCACCAGAACGGCCGCGGAGGCGCGTGCCTGGGTGCTGGCCAAGCAGGGCGTGGACGTGGACGTGGACGCGTTCCTCACCGGGCTTGGAAGCGCGGGGCTGCTCAACCGTTCCGAGCGGCCGCCGAACCGGTGGGACCGGATCCGGCCACACCACGTGGCCTGGCTCTTCTCCAGGCCCGCGCACGCCGTGCTGATCCTGCTGACCGCCTGTGCCATCGCCGCCGCCATTGCCGACCCTGGCATCCTGCCGAGCCTGTCCGCCCTGGTGTGGTCCGACAGCTTCACGTTCACGGTTGCGTTCGTGGCCGGCACGTGGCTCCTCGTGCTGGTGCACGAACTCGGCCACATCTCCGCCGCCAGGTCCCTGGGCGTGCGGGCGGAGCTGTCGCTCGGGACTCGCCTGCAGTTCCTCGTCGCGCAGACCAGGATCACCGGCATCTGGGCAGTTCCCAGGCGGGCGCGCTACCGCGCGTATCTGGCGGGCATGCGGGTCGACTGGTTCTTCGCCTGCGCCGCGACGTGCACGCTGTACATCGTCGAACTCCCCCTCGTACGGCTGGTCCTGGTCATCTGCCTGTCGCAGATCGCCTGGCAGTTCATGTTCTTCATGCGGACCGACGTCTACTACGCCGTCGCCAACGCCAGCGGGAACAAGAACCTCATGGCCGACGCGCAAGCGCACCTGCGGGCCACGCTCGCCAGAAAGGCTCGTTCGGCGGACACGGGGAAGGCGCCCTTGAGCGTGCGTGTGTACGCATGGTTCCTGGTGCTCGGGCGGGTGCTCGGCCTGGGGTTCTTCGCCGCGTACACGGTGCCGGTCACCATGGCGGTATGCCGGCAGTCGATCGCCGAGCTGCCCGGGTGGCAGCCGGTGGCCACGCTCGCCCTGGTGGCCACCGGCTGGCTGCTCTACCTGAGCCTGCTCGGCCGCCGGTTGATCAGGTCACGCAGATCTAACAGGCCTGCCGGGTAGCGGGCAGGAATCTCACCTGCCCGTCCCTGGGGGTGCGGAAACTATCAGCGCATCAGCGGTGAACTGGCCGGCATAGGCCTTCGGGTACCGCCCAGCACCGTGCGTGACATCCTCAAAGAAGTCGGGCTCGGTCCGGAACCACGTTCGACGGGTATTAACGTGCCGCTTGACCTGCATGAACGGAGTTTTCGGCAGGCGCAGAGGAACTTACTTAGGACATAAGCCGAAATCAACTCAAATCAAACGCTTTATTTGGAATCTGGACGATCTACCTTAGTCGTCCATGGTGGAGATCATCTGGGACAAGTTCCCCCTGGTCGCCGGGCAGGAGCAAGCACGGCGATGGCTGCAGTTCACGGCCAACATCGGACGCGCACCGAACACGATCACGGCGTACGGCCGGGCCCTTGAGGATCATCTGCGGTTCTGCGCCTTGGTCGGTGCCGATCCGCTGACGATACGGGCCGACGTGATCGCCGCATGGATCGGCGACTTACACGAACGGCCGAACCCTCGTACCGCCAAGCTCGTGCACCTGGATTCGGGTACGGGGTTGGCCAACGCCACGATTCAGCAGTACGTGATCGCGGCCCGATCGTTTTACGAGTTCCTCATCGAAGACGGGCTGCGCGAGCGCAACCCAGTGCGCCGCGGCCAGTCCGGGCGGCGGGGTCGTCGCCCCCGGCAAGGCCTGGTGCGCCGGGTGGAGAAAGCGCCGTGGATCCCCAATGAGTGGGATTGGCAGAAGATCCTCCAGGCCACCGGCGCCGAGCCGCTACGCAACCGGCTCATGCTCGCCCTGGCTTATGACGGTGCGCTGCGCCGTGAGGAACTCGTCCACCTGGAGGTCGGCGACTTCGAGCCCGCCTATTGCCTGATCCACCTGCGGGCGGAGACCACCAAATCCAAGCGCGCCCGGGAGGTCAGTTTCGGCACCGCCACCTCCCGGCTGTTCATGGCTTACCTGGCCGAGCGTCGCCGGTTGGTCGGCCGTGCGGCCGGGCGGCTGCTGATCAGCGTGTCGCGACGCAACCGTGGGGCACCGCTGGGGGCGGCGAGCTGGTCGAAGATCGTGTCGGGCATCGCCGACCGGGCCGGTGTCCCGCGCCTGTCCACGCACACCTTCCGGCATCTGCGGTTGACCGATCTGGCGCGAGCGGAGTGGACGATCGATCAGATCGCTCAGTACGCCGGCCACAAAGACCTGTCCACGACGCTTCGTTACATCCATCTCAGTGGCCGTGAACTGGCCGCCAAGCTGCGCCGGGCCACCGCTGCGATCCAGGCCGACCGTGAGCGTCTACTGGCAACCCTGGTGGAGGGGCGATGAACGCCATCAGCTTCGCCGACGACCAGCAAGAGCCGCTGCCGCTCGCGGCGCTATGCCAGAACGTACGCGGCCAGGAACCCGCGCTCACTCCTGCCGAGCGTGCTGTTCTGGCTCACATCAGCGACTTCGCGCACATCAGCGTCCAGTTCGCCAACCGGGATACGCTCAGCCGGCTCATCGAGCCCATCGAACACGTGGTCACCGCCGCGTGGGCGCCAGCCAAGACGACCGCCGCCCGCAACATCTTGCTCGGCGAGATGCACCGCCGAGGCAGGGCTTACTGGTCCTGGGATGAAGACGTCTGGATCGCGCTGGCCGACGGGGACCGGGCTACTACCAGGAGGTGTCGGTTCCAGCTGGTCGCCTTGGGCTACCTGTTCGGCGGTCACCACCGGCTGCATCACCACGCCGGAATCGTTCAGGTCCGCAAACTCGCCGACATGGTGTTCGGACCCACTGTTGTGGACCCTGCCTTGGAAGAGATCCGTTCGACCCTGACCGCCTGGCAGTCGAGCGAGAGTCTCATGTCGTGGCAGGTCACCAACGCGACAATTGATCTGCTGCTCAGCTGCGGCAGTCCGCGACTGGAGCACATCGGCGAGGTACAGTTGCATGCTCTGGTCGAGGACTACCGGGCTGACCGCCCCTCGCGCCGGCAAGGGCTGTTCAAGGTCTCCCGCGTGCTGGCGGACAAGGGGATCATCACGGCGCCGCTGACGAGTAATGGACACCACCGCGGGCCCAAGCCGGAGACGCTGGCCAGCGTCTCACCCGAATGGCTGGAGTGGGCGCAACGCTGGCGCAAGCTGGCCACCTGCGAACCGGGCACGCTGCGGACGATGTTTTCTGTCATTCTCGTCGCCGGGCGGTGGGCCGCCGAGAAGCACCCTGAATCGATCGCACCGGATACGTGGACCAGGGACATGGCCGCCGAGTACGTCGCCGATACCCTGCAGGCCACCGTCGGGCAGTGGGCCGGGCACAACCGCAACCAGGTCCGTTTTGGCGAGCCGATCAGCGCCAGCGGCATGGCCAACCGCATCGACAGCCTCCGGAGCTTCTTCTGCGACCTGATCGAGTGGGAGTGGATCAAGCCGAGGTTCGACCCGCGCCGGGTGCTCAGCCTGCCGCTGTCGCGGCGGGCCCAGCTCGGCCCCAACCCGCGGATCATCGACGACGTCGTGTGGGCCAAGCTCATGGCCGCCGGACTGACCCTGAACACCGAGGACATCACGCCGTATGGCACCCCGGCGGCCAAAGCGGCCGGATGGCAGGCCAACTACTACCCGATCGAGATGCTGCGCGCCCTGGTCGGGGTGTGGCTGTTCGGCGGCTGCCGAATCGACGAGATACGCCGTCTTGAGCTGGACTGCATCGTCTGGGACCAGGGCGTCGACCAGCAGAGTGGCGAGAGCTACCCGATCTGCCTGCTGCGGGTGCCGGCCAACAAGACCTCCGGGCCGTTCAGCAAGCCCGTCGACCCGGTGGTCGGGCAGCTGATCGAGGCGTGGAAGCTGGTGCGCCCGCCCCAGCCCGACATCGAGGACCGCAAGACCCGGCGGCGGCACCAGCACCTGTTCACCTACCGTGGCCAGCTGATCGGCTCCGCCTACCTCAACGCGAAGATCATCCCGGCGTTGTGCCGTAAGGCTGGCATCCCCGAGCACGACTCCCGCGGAGCCTTGACTAGCCACCGGGCCCGCACCACCATCGCCACCCAGCTGCTCAACGCCCGCGAACCACTCACGCTGGCCGACCTGCAGCAGTGGCTCGGGCACAAGCACCCGGCCAGCACCCGCCACTACGCCGCGATCCTGCAGCGCACCCTTGCCGCCGCCTACAAGAAAGCGGACTATTTCGCCCGCAACGTGCGCACCATCGAGGTCCTCATCGACCGCGAGAGCATCCTGTCCGGCGCCGCCACCAACGGACAGCCCTGGAAGTACTACGACCTGGGCGACGGCTACTGTACCTACGACTTCTTCACCAAGTGTCCGCACCGCCTGGCCTGCGCCCGCTGCCCCTTCTACCTGCCCAAACAGTCCCATGCCGGGCAGCTGTTGGCCGTCAAGGACGGCATCGAGGGCATGCTCGAACAACTCGATCTCACCGACGAAGAGCGCCAGGTGCTGGAAGGAGACCGGGACGCGGTCACCGCACTCGCCGAACGCCTCGCCGACATCCCCACTCCGGCCGGCCCCACGCCCGGAGAACTCGGCGCCCAACCGGCGTTCATCCCGCTGACTGTGCTCCGAAACAGCCTTCTCAGAGGGGAAGAGCCGCGATAGATGGTGCCGTCGAAGCCGCTGCTGTCGTGAGAACACCCCGCGTGCCCGATCGGCCCACTCCTTCGGGGAACATCCTGCTCCCCCGCGATCGTGTATGACAGGGTTGCCCGCTCGCCAGCGACGTGGGCCGGACCGGCGAACCCGACGGCGAACAGCAGCAGGGTGACCGCACTCCCACCACCACCACCGCCTCGGCACCGACAAGATCATGATGAGAAACCTCTTACCAGGACGAATAGGACGAAGCAGCCTCAGACACCTTGAAGCGCCGCCCGTCTTCGCGCATCAGTCATCTGACCGGGCTCGCGGGGCTGTCCGCATCAGAAGCGGTAGCGCGCGACCACGGTGCCCAACCTGGACAAGGACGCGCTGGGTGCCCCCAAGCGAGTCCACAGGCGCAGGGCCAGCGGATACTTGGCGACCTCCGGCTCGCGGGCGAGCATGATCTCCTCGATGAGCGTGAGCTTGGGATTCCAGCGCACGGGGTCGAGGCGGTCGAACCCCGGGGACTTGAAGAGGGGGACCAGCCACCCGACGCTGGGGGTGAGTTTCGCGGCCCGGACCGTGAACTTGTTGTAAACGTTGAACGCGATCTCCCCGCTGTGGAGATGGTCGGTGAGCCGCTGCAGCAGGGAGATCATGTCGGCTTCGGCGAGAAACGCCATCAGGCCGTCGGCGACGATCACGGCGGGGCGGTCGGTGGGGAGGCTCTCCAGCCAGGTCGGGTCGGTCAGGTCCGCGCCAATGGCGTGGACGTGCGGGCGGTCGGGGATGAGCCGTCGCCGGGCGGCGACGACGTCAGGGAAGTCGACGTCGTACCAGTCGACGGTGGGCGGTGTGTCGATGCGGAACGCCCGCGTGTCCAGCCCGGCGCCCAGGTCGATACCGATCGCGTTGGGGTGGCGGGCGATGAACCGCCGCGCGACCTCATCCAGTTTCTTGGCCCGCTGGGCGACATCGACGCAGGAAAGCCTGGTCCAGCGGAGCTTGTCGTTGGTGTAGCCGGTCTTGCGGACGAGCTCGTCGGCCATCGTGTCCCCGAGAATCGGGTCCGGCAGGCGGCTGTCGAATGCCCGGGCGGTCAGGGTGACCCACAGGGTTTCCTCCACCGGGGCCAGAGCGGGAAGGGGGAGCGTCATGGGAGTTTCCGTCCTTTCTGCGCCGACGTACGCGTCGGCTCATCGGCACCTTCGATTCAATGACATCTGGACTAAAAGTAGTCCAAGTATAACCATATGCCTGGTGTAGGCTCTCTTGGCATGGCGGACGAGACGCGACGCGAGCGCAAGAAACTCCAGACGAGGCAACTGCTGGTCGACACGGCGCTCAGGCTGTTCGCCGAACAGGGATACGAGCAGACCACCATCGCGCAGATCACCCAGGCGGCCGACGTGGCCAAGAAGACGTTCTTCAACCACTTCCCCACGAAGGAAGACGTGCTGTTCGCCGACACCGGCCAGTACGTCCAAGCGGCCGTCGAAGTGATCGGCGAACGAGCGCCGGAGGAACACGTCTCCGACGTCCTGCTCGAGATCTACGAACGAGTCTTCGCCCGGCGTCTGACCGGGGGGCCGCTCTCCGGGGCCGGCAAGAATCTGAAGCACCTCGACGACACGGTCATGAAACTGCCTGCCGTGCAGGCCAAGGCCCTGCTCGTGCTGTTCGACCTCCAGCAGGCGATCGCCGACGCGCTCCTGAAGGCCTACCCCCGCGTGCTCGACTCGGTCACCGCGGCTGCCGCCGTCGGATCCCTGATGGGAGCCGCTCAAGCCGCCGGCACGGTCAGCCTCCGCCAGGGCCCCTCAATGGAGGAGTACCTGACCTCGATCCGGCGCGCCCTCGACGTCGCCCTCCAGGGGCTGCGCTCGTTGTAGAAGGGATTCCGGGGGCAGCGTCAGCGGCGAACCCGTGATCCACAAGGCGGTATCAACGCTGCCCCCGCACTGAACTGAGCCATCCACCCCGCCATCGGCCCGCAGGTCGGTGACCACGAACCTTCAGGTTGCGGACGGCGCCTTCAAGAGCATTCTCGGCCTCACTTCCTGCGGGCGAAGGCGGCCAGGCTGCTCAGCTTTGCTCTTTAGTGCGCCACGAGCGCATGAGGTGAGGTTGTTGTGTAGGTGACCTTGCTGGATGCGGTGCTGCGCAGGAGATGAAGGTCTGGCCCTTCGACGTCGCCCTGCGGGGGAGACGTCAAACCGCCTTAAGCGGTCGTTACCTCATATTCGCAATAACGTGCCCTTTTACAGCCAGTCGTGTTCGCGTGCGTACCGCGCCGCCTCAACCCGGGCTGGACCGCGCCGAGCCGGACACCACGCGCTACCGGCTCTACCACCTGCCCGCCCGGCTGGCCGCCCACACCCGCCGCCGCCACCTGCGCATCGAACACACCTGGCCCTGAGCCCGAGCATTCGTCCTGGCCTGGCAGCGCCTCACCGACCTGCCCGCTCTCCCCTGAGGCCGGACCCGACAAAGACGATCCAGGAAGGAGCCTCCTCCGGGCCCGTGGACCCCGGCGCCCCCGCAGCGTCATGCGACGGCCCGCCCCAACCACCTCGGGGACATTACGGGCGAACCCGCGGAGCCACTCATGCACCCCGACCAGCTGAAGAATCGAGGTTAGCGGCAGAAGTAGCTCGCCGTTTCTCCTCACGGCGATGCGATCTCGACCAACGCGGCATTCAGCGGCTTCAACTGCACCCGTAGCTCAACCGAGTCGCCCCATTCGGCTCATTGGTCCACGCACCTGTGTGATTCTCATGCCGTCGTGCCGCTGGAAGGCCGGATCGAACGCCGGAAAGTGCTCGGCGGGATGATCAACGAGTACCACCGAGCCGCGTAGTCACTCCGGAGAACTCCCAGCTCAAGCCCTATGTGATGAATTTTGAAGCGATACACGCCGCTACCTCGGGTGGTGGGCGTTGATCGGCTCCAGAAGGTGTGTCAAGCCGCCGGATGGGACAGAAGTCTCTTCTACACCGTTCATGAGGATGATGTGCCTGACGTGCCGCCATATGGCGTCACTGCCGTACTCTTTGGTGCCGCGCAGTAATCCTCCGTGGGCGGCTGCGATGGCCTGAACCTCGTGCTGCGGAATCGGGTGCATCCGCATGGGAGCGGGATAGCGGAGCACCATTCGCTGAATGAGACTCAGAACTGATTGTGGAATCGCTCGCGCGCCCAGCCCGACCAGCGAATTTTTCGCCTTGTCGGGAATGCCCACGACAACCGCTCCGTCGGGCCGGGCGATCCGGAGCAGTTCCCGTAGATAGTCACGCGCCAAGTCCGGCGGGAGATGTTGCAGGACCCGATCCGTGTAAACCAGGTCGTAACTGTCATTGTCAAAGCAGGCGAGATTAGGTGCTGTTCTGTGCACGAAGCGCACTCGGCCGCCGCTGCGATCCAGGCGACGTGCCTCCTGCAACATGGGCTCAGAGATGTCCACGCCAACTACCTCCGAGAAATGCTTGGCCAGTGCGTTCGTCAATCGTCCCGCACCACAGCCAAAGTCCAGTGCCCGGCCGCGCGGGACAGAGATCCCGTGCCCTTCCAGCCAGTCTAGGTCGTCGTTCACCTGAATTATCCCAGTAGCCAGGAATTCTGCATCGGACCATTTGCCGTGGCGTCTTCCTGGCTCGGTGAGGACTGCCCACAGTGGGTCGCTCTTCCCTAGCTCGGTCCAGTCTTTCCCGATTTCGCTAAGGCTCATATAGACAACCGTAGCCAAGCCTGTACGACGTTCTCTTCGGTAAGCAGAAGGAATTGTCGGGCAACGGGTGTTGCGTGCCGTGTCGTTCTCGCGGAGGAGCACCGAGGCGCGGGCCCAGGTTATCCTCGATATACGCCATTCATGGGACCTCCGCAAAGGACGCTATGCGACACCCCCGCTGGGCCAGCGACGTTCTCCTCACCGTCGGCGCGACCGTGTGCGATCTGCTTATGTGGATGGCGAACAGTGAGCAACGACTTTTCGCGACGCCATTGACAGTCCTGATGTGGATCGCGCCGACTGTACCGCTGTTCTGGCGCCGGACCCATCCGCAGTTGTCGTTCATCGCGGTGGCCATTGCGTGCGTGGCCTGGTCAATAGTGATCGGCCCGTACACGGATGTGCAGATCGTCCCTCTGTTCCTGGCCGTCGCGCTGTACTCGCTCGCCCGTTACGCCCCGCCGGTGCGGGCGCTGGCGGGGCTGGTCGTGCTGTGCGGCATCGTCCTTGTCGACGTCGCCACCTCATCCTGGCCGGACGGGCTGTCCTCCGCCTTGAGCACTCTGATCCTGCTCGCCTTCCCTGTCTGTATCTGGCTGCTCGGCCAGGGCCGGCGCCGGATCGGCGTGGACGTCCAGCGACTGCGGGAGCTGACCGACCAGCTGCGGGCCGAGCGGGAGCTGAGCGCCCATAGGGCGGTCATCGCCGAACGCGCCCACATTGCCCGAGATCTCCACGATGTGGTCGCCCATCACCTCAGCGCCATCGCGGTGGTGGCCCACGCCAACGCCGAAGTCGCGGCGGAGGACAACCCAGTGCGGAAGGGGTTGACCACGATCGCGCTCACAGCCGACGCCGCGCTGGCGGACATGCGGCGACTGCTCGGTCTACTCGCCGCCGGCGATGAAGCCGCCGAACCGTTGCCCGAGGCTACCCTCGGTGACCTGCGACAGCTCACAGAGGCTGCGGAGAGCGCTGGGTGCACCGTCAGTGTGAGCATGGACGACGACCTCGACCCGCTGCCGCGCTCGCTCCACCTCACCGCATACCGCATCGTGCAGGAAGGCGTGACGAATGTCATCAAGCACGCGGCTCCAACCGATGTCACTCTCTGTATCCGGCGCCAAGGCTCCGAGCTACGCATCAGCCTCACGAACGGCCCCTCCAGCTCCGTGCGGCGCCGTATCGGCGGTGCCGGGTTGGGCCTGACCGGGTTACGTGAACGGGTCAAAGTCCTTGATGGCACCCTGCGCGCCGGTCCCACCGACGAAGGCGGCTGGCGGTTGCTCGCCAGGCTTCCCCTCGGTTTGGAGGCCGGGTGACGAGGCCGCCCTTGAGGATCGTTCTCGCGGACGACCAGTCGGTCGTCCGCGCGGCCCTGCGCATGGTGATCGAACGCCGTGAAGATCTCCATGTGGTGTCCGAGGCCGCCGATGGTGCCCAGGCGGTCGCCGCCGCTTTCGAGTTCAGGCCGGATGTCGTGGTCATGGACGTCCGAATGCCCGGGATGACAGGGGTCGATGCCACCAGGGCGATCGTCAGGGACTGGCCGCATGCGGATCCCCACCCGAAGATCCTTATCCTCACCACATTCGACTTGGACGAGTACGTCCATGCCGCGCTCCATGCCGGCGCCGCTGGCTTTCTGCTCAAGAACAGTCAGCCCGACCAACTGGCGGAGGCGATTCGCATCGTCGCAGAGGGGGAGTCCATACTGTCGCCGTCCACGACCCGCCGCCTCATCGATGCCTTCACTCGCTCGGCGGCCGGGCCCCGCGCGACGGCCGGGGAAGTCGACCTTGTCGATCGACTCACTGAACGAGAGCGCGACGTGCTGGTCCTCCTGGCCAAGGGGTACACCAACCCGGAGATCGCCGAGATCCTCGGGCTGACAGAAACGAGTGTCCGCAGCCGCGTCAACCGCATTCTGACGCGGCTGCAGCTCGACAACCGTGTGCAAGCCGCGTTGGCCGCCTACCGCGCTGGGCTGATCTCGGACGAGAAGCTGTGAATCGAGCTCTGCCTCACGTACAGCTCCGCCGCGATCATCCTGTCGGTCGGTGCGAGCGCGAACGTCGACGGTGTGAAACGAGGGGCCCGGCGAACGGTTTGATCAATGCTTGGCGCGAGATCAGGCGGAACCTGAACCAGGGTGGCCTGTCGGGCCTTCCGTCTTGGTGTTCCGTTGGTCTTCTCGTGAGTCCGGCTTGAGAAGCGGCGCCGAATCGGGGTCCGGGACGCCCGTTCATGTGCCGGACGCGTGTCGAAGAGCAACCGGCGAGCAACCAACGCCGTTTTCCCGCCTTGCCGCAGGCCTCCGAAAACCGAGAAACCCCCAGATCGAATGGGATGTGGAGTGGTAGGGCGCCCGGGGCTCGAACCCGGAACCTACGGATTAAAAGTCCGCAGCTCTGCCAATTGAGCTAACGCCCCTCGCACCAGCAAGAGTACAGAGATTACCGCCCTGCCCGCGACGCCTATATCACCGGTAAGCGGCCAGACCCGTCAGCGCCTCCCCAAGCACCAGCGTATGAATCTCCTGAGTGCCCTCGTACGTCAGCACAGACTCCAAGTTGTTCATGTGCCTGATCACAGGGTACTCCAGCGTGATCCCGTTCCCGCCCAGGATGGAGCGGGCCTGGCGGGCGATGTCGAGGGCGGCGCGTACGTTGGCCAGCTTGCCGAAGCTGATCTGCCGGGGCTCCAGCTGCCCCGTGTCCTTCAGCGAGCCCAGGTGGAGCGCGGTGAGCCCCGCCTGGGCGAGGCCGACGTACATCCAGGCGAGCTTCTCCTGGGTCAGCTGGAACGCCCCGATCGGCTTGTCGAACTGGACGCGCGTCTTCGCGTAGTCCACCGCCGCCTCCAGGCAGGAGCGGGCGGCGCCCACGACGCCCCAGACGATGCCGAAGCGGGCCTCCGAAAGGCAGGAGAGCGGGCCGCGGAGGCCGGTGACGTCGGGGAGGGCGGCGGAGGCGGGCAGGCGGACGTCGTCGAAGTAGAGGGACGAGGTGACCGAGGCCCTAAGGGACAGCTTCTTGTGGATCTCAGGGGCGGAGAAGCCGGGAGTGGAGGTCGGTACGACGAAGCCGCGGATGCCCTCGTCGGTCTGCGCCCACACCACCGCCACGTCGGCGATGGAGCCGTTGGTGATCCACATCTTGGAGCCGTTCAGGATCCAGTCGGATCCGTCTTTCTTGGCATAAGTACGCATGTTGGCCGGGTCCGAGCCGTGGTCCGGCTCCGTCAGGCCGAAGCAGCCGATCGCCGTCCCGGCGGCCATCCGGGGGAGCCACTCGTCCTTCTGCTCATCAGAGCCATATCGCCAGATGGGGAACATGGCCAGCGAACCCTGGACGGATACGAAGGAGCGCAGGCCCGAGTCGCCGGCCTCCAGCTCGCGGCAGGCCACCCCGTACGACACCGCGTCCGTGCCCGCGCAGCCGTACCCCTCCAGGTGCATCCCCAGCAGGCCGAGCGAGCCGAGCTCGGGCGCGAGCTCGCGCGCCGGGAAGACCGCGTTCTCGAACCAGTCGCCCACGTTAGGCAGGATGCGGTCGGAGACGAACGACTTGACCGTGTCGCGGATCAGCCGCTGGTCAGCGTTGAGCCGGTCGTCCAGGCGAAGCAGATCGTTCATCGCGGGTCCCTTCCTCGCATAGGGGGCTACCAGGGTTCTACCAGGGGGAATCCTGATGTGCGAACACCGGCTGCACGGGCAGTCTTGAGGCATGAGCGAATACAACGTCAAGAAGCTGCGTCGGACTCACAAGGGCAGGATCATCGCGGGCGTCTGCTCCGGCATCGGTGAGTACTTCGGGGTCGACGCCAACCTGGTGCGCATCGCGCTGGCGATCGTGACGATCTTCGGCGGTCTGGGCGTCGGCGTGTACGCGATCGGCTGGCTCCTCATGCCCGACGAGTACAGCGACACCTCCATCGTACAGGACCTGATCAACAAGCAGCAGGACCGCAGCAGAACGGACTGGAGCGGCGAGCAGAAGCCGATGCCGTGATCAGGCCGCGGCGGGCACACGTTCCCGGGACTCGGTCCAGATGAGGGCGAGCACGGCCGCGCAGATGACCCCGGCCACCCCGGCCACCGCGACCACCGGCTCCGGACCGAGTCTCTCCGCCGCGAATCCACCGATCAAGATCCCGATCCCCTGTACGGCCATCAGCCCCGACTGCGCGAGGCCGAACGCCTGGGCGCGACGTTCGGCCGGAACATGCTGGACGAAGGCGGCATTGGCCGCGAGCTGGTACGCCCCTCCGATCCCCGACAGAACCCATGCGGCGAGCACCACGGCGAGCGGCGGCCGGAGCGCCGTCACGGCCAGGGGCGCGCAGCTCAGCATGGCCATCCACCCCATGAGCCGCATCCGCCGCTCAGGCCCCACGAACCTGCTGAAAAGGAACGCCCCAACCACCGTCCCGGTCGGCATCGCCGCCATCAGCAGCCCAGTGATCACGGGAACCGGCAGCGTGCCCGTGGCGAGCTTGGCCGCGTACGGCACGGCGATGCCCTCAGGCAGGATGTAGAAGCCGCACAGCCACGCGAACAGGATGAGCGTCCGCAACTGCCGCGACCCGAACACCAGCCGGGCTCCGGCCATGGTCATGCTCCACATGGACGGTTTCGTGCTGTCGCGGTTGGCGGCGGGGCGGCGTCGTACCCCTGAGATCAGGATCAACGCGGAGCCGAGGAACGTCGCGGCGTCCAGAGCGAGCGCCCGGTAGGGGCCCATGGTGGCGATGGCGGCTCCGCCTGCGGCGAAACCGAGCATCTGTACGGCCTGGTTCGTCATGTTCTGGAGGGCCGAGCCGATGACGTACCGGTCGCCTTCGAGCACTTCGGGCAGCAGTGCGGCCCGCGCGGCCGAGAACGGCGCGCTGAGCAGCACCACCAGGAACACCAGCGCGCACAGCGCCCAGAACGGCATGCCGGGCACCGCCATCGCGCCCACCAGCACGGCCCTGATCAGGTCGCAGGTGAGCATGACACCCCGGCGCGCGAACCGGTCCGCCAGGCCGGCCAGCAGCGGCCCGCCGACGATCGACGGCAGGTACGTCAGCGCGTACACGGCGGCCGTGGCGAGCGGCGAGCGCGTGCGATCGTAGACGAGTACGGCGAGTGCCACCTGGGCGAGCTGGTCGCCGATGAGCGAAAGGCCCTGGCCGTACCAGAGCGCCCTGAACTCCCTGATGGCGATGACTTCTCGGTATGTGGCCTGGTCCTCGGCACGGCGATGCCGTCCCTGCGGCCGTCGTGCCCGCATGGCCCCCATTGGACTCCGCTGTGCCTGACTTACGGTGCTCGGTGTGTTACCTAAGGTGCCCGATCATTATGGCAAGCCGCAACCCAAAGCAGCGAACCAAAAGCAAAGGGTTACCAACCCAGCTCATGAAGCCTGGCATCGTCGATGCCGAAGTGATGCCCGACCTCGTGCACGACCGTGATGCGCACTTCGCGGACGACGGCGTCCTCGGTATCGCAGATCTGGCATATCGGATTGCGGTAGATCTCGATGCGGTCGGGCAGGACTGCTGAGTACCAGTCGCCGCGTTCGGTGAGGGGGACACCGGTGTACAGGCCGAGCAGGTGGGGCTCCGGCGGGTCATCGACGACCGTCACGACGACATTGCTCATAGCACGGGTGAGGTCAGGGGGAATCGTGTCCAATGCCTCGGACACGAGCTCTTCGAATCTCTCCCGCGAAACCTCGATCACGCTTGCCATTCTGCCTCGCCGCCCGGGTAAGCAAGAAAGCGTATGAAGTTCGTTCACAGATCAAAGGCAGTCATCAACTCCAGAACGGCGAAGGCGGCGGCGGTCCTCCTCGTCGCCGCCGTGGGTGCCTGGCTGGGCATCTTTCTCAGCGGCACCGTACGTGCCCAGGTCGGTCCCGTGGAGACCGGAATGTCGCTCCGCCCGGCCTGGAACGGCGAGACGGTGGTGGACGCCAGCCCGCTCGGCACGCTCACGTTCCACACGCACGACGCGCCGCTGCGGCTGCGCATCACGCTCGAGAACATCGACCAGGACCGTGCCAAGGCCCTCATAGAGGATCCGCGTCTGGCCGACCGCCTGCCAGGCCTCATCGAGAGCGACCTCCTGGACGGCGTGCGCGCGCTCGTGATCCGCTCGCTGCTGTGCGCGGGGGCGGGGGCCCTGATCGCGGTCCTGATGGTCTTCAGACGCCCCCGTGTGGCCTTCCTGGGCCTCCTGGCAGCCGCCGTGGGCCTGGCGGGCACGGGAGCTCTCGCCGCGCTCACGTTCCGCCCCAACTCGCTCGTCGAGCCCCGCTACTCGGGGCTCATCGCCGCCGCGCCGTCACTGGTGGGCAGCGCCGAGTCGATCGTGTCCCGCTTCGAGTCGTACAGGTCGCAGCTCACCAAGCTCGTCACGAACGTCTCGAAGCTCTACGACACGGTTTCAACTCTGCCGCTGTACGACACCAACCCCAAGACCATCCGAGTCCTCCATATCTCCGATATCCACATAAATCCCATCGCCTGGAACGTCGTCCGCTCCCTCAAGGACCAGTTCGGCGTGGACATGATCGTCGACACGGGCGACATTTCCGACCACGGCACCAAGGCCGAGAACAAGTTCGTCGACGAGATCGGCCGCCTGGGGGTCCCGTACGTGTACGTACGCGGCAACCATGACTCGATGATCACCCAGAAAGCGGTCGAGAAGCAGAAGAACTCCGTGGTCCTCGACAACAAGACCGAGACGGTGGCGGGCCTGAAGATCTACGGCCTGGGGGACCCTCGCTTCACCCCGGACAAATCCGTAGCAGTTCCCTCAGACCCTGCCGCACTCGCCCAGTTCGCCCGCTCCCACCTCCCCGAGGTCGGCCGGCCGGACCTGATCGCCGTACACGACCCGGACGTCGGCATGGGCTTCTCCGGCGCGGCGCCCATGATCCTCGCCGGCCACACCCACGACCGCAGGACGAACCTGCTCCCTTCGGGCACCCGCATGCTCGTCCAGGGCTCGACCGGCGGCGCCGGCCTGCGCGCGCTCGAACACCCCCAGCCCACGCCCGTGCAGGCGTCGGTCCTCTACTTCGACAGGGAGACCAAGCGCATGCAGGCATGGGACGACATCACGCTGGGCGGTCTGGGGGAGCAGTCGGTGTACATCCAGCGTCACGTGGAGCCCGACCCACAACGTATGATTTCCCCGGAGCCAACGATCGCCCCGTCGCCAACGGGATCGATCACTGGCACGCAGACGCCGACCAACGGTTCGCCGCTTTGGCATCAAGGGCAATCGTCCCCTATGCTTCAGAGGTCTCCGACGGAAGGCGACAGGGAATCCTGAGCCCCCATCGTCTAGCGGCCTAGGACACCGCCCTTTCAAGGCGGCGGCACGGGTTCGAATCCCGTTGGGGGCACTGCGAGCACTTGGCGCACCGGAAGAAAACGGCTGGTCGAAGACCACCGAAGACCTGGTAAGCTAAGCGAGCGCAAACAGCAAGAAACGCAAGGTCCTGTAGAGCAGTTTGGAGTGCTCGCCACCCTGTCAAGGTGGAGGTCGCGGGTTCAAGTCCCGTCAGGACCGCTCTGGGTCAGGTAGCTCAGTTGGTACGAGCGTCCGCCTGAAAAGCGGAAGGTCGGCAGTTCGACCCTGCCCCTGACCACCTTTTTTGAACAGCAAGAAAGCCTCGAACACAGCCTCGTTCGGGGCTTTTTTTATTATCTCCCTGACGGTAACAGTGTCAGCAACGGCATTGATCGCCGGTGAGGATGAGTGCATGGATTCCGTCCAGCCGAAGTTCCTCCTGGTCGATGATGATGATCAGGTTCTCGGGGCATGCCTCGATGCCGAGGGCGTTTTCGTCGAGCCGACGGAGAGCGACGAGGGTCTCACGGTAGAAATCCTGGGATGCCTTCTTGCTCAGCGCTTACGTGACTACCTTGAGGGATCCAAGCGCTATCGCCAGAGGAATCCGCTGGACTCGCTGTGGCTCCAGATGCTCGACGTGGCAGGGGAGCCGCTCGTGGACTTCTGGATGGGCGAGATCATCGATTGGCGATCCTCGCGACTCGATCCTGAGCGGGTGGACATCGTCGCGCTGTGGGGATTCGACAGTCCGTCGGCCGGCGCACGGGACGTCTGGGAGCGCTGGCGTTCGGCTCGGCCTGATCAGCCCAACCAGTGGGCGGTGTACGGGTCGGAGGGCAGGCGGGAATGGCTGACCATCGTCGGCCGTAGCAAGTTTCAGAAGGGCGGAGGACCCGATCGTCTGCCAGGAAGCGTGTACCACCTCGATGGAACCCACGTCACCGATGAGGCCGCCTTCTACGTTGCGATCGGAGAGGCCATCAACGGGCCTGGTGGCTATTTCGGTTGGAATCTCGCCGCGCTGGACGACTGTCTGCGGGGTCGCTTCGGAGCCAGGGCGCCGTTCACCCTGATGTGGAGCGAGTCCCAGGTTGCGCGGCAGTCCCTGACGAGGACCTTGGAAGGGGCGGATGACGCTCCGCCCTTTTTCGAGGTCATCCAGACGATCTTCGCCGAGCATGATGTGGATGTCGTGTTGAGGTGATTATCGGCTTCGTGCATCAACAGTTCGACCTAGCCCTCTTCGATATTTGATCGATGTAGAGGTAGGTCCGGGTCCAGGGTGTCCCATGCTCAGTGCACGGCGACGATCGCTGGCTTCGGCGCCCGCCGTATGCGGCCGGGGCGAACTGCCGCGGACCGACTTCGCCGGCCCTCACCACCGAGTCCGAGTGCTGAGATCCGCTGTGCAGCAGCCAGTACGGCGGCCCGCTATGCCTGTTGTTCAGACCGACGCCCGTTTCGCAGTGAGATCGGTGAACAAATAAGAGAGCACTGCTCTTGACTGTGGGCGGATCTCCAAGCATGCTTGTTCTCAAGCGAGAGCAGTGCTCTCGGAACCGTCTGTTGAGGAGCTGGCGATGGCCCGCTACATCGAACCGACCCGCATGGATCACCTGTTCAACCGTACGGTTGCAGGGCTGACCCGGCTCGGGATCAGCCTCTGGGGCTCCCGGATCCTGTACGTCCGCGGCCGGTCCAGCGGCGAATGGCGCACCACGCCGGTGAACATGCTGACCCTGAACGGCTCCCGCTACCTGGTCGCACCCCGAGGCATCACCCAGTGGGTACGCAACCTGCGTGTCGCTGGAAACGGCGAGCTGCGCGTGGGCCGCCGCATCGAAACGTTCACCGCCACCGAACTGTCCGACGACGAGAAGCCGGCCATTCTCCGGGCGTACCTGAAGCGCTGGGGCTGGGAGGTCGGAAGGTTCTTCGAGGGAGTCGACGCGAGCGCGTCCGAGGAACAGGTGCAGGCGATCGCTCCAGGCTTTCCCGTCTTCCGGATCAACTAGAGAGACTTGATGGCTGAGGTCAGGGCGGGTGGAAGTCCAGGCCGGTCTTGGCGGTGAAGCGCTGCCACGGCCCTGCTCCGTCGGGCCTTCGCACCTTGAAGCAACAGCTTGATCTTGCGCGTACCCGTGTGCTCGGCGGGGTCAGGAAAGCAGTCTCACCTGGCCGGCGCAGGTGCGCGATGTCGCACTTCCTGACGGCTGGAAGATGAGGGAGCTGACGCCGGAAGTGGGGTTTCGTCTCGTCCCCTCCATTTTCAATCTATAGCGCGCTGGGGGGCTTGCGGCAAGGCCCGGGTCGTGCCGCAGAATCTACGGCCGGGGCCGGAACCTGCGGAAATCGGGGATCGCGACGTACGTGTGCTCGCGGGTACGCGCCGCCGGAGCGCAGGGGAGCAGCCGGCCAAAATGGAACCTCAGTGAATGGGCGGTTCATGGTTGACGTGATCATTGTCGGGGGCGGGCCGACCGGCTTGATGCTGGCGAGCGAGCTGCGGCTGCACGATGTGCACGTGGTCGTACTCGAGAAGGAAGCGGAGCCGGCCAAGTACGTTCGCGCGCTCGGCCTGCACGTGCGCAGCATTGAGGTGATGGCCCAGCGCGGTCTGCTGGAGCGGTTCCTCGCGCACGGCCGGCAGCACCCGCTCGGCGGCTTCTTCGCCGCTATCACCAAGCCCTCTCCCAACGGGCTGGACACCGCGCACGGCTATGTCCTCGGCATCCCGCAGACCATCACCGAGCGCCTGCTGGCCGAGCGCGCCGCCGAGCTCGGCGCCGAGATCCGGCGCGGCTGCGAACTGGTCGGGCTGAGCCAGGACGACCAAGGGGTGACCGCCGACCTGGCCGACGGCACGCGGCTGCGCTCCCGCTACCTCGTCGGCTGTGACGGAGGCCGCAGCACGGTGCGCAAGCTGCTCGGCGTCGCCTTCCCCGGCGAGCCCTCCAGAGTCGACACGCTGCTGGGCGAGATGGAGCTGACCGAGGATCCGGCGACGGTCGCCGCCATCGTCGCGGAGGTCCGCAAGACCGAGCTGAGGTACGGCGCCGGGCGCCTCGGGAACGGGGCGTACCGCGTCGTCGTGCCCGCCGCGGCGGTGGCCGAGGATCGCACGGTCCCGCCGACCCTGGAGGAGTTCAAGCAGCAGCTGCGGCTGATCGGGGGTACCGACTTCGGTGCGCACTCGCCGCGCTGGCTGTCCCGGTTCGGCGATGCCACGCGGCAGGCCGAGCGTTACCGGGTCGGCCGGGTGCTGCTGGCCGGTGACGCGGCGCACATCCACCCGCCGATGGGCGGGCAGGGACTCAACCTCGGGATCCAGGACGCGTTCAATCTCGGCTGGAAGCTGGCCGCCGAGGTCGGCGGCTGGGCTCCGGAGGGGCTGCTGGACAGCTACCAGATCGAACGGCACCCGGTGGCCGCCGACGTGCTGGACAACACCCGCGCGCAGATGGTGCTGATGTCCACCGAGCCGGGCCCCCAGGCTGTCCGCCGGCTGCTGTCGGAGCTGATGAACTTCGACGAGGTGAACCGGTACCTGATCGAGAAGGTCGTCGCGATCGGCGTCCGCTACGACTTCGGCGAGGGGCATGACCTGCTCGGACGGCGGATGCGGGACGTTGAGCTGAAGCGCGGGAGCCTCTACGAGCGGATGCACGGCGGCCGCGGGCTCCTGCTCGACCAGACCGGCCGGCTCTCGGTCGCGGGATGGGCGGACCGGGTCGACCACGTCGTCGACGTCAGCGAGGAACTGGACGCGCCTGCCGTGCTGCTGCGGCCTGACGGCCACGTGGCGTGGGTCGGTGACGATCAGCAGGATCTGCTCGACCAGCTGCCCCGGTGGTTCGGCGCCGCGCTTACGGGCCCCCGCCTGCTCTCGATCAATGACGGAACAGACCGTTGAGTTCGCTGAAGTCCAGTGAGCCCTCAAGTGCCGTGAGACCTCCCGTGCCGAGCAGTTCGGCGGCGGCGCTGCGGGCCGCGGTGTAAGCGGCCTGGGCCAGTCCGGTGCCCAGGCTGATCCGGCGTACCCCGGCCGCTGCGAGCTCGGCGACGTTCGGGCCACCGGCGACGGCCATCGCGTTGACCGGCAGCGGCGACTCGGCGCATAGAGCGTTCAGCACGTCCAGGTCGAGCAGGCCCGGAACGAAGATGCCGTCGGCTCCCGCCTCGGCGTAAGCGGTCGCACGCGCCAGCACCTCGCCCAGCCGGCCATCGGCCGCACCGATCCCGAACAGGAAGACGTCGGTGCGCGCATTGATGAACAGTTCCGGCAGGTCCGCCGCCGCCGCGGCGTCCCTGGCGGCCCGCAGCCTGGCGTTCTGCTCGGCGACCTCGAACAGCGGGCCGCCGACGGCCGTGGAGTCCTCCAGATTGACGCCCACCGCACCGGCCTCCACCACCGCCCGCACGGTCTCGGCCACCTCCGCCGGGGTCGGCCCGTACCCGCCCTCCACGTCTACCGTCACCGGCAGGTCGACGGAGTCCACGATGCGCCGCGTGGCCTCCGCCATCTCGTCCCGGCTGAGCCCTTGCCCGTCCCCGCGGCCCAGGGACCACGACACGCCACCGCTGGTCGTGGCGATCGCCGTGGCGCCGGCCGCGGCGATCACCGTGGCGCTGGCGGCGTCCCAGGCGTTGGGCAGCACCAGTACGGAGTCAGCGCTCAGGGTGCGGAACAGCCGGGCCTTCCCCTTGGTCACGGCATCAATGGAGGGGGAGCTGTCAACAGACATGTGCATGGCCGCCTTCGTTGTTGTTCTGCTTCTGGGCGCCCGGCAGCGCGGGCGCCTTGTCCCCGGGATCCTGCTGGGCAGGGGAGGAGGCGTCCACTCATTAAGCTGAGACCGAATCCTGGAGGCGGTGGAGGCGGCATGAAGGCACGGCTGACCTTTTCGGTGCACGATCTGGCGGAGACCCGGTTCGTCGTCTCGCCGATGTGGGAGGTCGTCACCAGCTTCAGAGCGCTGGCCGCCGCCGCGGTGCCGGGTCCGCACCGCGTCTGGGCCGACCAGGTACGCCCCCGGCTCGCAGCCGCGGGACTCGATCGGGGCTGGCTGGCCGACATGATTCCGCCCGTCGGCCATCTCCCCGACTTTCTCAACCCGGCACCGGCGGCCGCGTCCCCCGGCCTCGCCGACGAGCTGGCCGCCATCGAGGCCACCGGCCCAGAGCAGGTACGGCGGGATCTCGACCGCCTGGCCGCCGAGCGCGAAGGCCGGTTGTCCCCCCCCGCCTGCGGGGCCTCCACCAGGCCCCTCGGACCTACCTGCCGCGGATCGTCGCGGAGATCGAGGCCTACTGGGGTCTCGCGATAGCGCCCTACTGGGCCAGGATCAGCTCGCTGCTGGAGGCGGACATCTTCCACCGGGGGCGCCAGGTGGCCGAGCAAGGCACGGCCCAGGCGCTCGACGAGCTGCACCACACGGTACGTTGGGCCGACGGCAGCCTCCACCTGGTGCAGCGGCACTGCGCCATCACCAGGATCGACACCGGCGCCGGGCTGCTCCTGGTGCCGTCGGCCTTCGCCTGGCCGCGAGTGCTGACCCGGTCCGTGGCGTCCGAACCACCACAGCTGGCCTACCCGGCGCGCGGGATCGGCACGTTGTGGGAGCGCCGTACACATGCCCACGTGGACGCCCTCGCCGCCGTGATCGGCCGGTCCCGGGCGCTGATCCTGGTCGAGCTGGACTCACCCGCCTCGACCACCGAACTCGCCCAGCGGTCGGGCCTCAGCGCGGCGGGCGTGTCGCAACATCTCACCGCGCTGAGGGCCGCCGGCCTGACCAGCACCCACCGAGCGGGCCGCTCGGTGCTGTACGCCCGCACCGGCCTCGCCGACGCCCTGCTCACCGCGCAGACGTGACGCGTACGAGCTGATCGACAAGCCCGGGGACCGACAGCGGCGTGCGGGTCAGCGGTGCAGCAAGAGCGGCAGGCGGCTCCAGCCGTGCGCGATGAAGGACGGGACGTGCGGCAGCTCGCTCTCCTCCACGGCCAGCCGCAGGTCCGGGAACCGGGCGAACAGCGCGGGCAGCGCGGTGAGCGCCTCCTGGCGGGCGAGCGGAGCGCCGATGCAGCGGTGTACGCCGATGCCGAAGGCCAGGTGCTCGTCGCGGTCCTTGGTCGGGTCGAACCGGTCGGCGTCCGGCCCGTGCTGGTCGGGGTCGCGCCCGGCCGCCAGGTAGCTGGTGATGATCGCGTCGCCCGCCTCGATCCGTACGCCGGCGATCTCGATCGGCTCGATGGCGAACCGCAGCGGCAGGTTGGCGATCGACGGCGCCCAGCGGAGCGTCTCCTCGATCACCGCCTCCCAGGAGATCTCTCCCGCCAGGACACCCCGGAGGTGGTCCGGATGGGTGAGCAGGGCGTGCACGGCGTTGCCGATCAGGTTGACGGTGGTCTCGTGCCCGGCCGCGATGAGGAGCAGCAGGGTGTCGCGCAGCTCGTCGTCGCTGAGCGAGTCGCCGCTGTCGCGGACGTTGATCAGCTCGGTGGTCAGGTCGTCGCCCGGGTGCTCGCGCTTGTAGGCGACCAGGGCGGGCAGCACGGTGCCGATCTGGGCCGCGGTGGCCGCCGCCTCCTCCGGCGTGGCGGTGGTGTCCATGATGGCCTCCATCATCTGGGCCATCTCCACCCGCATGCGCTCGGGAACGCCGAACAGCTCGCAGATCACCCGCATCGGCAGCGGGTGCGCGTAGGCGCTGCGCAGGTCGACGACCTGGCCGGGCGGCTGTGTGGCCATGGCGTCCAGCAGCTCCGCGACGATGCCCTCGACGACCGGCTGCATCGCCCTGGTACGGCGCGCGGTGAAGCTCGGGGCGATCAGCTTGCGCAACCGCCGGTGCTCCTCGCCGTAGGCGCTGAGCATGTTCGACACGCCGATCCAGGTCAGGATCCAGGTCCAGCCGGGCTCGGTGAGCGCCTGGGGCAGCAGTCGCCAGTGCCGCTTGTCCTTGCTCACCAGCGGATCGAGGATGAGCTGCTTGAGCAGGTCGTGCCGGGTGACCGCCCAGGCCGGGATGCCTCCCGCGAGCTCTACGAGGACCAGGGGGCCGAGGTCACGTAACCGGCGGACCTCCCCGGGGAGGTCGGCTCCGAAGGGATCAAGGACGACGGGGGCTGCACTGCCCAAGGGGATTCTCCTGGCTGATCAGGGCGGATGGGAGTGAAGCGCACCGGCAGGTGCGCCAGCGCACGGTGGAACGGGCCGGGCCGCCACGGCAGTTCGTCGCGCGGCACGGTCAGCTCGAGGTCGCACAGGTGAGAGGTCAGGCGCTCGATCGCGGTCATCGCGATGAGCACGGCCGGGTCGCTCGCCGGGCAGCGGTGCGGCCCGGCGCCGAAGCCCAGGTACGCGCCGCCGTCGGAGCGCAGCTCCTCGGGCACGTTGGTCGGCTCGGTGTTGGCCGCGGCATAGGAGACGAGGACCAGCTCGGCCGGCTGGATCCAGGTGCCGTGGAAGTGCACGGGCTGGCGCACGAAGTACGGGCCGTAGTTCGACATGGCGGGCTCGGCGCGCAGGGCCTCCATCAAGGCGTCGTACGTGCTGAGCGCGCCGTTGGTGAGTGAGCTGTAGTAGCGGTCGTCGCTGACCATCCGGGAGATCGTGTTGGAGATCAGGTTGGCCGTGGGCTCATAGCTGGCGGCCATCACGAGCACGATGGTCTCCGCCAGCTCGTCGGTCCGCAGCCCGGCCGGATGGTCGATGAACCAGGAGGTCAGGTCGTCGCCCCGCTCGGCGTACTTGGCCTGGATCAGCTCGCCGATGTAGCGGCTGAAGGCGTCGCTGCCCCGCGCGCCCGTCTCGCCGTCCGCCTCCATCATGTCCGAGAGGGCCTGGGTCAGGCCGGCGCTGTCGGAGTCGGGCCGCCCGAAGAGCAGGTTGAAGACGCGCGCCGGGATGAGCCGGGCGAAGTCGGCGACGAGGTCGGCCTCGCCGTTCGCGGCGAACCGGCTGATGAGCGAGTCGGACACCTCGCCCACCATCTGGCGCAGCTTGTGCGGCTGGACCAGCTGGAAGCAGTCGGAGATCACCTTCCGGTAGCGGGCGTGCTCTGCCCCGTCGGAGAACAGCGCGTTGGGCCGGTGCCCGAGCATGGCGATCATCCCCGCCGCCTCCGGGG
The DNA here is from genome assembly GCF_039535785.1 of Nonomuraea helvata. Classification (NCBI taxonomy): domain Bacteria; kingdom Bacillati; phylum Actinomycetota; class Actinomycetes; order Streptosporangiales; family Streptosporangiaceae; genus Nonomuraea; species Nonomuraea helvata. The sequence goes on from NZ_BAAAXV010000009.1 coordinate 2,516,991, forward strand.
TGTCGGGGAGCCGCGTCTGCCAGGTGCTGGGGTTCTTGCTCCAGACGCCGCCGGCGTTGGTGAGCACGTCCACGGCAGCCTGGTAGCCGATCACCAGGTGGGCCTCGATGCCCGGGGCGATCTCCACGGGCGCGACCGCGCCGTGCCGCCGGCGCAGCTCCGCGTAGACCGCCTGCGGGTCCCTGGCGTACTCGGGCCCGTACAGGCGTCCGGCGTCGGGCATGTAGCGCAGGGTCATGACAGCACCAGCTCTCTGATGTGCTCCACCAGCGCGATCAGCGAGGCACGGGCGGAGGCGGGGTCGCGGGCGTCGCACACCACCAGCGGCGTGCGCGGGTCGAGGTCGAGCGCCTTGCGTACGGTCTCCAGCGGGTACTCCGGCGAGTCGGGGAAGTGGTTGACAGCCACCGCGTAGCGGATGCCGGCGTTCTCCACCAGGTCGAGGACGGCGAAGCTGTCGTCGATGCGGCGCGTGTCGGCCAGCACCAGCACCCCCAGCGCACCCCGGACCAGCTCGTTCCACAGGACCTGGAACCGGGTCTGCCCCGGCGCCCCGAACAGGTAGAGCACCACGCCCGGCAGGGTCAGGCGGCCGAAGTCGATCGCGGTGGTCGTGGTCGTCTTCTCGTTCACGCCGGTGAGGTCGTCGACCAGCGTGCCCGCCTGGGTGAGCACCTCCTCGGTGTTGAGGGGCTTGATCTCCGAGAGCGCGCTCACGATGGTCGTCTTGCCCACGCCGAACGGCCCGGCGATGACCAGCTTGACCGGGATGTGCTCGGTACTGATACGGCTGTCAGAGAGCGCGGAGACCACTGAGTACCAACTCCAAGATTTCGATGTCGGGCAGGTCGGCGGCCGGCGGATCGCGGGTCAGCAGCGTTCCGCCGCCGACCAGGCCGGCGACCAGCAACCGCACCACGCAGTACGGCAGGCCGAGGTGCGCGGCGCACTCGTACACCGACAGCGGCCCGTCCCGCAGCAGGGCCAGCAGGTGCGACCCCGGAGGGTCCAGCCCGTTGGTGCCGGCGTCGGGCGCGATGTAGACCAACGTCGTGCGCTCGACGCTGATGTGTTCGGGCACGGTCAACCTCGCGGCGGCCATGTAGTCCGGGACGACGCGCCGCCGCTGCCGTCCGGAGGTCATGTCCGTGTGCCCGGCACCCTGGCCGCGCTGGCCTCGTCGAAGGCCTTGATCAGTTTCTGCACCTGAAGCTGCACCTCGTAGGCCAGCGAACCGACGTTGACCGCCCCGGTGGCGGCGACGACGATGGCGGCGCGGTCGCCGGCCGGGGCGATGTAGTAGTAGCCGCTGCCGGCGGAGATGACGATGTCCACCACCTCGCCGTCGGCGCCGTTGCTCAGGCCGTCGCACAGGGCGCGGGCGGCCCCCAGCACGGAGCTCGTCATGGCGGCGGCGCGCTCGCCGCTCTCCGTGGTCACGTCGGCCGAACCGCCGAGGATGAGCCCGTCACGGCTCAGCACCACGCCGCGGGCGACACCGGGCAGTGCCAGCAGGGGTGACAGGACCCAGGACACGTCGAGGGACAACGGACGCCCCTTGGTCTGCACGCGGCCGGAAGCGCTGTGAGTGTCCATGGAGCGGTCAATTCCCTTCGGTGTTGTCGTGCTGCTCGGTCGGGAGCACTTCGCGGCGGCCCGCCTCGGCTCCGACCTGGAAGTCTCCCCACCGCTTCTGGGCCTCTTCCGGGGTGGTGAGCAACCTGGCGCCGGAGGCGTCGGAACCGCTCGTTCCACTGGTGGGCCTCGGGCCGGACGCGGGACGCGACGACTGGCGGCGGCGCTGCGGCAGTGGGGCCAGATCCTCCGCCGGCCGTCGCTCGGGCGCCGGCGCGGACTGGGGTCGTACGGAAGAGGCGACGATCTCCGGGCGCGAGGCCGCCACGGGCTCCGCCCGGACGGTCGCGGCGGTGGCGGCGGTGGCCGGGACGGCGGCGACGGCGGTCGGTACGGGGGCGCGCACCGGCTCGGGTGCCAGCACCGACGGACGGCTGTCCTCCGGCATCTCCACCAGCAGGGCGGTGGGGATGTTCAGCACGGCCTGGACGCCGCCGAAGGCGCTCTTCTTGACCGTGACCTGCATGCCGTAGTGCGCCACCTGGCGGCCGATCGCGGCCCAGCCGGTGTGGGGCGGGTTGCCCAGGTCGACCAGGTGGACCGGGTGGGTGCCGCTCAGCAGACGGGTCGCACGGGCGTACTGGTCCTCGTTGAGCCCGACGCCGGCGTCGTCGATGACGATGGCCGCGCCGTTGTTGGTCTCGTGCACGGCGATGGTCACCTTGAGCGTGCCGTGGGAGTGGTGGACGGCGTTGGCCAGCAGCTCGGCGGTGACGAACAGGATCGACTCCGCGGCGCGGGCGGCCACCCCGATCCGGCGGCGCAGGTGGTTGGCCGGGCCCTCGATGCGCTGCTCGAAGTTCTCCACCCGGGAGATGGCGCCCACCACCAGGTCCACCAGGTAGGTGTCGTCACGCGACAGGCCGGGCGTGGCGCCGCAGGCGATGCCGGTGACCTGCACGCGACGGATGATCAGTTCGTTGTACATGTCGAGCCCCAGCACCTCGCGCAGCAGCGCCGTGTGCTCGTCGCCGCTGTAGCGCTGCTGCACGCCGGCGAGCAGGTCCTGGGCCCGCAGCGCCTGCGTCTGCACGCGGGACATCGCGCCCCTGATGACCGCCTGGGCCGCCTCGTCGATGCGCTCGCCCTCCTCGCGCACGCCGCGGGTGAGCGCGTCCAGGATGGCGCGGTGCTGCCTGTCGATGTCCGTGCCGGCGAGCGCCGGGTTCTGCACGCCGGGCACGATCACGTGCGGGGCGCGCAGGTGGGACAGCAGGGCGGGGATCCGCTTCGAGATCAGGTGCTCGTTCTCGGCGCGCACCAGGTCGTGCTGGGCACGCGCCTCGCGCAGCAGCTCCGCGCTCTCCTGGGCCTGGCGCTCCGCCTGCACCAGCCGCTGGTTCCTGGCGCTGGTCTCGCGTGTCAGGTGCTCCTGCGCCTGACGGGCCTGAGCGAGCCGGCCACGGACCTGGACGAGGTCGCGGCGTACGCGCATGTGGAGGATGAGGACGCCCACGAGGGCGAGAGCGAGAACGGCGACGACGATCACTGTCGGGAGGCTGAGGAAGTCTGGCGGCATGACAGTCCTGGGTTCGGGGAGAGCCGGCGGGGAGATGTCGACCGCCGAAGAGCCCGCTAGCGGTGCGTGCCGGTTTCGCACGGCGACCGGCGGGGGCCGCGGCGGCGTGACACACGCTCTTCCGCGACGCCGGCACGGCTGCGTGCCTGGTGCGGCTCTGCCTGAGGCATGGCGAGGCCAAGCGACATGGGCATCCTCGGTCTCAATGGAACGACGGCCAAACGGGAAACCCAGTATTCCCGTTTAGTCACGATAGTCAACCGTGTGTAAGGTCGCCGTTGCGCTTAGCCGCGGATTTTGTCTTATTTGTCCGCATTGGCGGCTGGTGAACAACGCCGACGGGCCGCCCAGGGGCGCGGATCCCTGGGCGGCGCGGCCGTTACTGGGTCGTGCAGACGGTCCCGTTAAGGGTGAAGACGGCGGGCAGGACGTTCGGCCCGCTGTAGTTGCCGACGAAACCGATCGTGGTGGACGCCCCCGTGGCGAGGGCGCCGTTGCCGGAGTCGTTGACGGCCTTGACGTCCGACCCGTTCTGCGTCCAGACGGCGCTCCAGCCGCTGCCCAGGCTCTGCCACGTCCTCGGCCAGCTGAAGTTCAGGGTCCAGCCGCTGACCGGGGCGCCGTTGTTGGTGATGTCGATGGCGCCGACGTAGCCGCTGGCCCAGTCGGTCTGGACGGTGAGCCGTACCGAGCAGGAGCTGGAGGCCGGCGTGCCCGTGGTGAACGTCAGCGGCGGTGACGCCCAGGAGAGGCCGCCGCCGCTGTCGCGCGCGATCACGTTGACCGTGTATCGGGTGCCCGGATTGAGGTTGTTCACGGTGAACGAGGTCCCGGTGGTCTCGCCGAGCTGCTCGCTGATGGCTCCGTTCTGCCGGTAGAGCTCGTACTTGACGATCGGGCGCGAGCCGGGGGAGGCGGCGGGCCAGGAGATGGTGGCGGCCTTCTCCGTCACCTGCGAGGCCGTGGGCTGCCCCGGCGCGCCCGGACGGCCGGTCTGGGGCGTCGCGGGGTGCAGGATGAGCGTGGTCAGGGAGAGCGGCGGGAGCGTCTGGCTCGTCGCGCTGCCCGTGCTCGAGGTGGTGATGGCGGTGGCGCCGTTGGTGTGGGTCAGTACGGTCGGCGCCCCCGAGGCCGGGCTGTAGCCCGAGTAGTCGATCGCGACGGGGTACGACGTGTCCGACGAGGTGTTGATCAGCATGACCGCCAGGTCGCCGTTGGGCCGGCGGGCGGCGTGCGCGCTGACCTTCGCCTGGTCGGTCGCGGCCCGGACGAACTGGTCACCCGGGCGGGCGAACCTGCTCACCATCTGGAGCGCGTAGTACGGCGCGAAGGGCGTGTTGAGCGCCGGCTCGCAGACGCTGTTGTCGGACGTGCACACGCCGCTGGACAGCAGGCCGAAGTCGCCGTAGTCGGTGTGCCCCTCGACCTGGGTGACGGCGCCGATGCCGTTGTGCACGTTCCACCAGTCGACCGTGAACACCCCGTTCGCCAGCAGCGTCGCGTACGAGTCGGCGGCGGCCAGCGCGCCGGGCTGGGTGGTCGAGCCGTTGCTGCTGGACCCGGTGTTGAACTCGGTCATGGCGATGCCGATCCGGTCGGAGCCGGCCCCCACGTATTTCGCGATCTGCTGCCGGGTGAGCTGGACTATGTCGGGTACGTGTCCGGTTTTGTCCAAGGCGCCCGGATACCAGTGCACGATCACGAAGTCGATCTTCGGGCCCGCGATCGACAGGACGGTCTTGTTCCAGGTGCCGCTGTCGCCGTCGGCGACGATGGCGTCGGGCCAGTTGGCGGCCGTCGTCAGCACCGCGCCGATCTTGATGGTCGGGTCGACCGCCTTCATGGCGTCCGCGTAGGCCACGACGTTGCGGGCGTACTCGGCCGGGCTCTTGTCGGCGTGGTCGTCGGCCTCCCAGGCTGAGCCGTAGTGGCCGTTGCCGTAGTTCTCGTTGCCGATCTCCCAGTACTTGACGCCGTAGCCCTTGGTGATGTTGGCCTGGCGTACCCAGGCCGCGGCCTCGTCGGCGGTGCCGGTGCCGTAGTTGGCGGTCACCATCGCCTGCGCCCCGGTACGCCGTACGCCGCGCATGAAGGTGTCGAAGTCGGTGTTGGGGGCCACGTAGCCGCCTGGAGCGGTGTGGTCGGCCCAGTGGTAGATGTCGGAGTAGGAGCCGCCCGGATAACGCAGCATTTTCACGCCCGCGTCCTTGAGCCGGTCGGCGGTCTCGTCAGTGCCCAGATTGGTGTCCCAGATCGCGTGGTTGGAGCCGATTCCGGTCTCCGGGACGGTGGCGAGCGCGGCGCGCGCGTTGACGGTCACCGCTACGGGGGTGACGTCGTCGGCGTACGCCGCTGGGGCGGTCAAGGCGGTCAGCGTCAGCAGGAAGGCGGACGCGGCTCGTAACAACGTTCGGGGCATCGGCGTACCTCGCCATGGTCAGCGGTGATCACTCGACGCCTCCTCCTGACCAGGAGGCACGCTGATCATGAGGCGGGTCCGCCGAGCCCGTCAACCAACAGTGAAACTTTCAAAAGCGGATCACCCCAGCGAACATGGTCGTGGTCATCGCGGCCGCCGCTATGAATATCAGGCCTGATGTCAGCCAGAATCTCACCAGCCTTACCAGGTCACTTCGTCTGTGTGGGTGTGACGTGGAAGATGCGGGAAAGGTCCGGACTTCGGCAAAGGGCGTTCAGTCGCCGTTCGCCTGGTGCCGGGACGTCAGGGTGGCAACCGTGAGGAGCAGCGCGCTCTGGGCGAGCATGCCGGGCGCGAGTGGCGGCGCCTGGCCGACGGACTTGGTGAGCGCGTACCACCATTGGGTGAGCGGCGAGAGCCTGTCCCAGGCGGGATCGGCCGCGCCGGCGGCGTGGTTGACGGACACGTGCATGAAGACGCCGTACGCGGACGCGAGCAGGACGACCAGCGCGATCGCGCGTACCACGGTGGTCGTCCGAGGCGAGTCACGCAGGGAGAGCAGCGCGAGCGCGAACCCGAGCAGCGCCAGGGCCGCCCACGGGATCAGCTGCACCGGGCTCTGCCAATGGCGTTCGAAGGCGAGCTCGAGAGCGGCGCCCATGATGCCGATCGCGGCCAGCCCCAAGAGGCCGAGGCGCACCAGGGCGGGGCGGACGGCCGTCTTCGGCGAGGTCGTAGTGGTAGAGGTCGAGGCCATGCGGGGATCACCATCCGGTACGAGAGGATCTCCGGTCGTCGTCTCAAGGTCTCCAGGCTCCTTCACAGGTTTCTGTGCGAATCCTGAAGATCTGGTGAGAAAGCGCTAAACCCCTCGGCCGGCGGAGAAACCGCCTCGAACGCCTACACCGGCTCCACCGCGTTCTCCCTGGCAGGATACGTGTGCGGCATCCGTCCGACCCCCGGCGGGGTGCTTGATCCCCGGCGTCCACCGCCGGGAAAGCCCATGGAAGTGATCTCGCCCGCGGAGGATCATTGGCGCATGGACCTACTCGCGGGCATCGCGGCGATCCTCGCCCTCGTGCTCAACGGCCTGATGGCCGGGCTCTACTTCGCGTTCTCGACGGCGGTGTCGCCGGCGCTCGACGCCATCGACAAGGACCAGGCGGCCGCCGCCATGCGCAGCGTCAACATCAAGATCCTCAACCCGAGGTTCCTGCCCACGTTCACGCTGTCGCCGGTCGTCGCGCTGGCCGCCGGGGTCCTGCTGCTGGTCGACGGGGCCGGTCTGCCGGGCGTGCTGGCCGTCGCGGCCGCGGTGGCCGGCTTCGTCGGCTCGATCATCGTGACGGCCGCGGTCAACGTGCCGCTGAACAACGCGCTGGACGGGGGCAGCGTGGACTGGCCCGGCTACTCGCCCCGCTGGACCCGCTGGAACACCGTGCGCGCCTGGTCCTGCGCGCTCGCCGTGGCCCTCCTGGGCACGGCGCTCTACCTCTGGAAGTGACCGGTACGGTCGCGCCGTACCGATCACCGAGGGTCACATGTTGATCATGTGGCCGGCGAGGCCGTGGATCGCCTCCTTGACCGCCTCGCCGAGCGTGGGGTGCGCGTGGACGTTGCGCGCGACCTCGTGTACCGTCAGGTCCCACTGCTGGGCCAGCGTCAGCTCCGGCAGCAGCTCGGTGACCTCGGGCCCGATCAGGTGGGCGCCGAGCAGCTCGCCGTGCGTGTCGTCACTGATGATCTTGACGAAGCCGGCCGTGTCGCCCAGACCGTGCGCCTTGCCGTTCGCCATGAACGGAAACTTCGCCACCTTCACGTCGTAGCCCAGGTCGCGTGCCTGCGCCTCGGTGTAGCCGAAGCTCGCCACCTGCGGCTGGCAGTACGTCGCCCGCGGGATCATCACGTAGTCGAGCTCCATGGTCTCCGCGTCGGCGATGGTCTCGGCGGCGATGACGCCCATGGACTCCGCGGCGTGCGCCAGCATCAGCTTGGCGGTGACGTCGCCGATGGCGAAGATGTGCGGCACGCTCGTACGGCAGCGCCCGTCCACCGCGATGGCGCCCCGGTCGGTCAGCGCCACGCCGGTCTTCTCCAGGCCGTAGCCGTCGACGCGCGGCTGGAACCCGATGGCCTGCAGCACCTTGTCGGCCTCGAGCACCTGCGTCTGGTCGCCCCTGGTGACGGTGACCTTGACGGAGGCGCCGGTGTCCTCGATGGCGTCCACGCGGGTCGAGGTCAGCACCTCGATGCCGAGCCGCTTGTAGCGCTTGGCCAGCTCGGCCGAGACCTCCTCGTCCTCCAGTGGCACCATCCGGTCGAGGAACTCCACGATCGTCACCTTGACGCCGTAGTTGTGCAGCACGTACGCGAACTCCACGCCGATCGCGCCGGCGCCCGCGATGATGATGCTGCCGGGCAGCTCCTCGGTGAGGATCTGCTCCTCGTAGGTCACCACGCGCTCCGACAGCTGCGTGCCGGGGATCAGGCGAGTGGTCGCCCCCGCCGCGATGATGCAGTTGGAGAACGTGATCGTCTCGCCGTTGACCTGGATCGTGTTGGCGTCCAGGAACGTGCCGCGGCCGTCGTACTCCGTGATCGCGTTCTTCTTCATCAGGAAGTGAACGCCCTTGACCCGCCCGTCGGCCACCTTGCGGCTGCGCTGGAAGGCCGCCCCGTAGTCGAAGCTGACCTGGCCGCTGATGCCGAACGTCTTGGCCTCGTTGTTGAAGATGTGGGCCAGCTCGGCGTTGCGCAGCAGCGCCTTGGACGGGATGCAGCCCACGTTCAGGCAGACGCCACCCCAGTACTTCTCCTCGACGACCGCGGTGCGCAGTCCGAGCTGGGCGGCGCGGACCGCGGCCGTGTACCCTCCCGGACCCGCGCCGAGGACGACGACGTCATAGTGAGTGCTCATGAGTCGGACCATACCGTCAGCTAGACATCGACCTTGTACGAGAGGGTCAGCTCGTCGGCGGGCACCCCGCGGATGCCCCAGTTCGTCTTGGGCATCTCGATGATGGTGATCTCCACATCCTCGGGGTCGTAGCCGGACCTGGCGTAGATCTCCTTGATCAGCGCCCGCTTGGCCTCGTCGCTGCGCCCGGTGAAGCAGATCACCTCGATGATGAGGTAATTCTCACTGCGCCCGGGGCAGACGAAGTCGTCCTCGTCCAGGAGCAGGAACCGGTGGAACCGCTTCTCCGGCGGCAGACCCCACGCGCTCACCAGGCACGACTGCAGCAGGTCGGAGATCTCCCGCCGGCGCTCGGCCCACACGTCCCTGCGCCCGTACACCTTCACTTGTGCCATGTCGGCAATATAGAGGTCGTGATCCGCATACTTCTGGCCGACGACGAGGCCATGATCCGCGCCGGGGTCGGGGCGATACTCGCGTCCGACCCGTCGCTGGAGGTGGTGGCCGAGGCGGGCGACGGCAGGCAGGCCGTCGACCTGGCCATCAGCCACCGCCCCGACGTGGCGCTGCTCGACATCCGCATGCCCAGGCTCGACGGGCTGGCAGCGGCGGCTGAGCTGCGGAGGGTCGCGCCTCGGACGGCCGTGGTGATGCTGACCACATTCGGGGAGGACGACTACATCGCCAAGGCACTCGACGTGGGGGCGAGCGGGTTCCTGCTCAAGTCGGGCGACCCGCGCGAGCTGATCGCCGGGATCCACGCGGTGGCCGAGGGCGCGGCGTACCTGTCGCCGAAGGTCGCCCAGCGGGTGATCGAGCAGCTCGCCGGCGGCAGGATGGCCAAGGGGGCGCGGGCCCGCGACCGCATCGGGGTGCTCACCGACCGCGAGCGCGAGGTGCTCGCCCTGCTCGGCGCGGGCATGTCCAACGCCGAGATCGCCCGCGAGCTGCACATCGTCGAAGGCACGGTGAAGGCGTACGTGAGCGCCATCCTCACCGGTCTCGACGTGCGCAACCGCGTTCAGGCCGCGATCGTCGCCCACGAGGCCGGATTGGTAGCCTGACCCGTGATGTATCGCCTCGTGTTCACGCAGGTCTTGCGGCGTTTCGACGCCGAGGCCGTGCACCATCTCACCGTGAGCGCCCTCGCGCTCCTCACCCGGCTGCCCGTGCTCAAGCGGCTGCTGCACCGGGCGCTCGCGCCGCACGACCCGGCCCTGCGGGTGTCCGCGTTCGGCGTGCACTTCCCCGGGCCGCTCGGGCTGGCCGCCGGGTTCGACAAGGACGCCGCGTGCGCCGAGGCGCTCGCCTCGCTCGGGTTCGGCCATGTCGAGGTCGGCACGATCACCGCGCACGCCCAGCCGGGAAACCCGCGCCCGCGCCTGTTCAGGCTGGTGCGGGAGCACGCGCTGATCAACCGGATGGGCTTCAACAACGCCGGCGCCGTGGCCGCCGCCCGCAGGCTGCGTCGCACCCGCGGCGTCCCCGTCGTGATCGGGGTGAACATCGGCAAGACCAAAGTGGTGCCCGAGTCGGGGGCCGTGGCCGACTACGTGGCCAGCGCCAAGGAGCTCGCCCCGCTGGCCGACTACCTCGTGGTCAACGTCAGCTCGCCCAACACGCCGGGGCTGCGCGATCTCCAGGCGGTCTCGCTGCTGCGTCCGCTGCTCACCGCGGTCAAGCAGGTCGCGGACGCCACGCCCCGCCCCACGCCGCTGCTGGTGAAGATCGCGCCCGACCTCGCCGACGAGGACGTGGACGCGGTCGCCGACCTGGCGGTCGAGCTGGGCCTCGACGGGATCATCGCCACCAACACCACGATCAGGCACGGCGGCGAGACGGGCGGGCTGTCGGGCCGCCCGCTCAAGGGCCGCTCGCTGGAGGTGCTCAGGCGCCTGCGTGCCAAGGTCGGCGACCGCCTCACGCTGGTGTCGGTGGGCGGCGTGGAGGACGTGGACGACGTCTGGGAGCGGCTGCTGGCCGGGGCGACCCTGGTCCAGGGCTACACGGGCTGGATCTACGGCGGCCCGTTCTGGGCCTCGCGGATCCACCGCCAGCTCTCCAGGCGCGTACGCCGCCACGGCCTGAAATCCGTTACCGAGGCCATAGGCCGAACGGCCTAATCTAGGACGGGTGATCGAAGACGTACCCCTTTCGGACGGCGTCATCCTGCGCCTGGCCGCCGAGCAGGACGCCGAGGCCCTCCTGCACGCCTACAACCGCAACCGTGACCACCTGAAGCCATGGGAGCCCCGCAGGCCGGCGGACTTCTTCACCCTTCAGGGCCAGGCCCTGCGGCTCAAGGACCTGCTGGAGCAGAAGGCGCAGGGCCGCTCGATGCCCTGGGTGCTCGTGGACGGCGACCAGATCGTGGGCCGCATGACACTCAGCGGCATCGTCCGCGGCCCCTGGCTCAACGCCGACCTCGGCTACTGGGTCGACGGCGACTACACGGGCCGCGGCCTGGCCACCGGGGCCGTGCGGGAGGTGTGCCGCATCGCCGACCAGGAGCTGGGCCTGCACCGGGTCGCGGCGAGCACTCTGCTCGACAACGTGGCCTCCCAGAACGTGCTGCTCAAGGCCGGGTTCGAGCCGTATGGCACCGCGGACCGCTATCTCGCGATCGACGGCCGATGGCAGGACCACCGCCTCTTCCAGCGCATTCTCAACGACCGCCCGGCCCCCTGAGTCACAGGCTCGGCCGGGTCGACTCCGCGTCGTGGGTCATGGCGTCGATGCGGGCCATCACGTTGGAGACGTTCACCACGCCCGGCCGGTGCGGGCGACGCCGCTGCCAGGGGTGCGGCCCCGCGAGGGGCCGGTACTCGACCCCGATCGCGTCCAGCCGCCCCAGGTGCTCATCCAGCCGCCCCGTGAAGCCGTCAGAGGACGACCCCGCCCAGGCCACCTCCGCCAGCGCGCAGGCCCTCGGCCACAGGCGGTAGTCGACCGTACGGGCGTCCGGCACGCGCTCGGTCCAGAGCTGCGCCTGCACGCCCACCACCCGCGCGCGCTCCTCGTCCGTCCACGAGTCCGGCGCGGCGTCGAAGGCGGCCACGTCCGCGACGGTGATCGCCTCCCCGATGGCCATCGGCTCGTCGGCGGAGGCCGACTCCGCGTAGTCGAAGTACAGCGGGAACACCGGGGTCGCCACCACGTCGTGCCCCGCCGCGGCGGCCCGGCGGCCCACGCCCATGCCCCGCCACGGCATGACCAGCGTGTCCTCGCGCAGCCCGCCGCTGACGAACGCCTCGTCCCACACCACGGCCCGCGCGCCTCGCTCGGCCAGCGCGTCCGCGAGCCGCCGCAGGAACCACGCCTGCAGGTCGTTGACGGAGGCCAGCCCGAGCGAGTCGCGGTACGCGGAGATCTCCGCCGAACCGGCCCAGTGGTCCAGCACGACCTCGTCGCCGCCGATGTGCACGTAGGGCGTCTCGCCCAGCGCCCCGATCAGCTCGTCGAAGACCGTGGTCAGGAACTCGACGGTCGGCGGCAGCGGCGACAGGATCGCAGGGGAGATGCCCCAGCGGTCGAGCACGTCGCACGGCTCCCCGGTGGCCCCGAGCGCTGGGTACGCCGCCAGGATCGCCGACGCGTGCCCCGGCACGTCGATCTCGGGCACGATCGTGACGCACCGCGCACGGGCGTAGGCGCCGATCTCGGCCAGGTCGTCGAGGGTGTAGTAGCCGCCGTGCGGGACCTCGTCGTACGCCACCGGCTCCCGGTGGAAAGTGGTCATCGTGCGCGGGCGGTGCGAGGAGACCTCGTGCAGCAGCGGGTACGCCCTGCTCTCCACCCGCCAGCCCTGGTCGTCCACCAGATGGAGATGAAGGCGGTTGAGCTTGTGCATCGCCATCAGGTCGATCAGGCGGAGTATCTCCCGCTTGGGGAAGAAATGCCGGGCCACGTCCAGGTGCAGCCCGCGCCAGGCGAACCGCGGCGCGTCATCGATCCGCACCCCGGGCACCGGCCACGAGGCGCCGGTGGAGAAGCGGTAGGAGGCGTGGGGCAGCAACTGGTGCAGCGACTGCGCCGCGTAGAAGGCGCCGGCACGCCCGCCGGCCACGATCTCCACGCCCCGCGAGCCGACCGTCAGCCGGTACGCCTCCTCGCCCAGCCCACGATCCCGCCGTACGTCGATCTCACCTGAGTCGCCGGGGCGCAGGTCAAGCCCGGGGAGCGCGAGACGTACGGCGTCGAGCAGGTCGCCGGACACGGTCGCACCCGAGGCCAGCTCGAAGGAGCCGGAAAGATCGGTGAGCAGCTCTGGGCGAGGGATCATGCCTTGAGATACTGCTGCAATCCGTTCGCCAGCGCCACCGCGGCCTTCTGCCGGAACTTCGGATCCGTCATCTTGGCCGCGTCCCCGGCGTTGCGCATGTTGCCGCACTCGATGAAGATCTTCGGCACCGTCGACAGGTTGAGCCCGCCGAGGTCGTTGCGGTAGTCGAGCGCGTTGCGGCCGATGTAGTTGGAGTACGGGATGCCGGTGCCCTTGGCGTAGGCGTTGCGTACGTCGATCCCGAGCTTGCTCGAGGCGCCCACGACCTTGTCCACCGGGCCGTTGATCTTCCTGGGCATGATGATGTGGAAGCCGTGGTTGCCCGGGGCGGACCCGTCACCGTGGATGGAGATGGCCGCGTCGGCCTTGGCCTTGTTGCCGATCGCGGCGCGCTGGGTGATGCAGGGGCCGACGCCGTCGTTGCCGGTCCTGGTCAGCTTGACCTTCGCCCCGCGGTCCTCGAGGATCTTGACGAGCCGCTGCGAGACGTCCCACGTGAAGGCGGCCTCGGTGTAGCCGCTGTTGGTCTCGGTGCCGGTCGTGTCACAGGGCTTCCACTTGGTGAGCACGTTGACCTGGCGGTTGACGGCCTTCGGGTCGCGGTAGTTGCCGCCGTTGTGGCCGGGGTCGATCACGACGACCTTGCCCTCGAGCGGCTCGGCGTCGGGCGGGGCCTGCTTGGCGGGGGTCCGCTTGGCGGGAGCCTGCTCCACGACGGTCGCGGGAGCGGCCTGACCTGCCGCGGCGCCACCGGAGCCGGTGCCGCCACACGCGGAGGCGATCAGGCCGCAAACGGCGAGTGCTGAAGCTTGCAGAGCACGCATGACATCCAAGTTACGGCACCGCCGGAGCTGCATCCCGCTTTATGCCGACTCCGGCGAGTGGAGTGCCGCGCGTCCTCTGCGAGCGCGCGCACTCACCAGACGTGCTCGCCGACCTCCTGCCGCTCCAGCAGCGCGGCCAGCTCCCGCGCGTCCTCGGCGTCGAGCCCGAGGACGACGCGGGGCCGGCCCCATGGGTGGTCGAGGGAGTGGGCGACGTAGCTGGCGACCGACTCCGCGGCGCCCTCGTTGGCCCGGCCCCTTCCCGCCCGCCAGTGCCCCCAGGCGCGCTCGAGCTCGGACGCCGCGCGCTGGGCGCAGGACACCAGTTCCGGATCACGCATGACTGTTCCCCCGGATCAGATCGTGACCGGAGTGAATCCGGCCACAATTAGCATGACCCTGACGAGTAAACAGCCGCGCGGCCACGGTTCCGCGCGGCTTGACCCAGCTTTGATCCTCTGCGAACAAGAAACCTGCTCCAGCAGACTGCCGCTCTACCGTCTGGTGAGTGATCCTCGCCATAGCGGCAGTCGGCTTTGCAGATTTCTTGTTCGTTTCAAGCCGGCCCCGTGCTCCGTCGCACGATCAGTTCGGGGTGGATCTCCCGCAGGCGGGAGACCTTGGCGGGGTCCCCGATCCGGTCGCTCAGCAGCGCCGCCGCCGACCTGCCCATGGACCTGCGGGCCTGGTCGATGGAGGTGAGCGAGACATGATGGGAGGCCGCCAGGTGCGTGTTGTCGTAGCCGACCACCGAGAGGTCTTGCGGGACTCGCAGGCCCAGTTCGCTCGCGGCTGAGAGCACGCCGAGCGCCACCACGTCATTGGCGGCGAAGATCGCCGTAGGCCTGGGGTCGCGGGTCAGCAGCGCCAGCGCCGCCTCCTTGCCGCTCTCCTCGGTCGAGTCCGCGGCCTCGACCATGATGTACGGCGCCAGCGAGTGCCTGCGCATCGCCACGAGGTAGCCCTCGCAGCGCGACGATCGGCGGCCCTCGATGTGCGCGATGCGCTTGTGTCCCAGCTCGACGAGGTGATCGATGGCCAGGCGGGCGCCGAGCTGGTCGTCGTCGACCACGATGTCGACGCCGTCGAGCTCGATGTCACGTTCCCCTACGACGACGGTCGGGGTGTAGGCGGTGGCCTCGATCAGCGTCTCGCTGGTCGGCGCGATGCCCAGGAGGACCAGCCCGTCCACCCGGAGCTCGAGGAAGGCCTCGACGGCCTCGTCCTCGAAAGCCGGGTCCCACTGGCTGTTCCCGATGAGCATGCGCAGCCCGTCGCCGTGCAGGCTCTCCTGCAGGCCGTCGAGGAATTCGGCGTAGAACGGATTGTGCAGGTCGGCGACGAGCGCGCCCACCAGATGCGTACGGCCTTCCACCAGGCTCCGCGCGACCGCGTTCGGCCGGTAGCCGAGTTCGCGGGCGGCCTGCAGCACGGCCTGGCGCCGGTGCTCGCTCACGTGCGGGGATCCGCGCAGCACGAGAGAGACCAGCGATTTCGAGACGCCGGCTCGCTCGGCGACATTGCGGATGGTCGGTCTGGGCCGAGGCAGTGCGTCTACCTCTCTGAGCTCAGTAATGGTTGAAGTGTTGACGGGCGGTCCTGACATGTGTCTCCCCCGCGATGCGGATATGGGCACCTGTCTGACCAAACGATCGAGTTAGCCGCAGGGTACGGCCTCCGTCACTGATTGACTCAGGGATGCCGACATTGACCGGATATCCACACGTCAGCTGACGGCACGGCGTCGGCTACTGTGCAGGTGTGACACCCGGGAAGTCAGCCGAGACGGCACGACCCGCGCGGCGCAGGCTCAGCGTCGACCGGCGTCGCGAGGAGCTCATGGCGGCCGCGCTCGAGCTGTTCAGCACCCGCGACGCGGAAGACGTCTCGATCGACGACGTCGCCTCCGCGGCAGGTGCTTCGCGGGCCCTGGTCTACCACTACTTCGGTGGCAAACAGGAGCTCTATGTGGCCGCGCTGAAGAGCGCGGCGGAGCAGTTGGAGTCCCGGCTGCGCCCCCAAGGGGGCGGCAGACCGCTCGACGAGCTGGCCTCGGGGCTCAGGCGCTACTTCGATTTCGTCGAGGAGCACGCGACCGGGTTCGCCGCGTTGCTGCGTGGGGGTCCCGCCGACAGGGCGGGGGAGGTCGGTGAGATCGTCGACGGTGTCCGTCAGCGCCTCTTCCGCCTCATCCAGAAGCAGATGCGAGTGGAGGAGCCGAGCCCGGTGCTCCGCATGACCCTGCGGTCGTGGATCGCCTCCGTGGAGACGGTCGGCCTCGACTGGCTCGAGCGCCGCGACATCGAACGACCGGTGCTGGAGAAGCTGCTCGTCGAGCACATGGTCGCGCTGCTCCGCGTGGCCGCCGCGCACGACGGCGAGGTGGCAGGACTGCTCGAGCGCCTCGCTTGAGTTGAGCGGGGAGAAGAATGGCGCCGGGCGGGCGACGCCACCTCTCCCATGCGACGTTGTCGTCACAGTGGTGGACCAGGCCGTCGGCCTGGCTCACCAAACCCCCCTGAGGTTCGTGACGACCCCTCATTCACTCCGAGCGCTGCTGCGGAATGCCCGCGAGCAGAGCCCGGACCTCGGTCTCCCGGTAGCGCCGATGACCGCCGAGGGTGCGAATCGACGTCAACTTGCCTGCCTTGGCCCACCGCGTAACGGTCTTGGGGTCGACCCTGAACATGGTCGCGACCTCGGCGGGCGTGAGCAGCGGCTCGGCCTCGGGTGTACGAGCTGACATTTGTGCGGCCTCTCCTCCGTGTGGACCGGCTTAGCGATCCTGTGACTGCCTTTGCGCGTGTCACGGATGTCCCCCTATGGCACAGAGCGTGCGGCTTTTCCGCGCCATATGCGGCATCACCCGATGTGACCATACCGCCACGCAGAGCGATTGGCGAGCCCTTCTTTGACCCAACTGCCCGCCCCCATGGGGATGTCACGCTCGGTGATTCTAGCGACACGGTTCGTGGTATCGCAGTGAAAACGGCAAACTACTCAGTTCGCAGAAGAGAGCAGCCGCGAGACGTGACCTACTCATGCAGGTCAGACGGTCGTATTGGGCCTCAGTTGGCAGATTCCAGCTGTTGCATTGACTTCCACCGGAGGATCACCCTCTGATACATGGCGTAGGCAAGTTCTTCTTGACCCGTGTCCAGGCCCGTCAGGGCGGCGGAAAGCTCGGCGACCGACTGGTCCGCCTGCAGCGCGTCATCGTTCATGAGGTGGACGAGCCCGCCGTAGTCGAGCTCCACCAGCGAGTGGGGATGGAACTCCTCCAGCCACCTGGCGATGTCCTCCACGTCGAAGTTGGCCGCGGCATCCCCCAGGTGCCTGCGCAGCACGCCGAGCGCGCGCGCCGTCCGCCTCCTGGCCTGTGCCATGGAGGTGACGTAGATCAAGTTACGTCCGGTAGCCGTCGTCACGTCCTGCCCCGGAGCGGAGGAACCGAGCACCAGCCAGCGCTCGTTCCCATCGAACGGCACGAACCACGATGGCGGCACATGCCACGCCGTGGTGCGAATGTGGGTGCGCAACGCGGACGAACCGGCCTGCCGCTTGAACCGGTCGAAGTCGTCGGCGGTCTGCTCGGCGATCGCCTTGGGCACGAGGCGGTCCATCAGCCTCACGGGAGCGGTGCCACGCAGCCTTGAGAAGGCCAGCCACGAGCGCAGACGGGTTTGCCAAGGGCATACGTAGAGACGGTCCTCAACGCGCCTCAGATAGGCGTTGGGGCTCTCCTGCGCGGGAACGGGTTGAGGGGGCATGCCGAGGAGGCGCATCACCGACTCGCTGTGCTCCGCATTGAGCGCGTTCGCGCGTCGAGGGCGGTCACGTGAGTCGGCGTAGTCGGCCCACACCTTGCGCTCGGACTCGGCGAACGCGGTCAGTGGCTCATAGACGCGGAGGTAGGCGGCATAGGGCAGCACGGAGGCATCGTGTCACGAAGCGAACCTGCGTGCACCGTTGTGGCTTACTACGCTGAGGCGATCTCCGTCGCGAAGGCGCGACGGACCGGACAGGGAGTCACCACCGTGACCGACGTCTTCGGCTCGTCCCACAAGGACGTCCACGAGCAGGTCGTGTTCTGCGCCGACGAGCAGAGCGGCCTGCGCGCCATCATCGCCATCCACAACACGGCGCTGGGCCCGGCCCTGGGGGGCACGCGGTTCTACCCGTACGAGAGCGAGAGCGCGGCCCTGGCCGACGTGCTCAACCTCGCCAAGGGCATGGCCTACAAGAACGCGCTGGCCGGGCTCGACCTGGGAGGCGGCAAGGCAGTCATCATCGGCGACCCGGCCCGTGACAAGAGCGAGGCGCTGCTGCGCGCGTACGGGCGGTTCGTGCAGTCGCTCGGCGGCCGCTACATCACGGCGTGCGACGTGGGGACCTACAGCGAGGACATGGACGTCGTCGCCCGCGAGTCCCGCTTCGTGACCGGCCGCACCCGTGCGCACGGCGGAGCGGGGGATTCCTCCATCCTCACAGCCTTCGGTGTGTTCCAGGGCATGCGTGCCTCGGCCGAGCGCGTGTACGGCACGCCGTCGCTGCACGGCAGGCGCGTCGGTGTCGAAGGAGTCGGCAAGGTGGGCCACCGCCTGGTCGAGCTCCTGTACGAGGACGGCGCCGAGGTGGTGATCTGCGACGTCGACCCCGACGCGGTCGAGCGGGTGCGCCGGCGCCGTCCGGAGGTGGACGTGGTGGCCGACGCGGTGGAGCTGAGCGCGTCCGACATCGACGTGTTCGCGCCGTGCGCGCTGGGCGGCGTCCTCGACGACGCCACGGTCGCCAGCTTGCGGGCCAGGATCGTCTGCGGCGCGGCCAACAACCAGCTCGCCCATCCCGGCGTCGAGAAGCAGCTCGCCGAGCGCGGCATCCTGTACGCGCCCGACTACGTCGTCAACGCCGGAGGTGTGATCCAGGTCGCGGACGAGATCGAGGGCTTCGACATGGAGAGAGCCAGGTCGAAGGCGACCCAGATCTACGACACGACTCTGAAGATCTTCCGAATAGCGGCCGATGAGGGCGTTCCTCCCGCCGTCGCAGCGGATAGGCTAGCCGAGCGCAGAATGTCGGAAGTCGGGCGTATTCGGGGCATTTGGCTGGGCCGCTGACTCCCCACGCCCATACGACGTACCGAGCTGGGCACAAAACAGGTACGGTAATAGGCGAACGATAGGCTGACGCCCAAAGTGAGCGGCGTCAGTGTGTGGTGCGTTAGCGACGAGGGGTCGGGGACGACCCCACACGAGGGGGTCGAGCCAATGGGGCGCGGCCGAGCAAAGGCCAAGCAGGTCAAGGTTGCTCGCCAGCTGAAGTACAACAGCGGTGGCACAGATCTTGACCGACTTCGCGACGAACTCGGGGTCGGAGACTCCAGCAGTGACGACGCCGACGACCTCAACGATGAGCTGGCGGATCGCTATGCCGATTACGCCGATGACTATGGCGCCGGAGACGACGACGATGGCCGTCCTTCCGGCCGTCGGTAGCCGTTCTCCGGGTTGATGTGGTGAAAGGCCCGGCGCGGGGCCGCGCCGGATCTTCGCCCATGCTCGTCGGGCCCCACGGGCAACCGTGGGGCTTCGTCACGTGGTCGGTCGTTCTATAACGTGTTGAGCCCCCGCCCGTCCACGGGCCGGGGGCTCAAGTCGTGTTACCGGTAGCGCGCCCGTCCGTCACCGGGGACGATCTCACCCATCACCCAGGCGTCCAGCCCCCGGGCGGCCAGCACCCGGATCGCCTCGTCCGCGGAGTCGGCGGCCACCACGGCCGCCATCCCCACCCCGAGGTTGAACGTGCGGTCCATGTCCGCCTGCGCGATGTCGCCGTGCCCGGCCAGCACGCCGAAGACGGCCGGCGGCGTCCACGAGGAGCGGTCCAGCACGGCGTCCAGCTGCCCCGGCAGCGACCGTGACAGGTTGCTCTCGACGCCACCGCCCGTGATGTGCGCGTACGCGTGCACGTCAACGGCCTTGGCCAGCTCCAGGCAGTGGAGCGAGTAGATCCGGGTGGGCTCCAGCAGCTCCTCGCCCAGCGGCCGCCCCAGCTCGGGCAGCACGGCGTCGAGGGAGAGCCCGGCCTCGCGCAGCACGTGGCGCACCAGCGAGTAGCCGTTGGAGTGGATCCCCGAGGACGCCAGGCCCAGCACCGCGTCGCCCGCCTGGACCCGCGAGGGCCCCAGCATGGCGTCGGCCTCGACGACGCCCGTGCCGGCTCCTGCCAGGTCGTACTCGTCCGGCCCCATGGCACCGGGGTGCTCGGCCGTCTCGCCGCCCACCAGTGCGGCGCCCGCCAGCCGGCAGCCCTCGGCCACCCCGCCGACGATCTCGGCGACGCGCTCGGGCACCACCTTCCCGCAGGCGATGTAGTCGGTCATGAACAGCGGCTCGGCCCCGCAGACCACCAGGTCGTCGAGGACCATGCCGACCAGGTCGATGCCGATCGTGTCGTGCTTGCCGTACCGCTGGGCGATCATGACCTTGGTGCCCACGCCGTCGGTGGACGTGGCGAGCAGCGGCCGCCGGTAGCTCAGCAGCGCCGAGGCGTCGAACAGCCCGGCGAACCCGCTGGCGTCGTCGACGACCTCGGGCCGGCGCGAGGCCGCCACCTTGTCCTTCATCAGGTCGACGGCGCGCTCGCCGGCCGCGATGTCCACGCCGGCGGCCTCGTACGAACTCATGCTTTGCTCTCCAGCACGAACTTGCCCACGTTGTCCTGGTCGATGGGAATGGGGTAGGAACCGTTGAAGCAGGCCATGCAGAGCCGCTCCGCGGGGAGGGTGGTGGCCTTGGTCAGGCCCTCCAGGGAGATGTAGCCGAGCGAGTCGGCGCCGAGCGAGGCCCGGATCTCCTCCACCGTCAGCGATCCCGCGATCAGCTCCGCCCTGGTGGCGAAGTCGATGCCGTAGAAGCACGGCCAGGCCACGGGCGGCGAGGAGATGCGTACGTGCACCTCCTTGGCCCCGGCCTCGCGCAGCATGCGGACGATGGCGCGCTGGGTGTTGCCGCGCACGATCGAGTCGTCCACGACCACCAGCCGCTTGCCCTCGACCACCTCGCGCAGCGGGTTGAGCTTCAGCCGGATGCCGAGCTGGCGGATGGTCTGCGAGGGCTGGATGAACGTGCGGCCCACATAGGAGTTCTTCACCAGCCCCTGCCCGTACGGTATCCCGCTCTCCTGGGCGTAGCCCACGGCGGCCGGGGTGCCGGACTCCGGCGTCGGGATGACCAGGTCGGCCTCCACCGGGTGCTCGCGGGCCAGCACGCGGCCGACCTCGACCCGGGTGACCTGCACGCCGCGCCCGGCGATGGTGGTGTCGGGGCGGGCGAGGTAGACGTACTCGAAGAGGCAGCCCTTGGGCTCGGCCAGGGCGAACCTGCGCGACCTGACGCCGCGCTCGTCGATGGTGAGCAGCTCGCCCGGCTCGATCTCGCGGACGAACGTGGCGCCCACGATGTCGAGGGCGGCCGTCTCGGAGGCCACGACCCAGCCCCGCTCAAGCCGGCCGAGGACCATGGGGCGGATGCCCTGCGGGTCGCGGGCCGCGTAGAGCGTCTTCTCGTCCATGAACACGAGCGAGTAGGCGCCCTTGACCTGCGGGAGCAGCTCCGCCGCGGTGTCCTCGATGGAACGCGTGCGGTCCTGCGCGAGCAGCGAGGTGAGGACCTCGGTGTCGGTCGTCGCGCGGATGGAGCCCGGAGCCAGGCGCTCGGCCAGCTCAGGGGTGTTGATCAGGTTGCCGTTGTGGGCGAGCGCGAGCCCGCCGACGTCGGTGGAGCTCAGCGTGGGCTGCGCGTTCTCCCACACGCTCGATCCGGTGGTGGAGTAGCGGCAGTGGCCGACGGCCAGGTGGCCGCGGAGGGTGCTGAGCACCGACTCGTCGAAGACCTGGGCCACCAGGCCCATGTCCTTGTAGACGAGGATGCGGCTGCCCTCGCTGACCGCGATGCCCGCGGACTCCTGGCCGCGGTGCTGCAACGCGTACAGCCCGTAGTAGGTGAGTTTGGAAACTTCCTCGCCCGGAGCCCAGACGCCGAAGACGCCACAGGCGTCCTTGGGAGCGCGGTCATGGGGGTCCAGGTCATGGCCGAGCCGGCCGTCGCCCTTCAGCACATGCCTCAGTCTAGGTCGGCGGCTTCTGTGCTCGCACACCCGGGGGCGATATCGGAGGCTGCGGCATCGCCGCGGATCCCAGGTCCGCAGGGCATGGCCACCGCCTGCCGGCTTGGCGGATGGAGACGGAAGTATGGACGGCCTTTTACCGTGTCGCCGGGTTTAGCCGGTGCCCTCCGCGAAAGGGTGAAGTATCCCGCATGCAAACCCGTCGGGGAGACAGACGTGACCACATCTGGGGACCCGAACGAGCCCCGCCCGGGGCAGGACCCGCGCGAAGGCCGTCCGGAAGAGGAAGAGCCCGGCCGGCCGGCGCCCGATTGGTGGCGCGAGGGGGAGCCTCCCGAGGAGGGCGAAGAGCGCCCCGGCCAGGGGGAGGAGCCGATCGCCCCCGTGCCGCCCGTGGTGCCGCCGCCCGACGTGCCGCCGACGCACGAGCCGAGGCCGGGCGGCGAGCCGAGCCATCCCGACCTGCCCACCTCGCCCGAGACCCCGCCGCCCGTGGGCGGCGACGCGGAGGCGACCCAGGCGTACCCGATCCCGGGGGCCACCCCGCCGTACCCCGGTTGGGGCGGCGCCCCTGGGGAGGGGGAGCCGCCGGCCAGGCCGACGCCGTCGCGTTACGAGGGCGAGCAGCCGTCCTTCACGCCGCCGGGAGAAGGGGCGCCGCAGCGTGAAGGGGCGCTCTCCGACGAGACTCCGCCTGAGGGGATCACCCCGCCGGTGGGAGGACCGCCGCGAGGGGGCCCGCCTCCAGGGGCAGGCGTGCCAGGAGGCCCGCCGCCCGGCCAGGGAGTGCCCGGCGGGGCGGCGTACCCGGGTGGGTACGGCGCTCCCCAGGGCCAGGAACCGGCCGTCCCGGGCACCACGCCCTCCAGCCCGTACGGCGGCCCGCCCGGTTACGGCCCGCCGCCCGCGGGAGCCCCCTACGGCGCCCCGTACCAGCAGGCCCAGCCGGGCAGCGGCCTGGCCACCGCGTCGCTGGTGCTCGGCGTGGCCAGCCCGTTCCTGGTGTTCGTCTGCTTCACCGGCCTGATCACCGCCATCCTGTCGATCGTCTTCGGCTGCGTGGCGCTCGCCAAGCGCGCAGGCAAGGGCCGTGCCATCGCCGGCATCGTGATCAGCGCGTTCTCGCTCGTCCTCTTCGCGATCGTGGCCATCTGGTTCTGGAACGTGGTCCAGGAGTGCGCCCACCTGCCGGGCCAGCTCGCCGACAGGTGCTTCGAACAGAAGTTTCCCTGGATGAGCGGCAGCCGCTAGAGCGGCAGATGCGCCGACAGGTCGGCCCGCGCCCCGCTGGCCGAGACCAGGCCTTCGGCCATGGCCTCGGCCCAGGTCAGGCGGCCAAGGGCGAGCCGGATCCAGGTGCGGCCGTCCATCTCGACCACGTTCGGCGGTGTGCCCCGGGTGTGGCGGGGGCCTTCGACGGCCTGGACGGCGGCGTACGGCGGGACGCGCACCTCGACGGTCCGGCCGGGCGCCGCGGTCACCAGCCGATCGAGCAGATGGCGCACCGCCTGCCTGGCCGCGTCGCGCTCGGGCTGGACCCCGCGGTCGTAGGCGGCCAGCACGGCGGCCACGAGCGCGTCGGGCAGCGTGGACGCGGGGCCGTCGTAGGGTGGCTCGTCCAGGGCGACGAGCTGGCCGTCGAGCGCAGATCTCAGCTTCTCAAGGTCCGGTTTGCGTGGTGGCACCCCACCATTGTCTCCCTGGAAGCGTTCATCAAGACGGAGGTCATCGTTCACCTCAGGTTTCGCCGGCGACCGTAACCTCCCGGCGGTACAACCGCGCACAATGATGGAGGACCTGTGGCGAACCCCAACGCGGGCGGACGGCCGCTGCTGCCGTTGCTCTCGACCCCGCACAAAGGCGGTCGCTCCGCGCTGACCTGTCAGTTCCGCTGCGGCAACGCGTGCGCGCATGACGTGGCCAACACCACCGCCAACGCCTACTTCGGCGATGTGGTGAAGGAGGCGCTGTCCCGGCGCGGTGTGCTGCGCGCCGGCGCGCTCGGCGCCCTCGTGGCCGGCGCCGGCATCGCGGGGGCGGTGCCGGCCATGGCCGACGAGCCGGAGGCGGCGGCCGAGGTCCAGGGCCGGCCGACCGGCGACATCCGTTTCACCCCGGTGGCGCCCAACACCGACGACGCTCTGACCATCCCCGAGGGCTACCGTTCGTCCGTGGTCGTGCGCTGGGGCGACCCCGTGCTGCCGGACGCGCCCGCCTTCGACTTCGACAACCAGAGCGCCGACGCGCAGAACAAGCAGTTCGGCTACAACAACGACTACGTCACGCTCTTCCCGATGGGCCGCGACCGCGCCCTGCTCTGGGTGAACCACGAGTACACCGACGAGAGCCTGATGTTCCGCGGTTACACCGGCGGCGCCGCCGCGACCGAGGAGCAGATCAAGATCGCGCTGGCCGCGCACGGCGGCTCGGTCGTGGAGATCGAGCGGGCGAACGGCGCGGGCGAGTGGAAGCTGGTCACCAAGGGGCGCCGCCGCTACAACCGCCGCATCACCGCTCAGACCCCCATGTCCTTCTCCGGCCCCGCGGCCGGCAGCGACCTGCTCAAGACGGCCGCCGACGCCGAGGGCCGCAAGCCCGTCGGCATGCTGAACAACTGCTCGGGCGGCTCCACCCCGTGGGGGACCGTGCTGACCGCCGAGGAGAACTTCGACCAGTACTTCGTCAACGGCGACAAGGTGCCCGCGGAGCAGAAGCCGTACATCTCCCGCTACACGATCACCACCGGCACGCCGTCGAGCAGCCGCAGGTTCGACCGGGTCGAGGAGCGCTTCGACTTGGCCAAGCACCCGAACGAGGCCAACAGGTTCGGCTGGATCGTGGAGATCGACCCGTTCGACCCCGACTCCACGCCGATCAAGCGGACCGCTCTGGGCCGGTTCAAGCACGAGGCCGCCAACACGACGCTGGCCCGCGACGGCCGCCTGGTCGTGTACATGGGTGACGACTCGCGCTTCGAGTACATCTACAAGTTCGTCTCGAAGAACCGCTACATCCCGGGATTCGACCGGCACAACCGCACGCTGCTGGACGAGGGCACCCTGTACGTGGCCAAGTTCACCGGCGACAGCCCCGCCTCCGAGATCGACGGGAGCGGCAAGCTGCCCTCCGACGGCGAGTTCGACGGCTCGGGCGAGTGGATCCCGCTGGTCTCCGGCGACAGGTCGTTCGTGGACGGCATGACCGCCGCCGAGGTCCTCGTCTACACCCGCGTGGCCGCCGACAAGGTGGGCGCGACCAAGATGGACCGCCCGGAGGACATGGAGCGCAACCCGGTCACCGGCGGCGTGTACGTGGCGCTCACCAACAACAGCAACCGCACGGCGGCCCAGGTGGACGAGGCCAACCCGCGCCCCTCCAACAAGCACGGCCACGTCCTGGAGCTCGTCGAGAAGCGTAACGACGCGGGCGAGAAGACGTTCGCCTGGTCGCTCCCGCTGGTCTGCGGCGACCCGAACGACCCCGCCACCTACTTCGCCGGCTACGACAAGACCAAGGTCTCGCCGATCTCGTGCCCGGACAACGTGACGTTCGACAGGGACGGCAACCTGTGGATCGCCACGGACGGCAACCAGCTCGGCAGCAACGACGGCATGTTCGTGATGCCCGTGCGCGGCAGGGAGCGCGGCCACCTGCGCCAGTTCCTCACCGTCCCGGTCGGGGCTGAGACCTGTGGCCCGCTGGTCACCCAGGACCAGCGCAGCGTGTTCGTGGCGGTGCAGCACCCGGGCGAGACCGACGGCGCCAGCCCGGACAAGCCCTCCAGCCGCTGGCCCGACGGCGCCCAGCCGCGCCCGGCGGTCGCCGTGGTCTGGCACGGCCAGGGCAAGAAGGTCGGGAGTTGACCTCAAGTTAACTTGAGGCAATACCGTTCCATGCCATGAGCATGGAGATGACCGCCCGGTACCAGCTGTATTCGATGAACAACCAGACGGAGCGTCGTCCTGTCACCAGGGCGACGCTCCGTCGTATCGGCGGCTTCGCCCGGCCGCACCGCCGCAGGATCGCACTGTTCTTGCTGCTCAGCGTGGTGATGGCGGGCCTGGCGGTGGGCTCCCCGCTGCTCGCCGGCCGGGTGGTGGACGCGATCTTCCACGGTGAGCCGCTGGACGTGGTCGTCGTGGTGGCGCTGGCGATCGCGGGCCTGGCGCTCGCCGAGGCGGGGCTCGGGCTGCTGAACCGGTGGCTGTCGGCGAGCCTGGGCGAGGACCTGATCCTCGATCTGCGTACGGCCGTCTTCGACCACGTGCAGAAGATGCCGATCGCGTTCTTCATGAGAACGCGCACCGGAGCGCTGGTCAGCCGCCTGAACAACGACGTGATCGGGGCGCAGCGGGCCTTCACCGACACCCTGTCCGGCGTGGCGGGCAACGTCGTGACGCTCGTGCTGACGCTCGTCGCGATGATCGGCATCTCCTGGCAGATCACGCTGCTCGCGCTGCTGCTGCTCCCGGTGTTCCTGCTGCCCGCCCGGCGGATGGGCACGAGGATCGCGAGGCTCCGGCGCGAGGCGGCCGACCACAACGCGGCCATGGGCACGCAGATGACCGAGCGCTTCTCGGCGCCGGGTGCGACGCTGGTGAAGCTGTTCGGCCGGCCCGCGCACGAGTCGGCCGAGTTCGCGCACAGGGCCAGGCGGGTACGCGACATCGGCGTGCGCTCGGCCATGACCCAGTCGGCGTTCGTCACCGCGCTGACGCTGGTCTCCGCGCTGGCCCTGGCGCTGGTGTACGGGCTCGGCGGCTTCTACGCGCTGCGCGACCAGCTCGCGCCCGGCGCGGTCGTGTCGATGGCCATGCTGCTCACCCGCCTGTACGCGCCGCTGACCGCGCTGGCCAGCGCCCGCGTGGACGTGATGAGCGCGGTCGTCAGCTTCGAGCGTGTCTTCGAGGTCCTCGACCTGGAGCCGCTCATCAAGGAGCGGCCCGGCGCCCGCGAGGTGCCGGAGGGCCCGGTGTCGGTCGAGTTCGACGACGTGAAGTTCGCCTACCCCTCGGCCGACAAGGTCTCGCTCGCCTCACTGGAGGAGGTCGCCACGCTCGACTCGCGCGGCGGCGTCGAGGTGCTGCACGGCGTCTCGTTCAAAGCCGAGCCCGGCCAGATGGTGGCCCTGGTCGGCTCGTCCGGCGCGGGCAAGTCCACGATCGCCCAGCTCCTGCCCAGGCTGTACGACGTCGACTCGGGCTCGGTGCGGCTCGGCGGCGTGGACGTACGCGACCTGACCGCCGACTCGATCCGCGACACGCTCGGCATGGTCACCCAGGACGGTCACCTGTTCCACGAGACGATCAGGGCGAACCTGCTGCTCGCCAGGCCCGAGGCGAGCGAGGACGAGATCTGGGACGCCCTCACCAGGGCCAGGCTGGCCGGCCTGATCGAGTCGCTGCCCGACGGGCTCGACACGGTCGTGGGCGAGCGCGGCTACCGCCTGTCGGGCGGCGAGCGCCAGCGGCTGACGATCGCCCGGCTGCTGCTGGCCAGGCCCAGGGTGGTCATCCTGGACGAGGCCACGGCGGCGCTCGACTCCACCTCCGAGGCGGCCGTGCAGGCGGCGCTCGGGGAGGCGCTCGAAGGCAGGACCGCCGTGGTGATCGCGCACCGGCTCTCCACGATCCGCGCCGCCGACCTCATCCTGGTGATCGAGGACGGGCGCGTGGTCGAGCGCGGCACGCACACCGACCTGCTCGCCGCCGGGGGCCGCTACGAGGAGCTGTACCGCACTCAGTTCGACGAGCCGACGGTAGCGGTGGCCTGAGGCGGTGTTCATGGCCTCACTTCGTGAGGCCGGCTCGGACGCCCTTGATGCCGTCGCCTTCCCCCGCTCTGGTCGCTTCGCTCCCGCCGCTCCTCCAGGCGACGGCGCTCCCTCGCCGGGTGACGCGCAGGGAGTAGAGCGCGACCGGGATCGCGATCAGCACCACGGCGGCCGCGATGACGAGAGTGAACTGGTACGCGTCCAGGAAGGCGGGCAGCGGCGGCAGGTCGCTGCCGCTCTGCCTGGAGCTGAGGATCGCCCCCAGCACGGTGACGCCGAGCAGCCCGAACACCTCGCGTGACACGTTCAGGACGCCCGAGGCCACGCCGGACCTGCCCTTGGGCATGCCGCCCAGGATCGCGGCCGTCAGGGGCACCAGCATGCCGCCGCCCAGCCCGTACAGCAGGAACCAGGGCGCCACGTCCGTGTAGTCGGCGTCGGCGCCCACGCCGGAGAGCAGGTAGATCGCCGTCCCCATGAGCGCCATGCCGAGCGCCACCGTGCGGCCGATGCCGATCCGCGCGCTGATCCGCTGCGACAGCATCGCGATCACGGCCATGACCAGGGCCATCGGCACGAACGCGGCGCCCGCCTGGGTGGGGGAGAAGCCGAGCACGTTCTGCAGCCACAGGGCGCTGAAGAAGTAGATCCCGAAGACGCCGAACGACCAGACGCCCATGGTGAGCAGGCCGCCCGTGAACACCCTGGCCCTGAACAGCGACACCGCGATCATCGGCTCGGCGGCCCGCGCCTCGACCAGCACGAACGCCACGGCCGCCGCCGCGAACACGCCGAACGCGGCCAGGATCTGCGGCGAGGTCCAGCCGGCGCCCTCGCCCTCGATGAGCGCGTAGGTCAGGGCGAACAGGGCGAGCGCGGAGGTGGCCAGGCCCGGCAGGTCGATGCGGTGCCGTACGCGGGTGAAGGCGGGCCTGACCGCCCACATCCCCAGGCCGAAGGTCACCACCCCGATCGGGACGTTGAGCAGGTAGATCCAGCCCCAGTGCAGGTGCTGGCTGATGAAGCCGCCCGTGATCGGCCCGAGCGCCATGGACAGCGCGCCCGCGGCGCTCCAGATGCCGACAGCCCTCCCGCGCTCGCCCGGATCGGGGAAGATCTGGGTGATCAGCGTCAGCGCGGTGGGCGTGAGCAGCGCGGCCCCGACGCCCTGCGCTGCCCGCGCCGCGATGAGGGCTGTCCCCGAGCCGGCCAGCCCGGCGGCCAGCGAGGACAGCGTGAAGACCGCCAGCCCGCCGAGGAACACCCTGCGGGCCCCGAACACGTCCGCGAGCCGGCCGCCGACCAGCATGAGCCCGGCGAAGACCAGGATGTACGAGCTCACGATCCACTCAAGCCCCGAGATCGTCAGCCCCAGCTCCCGCTGGATCGTCGGCAACGCGACGTTGCCCACGTTGTTGTCCAAATAGGTCATGAAGGTGCCCAAGGTCACCGCGACCAGCGCCCACCATCTCACGACATTTCCTCCTATACGCCGTACTTGTACGTCGTATAGTTGAACTTGTACGGCGTATAGTTGTCAACCGTGATGGGAAAACTGACCGCACAGGCGATCGCGGAACGGGCTCTGGAGATCGGCGACACCGAGGGGCTCGACGCCGTGACCATCCGGCGTCTGGCCACGGACCTGGGCGTGACCCCGATGGCTCTCTACTGGCACTACAAGAACAAGGAACAGCTGATCGTCGGCATGGCCGACCATCTGATCGGCGGCTTCGCGCCCAAGCAGGCCGACGACCGCCCGTGGCAGGAGCAGTTCCGCGACCTGATCGAGGGGCTGATCAGGACGCTGCGCACGCATCGCTGCGCCAAGAGCGTGATCGAGCAGATCGACCCCGTCGAGGTGCCGAACTTCCTGGCCGTCTGGGACCAGGCGCTCGGTCTGGCCCGCGGCGCCGGGTTCGGCGTCGACGAGAGCTGCCTGATCAGCAAATACATTCTGCAGAGCGCCATCGCCATCGCCGACGCCCCCATCCACGTCAAGACCGTGGACCCGGCCGCGGTCCGGGCCAAGCTGGCCGGCCTGCAGTCACTGCCCGAGGAGACGTACCCGTACCTGGTGGAGATGGCCTCCCCGCTGGTCAGGGGGACGGAGCCGGGGCTGTACGACACGTTCGGCGTCGATCTCGTCCTCAGCGGCATAGAGGCGCTGGCGGCCAGACGTTAGGGTCGTGCCGTGACCTTCGAGCTGATCTGCGAGATCGAACCTCCCACCAAGCCCGATCTGAAGCACGTCCGGCACCAGATCGGCACGATGAGCAAGATCGCCCACTCGTTCCTCATCCCCGACAACCACATCGGCCGCGCCACGGTGTCGAGCGTGGCGGTGGCCCACGAGGTCCAGGCCATGGGCGGGCGCGGCATCGCCTGCCTCAACTCGCGCGACCGCAACCTGCTCGGCTTCCGTCGCGACCTGCTGACGGCGGCGGCGTACGGGGTGGAGCAGTTCCTCTTCGTCTACGGCGACAAGCCGACGAGCGGCAACCGCACCAGCGACCTCACCGTGCGCTCGATGATCGAGGAGGCCCGCGAGTTCTCCCCGGGCGTCCGCCTCGGCGCGGCGGCCTCGATGCGCTCGCTGCCCACCTGGAAGCGCACGGCCGACTTCCTGTTCCTCCAGGTCGGCTTCTCGCTGGAGGCGCAGCTGCGCTGGCGCGACGCCCACCCGGTGAACATGCCGGTCTACGCGGGCGTCATGGTCCTGGCCAGCGAGCGCCACGCCCGCATGCTGGCCACCGCGATCCCCGACATCGACCTGCCGGAGGAGCTGATCGCGAAGGTGGCCGCGGACCGCATGGCGGGGGTGGAGGCGGCCTGCGAGCAGGTGCTCGCGATCCGCGACTCGGGCGCCTTCGACGGCGTCCACCTCATCCCGGTCTCCCGCTACCGCGACGTGGAGTCCAGGCTCGCCGCCGTTCTCTGAGGGCGGGCCAGGGACGCGAGCAGCGCGCCCGTGAGCGCCACCGCGAAGAGCACCGCGTACGCGTGCCGGAACCCGTCCATGAGCTGCCCCACCGCCACCGGCGAGAGCTTGGAGAGCGTGCCCGCGTACACCTGGGCGCGCAGTTCGGGCCCCACGGACGCGGTCAGGACGCTGAGCGACAGGCCGACGCTGATCACGATGCCGACGTTCATGATCATGACGCGGAAGCCGTTGACCACCCCCAGGCTCCCGCTGGGCAGCGCCCGCATGACCTGGGTGGTGTTGCCGGTCAGGAACGTCCCGCTGCCGCAGCCGGCCACGAACAGGCCGATCCCGATCACCCAGTACGGCGTGGCCGGATCGGCCGTCAGCATCAGCGTGCCGAGTCCTAGGGCGCTCATCGCCGCCCCGCCGATGGACAGCGCGTACGGCGACACCCTCCGCCCCAGCGCTCCCGTGATCGGCGAGGCCAGCCCGATCCCGACGGGCACCGGCAGCACGCTCAGCCCCGCCTCGAACGCGTCCACCCCTCGCGCCGCCTGGAAGTACAGCGCCACCACCAGGATGAGCGCCGACCGCGCCAGGGCGTTGCAGAACGAGGCCAGGTTCGCGTACGCCAGCAGCCGCCCCCCGAAGAGCCGCAAGTCCAGCACCGGGTTGGACGAGCGCCGCTCGGCCCACACGATCAGCGGCAGCAGCAGAGCGAAGACGGCGAATCCCGCCACGACCATGAGGCCGCCGGAGTTCGCCTCCGAGAGTGCCAGCAGCACCGCCGACAGCGCCGCGAACACCAGCACGTTGCCCAGCGCGTCCACCGGCTCCTTCGGCCGCCTGGGCATCCTGCGTAAGATCGCCGCCCCCACGCCCAGCGCGAGCAGCCCGGCGGGCACGTTGACCCAGAAGATCCACTGCCAGCCGGCCGTCTCCGCGATCAGGCCGCCCAGCGTGGGCCCGGCCAGCTGCGCCACCGAGAGCGTGCCGATGTAGACGCCCATGCCCTGGCTGAGCCGGTCGGGCGGGAACGCGTCGGTGATGATGACCGTGCCGTTCGCCAGGATCATCGCCGCCCCGATCGCCTGCAGCACGCGCATCGCGATGAGGAACCACACGCTCGGCGACAGCCCGGCCAGCAGCGAGGCCACCGTGAACAGCGCGAACCCCGTCAGATACACCTCGCGCCTGCCCAGCAGGTCGGCCACCCGGCCGAAGAACACCAGCGAGGCGGTGTTGACCAGCAGGAACGCCAGCAGGATCCACCCCGACTCCAGCGCGTCGGCGTGGAAGTGCCGCACGACCGCCGGGAGCGCGACGTTGAGCGTGCTGCCGGCGATGCCGATGAGGACGAGCCCCAGGCTGGTGACCGCGCACACGCGCCACGCGTAGCGCAGGCGGGTGTCGTCGTGGGGGGTGACGGCTACCATGCCCTCCACTATGACGTACGGCGTACGTAGATCATCAGCGGGCTCGCCTGCGCAGCCCGTCGAGGTCGTGGATCACCACGCGCCGCCGTCCGGTCTCGATGAGACCCCGGTCGCGCAGCGTGCGCAGCGCCTTGCTGACGGCCTCGCGCGAGGCGCCCGTCCAGCCGGCCAGCTCGTCCTGTGACAGGGGCAGCGCCACGCGCACCCCGCTGTTGGTCTTCTCGCCGTACCGGTCGGCCAGCTCCAGCAGGCGCGTCGCGACCCGGCCCGTGGTGTCGAACGCGCCGTACTCGATGCGCTTCCTGTCCGCGTCCCGCAGCTTGGCGGTGACGAGCTGCATCAGCAGTACGGCGATGCGTCCGTGGGACTCCAGGAACGACGAGAAGTCCCGCAGCACGATCCCCGAGATCGGCTCCAGCGCGGTCACCGTGGCCGAGCGAGGCGACCCGTCGATGGCCGACATCTCGCCGAGCAGCGCGCCAGGACCGCGTACGGCCAGCACCACCTCGGTGCCGGCACTCGTGTGTGACGAGCACTTGACCCGGCCCTCCAGCAGCACGAGGACCCAGTCGGACGTGTCGCCCTCGTTGATCACGGTCGTGCCGCGGTCCCACCGCCGCGGGCGGCCGGCCGCGCGCAGGTCCGCGACCTCCTCGTCGGTGAGCAGGGAAAGGAACTCACCGGGCTCAGGCTCCATGCGCCCGATTATGTCGGTACGAGTGTCGCCCTTCTATTGCAAATCAGTCAGAACGTAGGCGGCCACGAGCTCTTCCTTGCCCTTGAGGCTGAGCCGGCCCAGAGGGTTCACCGACGCGCCATGGCCCAACTGCCTGAGCGTCGTCTCCCCGATGACGACCGTGCCGGGCTCGGCGATGCCCTCGAGCCTGGCCGCCACGTTCACGCAGTCGCCCATCGCGTTGAAGCCGCGCAGCTCGGGGCTGCCGATGTTGCCGACCAGGGCGGGACCGGTGTTGACGCCCACCCTGAACGTCGGCCACTCGACGTCGTCCACCCGCTTCCACGCCATCTCCTCGGCCACCTCGGCGGCGGCCCGCTGCATGTCCAGCGCCGCCCGGCACGCGGCCCTGGCGTGGCCGGCCTGCGTGGCGGGGGCGTTGAACAGGGCCAGCAGCGCGTCGCCGACGAACTGCACGATCGTGCCGCCGTTGTTGAGAATGCAGGGGACCGCGGCCGTGTGGTAGCGGTTGAGCATCTCCACGATCTCGCCGGGCGTGACCTTCTCGGAGAACGTCGTGAAGCCCTTGAGGTCGGCGAAGAGCGCGGTCAGCTCCTTCAGCTCGCCGCCGAGCGCCGCCTGCGCCGGGTCGGCCAGCAGGGCGTTGGCCACGTCCGGCGACATGTACTGCCGGAAGAGCGTGTCGAGCTCCTGGTAGAGACGGGCGTTCTCCAACGAGATGGACAGCTGCCCGGCCAGGGTGGCGGCCAGCGCCTCGTCCTGCGGAGTACGGCCGACGGGCACCTCCAGCACGCCCGCGAGGTGACCCTTGACCGTCAAGGGGAAGGCCAGCAGGCTGTCGCGCCTGATGGGCTGGTTCCCGGCGAACTCGTACTCGCGGGAGCCGATCTGGGTCTTGCCCTCCGCGACCAGACCGATCTTGACGTCGCCGTACGCCTGCCGCACCCGCTCCAGCGCCGTGGCCAGCAGCCGGTCCTCCGGCAGGCCCACCTTGGTCTGGGCGCTCACCGCCACCAGGGCGGCCAGCCGCCCCGACAGCTCGCGCTCGTTGGCCAGCGCCTGGCCGGCCCGGTCGAGCACGGCGGCCTGGCCCTCGTTCAGCCGGAACTTGCCCGACAGCCGGGTCGCGGCCAGCGGCTCACCCCGGCGTACGTGCTCGACCAGCTCCTCCAGCGCCTGGTCGTAGTCCTGCTGGATGCGCGCCACGGTCGCCGCCAGCGTCACCGAGTCGAACAGCCCCGCGCTCGACCCCTCCCGCCTGAACTGCAGGTGCGCGCTGTAGGCCACGAAGACGAAGGCCAGCGTGAGCAGGAGGTGCCACTCCCACCAGGACAGATGCCAGTTGAGCTGGGACATCCCCGCGACCATGGCCTCGGCCAGCAGCGCGTACGCCGTGATCAGGCTGATCAGCATGGCCGACGGGCGCCGCCGGTGCAGCAGGAACATCATCACGCTCGCCGCGGCGTACAGCAGGACGCCCGGAATGGACGCCCAGACCAGCCAGGGGACCGGCGACGCGAGCGGCGGCTCGCTGAGCACCGTCAGCCCCGGGATCAGCGACACCAGCCCCCAGACGACCATGAACCCGAAGAGCAGCGCACGGATGAAGTGTTGCGAGCCCAGCACGGCCTTGGCCGCCCGCTCGCCCAGCGGCAGCGCGGAGGCGAACGCGAACGCCGCCGCGATCGTGAGCCCCACCTGCTGGCCCAGGTCGAACCCCAGTGAGCCGGTCGGCAGGATGATCTTGGGGGTGGCCAGCCCGTGCAGGAAGAAGAACCCGGCACTGCTCAGGAAGACCATGGAGACCAGGAACAGCCGGGCGTCCTGCCGCCGCCGCGACGCCTCGCTGATCATGACGCCCAGCACCACGTTGAGCCCGGCCACCGTGATGATCATCCAGAAGTGGCTGGGATTGTGCTGCCAGGGGATGTTGACGTCCGGGTGCAACAGCAGGAGCCAGAGGCCCAGCAGCGGCAGCACCAGATGGATGCCCCAGACCACGCCGCGCACGGGGTGGGTGGCCGGAGGCAGATAGGGGGTCGGCACAGACCCGATTATCCACGCGGGGTCGTGGCCACCAATGCGTCGTTTTACCCACAGCGTCAGTGAAGAGGGCCGGCACGGAACCCGTACCGGCCCTCGAGAAGAACCGTCAGCCGAACAGCGCGGGCAGCGCCGCCGAGTGCGTCTCCCGCAGCTCCTCGACCGGCACCTCGAACTCGCCCTCGACCACCAGCGACGCGCCGCCGGTCGTGCCCAGCCCGTAGCAGGGCACGTCGTGCCGCCCGCACAGCGACGCGAACTCCTCATAGGCCTCCGGCCGCACCGCGACCAGCGCCCGCGCGGAGGACTCGCTGAACAGGTCGGTGAACGCGTCACCGCTCAGCACCACCGAGGCGCCGACGCCCCGCGCCAGGCAGGACTCGGCCAGCGCGACGGCCAGCCCGCCGTCCGACAGGTCGTGGGAGCCCTCGAGGAGCCCCCGCCTGCCGGCCTCGACCAGCACGGTCGCCAGCGCCTGCTCGGCCGCCAGGTCCGCCTGGGGCGGCAGCCCGCCCAGGTGGTGGTGGGCGACGTGCGCCCACTCGGAGCCGCCGAACTCCTCGCGCGTCTCGCCGAGCAGCACGACCTTGAGCCCCTCGGCGGTGAACCCGGACGGCACCCGCCGGGCCACGTCGTCGATGACACCGAGCACGCCCACGACCGGCGTGGGGTTGATGGCCGTCGAGCCCGTCTGGTTGTAGAAGGAGACGTTTCCGCCGGTCACCGGCACGCCAAGGGTCCTGCACGCGTCGGCCAGGCCGCGCACGGCCTCGGCGAACTGCCACATGACCTCGGGGTCCTCTGGGGAGCCGAAGTTGAGGCAGTTGGTCACGGCGAGGGGCTTGGCGCCGGTCACGGCCACGTTCCGGTACGCCTCGGCCAGCGCCAGCTGCGCCCCCGCGTACGGGTCGAGCTTGGCGTAGCGGCCGTTGCCGTCGGTGGCCAGCGCGATGCCCCTGGTCGTCGGCTCCGCTCCCGCCATGGCCTCCGAGATGCGCACCATGCCCGCGTCCGCCGGCTGGGCCAGCACGGTGTTGGAGCGGACGTAGCGGTCGTACTGGGAGGTCACCCACTCCTTGGAGGCCAGGTTGGGCGAGCCGAGGAGCTGGAGCAGCGTGCCCCGCAGCTCGGCGGGCCGCTCCAGCCTGTCGGGGGTGTCGGCGTTGAGCGCCGCCTGTCCGGAGGGCTCGTGGTACGGGCGCTCGTAGACGGGCCCCTCGTCGGCCGCGGTGCCCGGCGGGATGTCCACGATGACCTCGCCGTCCCAGGTCATGACCAGGCGGCCGGTGTCGGTCACCTCGCCGATGACGGTGGCGGGGACGTCCCACTTGTCGCAGATCGCCATGAACGCCGGGATGTCGTCGGGCCTGACGACCGCCATCATGCGCTCCTGCGACTCGCTCATGAGGATCTCCTCAGGCCTGAGCGAGGGATCCCGGAGCGGGACGAGGTTGAGGTCGACGTCCATGCCGCCGGTGCCCTTGGCGGCCAGCTCGGTCGTGGCGCACGACACGCCGGCCGCGCCGAGGTCCTGGATGCCGACGACGACGTCGGCCGCGTACAGCTCCAGGCAGCACTCGATGAGCAGCTTCTCCATGAACGGGTCGCCCACCTGCACGGCGGGCCGCTTGGCCTGCGACTCGTCCTCGAACGTCGCCGACGCCAGCACCGAGGCGCCGCCGATGCCGTCGGGGCCGGTGGACGCGCCGAACAGCACGACCTTGTTGCCCGGCCCTGGCGCGGTGGCCAGCTTGATCTGGTCTTTCCGCAGCAGCCCGACGCACAGGGCGTTGACCAGGGGGTTGCCGATGTAGCAGGGGTCGAAGACGACCTCGCCGCCGATGTTGGGCAGGCCCAGGCAGTTTCCGTAGTGGCTGATGCCCTCGACCACGCCTGGCAGCACCCTGCGCGTGTCGACCGCGTCCGCGCCGCCGAAGCGCAGCGAGTCCATGACGGCGATCGGGCGCGCGCCCATCGACATGATGTCGCGCACGATGCCGCCGACGCCGGTGGCCGCGCCCTGATGCGGCTCGACGTAGGACGGGTGGTTGTGTGACTCGATCTTGAACGTGGCCGCCCAGCCGTCGCCGATGTCCACCACGCCCGCGTTCTCGCCCATGCCCACCAGCAGGGCCTCGGACTTGGGCGCCTTGGTGGCGAACTGCTTGAGATGCACCTTGGACGACTTGTACGAGCAGTGCTCGGACCACATGACGCTGTAGATGGCCAGCTCCGAGCCGGTGGGACGGCGCCCGAGGATCTCCTTGACCCGGTCGTACTCGTCCTGCTTCATCCCCAGCTCGGCGAAGGGCATCGGCTCGTCAGGCGTCTCAGCCGCGCGCTTCACACTGTCGGTCATGCGTTCACCAGCTTCTTGAGAATGGAGGTGAAGAACCCGAGGCCGTCGGTGCTCGGGGCGCCGACCAGCTCCTCGACCGCGTGCTCGGGGTGCGGCATGAGGCCGACCACGTTGCCCGCCTCGTTGCGGATGCCCGCGATGTCGTTGAGCGAGCCGTTGGGGTTGCCGACGTAGCGCACGACCACGTGACCGCCGGCCTCGAGCGCGGCCAGGGTGTCGTCGGAGGCCACGTAGCGGCCCTCGCCGTGCTTGATCGGCAGCACGATCTCCTGGCCCTGGTCGAACGAGTTGGTCCACGCGGTCGCGGTCTGCTCGATCCTGACCTTCTGGTCACGGCAGACGTAGTGGAGCGAGCCGTTGCGGGTCAGGGCGCCCGGCAGCAGGTGCGCCTCACAGAGGATCTGGAACCCGTTGCACGTGCCGAGCACGGGCAGCCCCGCCCTGGCGGCCGGGATGAGCTCCTCCATGAGCGGCGCGAACCGCGAGATGGCGCCGCAGCGCAGGTAGTCGCCGTAGGAGAAGCCGCCGGGCAGGAAGACGGCGTCGACTCCCTTCAGGTCGTGGTCGGCGTGCCACAGCGGAACCGCCTCCGCGCCCACGAGGCGCACGGCTCTGGCGGCGTCCTGGTCGTCGAGAGTTCCTGGAAACGTGACTACGCCCACACGGGCAGCGCTCATGACAGTCGTCCCCTCCGAGGAATGCGCGCGCACGCGCCACCGTCGGTCGGACGGTGGCGGTCTACTCAGGTTATCGGGTGCTGTCGCGTGGTCCGCATCGGCTCATGCGTCCGGCGGAGGTGCGAGGGAGCGCCGTCGCCTGGACTGAGGAGCGCAGGAAGCGTAGCGACCGGAGTGACGAGGGAAGGCGACGGCTCCCAAGCGACCGAGCCCGCCTCCACGGAGTGGAGGCCATGAGCACGTTCAGACGGCTGCCAGCTCGCGGGGGCGGACGTCGGCCTCGTCCCAGGCGAGTTGCTTGCGCAGGTGGACCGTCGTGCCACGGCCGGGCGTGATGCCGAAGGAGATCTCGTCGACCACGGAGCGCATGATCAGCAGGCCGCGGCCGTTCTCGGTGTCCGGCGGGGGGAAGTGCAGCGGCATCGTCGGCAGACCGTCGCCGTTGTCGGCGACGCGTACGTCGCAGCGGCCGTAGCCGATCGCGGCGGTCACCTCGTAGCGGTTGGCGGGACCCCCGTGCCGCACCGCATTGGAGCACGCCTCGGAGACGGCGAGGAGCATGTCGGCGATGCACGTCTCGCTCACGTTCAGTGAACGCATGGCATCGCCCAGCACTCGCCTGACCATCGGTATGCCGATCGCATCCCGAGGCAGTGCCAACGAGAACTCAATATCCACCGGACTCCTCCGGGCGCCAGAATGTCACCTGGAGTAGGTTTCCCTGTGAAAACGGGGCTAACCGCAAAATCACCCTGTTGTTATTTAGTGTTGGCATGCCCGTGGCATTGTGGCATGCCGGAACCCGGCTTTAACCGGCCAAGAGGGAATCGGGGGAGCTTATCTCCCTTACTCCTCAACCCGGACGCTGTAGTCCTCGATCACCGTGTTGGCCAGCAAGGTCTCGGCCATCTTACGGACTTCGCCGAGCGCCGTCTCGTCGGCCGGGCCGTCGAGCTCGATCTCGAAGCGCTTGCCCTGGCGCACGGCCGAGACGCCGGAGAAGCCGAGCCTGGGCAGTGCCCTGGCGATCGCCTGGCCCTGCGGGTCGAGGATCTCGGGCTTCAACATGACGTCCACGATGACGCGGGCCACTGCGTTCCTCCTGGATGCGGTGGGTGACTGGGAAGCACAGCCTACCGGCGCGTGTGGCTGACGACACAACGGGAACGGGGAGAGGATGGGGCTTGCGCGGAGGGTTGTGATGTCTGCCACCATGGCCCCAAACGCGTACGAACCACCACCAGATGGTTCCTCGCATGGACGGCTGGCCTAAGGTGGCAA
This sequence comes from Nonomuraea helvata, assembly GCF_039535785.1. NCBI lineage: Bacteria > Bacillati > Actinomycetota > Actinomycetes > Streptosporangiales > Streptosporangiaceae > Nonomuraea > Nonomuraea helvata. The sequence goes on from NZ_BAAAXV010000009.1 coordinate 2,555,906, forward strand.
CCCCATCGAAGACCTGGCCCTTTAACGACGCACAGGAGTGGCACGTGACAGCCGAAGCCTCTCGTGGTGCTTCAGCACCTCCGGAGCTCGTCCAGCTGCTCACCCCCGAGGGCGAGCGGGTCGAGCACCCCGACTACGACATCGACCTGACCGACGAGGAGGTCCGGTCGCTCTACCGCGACCTCGTCCTCGTCCGGCGCATCGACCTGGAGGCCGTGGCGCTGCAGCGCCAGGGTGAGCTGGGCATCTGGGCCTCGCTGCTGGGCCAGGAGGCGGCCCAGATCGGCTCGGGCCGGGCGCTGACCGACGCCGACATGGCCTTCCCCACCTACCGCGAGCACGGTGTGGCGTGGTGCCGCGACGTGGACCCGGTGAAGCTGCTGGGCCTGTTCAGGGGCGTGAACCACGGCGGATGGGACCCCGAGGAGCACAACTTCCACCTCTACACGATCGTGATCGGCAGCCAGACCCTCCACGCCGTCGGGTACGCCATGGGCATCCAGCGCGACGACGCGAACGCCGCCACGATCGCCTATTTCGGTGACGGCGCCACCTCGCAGGGCGACGTGAACGAGTCGTTCATCTGGGCCAGCGTGTTCAACGCGCCGATCGTGTTCTTCTGCCAGAACAACCAGTGGGCCATCTCCGAGCCCCTGGAGAAGCAGACCCGCATCCCGCTCTACCGCCGCGCCTCCGGCTTCGGCTTCCCCGGGATCAGGGTGGACGGCAACGACGTGTTCGCCTGCCTGGCGGTGACCAGGAAGGCCCTGGAGGCCGCCCGTACGGGCCAGGGGCCGACGCTCATCGAGGCGTTCACGTACCGGATGGGCGCCCACACCACCACCGACGACCCGACGCGTTACCGCGTGGCCAGCGAGTTGGAGGCGTGGAAGCTCAAGGACCCGATCGAGCGGGTCAGGTCGTATCTCTTCAAGAACGAGCACGCCGACCAGGCGTTCTTCGACTCCGTCGACGCCGAGGCCGACCAGCTCGGAGCCGACCTGCGCAGGCGCTGCCTGGCGATGCCCGACCCGGAGCCGCTCGACATCTTCGACCACGTCTACCGCGAGCCCCACGCCCTGATCGACCAGGAACGAGCCCAGTTCGCCGCGTACCTGGAAGGGTTCGCCCAATGACCATCCTGAGTCTGTCCAAGGCGCTCAACGAGGGCATGCGCAAGGCCATGGAGGACGACCCCAAGGTCCTCATCATGGGGGAGGACGTCGGCAAGCTGGGCGGCGTCTTCCGCGTCACCGACGGCCTGCAGAAGGACTTCGGCGAGGACCGCGTCATCGACACGCCGCTGGCCGAGTCGGGCATCATCGGCACCGCGATCGGACTGGCGCTGCGCGGTTACCGGCCGGTGTGCGAGATCCAGTTCGACGGGTTCGTCTTCCCGGCCGCCGACCAGATCATCACGCAGCTCGCCAAGATGCCGATGCGCTCGCTGGGCGCGATCAAGCTCCCGGTGGTCGTACGCATCCCGTGCGGTGGCGGCATCGGCGCGGTCGAGCACCACAGCGAGTCGCCCGAGGCGTACTTCACCCACACCGCCGGGCTGCGCGTCGTGGCCTGCTCCAATCCGGCCGACGCGTACACCATGATCCAGCAGGCCATCCGCAGCGACGACCCGGTGATCTTCTTCGAGCCCAAGCGCCGCTACTGGGAGAAGGCCGACATCGACACCTCCTCCACCGACTGGTGGCCGCCGCTGCACGCCGCCAAGGTGGTCCGCCCGGGCAGTGACGCCACGCTGCTGGCCTACGGCCCCATGGTCAAGACCTGCCTGGAGGCGGCCAAGGCCGCCGAGGACGACGGCCGCTCGCTCGAGGTGGTCGACCTGCGCTCGCTCAACCCGCTGGACGAGCCGGTCGTGATGGACTCCGTACGCCGTACCGGGCGGGTGGTGGTGGTCCACGAGGCGCCGGTCAACAGCGGGTTCGGCGCCGAGCTGGCCGCGAGGATCACGGAGCAGTGCTTCTACAACCTGGAGTCGCCGGTGCTCCGGGTCGGCGGCTTCTCCACCCCCTACCCTCCGTCGCGGCTGGAGGAGCACTACCTGCCCGACCTGGACCGGGTGCTCGACGCCGTCGACCGGGCACTCGGCTACTGAGGAGGGTTGTTCATGCGACGCGAGTTCAAGCTTCCCGACGTCGGTGAGGGGCTGACGGAGGCCGAGATCGTCCGGTGGCACGTCAAGGCGGGTGACACCGTCAAGGTCAACCAGATCGTCGTGGAGATCGAGACGGCCAAGTCGATCGTCGAGCTGCCGATCCCGTGGGACGGGGCGGTGGCGGATCTGCTGGCCGACGTGGGCCAGACGGTCGACGTCGGCGCCCCCATCATCGCCGTCGACACCTCGGAGCCCTCGGAGCCCTCGGACAGGGTCCAGGCCGCGGCCGAGGACATGGTGCCCAACCCGCCGGAGGAGAGCGCCGTCGAGCCGGGCGCGCACGGCAGCCCGGCCCCCAAGGAGGAGCGCCAGGCGGTCCTGGTCGGCTACGGTGTCAAGACCGGCGCCACGAAGCGCCGGCCCCGCAAACGTGAGACGGCCCGGATCCCGGCCACTCCGGTGGCCAACCCGTCCCGCGTGGAGGTGGACGGCCACCCGGCCACCGCCCCCACCTCCGGAGTTTCGGTCCTCGCCAAGCCGCCGGTACGGAAGCTGGCCAAGGACCTCGGGGTCGACCTCGGGGGCATCACCGGCACCGGCCCTCAGGGCTCCATCACCCGGGAGGACATCCACGCCGCGGCGGAGGCCAAGGAGCCGGTGGCAGCTGCCGTGGCAGCGCCCGAACGGGTGGAGGAGGAGCGCATCCCCATCAAGGGCGTGCGCAAGATGACCGCCCAGGCCATGGTCGCCAGCGCCTTCACCGCCCCCCACGTCACCGAGTTCCTCCAGCTCGACATGACGAACACCATGGAGACGGTCCAGCGCCTGCGCGCCTTCCCCGACTTCGCGGAGGTCAAGGTCTCCCCGCTGCTCCTGGTGGCCAAGGCGGTGCTCACGGCGGTGAAACGCCACCCCATGATCAACTCATCGTGGGACGAGGCGGCCCAGGAGATCGTGGTCAAGCATCACGTCAACCTGGGGATAGCCGCCGCCACCCCCAGGGGTCTGGTGGTGCCCAACATCAAGGGCGCCCACGCCCTGTCGCTCCCCGACCTGGCCAAGCAGCTGGCCCAGCTCACCGAGACCGCCAGGGCGGGCCGTACGCAGCCGGCCGAGATGGCGGGCGGCACCTTCACCATCACCAACGTCGGCGTCTTCGGCGTCGACGCCGGCACCCCGATCCTGAACCCCGGAGAGGCGGCCATCCTCGCCGTCGGCCAGATCAGGGACATGCCGTGGGTGGTGGACGGCGAGCTGGCGGTACGCAAGGTGACGACGCTCGCCCTCTCGTTCGACCACCGCATCGTGGACGGCGAGCTGGGCTCGATGTTCCTGCGTGACGTGGGCGCCATGCTGGAGGACCCGCTGCGCGTGCTGGCCTGGAGCTAAGACCCATCTCTTATCGGGATGGTCCGGTTCGTGATCACGTCTGTCCGGTGTGGTCCCCGGCCGCTGGAAGCGGTCGTGGTCTCATCCGGGGTCGGCGTGTCACCCATGCCGGAACTTTGCCGAGCAGAGGCCGTCCTCGTCTGGTACCGCCGAGGGCGGCACGGTCGGGGGGAGGCTGCCGTCTGGCCCGTTCCCGCCGGTGGGGCGGGGGCGGGGCTTATCACGGTTGACTCGGTCAGGGCTTCTTGCAGCCCTTGGGAAAAGGCAGTGGTCAGAGCCTGGGCCCGCTGATAGTCGACCCGGGCCGTATGCGGGTCGGCCGGGTCGACGAGTGTGACACATGACGCCAACGCCGCGGAGATCAGGTCCCGATCCCCTGACAGTCCGCACGCGGGGCAGGTGTGAACCCGGTCGGCCAAGGATTTGGGGACCCGGGCCCCGCACAGGCAGTGCTGGGACATCGCGGTGTGGGTGGTGGAGGCGCGCAGCAAGGCACCGCCTGCCGCCGCGCATTCGCGGGCCAGCGCGGTGATGAGCATACCGGGGGTGAACGCGGCGCAGGCGCGGCCCCACAACCGGTGCCAGGTGCTGATGTCGCAGTCCTCGACGACCAGGTGGGCGCCATGGGAGGCAACGATGCTCACGGCCAGGTGGGCGGCGCGGGCACGCCGGGCTTCGCTCTGCCCGGCTGCCTCCGCCGACAGGCGAGCGCGGACTTTTCGGTAGCCGCGCGAGAGGGTGTCGGTCCGATATGCCTGGCGGGGGATCCCGCCCGCGGTGGCATCGCGTGGACCGCCCGGCAGGCTGATTGTCTTGGCGGGTAGTCCACGGTCGGCACGGCGGCGGGCGCGTTCGGCCTGGCGGGGCGAGGGCTGGTAGCGGGTGGGGTTGGCCGCGCGGCGGGACCGGTCCAGCGCTCTTTTGCGGCCTTTGGCCTTGGCGCGGGCTCGGGCCGCCACAGCACGTTCTGCGTCGGTCAACGTCAGCCGTGTCCCGGTGACCCCGCTGGGTTTCACGGTTCCGCCCGGTTCTGCGGATGTTGCGAGTCTCGCGGGCTCGCTGGTTCTAGCGGTCCGGCCCATGGTCGGCGCGCCGGGGCCACGCCCCTTGGCGGCGAGTCCGTCGGGTTCCGTTGCTGCTGGGGCCGGTTCGGTTACGGCCGGTTTGGGCCAGGTGGCGGGCGCGGAGACCACGGCCAGATTGGAGACGTTCCCGTCCACCCCGCCGAGTCGTTCCAGCCCGGCGGCGTGGGCGCGGCGCTCGCGGGTGCGTGGGGAGGTGTATCCCGCGCCCAGGATCATCAGGTGGGCCTCATATCGCCAGCCGCCCCGCACGCCGGGATCGGCCCGCCGCACCAGGTCGATCTTATGCCAGCGGGCCGGGTCGGCCAGATAATGGGCCAGGTAGGGCAGACGGCCCGCGCCCTGGGGGAGCCGGACCGGGATCACCAGATCTGGCGCGGTGCTGGTGGCGCCGCCGGTGAACACCACCATGAGCGGCCCGTCGTAGGTCCACCACGAGGCCCGCCGTGCGCCGCGATTCCCACCGTCACCAGTCCTGTCCGCGCCGGTCCTGCTGCCGGTGGGGGTGGGCAGACGACGCGGCTGGGCCAGCACACTCGCCCCGACCGGCCGCGACAGCTCGGCATCGACCAAAGCGCCGCCCGCAGTCTCGCCAGCGACGGTGCTCCCGGTCTCGGCTCGCAGTCCTGTGACAACATCGCCCTTGGTCAGATCCGGGTGGGGGTAGGCGGCCAGATGCGCGGCCAGGCTGCCATACAGCCGAAATGTCTCCCACTTATGTGGGGTGGTGTGCGAACGCGCCCGGCCGGGGATGCGGGTATGGGTCCACCACGAGCCCACCCGCGGGCGTCCGGCCCGTTTGCCGTTCGTGTCGCCGAACAGGTGCCGCTCCACCCCGGCCCATACCTCGTCGGCCTGATGCAGCGCCAGCGCCTTGGTCAGATGGTGTTTCAGGTGACCGGAGGCGTCCAGATGGGCGGAGGCGGCGCTTTCCAGGCCGGCCCGGGACAACCCCAGCCGCTCACGCCAGGCCTTGGCGTCCGCGGCCCGCCGGTTGGGCGCGGCCCAGTAGGCGTCGACCCGGTCACGGGCGTCGCGTTGCAACGCGCGTTTCAACGACCAGGAGGCGGAGAACAGTTGCTCCAGCCGGGCACGCACGGCCGGGTCGTCGGTGCACAGGGCCAGCCGGATCACCGATACCGGTTGGTCGGGGTCGCGCCTCCAGGCGGGTTTCTTGTTCTTGCCGCGGAACCTGCGCCCGCCAGGCCAAGCCCCGGATCCCGATCCGGGCGCGGTGTTCGAGCCGGTCCGGGTGTCCGATCCGGAGGCAGAGGCAGAGGCAGACCCGGAGACAGAGGTACGGCGGGCTCCGGCCGCCTCGCCCGCCCCATGCGTCTGCCCTGTCACGGTCATGGGTTCACCATGCCGCATGCCAACGACAATTTTCGACGCTCAACGGTTCAGGGTCGGGCCCTTCATACGGCGCACAAGCTAGATCATGGATCAGAACGTCCCACTCTGCCTACGCAGCGTCACCGTCGGGATGGGGATGCGCTTGGCCACCTGCCGCTCAGCCAACCTGAAGATCTGGACCGGGCTGTCCGCCGCCCGTTCTACATCCTGATCACCCGCCGGTGCCACGTCCATCCCGACAAGCTGGGGCCGGGCCACCCCTGGGGGCTCGCCTACCCCGATCGGGTCCTGCTCTTTTAGCCGGGGGAAAGAACCACGGCGACCGCCGGGAGGACCCCTCCCCCGGCGATCGCCGTAGGCCCGGGACACCCGCACCCACCTCGTACAGAGTCACGTCGGACCGGTTTGATACACCACCGATAAGGTTGATCGCATGATTCGTCACATCGTGCTGTTCACCTGGACCGACGACGCCACCGACGAGCAGAAGGAGACGGTGACGGCCGAGCTGCGCAAGCTGCCCGGTGTCATCCCCCAGCTGCGCGCGTACACGGTGGGCGCCGACGCGGGCCTCAACCAGGGCAACCACGACTACGGGGTGGTGGCCGACTTCGACAGCGTCGACGACTACCTGGTCTACCGCGACCACCCCTATCACCAGGAGCTGATCGCGCAGCACATCAAGCCGATCCTGGCCACGCGCGCCGCGGTGCAGCTGAGCCTCTAGATCTCCGGCGGGTTGTTCTCGCGGTGCATCAGCCTGTCGTCGGAGGTGCGCCCCCGCCTGGGGGCCAGCACGATGCTCAGCACCACGCCCACGCCGCCGACGATCATGAAGATGAGGCCGACGACGTCCATGTGGACGCTCTTGCCGAACACGTCCGGCTCGATCGCGAACTTCAGGATGGCGCCAAGCGTGAGGAAGAAGATGCTGACCCCGACACCCATGACGACCTCCACGCAAACGGCAAGTACAGCCACGGTAATACCCGGGTACAAGTGATCATACCCGTGGCTTGTCAGGCGAGGCAGGACAGCGGCTTGCCGCCGTTGTAAGTGATCATGTCGAGCACGGCGGTGGCCAGGTCGATCGGGGCGCCGAGGGGCTGCCCGTCGAGTTCGGCGTAGGCCCGGTGCAGGTTGCCCACGATGCGCTCGGAGTCGAGCAGCCCGCCCCACTCGCCCAGGTCGGCCTCCCTGGCGGCGTCCAGCGGCGACAGCCCCGCCGCCCGGCCCCGCTCGGCGGTCTCCTGCACGAACCGCAGGTAGCCCTCCACCCGGTCGTACACCTCCGGCCCGCACACCGCTCCGTGCCCCGGCACGACCGTCTCCGCCCCCAGCGCCCTCAGCTGGCCGAGTGCGTCCAGCGCCCCGGCCACCGAGCCCATCAGCACGAACGGCGTGCCGCCGTTGAACACGAGGTCGCCGGAGAACAGCAGCCGCCGCTCGGGGATCCACACGTACGAGTCGTTCGTGGTGTGCGCGGCGTGGCCGACGTGCCTGACCTCGCACCGCAGGTCGTCGGAGTGCACCGTGACCCGGTCGGTGAAGGTGAGGAACGGCGGCGTCACCACCATCTCGCCCCAGTCCACCTCGGGCGACCACGCGGGCAGGTAGGCCGGGACGCCCTCGGCCAGGATCTGCTCGCGTACGCCCTCGTGCCCGACGATCGTGGCCTCGGGGAAGAGCCAGTTGCCGAACGTGTGGTCGCCGTGGTGGTGGGTGTTGATCAGCGTGGTGATCGGCCGGTCGGTGACCGTGCGGACGGCCTCGCGGAACGCCCGCGTACGGCGCTCGGTCGAGCAGGCGTCGACGCAGATCACGCCACGCCGCCCGGCCAGGAACCCGGTGTTGTTGATCCACCAGCTCCCGTCGGGCTGGATGTAGGCGTAGACGCCGTCGGACACCTCTTCGACCTGGGGAGGCGCCAGGGGGTGGTCATGAGTGCTCGAGCTCATGCCGCGACGGTACCCGAACCGAACCCTGGGATCAGGCGTGACTCCCAGGGTCGAAATCAGGGTTCATCCCCGATGCAGCCGGATGTCCGGAAACGCAGCATGGATGACATGAACGAAATCAGCCGACGCGACGAGATATCGCTGTCGGGCGCCGCGCTCCGCGGCGCCCCTTGGAAGGCCGCCGCCATCGGCGGCGGCGCCGTCACCGCGGCCAGCATCGGCCTGGGCGTCCTCACGGGCGGTGCCGACCTGGTGTGGGCGCTGGGCCTGGGCATCAGCCTGTTCGCCCTGATCGCCGCGGTCGGCGCGGTCGCCAGGCCGCACGAGGGCGACCGGGTGACCCGCCAGGCCAGGATCTGGTCGTTGCGGCACCCGTGGCGGTTCTCGCTGCTGCCCGCGGGCATCGTGGCCGTGCTGGACTACCCGGTGCAGCTCGTGCTCGACGACGACGGGGTCTTCGGCGCGGCGGTGGACGCGCTGTGGCACGGTGCGCTGGTCTACCTGATCGCCGGCGTCCTCACGCTCGCCATGCAGGGCCGCGCCCGATCCTCCGAGTGAGGCCCGGCCCGATGAGGACCGGCGCAGTCAGGACCGGGGCCGTGAGGTCAGCTCTGCGCCTGCTTCTCCGCCTGGCTCCTGCACACGCAGAACTCGTTGCCCTCGGGGTCGAGCATGGTCACCCAGCCGGTGCCGTCGGGCTGCCGCCGGTCTTCGAAGACGGTCGCGCCCAGCCCGATCAGCCGCTCGACCTCCTGGTCGCGGGTCCTGCCCTCGGTGCCGTTGACGTCGAGGTGCAGCCGGTTCTTCACGGTCTTGCCCTCGGGCACGCGGATGAACAGCACGTACGGGTCCTGCTTGGTACGCAGCATGACCTCGTCGTCGCCGGGCTTGTCACCCTCGCCGAGGGGCAGCCCGGTGGCCTTGCTCCACCAGCTGGCGATCTCGTACGGGTCGGCGGCGTCGAAGGTGACGGCATGGATTTCGATCACGCAGTCACCTAACCGGGGCCGCCCCACGACGTCAAGCCAGTATCCGCAGCCCGACGACCCCGGCCAGGATCAGCGCGATCGAGATCAGGCGCGGCAACGAGACCTCGTCCCCCATGGCGATCATGCCGAGCACCGCGGTGCCCGCCGCGCCGACGCCGGCCCAGACGGCGTACGCGGTGCCGACCTCGAGGGTCTTGAGCGCGTACGAGAGCAGGCCGAAACTCAGTGCGGCCGTCACGAAGAACGACAGCGCCCATGTGGCGCGCGGCGGGGTCATTCCCACCAGACGGTGACCCACCGGTCGCGGGGCACCGGCCACATGCCCAGGGCGAGCACGGTGTCCGCCACCTCCTGCGCCCTTGAGGGGTCGAGGCAGACCCGGCGGCACACGCTCGCCGCCAGCTCCTCCAGCGAGGTGAATCGTTCCAGGGGAGCCTCCCGCTCCTCCACCTGCACCGCGAAGCCGAGCGCCGCCACCAGCGCCACGCAGTCCTCCGCGACGGGCCGCACCGGCCGGTCCACCCCGTGGAAGTGCTCCCACAGCGGCGTCATCCAGCTCATGGGATGGCGGTGCGGCAGCTCCAGCACCACTCGCCCCTGGGTGCGGTCGTCGAGCGCGCGCAGGAAGTCGGCCAGGTCGGGGACGTTGTAGACCACGTGCGCGGCCACGGCGACGTCGACCACGGGCACCTGGTCGGCCACGTCGGGCCAGCGGCCCTCGATCGCCGTGACCGGCACACCGAGCTTCTCCGCCCTGGCCGTCAGCCCCTCCAGCATCGCGGGCGAGGTGTCGACCGCGTAGAGGTGGCCGATGCGCTCGTGCAGCGGCAGCGACGAGGCGCCGGGGCCCGAGCCCACGTCGAGCAGCGTGCCCTTGTCGGGCAGCGCCTCGGAGAGCCGGGCCATGGTCGGGCCGTCGTCCGGCTCGGCCAGCGCCCTGTCGGTACGGGCGCCGAACCGCTCGGGCGAGTGGCTCCACGGATCAACGGGAGCCTTGGCCATGATCTCGGCGGGAATGGCCCAGGAATCCAGTCGCTCTCGCCATCTCGCGGCGAGTTCTTCGGCGTCCATGGAGAGCAGCATGCCATGCATAGCACGGGTTACTCGCGGGTAGCATTTCAGAGTAAGGTTACTCGCCAGTACATAAACCTCGGTTCAAGGAGATCGACACCCATGGGCCACTACAAGAGCAACGTGCGTGACCTGGAGTTCAACCTCTTCGAGGTGTTCGGCAGGCGCGAGATCCTCGGCACCGGGCCCTTTACGGATGTGGACGAGGAGGTTGCCCGCGGCATTCTGGACGAGGTCAACAGGCTGGCCACCGGCGTCCTCGCCGACTCCTTCGAGGAGGGCGACAGGCACCCGCCCGTGTTCGACGCGGCGACCGGCTCCGTGACGATGCCCGAGGGTTTCAAGAAGTCGTTCAAGGCGCTGGTCGACGGCGGCTGGGCGAACCTCGACCTGCCCGCCGAGCTGGGCGGCCCCGGCATCCCGCGGAGCCTCGCCTGGGCCACGGCCGAGCTGGTGCTCGGGGCCAACCCGGCGCTCTACATGTACGCGGCGGGGCCCAACTTCGCCTACACGCTCTGGAAGGTCGGCACGCCGGAGCAGAAGCGCTTCGCGGAGCTGGCCATCGAGCGCGAGTGGGGCGCCACGATGGTGCTCACCGAGCCGGACGCCGGGTCCGACGTGGGCGCCGGGCGTACCAGGGCGGTGCGGCAGGAGGACGGCACCTGGCACATCGAAGGCGTCAAGCGCTTCATCACCAGCGCCGAGCACGACATGGCCGAGAACATCTTCCACCTCGTCCTGGCCCGCCCCGAGGGCCACGGCCCCGGCACCAAGGGACTGTCGATGTTCCTGGTGCCGAAGTACCTCGTGGACCTGGAGACCGGCGAGCTCGGCGAGCGCAACGGCGTCTATGTCACGAACGTCGAGAAGAAGATGGGCCTGAAGATCTCCACGACGTGCGAGCTGACCTTCGGCGACAAGCACCCGGCGGTCGGCTACCTCGTGGGCGACGTGCACGAGGGCATCAGGCAGATGTTCATGGTGATCGAGCACGCCCGCATGATGGTCGGCACCAAGGCCATCGCCACGCTCTCCACCGGCTACCTGAACGCGCTGGAGTACGCCAGGTCCCGCGTGCAGGGCGCCGACCTGACGCGGATGGCCGACAAGAGCGCCCCGCGCGTGACCGTCAGCCACCACCCGGACGTGCGGCGCGAGCTCATGCTGCAGAAGTCGTACGCCGAGGGCATGCGCGCCCTGGTGCTCTACACGGCCACGTTCCAGGACGCCCTCCTCGTGGACCCGGACGACCGGCACGCCCACGACATGAACGACCTGCTGCTCCCCATCGTCAAGGGCGTCGGCTCCGAGCGGTCGTACGAGCTGCTCTCGCGCTCGCTGCAGACCCTCGGCGGCTCGGGCTACCTGCAGGACTACCCGATCGAGCAGTACATCAGGGACGCCAAGATCGACTCCCTGTACGAGGGCACGACCGCGATCCAGGGCCTCGACCTGTTCTTCAGGAAGATCCTGCGCAACCAGGGCGCCGCGGTCGGGTCGCTGCTGACCGAGATCGGCGAGTTCGCCTCCTCCGAGGCGGGCAACGGCCGGCTGAAGGAGGAGCGCAAGCTGCTCGCCGAGGCCGCCGCCGAGGTCAAGGCCATGGGCGACACCATGGCGGGCTGGGCGCTGGCCTCGCTGGAGACGCCCGCCGAGGTGTACAAGGTCGGCCTGAACAGCACCAGGCTCCTGCTCGCGCTGGGCGACCTGGTGATCGGCTGGCTGCTGCTGCGGCAGGCCGAGGTGGCGCTGGAGAAGCTGGCCGGGGGCGAGGACCCGTTCTACCTGGGCAAGATCGCCGCGGCCTCGTTCTTCGCCAAGACCGTCCTGCCCCGTCTGGCCGCCGAGCGCCGCGTGGTCGACTCCACCGGCCAGGAGCTCATGGACCTGCCGGAGGAGGCGTTCTAGGGCCTTCTGTGCCCCCCTGCGAGTGCGCCCGCCCGCGGCGTGCGGGCGCCCTCGCCCCTGACATCATTCAGAACATGCAGCAAACAGACAGAACGCTCTTCCGCCCCGCCCGCAAGCAGGACGTGCCCGCGATCGTGGCCATGCTCGCCGACGACCATCTCGGCGCCACGCGCGAGGGCGACCCGGATGACGAGCGTTACCTGGCGGCGTTCGAGCGCGTCGACGCCAACCCGTACGACGAGCTGATCGTGGCCGAGCAGGACGGCGAGGTGGTGGGCACCATGCAGCTCACGTACCTGGCCGGGCTGTCGCGGCTGGGCGCCGAGCGGTGCCAGATCGAGGCCGTCAGGGTCGCCGCCTCCACCCGCGGCCAGGGCCTCGGCCGCCGGATGATCCAGTGGGGCATCGACAGGGCGCGGGAGCGCGGCTGCGCGATCGTGCAGCTCACCTCCGACAAGTCACGTACGGACGCGCACCGCTTCTACGACAACCTCGGCTTCACGGACTCCCACGTGGGCTACAAGCTCTCGCTGAGCTGAGCCAGCATCCACCGGCACCAGTCGGCCCGGTGCCGCTCGTAGCTCAGTCCGCACCGCAACGTCGCGTAGTTGCCGAACCGGGGATCGCCGAACGCGGGCGGCCCGTCGAACGACGCCTCGTGCCGCTCGTACTCGGCCAGCCGCGCCTCGTGCGCGGCGAGCTGGTCGGCGAACATCCGCCTGACCAGTTCCGGCTCGGCCAGCCACGACGCGTACGTCTTCAGCACCAGCTCGTCGCGCTCGGGCCGCTCGCGCGGCGGCTCGGTGACCCATTCCCGCAGCGCCCGCATGCCCTCGGCCGTCAGGTGGTAGACCTTCCTGCCCTGCGGCCCCGGCCCGTGCTCGGCCTCGAACCCGACCAGCCCGGCCGCCCGCAGCTTCTGCAGCTCCGCGTGGATCTGGCTGTGTCCGGCCGTCCAGAAGTAGCCGACCGGCCGCCGCATGGCCGCGGCGAGGTCGTATCCCGTGCGGTCGCCACGAGCGAGCACGGCGAGAATCGCGAATCCGAGCGTTGAGGTCATGGTTCGCCCAAGGATAAAGTGCCCCTTGAACTATGTCAGTTCTGACATAGTTTGCGGAGAGGGGGCGGTCGTGCGCGGCTTGATCGGTGTCATGGGGTTCGTGATGGCGCTGGCCGCGTGCGGGAGCGGAGGCGGCACGGGGGCGGCCCCCGCTCCGAGCAGCCCGGCCGTCCCCAGCACGAGCGTGTCCGCGAGCACGCCGCCACCCACGGGACCCGATGTCTCAGGGTGCTACCACGCGAACGACGGCAAGATCTTCAAGTACGACGGCGACATGCCCGGGATCATCGGAGGGTCCGGCTCCGTCGGCGTGGTGATCACCTACGAGCGCCGCGGCACCGTGTGCTCCTGGCGCCCGCTCTTCGACCGCCTGGTCTCCCGCTACCGCGTGCTCGTCTACACCCGCTCCTCGCAGTCCCTCCCCGAAGACACCGCCGTCGCCATGGCCCGGCGCCTGCTCAAGGAGCGGGGCGTCGAGCGGGTCTTCCTGGTCGGCGGCTCGATCGGCGCCACCACCTCGGTCCCCGCGGCACTCAGGCTCGGCTCCAAGGTGGCCGGCGTCGTGGCCCTGTCAGGCCAGATCAGCCAGGAGACCGCCGGCAGGCTGACCGTCCCGCTCCTCCAGATCGGCTCGGCGAACGACGGCTACGGCGGCGCCGGCGACCTGGCGAAGGCGCACGACGCCGCGACCAAGGCCCCGGACAACGAGCTGCTGGTCATCCCGGGGGAGAGCCTGCACGCCTCGGCGCTGCTGGCGAGCCCTCACGCGCAGCAGGTGCTCGACACGATCGATGCCTTCATGGCGCGGCACAAGGGCTGATCTCGACCAGGTTGTCGTGGAAGCCGGGGCCCCTCCCCATGTCCCCGTCCCGCTCCGCCACGACCGCGTTCGGGTTGGCGCCGCCGGGGGTGAGCTTCGGCCAGCGGCCCTTGGGCGAGGCCACCACGCCGGGCGCCACCCGGTCGCTGATCTCCACGTCCGCCAGGAACTCCCCGCCGTCGTTGTGCACGCGTACCCGCTGCCCGCCCACCAGGCCGCGCGCCGCCGCGTCGGCCGGGTTGACCAGCACCACGGGGTCCTTGGCCCGCCGCCGCAGCTCCGGGTTGTTGCCGAAGGTGGTGTTGAGGAATGTGTGCGACGCGGGCGTCACCAGGGCCAGCGGGTACGGCGAGCGCCCCCGCGCCTGGGCCGTGTGGGGCGGCGTGTACGCCTTGCCCGCCGGAGGGAAGCGCAGTCTGCCGGACGGCGTCGGGAAGCCCTCGGCGAACGGCGTGAAGGGCCGGGGATAGTTCATCCGCACCCACCCCTCCTTGCGCAGCCGGTCGAGCGTGACGCCCTCCAGCGACGGGTGCCCGCTGGAGAGCAGCTGCTCGGCCAGCTCCAGGTCCGAGTCGAACAGCGAGGGCTCGGTCATCCCCATGTGCGCCGCCAGCCGCCGGAACGTCTCCGTCGTGGACAGGCACTCGCCGGGCGGCGGCACGGCGGGCTCGTTCCACAGCAGGTAGAGGTGCCCGTACCCGGCGTGCAGGTCATGGTGCTCGGTCTGCATGGTCGCGGGCAGCACGATGTCGGCGTAGTCCACGGTGTCGGTCGGGAACTGCTCCATGACCACCGTGAACAGGTCCTCGCGGGCGAGCTGCCGCCTGATCGCGTTCGCGTCGGGGCTCGAGCCCGCCGGGTTGGCCGCGTACACCCACAGGCACTTCACGTCGTCGAGCTGTGAGGCGATTTTAGTCATGACCAGCGTGCGAACCGGCTTGGCCAGCAGGTCGTCGCGCATGTCGATGTCGAAGTGGACATGGCCGCTGGTCGAGTACGCGACGCCGCCGCCGGGGTGGCGCCAGTCGCCGGTGACGCCCGGGATCGCCCCGATCGTCCGCATCGCGGTGCCGCCGCCCTTGTGGCGCTGGATGCCCATGGTGGCGCGGATGGCGGTGGGGCGGGTGTGCGCGAGCCGTATCCCCAGGCTGTGGACGGCCTCGGCGGGGATGCCGGTGATTTCGGCCACAGTCTCGACCGGATATCTGAGGATCTCCTGGCGGAAGTCCTCCCAGCCCTCCGTGTGCTCGGCCAGGAACTCCTCGTCCTGCGCGTTCTCCGCCAGCACGACGTTGAGCAGCCCGAGCGCGAGCGCCGCGTCCGTGCCCGGCCTGATCGCCAGGTACTCGTCGGCCTGGTCGGCCGTCCTGGTGCGGATCGGGTCGATGGCCACGACGTGCGCGCCGTTCGCCCGCGCGTCCTGGATGAACTTCCACAGGTGGTGGCCGCTGGTCAGCGTGTTCGTGCCCCAGAGCAGGATCAGCTTGGCCTGCGCGAAATTCTCCGGGTCCATGCCGCCCGCGGTGCCGTTCGTACGGGCCAGGCCGCTGCTGCCGGCCGCCGAGCAGATGTTGAGCCAGTGCTTGGAGGCGCCGAGCACGTTCCAGAACCGCCGCCCGGCCACGCCCTCGCAGCCCTGCAGGTAGCCGAGCGTGCCCGTGCCCAGATAGGGCCAGATGGCCTCACCGCCGTACTCCTCGACGATGGCGCGCAGCCGTACGGAGATCTCGTCGAGCGCCTCCTCCCACGTGATGCGCTCGAACTGGCCGGACCCCTTGGGCCCCGTACGGCGCAGCGGGTAGAGGATGCGGTCGTCCGCCTGGGTGTGCTCCAGATAGCGGTTGACCTTCACGCAGAGGGCGCCTCTGGTGTAGGGCTGGTCGGGGTTTCCGCGTAGTTTGACGGCCTTGCCGTCCTCCACGGTGACGATCCAGGAGCAGGTATCCGGGCAGTCCAGCGGACACGCGCCCAAAACTCTCAGTTCACCCGACATGGCTCACAGACTACGTTCTGGAAATACGTGTAGCCTGCCCGGTGCGACGACTACGGGGACGATTGAGCAGACTGGAATTCTGGAGATCGTACGGTCGGGCCTGGAAGGTGCAGAATCTCTGTCGGTGGCCGGAATCAGGGAACGAGATGACGCGGAGGACCTCGCGGAGGGGGATCCAGCCGTGGCTGAGTCACGCGCGGAGAGCGACGTCTACGTCGTAGAGCCGCTGCTGCCCCAGCGCCTACGCCGCCCCTCCGACCTGCTGCGCTTCTTCGCCACGGTGATCGCGCTCGGCGCGGCCGTCCTGCTCATGCTGGTCGCCAAGCAGACGCTCATCGGCCTCGAGCAGGACGTCAAGGAGGGCGCCCAACTGGTGCCCCTGCTCAGCAGGGTCGCCGCGTTCCTGGGCGGCGCGGCGGTGCTCATCGTGCCCGCGGCCTTCGCGGTCGAGCGGGTCTTCCACCGCGACGGCCTGCGTGTCGCGGAAGGGCTGATCGCCGCGATCGTCGGCATGGCCGGTTCGTTCCTGCTCGGGCAGTGGCTCGTCGCGGGCAACGCCGACGACCTGCGCGTGCTGCTGACCGGCGACAGGACGATCGAGCCGCTGAACACGCTGCTCACCTCGGTCGTCGCGTACGCCACCGCCGTCCGCATCTCGCGCCGGCCCACGTGGCGCATGCTGATGTGGACCACGATCGCGCTCTACATCCTCGCGTTCTTCTCCGGCAGGCAGATCACGCTGCCCAGCGCCATCGTCACCGTGCTGGTCGGCATGGCCATCGGTTACGCCACGCTCTACGGCGTCGGCAGCCCCAACACCAGGCCGCCGGGGAGCGCCGTGGTGGCGGCGCTGCGCAAGCTGGAGTTCTCGGTGGTCTCGGCCCGCCGCATCGAGGACGACCACCAGGGCAGCCGCCGCTACGCCATCGGGCTCAAGGACGGCGCCAACCTCGACGTCACCGTGCTCGACCGCGACCGTCAGGTGGCCGGGCTGCCGTACCGGCTGTGGCGGCGCATCAGGCTCCACTCCGAGACCAGGCGCAGGGCCATCAGGTCGCTCCGTGCCGAGCTCGAACGCGAGGCGCTCATGGCGTACGCGGCCCAGGCGGCCGGCGCCAGCACGCCCCGGCTGCTCGGCACCAGCGAGATCGGCACCGAGGCCGCGCTGCTCGCGTACGAGCACCTCGAGACACGCCCGCTCGACGAGGTGCCCGACGAGCAGATCGACGACGACCTGCTCGCCCAGATCTGGGAGCAGGTCGAGTTGCTGCACGTCCAGCGCCTGGCGCACCGGCGGCTCACCGGCGACAGCATCCACCTCGATGGGGCGGGCGGGGTCGTGCTGACCGACGCCCGCAGCGGCGAGATCGCCGCCGGAGACCTGCTGCTCAGGCTCGACGTCGCCCAGCTCCTCACCTACCTGGCGCTGCGGGTCGGCCCCGAGCGCTCGGTGCGGGCCGCGGCGGCCGTCATGGGGCCGGACACGCTGGCCGCCGCCATGCCGCTGCTCCAGCAGATCGCGCTGACCCGGGAGACCCGCTCGGCCCTGTCGAAGGCCAAGCACGTGCTGCCCGGCATCCGCGAGCAGATCGTCGCGCTCAAACCGCAGGGCAAGGTCGAGGAGGTACGCCTCGAGCGGTTCAGGCCGCGCACCCTGATCACGATCATCGCCAGCACGATGGCCGCGTACTTCCTGCTCTCCCAGCTCAGCCAGGTCAACGTCTACCAGGTGGTCACCACGGCCAACTGGGCCTGGTCGGGGCTCGCGCTGGTCGCCTCGTTCGTCAGCTTCGTGGCCGCCGCGCTGATGCTGAGAGGATTCGTGCCCGAGCACCTGCCGCTCTGGCGCACGGTGCTGGTGCAGTTCGCGTCCTCGTTCGTCAAGCTCGTCACGCCCGCGGCCGTGGGCGGCGTCGCCATCAACACCCGCTACCTGCAGAAGCGCGGCATCTCGCCGGCCAGCGCGGTGGCCAGTGTGGGGGCCTCCCAGCTCATCATGCTGGTGTTCCACATCGCGCTGCTGCTGCTGTTCGCCTACATCACCGGCTCCAACACCAACACCTCGTTCACGCCGTCGCGCGGGCTCGTCGGGGTGCTGCTGGCGGTGGCGGTCCTGGTCGTGGTCGTGCTCGGCGTGCCGCCGCTACGCAGGATGGTCACCGCGCGGATGCGCAAACTCTTCTCGAACGTGCTGCCGCGGCTGCTCGACGTGCTGCAGTCGCCGCGCAAGATGGTCGAGGCGTGCGCGGGCACGCTCATGATCACCATCGCGTTCGTGATCTGCCTGGACGCCTGCGTGGCGGCCTTCGGCGGTGACCTCAGCTTCACCGCCGTGGCCGTCGTCTACCTCACCGCCAACGCGATCGGCTCGGCCGCGCCCACACCCGGCGGGCTGGGCGCGGTCGAGGGCGCGCTCGCGCTGGGGCTGACCGTGGCGGGCCTGCCGGCCGAGCTGGCCACCTCGGCCGTGCTGCTGCACCGGCTCCTCACGTTCTGGCTCCCGGTGCTGCCCGGTTGGGCCTCCTTCACCTACCTCCAGCGGCACGAGGCTCTGTGAGAGAGCGAAGCGAACGAACCAATGGACGCAGCATTATTAATCACCGGACCGACGAAGTCGGGCCGGTGATTTTGTCTATCGCCTGAAGTTCGTCCTCCGTGAAGGCGGGGCCGTCCACGCAGGCGACGTTGTCCTCGAGCTGCTTCACGCTGCTCGCCCCGATCAGCGTGCTCGTGACCCGCGGGTCCCTGAGCGTCCACGACAGCGCCATCTGGGCCAGCGTCTGACCCCGGCCCTTCGCGATCTCGTTGAGGTCGCGCGCCAGCTCGCGGTTGATCCGGTCCTCGCTCAGGAACCGGCTCGTGGCCGCCCGCGAGTCGGCCGGCACGCCTTCGAGGTAGCGGTCGGTCAGCAGGCCCTGCGCCAGCGGCGAGAACACGATGCAGCCCATGCCCGCCTCCTCCACCGCGTCCAGCAGGCCGTCCTCGATCCACCGGTTGATCATCGAGTAGGACGGCTGGTGGATGAGCAGCGGCGTGCCCAGCTCGCGCATGATCCGCGCGGCCTGGGTGGTCTGCTCGGCCGAGTAGCTGGAGATGCCCGCGTAGAGCGCCTTGCCCGAGCGGACGGCCCGGTCGAGCGCCCCCATGGTCTCCTCGAGCGGCGTCTCGGGGTCGGGGCGGTGGCTGTAGAAGATGTCGACGTACTCCAGGCCCATGCGCTGGAGCGACTGGTCGAGGCTGGCCAGGAGGTACTTGCGCGACCCCCACTCGCCGTACGGGCCCGGCCACATGTCGTACCCGGCCTTGGTGGAGATGATCAGCTCATCCCTGTAGTGCGCGAAATCCTCGCGCAGGATGCGCCCGAAGTTCTTCTCCGCCGAGCCGTACGGGACGCCGTAGTTGTTGGCCAGGTCGAAGTGCGTCACCCCGAGGTCGAACGCGCGCCGCAGGATCGCCCGGGAGTTCTCGATCGGCCGGTTGTCGCCGAAGTTGTGCCACAGGCCCAGCGACACCGCGGGCAGCTTCAGCCCGCTGCGGCCGCTGCGGTTGTACGGCTGCCGCTCGTAACGCTGTTCGTCTGCCTGGTAGGTCATGACGTGCCCCTTTCGATGATCCACGACAGCGCGAAGGCCTCCTCGCGCCAGGCGTCGTAGCGCCCGCTGCGTCCGCCGTGCCCGGCGCCCATCTCCGTCTTGAGCAGGAACGGCCCGCCGCTCGCCGTCGCGCGGAGCCTGGCGATCCACTTCGCCGGCTCGTGGTACATCACGCGGGTGTCGTTCAGGCTGGTGATCGCCAGGATCGGGGGGTACGCCCTGCCGTCCACGTTCTCGTACGGCGTGTAGCTCTTCATGTAGGCGTAGACGTCGGGGTCGTGCAGGGGGTCGCCCCACTCGTCCCATTCGATCACGGTCAGCGGGAGCGACGGATCGAGGATGGTGTTCAACGCGTCCACGAACGGCACCTCGGCCACCACGCCCGCGAACTCCTCGGGCGCGAGGTTCGTCACCGCACCCATCAGCAGGCCGCCCGCGGAGGCGCCCCTGGCGATGATCCGCTCGCTCCAGCCGGTCGCCTTCAGGTGCCTGGCCGCGGCCACGAAGTCGGTGAAGGTGTTGCGCTTCCTGGTGAGCTTGCCCTCCTCGTACCAGCGGCGGCCCATCTCGCCGCCGCCCCTGACGTGCGCGACGGCGAAGACGAACCCGCGGTCGAGCAGCGAGAGCCTCGGGACCGAGAAGGCGGGGTCGATGGAGCTCTCGTAGCTTCCGTACCCGTACAGCACGGTCGGGGCGGGCTTGGCGGCGTCCTTGCGCTTCACGATGGACACGGGGATCCTCGTGCCGTCCTCGGCCGTGGCCCACTCACGGAACTGCTCGTAGTCGGCCGGGTCGAAGCCGCCCAGCACCGGGCGCCGCTTGAGCAGGATCAGCTCGTGCGTGTCGAGCTCGTAGTCGTACACGCTGGGCGGGGTGATCATGCTCGTGTACGCGAGCCTGAGCCGGGTGGTGGTGAACTCGGGGTTGCCCGCAGGGCCGACGTCGTAGAGCGGCTCGGGGAAGTCGATCTCGTACGCGTTCCGCTCGGCGGCCTCCATCCGCTCGCGCCAGTCCGACGCCTCGGGATAGGGGAGGATCCGCAGGCCGGTCAGCCCGTCGCGGCGGAAGTGCACGACGGCGTGGTCGGAGAACGCGTCGATCTCCAGGAGCCTGGTGTCGTCGCGGTGGGCGGTCAGCGGGGTCCAGGTGGCGGGGTCGTCGAGCGGCGCGGTGGCCAGCTCGAAGTTCTCGGCGTTCTCGTTGTGGAGCACGTAGAAGAAGTCGCCCGCGTGCTCGACGCCGTACTCGACGCCCGTCTTCCTGGGGCGCACCACCTTGAACTCACCCGTGGGGTCGGTGGCGTCGAGAAGGCGCACCTCACTGGTGATCTTGCTGCCCGCGCCGAGCACCAGGTACTTCTCGCTCCGCGTGAGCCCGATGCCGACCCAGTAACGCTCGTCGGTCTCCTCGTAGACCAGCACGTCCTCCTCGGTGCCGAGGGTGTGCCGGTAGACCTGGAACGGGCGCCAGGCGTCGTCCACGCGCGTGTAGAAGAACGTCGAGCCGTCGGCCGACCAGCAGCCCCCGTAGAAGATGTCCGTGATCTCGTCGGGCAGCACCTCGCCCGTCTCGAGGTTCTTGAACCTGAGCGTGAACCGCTCGTCGCCCTTGTAGTCGGTCGCGAAGGCCAGCATCGTCCCGTCGGGAGTGACGGCGCTGGTGCCGATCGAGAAGAACGGGCTGTCGCCGGCGAGCTCGTTGCCGTCGAGGATCACCTGCTCGCGGTCGAGCCTCTCGCCCGGGGTGATCTCCGGAGGCGCGTCGCCCTCCGCGGGGACGCGGCAGGAGACGGAGTACTGCTTGCCCTCCTCCGTACGCGAGAAGTACCACCATGCGCCCTTGCGGCTGGCGACGGAGAGATCCGTTTCCTGCGTGCGTCCCTTGATCTCCTGGAACACCTCCTCCTGGAGATCGGAGAGGTGAGCGGTCTGCTGTTTGAGGAATTCGTTCTCCGCCTCGAGATAGGCGGTGGTATCTGGATCTTCCTTGTTGCTCAGCCAGGCGTACTCGTCTATGACGGTGTCACCGTGATGGGTGCGCTTCGCCGGGATCTTCTTCGCCACTGGCGGCGTGTTGCTGCTCACGTGGGGAGTCTATGTTCGGTCGTGATCGATCTGTGTCCGTAGAACATGGCGAACCGGCTCGAGGGCTCGGGAGCGCTGCTAATCTTGAACAGCCGACGCAGTACGGCGCAACCCTTCTTCTCCTCCCTCACTCCGGTGGATGTTCGCATCACTCCGGATGGGCTGGTAAGTTAGAGGGGTTGTCCCGGAAGCGGGGCGCAGATTAATTCCAGCAGGTCGAGCAAGTCGGGTCAATTTGACAGGGACTTGAACAGCTGAAAGAATTAAGACACAACGAAATGAACGCCTCCGAGCGAAAAGCCTGAACGGCTCGAGTGAGGATGTACGCGTCCGTTTCTTGAGAACTCAACAGTGTGTTAAAAGCCAGTGCATGAGATACACATGCATGACCCCGTCATGATTGACGGTTATTGCTTGGATTCACAATCCAGACGAGACATTGTTTGGAGAGTTTGATCCTGGCTCAGGACGAACGCTGGCGGCGTGCTTAACACATGCAAGTCGAGCGGAAAGGCCCTTCGGGGTACTCGAGCGGCGAACGGGTGAGTAACACGTGAGCAACCTGCCCCTGACTCTGGGATAAGCCCGGGAAACTGGGTCTAATACCGGATATGACCGCCCCTGGCATCGGGTGGTGGTGGAAAGTTTTTCGGTTGGGGATGGGCTCGCGGCCTATCAGCTTGTTGGTGGGGTAGTGGCCTACCAAGGCGACGACGGGTAGCCGGCCTGAGAGGGCGACCGGCCACACTGGGACTGAGACACGGCCCAGACTCCTACGGGAGGCAGCAGTGGGGAATATTGCGCAATGGGCGGAAGCCTGACGCAGCGACGCCGCGTGGGGGATGACGGCCTTCGGGTTGTAAACCTCTTTCAGCAGGGACGAAGTTGACGTGTACCTGCAGAAGAAGCGCCGGCTAACTACGTGCCAGCAGCCGCGGTAATACGTAGGGCGCAAGCGTTGTCCGGAATTATTGGGCGTAAAGAGCTCGTAGGTGGCTGGTCGCGTCTGCCGTGAAAGCCCGCAGCTTAACTGCGGGTCTGCGGTGGATACGGGCCGGCTAGAGGTAGGTAGGGGCAAGTGGAATTCCTGGTGTAGCGGTGAAATGCGCAGATATCAGGAGGAACACCGGTGGCGAAGGCGGCTTGCTGGGCCTTACCTGACGCTGAGGAGCGAAAGCGTGGGGAGCGAACAGGATTAGATACCCTGGTAGTCCACGCTGTAAACGTTGGGCGCTAGGTGTGGGGGTCTTCCACGATCTCCGTGCCGGAGCTAACGCATTAAGCGCCCCGCCTGGGGAGTACGGCCGCAAGGCTAAAACTCAAAGGAATTGACGGGGGCCCGCACAAGCGGCGGAGCATGTTGCTTAATTCGACGCAACGCGAAGAACCTTACCAAGGTTTGACATCACCCG
Source organism: Nonomuraea helvata (assembly GCF_039535785.1). NCBI lineage: Bacteria > Bacillati > Actinomycetota > Actinomycetes > Streptosporangiales > Streptosporangiaceae > Nonomuraea > Nonomuraea helvata. The sequence continues at coordinate 2,578,731 of NZ_BAAAXV010000009.1, forward strand.
GAAAGCTCCAGAGATGGGGCCCTCTTCGGACTGGGTGACAGGTGGTGCATGGCTGTCGTCAGCTCGTGTCGTGAGATGTTGGGTTAAGTCCCGCAACGAGCGCAACCCTTGCTCCATGTTGCCAGCACGCCCTTCGGGGTGGTGGGGACTCATGGGGGACTGCCGGGGTCAACTCGGAGGAAGGTGGGGATGACGTCAAGTCATCATGCCCCTTATGTCTTGGGCTGCAAACATGCTACAATGGCCGGTACAGAGGGTTGCGATACCGTGAGGTGGAGCGAATCCCTAAAAGCCGGTCTCAGTTCGGATTGGGGTCTGCAACTCGACCCCATGAAGTCGGAGTCGCTAGTAATCGCAGATCAGCAATGCTGCGGTGAATACGTTCCCGGGCCTTGTACACACCGCCCGTCACGTCACGAAAGTCGGCAACACCCGAAGCCCGTGGCCCAACCCGTAAGGGGGGGAGCGGTCGAAGGTGGGGCTGGCGATTGGGACGAAGTCGTAACAAGGTAGCCGTACCGGAAGGTGCGGCTGGATCACCTCCTTTCTAAGGAGCACACTCGCCCGTCACCGGCGCACGATCGGTGGGGTGACAGCTCACTAGTGGAGCACTGGCTACTCAACCAAGCCTGGTTGTCTGTGGGTTAGTACCGCCTCTCTTCGGAGGGGAGTGGGAACGGCCGCGAGGGGGCTGGGGTTGGTTGGACACACTGTTGGGTCCTGAGGAAACGGGTGACCGGTTCTTCTGGATTACAGGACCAGCGAAGAACTCTTGCGGGGGTTTGGAGCTGGTTGCTGTTTGTTGTTTGAGATTTGCATAGTGGACGCGAGCATCTTTGTGGCCAAGTTTTTTAGGGCACACGGTGGATGCCTTGGCATCAGGAGCCGATGAAGGACGTGGGAGGCTGCGTTAAGCCTCGGGGAGTCGCCAACCAGACGTTGATCCGGGGATGTCCGAATGGGGAAACCTAGCACCAGTCATGTGGTGTTGCCTCCGCCTGAATGTATAGGGCGGTTGGTGGTAACGCGGGGAAGTGAAACATCTCAGTACCCGTAGGAAGAGAAAACAATATGTGATTCCGTGAGTAGTGGTGAGCGAAAGCGGATGAGGCTAAACCGGGCGTGTGTGATAGCCGGCAGGCGTTGCATGTCCGGGGTCGTGGGACCTTCTTGAGGTAGCTGCCGCTGTCTCGGAGAGTGATAAATCCATCTGATAGTTGAAGCCTCTGGGAAGGGGCGCCGTAGACCGTGAGAGCCGGGTAGGCGAAATTGGATGGACTCTCGGAGGGGATCCCAAGTAGCACGGGGCTCGAGAAATCCTGTGTGAATCTGCCAGGACCACCTGGTAAGCCTAAATACTCCCTGATGACCGATAGTGCACGAGTACCGTGAGGGAAAGGTGAAAAGTGCCCCGGTGAGGGGTCGTGAAATAGTACCTGAAACCGTGTGCCTACAAGCCGTAGGAGCTTACAGCAGCTTGCTGTTGTGTGATGTGACTGCGTGCCTTTTGAAGAATGAGCCTGCGAGTTATGGTGTGTGGCGAGGTTAACCCGTGTGGGGGAGCCGTAGCGAAAGCGAGTCTGAATAGGGCGTTTGAGTCGCATGCTGTAGACCCGAAGCGGAGTGATCTACGCATGGGCAGGTTGAAGCTCAGGTAAGACTGGGTGGAGGACCGAACCCACCAGGGTTGAAAACCTGGGGGATGATCTGTGTGTAGGGGTGAAAGGCCAATCAAACTCCGTGATAGCTGGTTCTCCCCGAAATGCATTTAGGTGCAGCGTCGCGTGTTTCTTGCCGGAGGTAGAGCACTGGATGGCTAATGGGCCCGACAAGGTTACTGACGTCAGCCAAACTCCGAATGCCGGTAAGTGAGAGCGTGGCAGTGAGACTGCGGGCGATAAGGTTCGTAGTCGAGAGGGAAACAGCCCAGATCACCGACTAAGGCCCCTAAGCGTGTGCTAAGTGGGAAAGGATGTGGAGTCGCAGAGACAACCAGGAGGTTGGCTTAGAAGCAGCCACCCTTGAAAGAGTGCGTAATAGCTCACTGGTCAAGTGATTCTGCGCCGACAATGTAGCGGGGCTCAAGTACACCGCCGAAGTCGTGGCACTGACAGCTATGAGCTGTTGGTGGGTAGGGGAGCGTCGTGCAGCTGGTGAAGCAGCAGAGTGATCTAGTTGTGGAAGCTGTGCGAGTGAGAATGCAGGCATGAGTAGCGAATCGAGGGTGAGAAACCCTCGCGCCGGATGACCAAGGGTTCCTGGGGCAGGCTAATCCGCCCAGGGTAAGTCGGGACCTAAGGCGAGGCCGACAGGCGTAGTCGATGGACAACGGGTTGATATTCCCGTACCCGCTTCAATGCGCCCATACTGAACCTCGTGATGCTAAGAGTCCTTAACTCGCTTGAGCCTTCGGGCTTGGGGTCAGAGTGAACGCTCGAACCGATCGGGTAGTAGGTAAGCGATGGGGTGACGCAGGAAGGTAGTCCAGCCCAGGCGATGGTTGTCCTGGGGTAAGCATGTAGGGCGGAACGTAGGCAAATCCGCGTTCTTTATGCCTGAGATGTGATGCCGAGCCAATTGTGGCGAAGTGGATGATCCTATGCTGCCGAGAAAAGCCTCTAGTGAGTGTTGTGGCGGCCCGTACCCTAAACCGACTCAGGTGGTCAGGTAGAGAATACCAAGGCGATCGGGTGAACTGTGGTTAAGGAACTCGGCAAATTGCCCCCGTAACTTCGGGAGAAGGGGGACCTCTGCTGGTGATGAGTTTTGCACTCGGAGCTGGTGGGGGTCGCAGTGGCCAGGGGGAAGCGACTGTTTACTAAAAACACAGGTCCGTGCGAAGTCGTAAGACGATGTATACGGACTGACGCCTGCCCGGTGCCGGAACGTTAAGGGGACCGCTTAGCTCAACTTGTTGGGCGAAGGTGAGAACTTAAGCGCCGGTAAACGGCGGTGGTAACTATAACCATCCTAAGGTAGCGAAATTCCTTGTCGGGTAAGTTCCGACCTGCACGAATGGCGTAACGACTTCCCCGCTGTCTCAACCGCAGACCCGGTGAAATTGCAGTACGAGTAAAGATGCTCGTTTCGCGCAGCAGGACGGAAAGACCCCGGGACCTTCACTACAGCTTGACATTGGTGTTTGGAACGGCTTGTGTAGGATAGGTGGGAGACTGGGAAGCTCGGACGCTAGTTCGGGTGGAGTCATTGGTGAAATACCACTCTGGTCGTTTTGGATGTCTAACTCTGGTCCGTGATCCGGATCGGGGACAGTGTCTGGTGGGTAGTTTAACTGGGGCGGTTGCCTCCCAAAGAGTAACGGAGGCGCCCAAAGGTTCCCTCAGCCTGGTTGGCAATCAGGTGTTGAGTGTAAGTGCACAAGGGAGCTTGACTGTGAGACTGACGGGTCGAGCAGGAGCGAAAGCTGGGACTAGTGATCCGGCATCGGCGTGTGGAAGCGGTGTCGCTCAACGGCTAAAAGGTACCCCGGGGATAACAGGCTGATCTTCCCCAAGAGTCCATATCGACGGGATGGTTTGGCACCTCGATGTCGGCTCGTCGCATCCTGGGGCTGGAGTAGGTCCCAAGGGTTGGGCTGTTCGCCCATTAAAGCGGTACGCGAGCTGGGTTTAGAACGTCGCGAGACAGTTCGGTCCCTATCCGCTGCGCGCGCAGGAGACTTGAAAGGGGCTGTCCCTAGTACGAGAGGACCGGGACGGACGAACCTCTGGTGTGCCAGTTGTACCGCCAGGTGCACGGCTGGTTGGCTACGTTCGGGAGGGATAACCGCTGAAAGCATCTAAGCGGGAAGCTTGCCTTGAGATGAGGTCTCCCACCACGAGAGTGGGTAAGGCTCCCGGTAGACGACCGGGTTGATAGGCCGGAGGTGGAAGCACGGTAACGTGTGGAGCTGACCGGTACTAATAGGCCGAGGACTTGACCACAAAGCAGACTTTTCGAGTCGTTCTTGCTCGCGTCCACTAGGCAATTCTGAGACAGCAAACAGTTGCTGCTCGAGGGGTTGCGGCGGTTATGGCGGGAAGGAAACACCCGGTTACATTCCGAACCCGGAAGTTAAGCTTCCCAGCGCCGATGGTACTGCACTCGGGAGGGTGTGGGAGAGTAGGTCACCGCCGCACAATCATTAATAGAAGGGGGTTCGACGCCACGTGCGTCGAACCCCCTTTTTTTTGTTGCACCATCGCACCCCGTGCAAGCGCCACCGGCATCGGCCGCCGCTTCTCGCGTCACCAGCAAGAGGTCAACCGCTCCCACGCCGGCGGCGGTGCCTGCGGCGAACGTGCCGTCGTCACTTTGAAGGCCTGGGACATTCTGGACAGACTGCGCTGCTGTCGGCATTGGGCGAACGGCCCTTCCTTTGTCGGCGATTCGGTACTGCGCCGGAGACATGTCCGAATATGGATTATTCCGACAAAGGCCCAATACAGTGATCGGTGATGAGCAAGAAATCCCATCGGTCGATCTCAACGGGCGCGGCCCGGTGACTGCGGGCTGCGTGTCTGAGGAGGGCGCGTAGGAGCAGTTCCACGAGGCGATGGCGCAGTGGCGACACGCTACAGAAAATCAACAAGTAATGACGGGATTTACTGGCATATTCCAACGAAGCGTACGCGGTAGCGGACTGGCGTGTCCGTCCTGGACGGATGAGCTTGTCGGTGATTACTTTGAGGTGCTCCGTCAAGCGGGCGATTGTCGCCATGGCTCTTGAGAATGAGCACCTGGATGACGGGATCAAGTCCGCCATCCATTCACGGAATCGCGTACTCCGAAGGAAGATCATGACTGCTGACATATCTTCTGCCCACCGCCGGGTTTCTGCTCCGTCGCGTCTCCGCGACAGATCCGCCCACGCGAGCCCTTGGCGCCGGCTCTGCGTCGGCGCCGGCCTGACGGGCGCGCTGGCGGTAGCCCTCGCACCCACGCCGGCGGCGGCCACGGCGAAGCTGGGGAACGGCAGCTTCGAGCAGCTCGACATAACACCGGACTACTTCCAGAACTTCATCATCGGAGAGTCCATCGGAACGTGGCAGGTCAGCGCGGGCAGTGTGGACCTGGCCCGGACCAACTTCTGGCAGGCGTCGGACGGGAGCCAGTCAGTGGACCTCAACGGCGGGACAGACAGCCCTCCCGGCGGGGTCCGTCAGACCATCGCCACGCGTCCAGGCGAGAGTTATGAGGTGGTCTTCTCACTCGCCGGGAATCCAGGCGGTCTTCCGACAGTGAAGACGGGACAGGTCCTCGTCAACGGGGCCGTCGTGCAGAGCTTCAGCTTCGACATCTCAGGTGCCACCAAGGCCAACATGGGTTACCAGACGCGGAAGGTGAGGTTCACAGCGACCGGGCTCTCCGCCACTCTGGAATTCAGGAGCACGACCAGCAGCGCCTACGGCCCGGTCATCGACGACGTAGACGTTGACCGATGTGCCTGCAGCAGCCCCTGACGTAGTTGGTCGAGGCGCTGCCAGTCGTAAGTGCGACCCGCTGCGCCTGTCTGCTTGCCGACCGGGCCGTGAGTCTGTCTGTCCCACACGACGATGCTCCGGCCCGGAGGTAAGCGGTCGACGGACGGGCGTTGCGGATCCCTGATGATGGGATCTCCGCCCGAGCCCATGCGCCTTTACAGTGCGCGGCGTAGCCGAGCGTCAACCTCGGCTCGTCGCTGCCGCGAAACAGCGAGGATGTTCGGCTTCGGAACGAACGACTCTGGCGCCGTCATCAACCGGTTGGGGCCGGCTTCGTAGCACACGAACTCGTAGCCGTGATCTGCGAGCCACTCACGAACCTGCGTCACGCTGGAACCGAATCGCGTGAGGAAACGATCGACGAGTTCCAGCATCAAGACGGCGGGCTCCCCCCGAGCGATAAGCTTCTCGGCACCTCTCAGGGCCTGGTGCTCCGCCCCCTCGACATCAAGCTTGCCCATCGCCCAGCTGCGGTCAGGCAGCACGTCATCGAGGCGGACGACGTTCACGTCGACCGTGTTGCCGCCAGCTGCGACGTCTTCCCGCGTCTGGATACGCGAGCCGACTCCACGGATCACGAAAGGCGTCCGGCCTGGCTCCGCGCCGACGGCGTCCGAGTGGACCTCGACCATCGTGAGGTGGTTGGCCAGGATGTTCCGGCGCAGTCTGGTGACGAAGAGAGGAACCGCCTCGAACGCATGCACCTCTCCCGCCGGACCGACCAGCTTTGCGGCGAGAAGCGTGTAGACGCCCTCATTGGCGCCGCAGTCGATGAAGCCGTCACCGGGTCGGAGATAGCGCCGCATGAAGGTCATCTCCTGGTGATCCGGCAATGAGCCGAAGTAGAAGAACCGACCGGCCTGGCCGTTGGGGTGGGCCCGAAGCTTCATGTTCTCGTACACGGTCAAATCAAAAGGCTGGCGTATCAATCTCTTCCAGGTCTGCCACATAGCGGTGCGAATGAGAGCCGCCCCTCGATTGCCACGGTTGGCAGGGTGGTTCAGAATGGCCTTCAGTGTTCCTTGGGCGCTCATCGGCGTGATCCTCTCCGATCTCGTGGGGTGTCGCGTTCTCTTGGCGGTGTGGTTGACATTGACCTCAAAGAGCACTGATCGCCCGCGTTGGCCTTGTCGCCGTCCTCGTCCTGCCGGCGGACCGTCTGGCCATGGCTTTCTCCTTTTGTCAGGCTGCCGTATGAATCCGGGAAGCATCCGCAGGCCACACCCCGGCTGTGCTCTTTTGGGAGGCGTACATGACTTGCCTGTAGAAAGGGGCAAGAGGATGCCTTCTCATTGACACTCGCGCCCGTGTCCCTGAAGGCACGCAAAGTGCCGATCAAGGTTTCGTTCCAGAGGGAGAGCGGCGTAGGACGAGTGACAACCGGCCGTCGGCCAACCGCAACAGGAACAACAGACCGGGTGGCGCCGAGCAAGGCGGCCGCACCGATCGTGGCGACCAGGTCGGCATGGGGCCCGGATCCGGCTCGCCGCAGAGGCTTGACTATCTAGCGCTCTGACAGGTCAGGCCGGTCCAGGGACATCGCGTTGATCTTCCTGTACGTGTCACGTGGCGGTTTCACGCGGAGCTCATGCGATCGCCCCTCGTCGCCGAACGCGACGCGCCGTTCAAGGCGGGACCGACGTCTGGGTAGTCCGGTTCCGGTCAGAGGCGTTCCACGTTGGGACCCCGGCAGCGGTTGCGGGTATCGAAAACGAAGGGGCTCGTCTGTTCGATCAGGTTGTAGTCGAAGCAGTCGTGGTCCGTGAGAATCACCACGGCGTCCGCCGCCGAGATCGCCCGAGCTGTGGCCTCGACAATTTCGATGTTGGCCGGCACCAGGGAGTCTTCGACGTACGGGTCGGCGGCCCGCACGTGCGCGCCAAGCTTACTGAGCGATTTGGCCACCTCGAGAGACGGGGACTCACGGCAGTCTCCGACGTTCTTCTTGTACGCGAGCCCCAGCAGAAGCACGCGACTGCCCTTGATGGGCTTGGCACGCTCGTTCAGGGCCATGGCGAGCCGGTGCACCACGTGGTCCGGCATGCTGTTGTTGATGTCGTTGGCCAGTTCCACGAACCGGAAGTTGTGTCCGAGGTCCCGTTTGACGGCCCATGACAGGTATGACGGGTCAATGGGCAGGCAATGCCCGCCGACACCGGGGCCAGGGAAGAAACGCATGTAGCCGAACGGCTTGGTGGAGGCGGCCTCGATGGCCTCCCAGACGTCGATGCCGAGCCGCTGCGCGAAGATGGACAACTCGTTCATCAGGGCGATGTTGACGTGCCGGAAGGTGTTCTCCAACAGCTTGCAGAGTTCGGCCCCTCGGACCGAGGAGACGGGAACGACCTCACGGACGATGCACTCGTAGAAGCGCCTGATCCTGGCGAGAGATGACTCGTCGATGCCGGACACGACCTTCGGCGTGTTCTCCAGACGCCACCGAGGGTTGCCGGGATCGATGCGTTCCGGACTGTAGCCGAGGTAGAAGTCGTCGGGCGCACGCAATCCGGAGCCGTCCTCTAGCAGAGGGCGGAGACACTCCTCCGTGGTGCCGGGATAGGTGGTCGACTCCAGGACCACTGCGGCTCCTCGTCGGATCAGAGGAGCGATGGACTGGCCGGCCGAGGTGATGTGACGAAGGTCTGGAGCGCCGTCGCACAGCGGCGTCGGCACCGTGATCACACAGATGTCGAACCCCTTGGCGTCGGCGTAATCGGTGCTGGCGAAATAACGGCCGCAACTCTGCGCGGCCATGATCTGATCGTCGCCGATGTCCTCGACATAGGATTCGCCGGCGTTCAACCGTTTGACACGCCATTCGTCCACGTCGATCCCCACGACGTCGAACCCGGCTTCGACCGCCCGCATCGCCAGAGGCAACCCTACATACCCCTGGCCGACGACCACTAGCTTCTCTCTCATATCAAGTCCCCGCACTTCAGGATGAGATAAGACGACTGTAGAAGTTCCGGCTTGACACGCTGCTGCTTCGACGGAGACGTCGGCGTGTCGTCGCGCGGCAGGGCCGACAAGGTGGCGACAGGAGCCTTCTTCCGCGTGCATGGGCCCGACGTCTTCTTCCGCGCCGCGGCGCGACAGCGCGGAGGAGGGTCCCGATCCGTCGCGCCGGCCCGCCGTTCCCGCCTCTTCCCGGATGGGACGGAACCCTCCCCGCACGTGGTCGGCCCTCGCTATGGGTTGACCGTCTGCGTAAGCGAGGGCGAACTGCTTGGGGCGAAGTGTATGGGCTCTTCGTTGTTGAAGCTGGTTCCGCCGAGATAGACGGCGGTGATGTGGTGTTGTCCCGTGCTGAGGTTTGAGGTGGTGATGGTGGCGGGTTGGTTCTCGCCGTGAAATGCGGTGCCGAGGACGGTGCCGCCGTCTTTGAAGACGACATTTCCTTGGGGGACCAGGGTGGTGGTGCCGTCGACGGCGTTGACGGTGGCGGTGAAGGTGACAGGTTCTCCTGCGTGAGAGGGATTGTTGTCGGAACTCAGTGTCGTGGTGGTGGGGAGATCGTCGGGTACCTGGAGAAGCGTGGGTGGCTGGCTGGTTGCCCCCGTGATGGTGATGGCCTTGTTGAGGGTGAACAGGCGTCCGATGGAATTCGCTCTGCTGTTGACGGTGATGGCATTGGCGGCGATGAGGTCTCCCCGGAAGGTGGTGAAGGTGTCGAGGGTGGCGGAGTCACTGATCACCCAGTAGAGGTTCTCGGCTTTGGCGCCGCCGGCGAGGGTGATGGTGCTGGACCTGGCGGCGGTCAACGTGGCGGCCTTGAAGACGAAGAGAGAGTCCGGATTGGCCTGGGCGTCCAGGACGAGCGTCCCGTTGATCTGGAAGTTGCCCGTGGTGGAAGCGTAGACGCCGGGCGTTTTGGTGGTGTTGCCCAGTTCTGCGGGCACGGTGGCATCGGGCGCGCGTGCCGAGAGGTCGTTGTAGACCGTGACCACGTCGGACTTGGCGTTCGCAGCGGTGGAGTCGCCGGCGTGGATCTTGCCGGTCACGGTGCCGGGTGGGAAGCCCGTGACGCTGGAGCCGGGGCTCGTTCCCAGATCTCCGATGACCCTGGTGAGATCGGTGTTGGTCACCGCCGATCCCGCCAGCACCGCGAACGGCGCGGCATCACCGATACTCACCGGATCCGCCTTGACCCGATGGCTGTGAATTGCATTGGCTCCGGTCGCGACAAGAAGAGCCGTCAGAGGCGCTGCCAATGAGAAGCGTACTTTCGATGCGAGAGGTATCCGGGATTCAGTAAATACCACAACATCCCCCTTATGTCGGGAATTGGCGGAGATAGTGCCCAGCAATGATGGCGGCTGTAAGCGTGACGTTACTGCTCGCCGCCCTAGAAGCCGGAACCGTCATTCAGGTGTTATCCACTGTTCCGGTAAACATCTGGGCGCCCAAGTGCTGATCGGTCTTCCATGCGGCCGAGGGCCCAGCTTCGCACGTGTCGTAGCCGCTGGTAGGGGCGAGAATGGGCGCGGTTCCGGCAGTGAGCAGATTTTGGCCCTCTATCGCCATTTGTTCATTATGAGAATTTTATCGCTTCCGTACTCGGATTCGACGCGCTGGGAGAAGTCGCGGCCTGCGCGCGAAGATCGCAATATATCTAGTTAAAACCTCCAAGTAAGCAACGGGCCCGGACATGGAGGGGTAATGTCCGCACTAAAAGCCCATTAACCGGAGTCTTGGTTGATTGAATAAAACGCGCGCTTGCTACCGTTCTAGGCGCACACATCGTCGCATGTCGTGACGGCGCATCGCCGATGATGACATTCGCGCGGTATTTCGCGCCCGATGATCGTGGCTGTGCGAGCTCCGGTACGAGGCTTTTAGGGAGTTGTGTCGCATGTCGATGTTCCGTTACGACGCAAGCGATGACGCGGCCGGTACGGCCGCGCTGGAGCGTGGTGAGAACGCTCAACAGCGTTCAGGCGCTCCGGAAGGAAGCAAGCTGCGCTTCTGGAGGAAGGCCGCGACCATGGAAGATGCCGCGCGCCCGCGCGGCTCAGGAAACGTCGTTCGTTCCTGGTCGTCCGCGGCCCTGACGATCCTGCTCGCGATGGGCGCCGTCGTCGTGACAGCGCCAAGCGCAGAAGCGGATCCGGTGAGTATTGGTGATGCCGCGCCGTTCGCGGTGCTGGCGGGATCGGCGGTGAGCAACAGCAATCTCACCAGGGTCATCGGAGATCTGGGAACGAGCCCGGGCTCCAGCGTCACGGGCTTCCCGCCCGGCATCGTGACCGGCACGATCCACGCCGGCGACTCCACCGCGGCGAACGCCAAGTCGGACGTGGTCGCCGCATACAACGACCTCTCCGGTCGCCCCCCGAACGCCACCGTGCCCGCGGAACTGGGCAGCACCACCAAAACGCCCGGCGTCTACGCTTCCACTACGGGCAACTTCCAGATCAATGGAACCCTGACCCTGGATGCCCAGGCCAATCCGGACGCTCTCTTCGTCTTCAAGGCCGCCACGTTGACCGCCGCCATGTCCAGTACCGTCACCCTCACCGGCGGCGCTCAAGCGGACAACCTCTACTGGGTGATCAGTGACTCCGCCACCCTGAACACCTTCACCACCTTCCGGGGAGACCTCATCGCCTCGAATGCCATTACCGTGAACACGCGGGCCAACGCAATCGGGCGTCTGTTCACCCTCAACAACGCCATCACCATCAGCGGCGCCGGCAGTGAACCCGCCACGCTCCTGCAGCTCCCTGACGACCGGCCCACCACCACGACACTCAGCACCAACAACAACCCCGCTCGACCAGGGCAATCCATCACTTTCACCGCTAACGTCAACCCCACCAGCGGCACTCTCGTCCCCCAGGGAGACGTCGCGTTCAAGGACGGCGACACCGTACTCGGCACGGCCTTCCAAAGCACCACCCAACCCGCCGTCTTCACCACCTCCAGCCTCGGCGCAGGCCAGCACCGCATGACCGCCGTCTACCTCGGCGGAACAACCTTTGACGGCGAAAACCCGGTCAACTTCGCCCCAAGCACCTCACCTTCGATCAACGAAGTCGTTCGCACAAGCTTGTGGAGCAATGCGGATGCCCCGGATATCGCCTCTTACCCAGACGCATCCGCGGTCACGCTGGGCGTCAAGTTCAAGGCGTCGACGAGTGGGATGGTGACGGGTATCCGGTTCTATAAGGGTTCGCTGAATACGGGTACGCATACGGGGGCGCTGTGGACGTCGTCCGGTCAGTTGCTGGCGAATGCGACGTTCTCTAATGAGACCGCATCGGGCTGGCAGCAGGTGAACTTCGCGACGCCGGTCGTTATTAACGCGGACACGACGTATGTCGCTTCTTATCACACCACGTCTGGGCGTTATTCGGTAAATCGGCCTTATTTCGCGTCTCAATACGTGAACTCGCCGCTTACCGCGCTGGCGGACGGTGCCGATGGTGGCAACGGTGTCTATATTTACGGCGCAACCAGCACCTTCCCGACGAACAGCTATCAGGCCACCAACTATTGGGTGGACGTGGTGTTCGTGCCGGCAAGGGCTCTGTGGGACACCGCGGATGTGCCGGCCGTCGCGTCTCTCAACGACGCATCCGCGGTCACGCTGGGCGTCAAGTTCAAGGCGTCGACGAGTGGGATGGTGACGGGTATCCGGTTCTATAAGGGTTCGCTGAATACGGGTACGCATACGGGGGCGCTGTGGACGTCGTCCGGTCAGTTGCTGGCGAATGCGACGTTCTCTAATGAGACCGCATCGGGCTGGCAGCAGGTGAACTTCGCGACGCCGGTCGTTATTAACGCGGACACGACGTATGTCGCTTCTTATCACACCACGTCTGGGCGTTATTCGGTAAATCGGCCTTATTTCGCGTCTCAATACGTGAACTCGCCGCTTACCGCGCTGGCGAACGGTGCCGAAGGTGGCAACGGCGTCTATATTTACGGCGCAACCAGCACCTTCCCGACGAACAGCTACCAGGCCACCAACTACTGGGTGGACCTGATCTTCAGCGCGGATTAGCCGAGCTATCCGGTTCGGCTCGCTGTCCAGCGAAATCTGAATACGCAACAAATCATTGGCAAAAGACATCGCCGCGACCGGGCGTCTGCATCCGGTCGCGGCGCTGGCGTTGTCAAGCTGCACGCATGGCTGAAGTTTCACGCCTTACCGTGCTCGAGGCCGCTCCCTGTCGCGTGGTCGCGATGGGCTCATCGGGTTCCGGCCCATGTCCCGGCAGAGCGCGGAAGGGCGGTCAGTTCCGCGGTGCTCGAGCCGCGGTGCTTCGGTGACGGCCGGTTTCTGGGAAAGGGCCGGCACGTTGAGCTGACGATCGTCAACGGCGATCGAGCGATCCCGCGGACTCCGGAATGTGAGTCCAGCATGGACGAACTGTCCGCCGAGCAGCCATATCCAAGGCTGGCAAGAACGTCCTCGGCCGCGAGTGTCCGGCACTTCCTCCGGCGCTCGTACGGGGAGGCTTCCGATGCCTCATGCAGGTCCCGTTCGAAGGATTGAATGCGGTGAGCAGATTGACGGTGCGAGACGGTGCGCGCAGGCGAGAGCCACGGCGTCGGCGCCTGAAGCGATGGATCGCCTGCGGGAACAGTCTGATCATTCTGGTTTGTCTGCTCGGTGCCATCTCCAGTCCCACACGCGCGTCCACTCCTGAGCCCGGTGAGCAGACGTCCGAGCCCCCTAGCGTTTCGACGACGACGCCCGAGACCTCCAGCGTTTCGACGACACCGTCGGCGGCGCCATCGAGGAACGTACCCGTCGCCGTGCCCGCTGACACGCTCTCGGCCCTCCCAACACCGCCTCCGAAGAAGCGCCGAACTGCCAAGAGCAGCGCGCGCCTCCGCAGGGCCGCATGTCCGCCTACGTCCATCATTTGCATCGAGAACAGCCTTCCCGGCAGCCCGCCCAGCCAGTGGGACATCGTCGGATCGGGTTCGCCCAACATCCAGGGATATGCCACTCAAATGAGTGTCAACCACGGGGAAACAGTGCAGTTCAAGGTGCTTACCCCATCAACCGACTATCGCCTGGACATCTACCGCATGGGCTACTACAGCGGTTTGGGAGCGCGTCTGATCACGACGGTTCAGCCGTCCGTCCCGCTTCCGCAGACGCAGCCGGCATGCCTCACCGACAGCAGCACCGGCCTCATCGACTGTGGCAACTGGGCGGTGTCGGCCTCATGGGACGTGCCGGCGGACGCGGTCTCCGGCGTCTACATCGCGAAGCTGGTGCGGGAGGACGTGTCGGATCAAGCCAGCCAGATGATCTTCGTGGTCAGGGACGACACCAGGCAGTCGGATCTGCTGGTGCAGACGTCGGATGCCACGTGGCAGGCGTACAACGACTACGGGGGCAACAACCTCTATACGGGCGCCCCGGTGGGCCGGGCGTTCAAGGTCAGCTACAACCGTCCGTTCAACACCCGAAGTTACAGTCCGTACAGCTGGTTCTTCGACTCCGAATATCCGATGGTCAGATGGCTCGAGGCGAACGCGTACGACGTGAGTTACACCACCAACGTGGACACCGTCACGCGGGGAGCGGCAATCCTCGGGCACAAGGTGTTCATGTCCTCCGGCCATGACGAGTACTGGTCGAACGAGATGCGGAGCAACGTGCAGAACGCCCGCGACAACGGTGTGAACCTCACCTTCTTCTCGGGCAACGAGATCTTCTGGAAGACCAGGTGGGAGAGCAGCATCGCGGACGGCACCGCGTTCCGGACAATGGTCTGCTACAAAGAGACACTGGCGAACAACACGAGGCTCGATCCGACTTCGACATGGACAGGGACCTGGCGAGACCCGCGCTACTCGCCACCGGCGGACGGAGGGCGACCGGAGAACGCGTTGACAGGCACGCTGTTCATGGTCAACGGGGTCGTCAACGATTCGATGCAGGTCCCGTCCGACTTCAGCGACATGCGATTGTGGCGCAACACGGCAATCGCCAATCTCTCTCCGGGCCAGGTGGTGACCTTTCCAGCGGGCACGCTGGGGTACGAGTGGGACGAGGCTCCGGACAACGAGGTCACGCCGCCCGGACTGGTCAAGTTCTCGAGAACGACCGTGCACACGACCAGCAAGTTTCTGCTGAACTACGGAAGCCTGTACGGTGATGGGACCGCCACACACAGTCTGGTGCTCTACCGGGCTTCCAGTGGAGCGCTCGTCTTCGGCGCGGGAACCACCCAGTGGGCGTGGGGGCTCGATGCCGTGCACGATCGGGCCGGAAGTCCAACGGACATCAATATGCAGCAGGCGACGGTCAACCTCTTCGCCGACATGCGTGCCCAGCCGGCCAGCCTCCAGTCCGGCCTGGTTCCGGCGACACCGTCGACGGACACATCGCCACCGACGTCGACTGTCGTCAATCCGTCGACCGGCGCCGGTGTGGTTCCGGGAAGGACGGTCACCATTCAGGGAACGGCGAGCGATACCGGGGGCGGCGTCGTCGGGGGTGTGGAGGTCTCGTTCGACGGCACAAGATGGTTTCACGCGACCGGCCGGAACGCCTGGCAGTACCAATGGACGCCCACGGGCAACGGACCTGCGACGATCAGGGTTCGCGCGGTCGATGACATCGGCAACCTCCAGACGAATCCGACCACGGTGAATGTGACCGTAGGGGGGACATGCTGCACGCTCTGGTCGTCGACGACTGTCCCGGCAGTGGCGTCGTACAGCGATTCCCACTCCGTGGAACTAGGGGTGAAGTTCAAGGCCACCACCCCTGGTCTCATCAGCGGAATCAGGTTCTACAAGGGCTCGGCCAACACGGGCACGCACGTCGGCCATCTGTGGACGTCCACCGGGACGCTCCTCGCGCAAGCCACCTTCACGAATGAAACAGCCAGCGGCTGGCAGCAGGTGAATTTCTCCACCCCGGTGGCGGTGAGTGCGAACACCACGTATATCGCGTCCTATTTTGCGCCGTCCGGTCATTACTCGGTGTCGCGACCGTATTTCACCACGGGGTACAGCAACTATCCGTTGACCGCGCCGGCGAGCGCCGATTCGGGTGGGAACGGTGTGTACGCCTATGCCAGTACGGGCACATTCCCGACCGAGACCTTCCAGGACAGCAACTACTGGGTCGACGTGGTGTACGCGCCGACGTTCAGTCTGTGGGACGACACGGCGACTCCCGCTACTCAGTCGTTCGCCGACAATCAGGCGGTCACCCTCGGGGTGAAGTTCACGGCGTCGATGAGCGGCGTCATCAGTGGTATCCGGTTCTACAAGGGTTCGCTGAACACGGGGACTCATGTGGGTAGTCTGTGGAGCTCGAGCGGGACGTTGCTGGCGAGCGCGACCTTCACCAATGAGTCGGCGTCGGGGTGGCAGGAGGTGAACTTCTCCACGCCGGTGGGCGTGACTGCGAACACTACGTATATCGCGTCCTATTTTACGCCGTCGGGTTTCTATTCGTTGACGCGACCGTATTTCGGGACCGCGTACAACAACGGTCCTTTGACCGCGCCGGCGAGCAGTACTTCGGGCGGGAACGCGGTGTACACCTACGGCGCCGCGAACGCGTTCCCCACGAGTACGTACCAGTCCTCCAACTACTGGGTCGACGTGGTGTACGCGCCGACGTTCAGTCTGTGGGACGACACGGCGACTCCCGCTACTCAGTCGTTCGCCGACAATCAGGCGGTCACCCTCGGGGTGAAGTTCACGACAACGACGAACGGCTTCATCAGCGGCATCCGGTTCTACAAGGGCTCGCTGAACACGGGGACTCATGTGGGTAGTCTGTGGAGCTCGAGCGGGACGTTGCTGGCGAGCGCGACCTTCACCAATGAGTCGGCGTCGGGCTGGCAACAGGTGAACTTCTCCACACCGGTGGCGGTGACTGCGAACACCACGTATATCGCGTCCTATTATACGTCGTCAGGTTTTTACTCGGTGTCGCGATTGTATTTCGTCAATCCGTACATCAATGGTCCGTTGACCGCGCTGGCGAGCAGTAATTTGAGCGGGAACGGAGTGTACTCCTACGGCGCCACGAACACGTTCCCCACGAATACGTACCAGTCCACCAACTACTGGGTCGACGTGGCGTTCGCGGTATCGGACTAGTTGATGGGGTGTCCCGCGGGCGTCGGAAGGCGCCCGCGGGCGCGCTCTGGTGTGAGATCGCATGATCCTGGAGCGTGCCCACGTGCATGCCGATGATGATCACTGCTACGACGTTGGGCGGGTACTCCCGTGTCCGGGGACCGCTCTGGCCGATCACACCGGCCCCGAATCCCATGGCTCCTCGCTGAGGCGCCTGGGGTAAGCGCCGGAGAGGGCACGACAGACGGCCGCCGATGTTGTAGACCTCGCCTGGCGACCCCTTCTCCAGCACTGACCGGATGCCCCGACAGGGGGCGCCGACATGCGGCCGGCCGCGCACGCTGAGCCCGTCACCAGGAAGCGGGACGGGCTCGCGATCGAGGATATCGGTGGCGACGAGGGGCACCGGCGATGGACCGGCCGACGTGGGTCTCGCCGGGGGTGGGGGGCAGGTTGTCGAGGTTTCAGGCGTCGGTGAGCTTGTCCAGAACGTTGACGCTCACATCTGCCTATTCGGATATGACCTGAGCAAGGATGTTCATGCGCGCACCTTGATCTTGCTGTGGTCGCCCACCATGAGCTCGTGGGTGTTGGGTGTGCCCGCCGCGCTGGTCACTTCCACGTTGCGCCCGATCAGGGAACGCGCGAGGCGCGAGACGCCGACCACGGATGAGCCGTCGAGGACGATCGAGTATTCGATCTCCGCGTTCGCCACCACGCAGTCAGACCCGATTGACGTGAAGGGGCCCAGGTAGGCAGATGTGATCTTGGTGTTGGCTCCCACCACGATCGGCCCGCGCAGCACCGAGTTCTCCACTACGGCGCCTTGCTCGATGATGACCCTGCCGGTGACCTCGCTCAAGCCGTCGACGGAGCCGTTGACCTCCGGCTCCACCTGTTCGAGGACGATGCGGTTGCACTCCAGGATGTCCTGGAGCCGACCGGTGTCCTTCCAGTAGCCGCTGACCATATGAGAGTGGACGCGGAAGCCGTTGTCGATGAGCCAGGTGATGGCGTCCGTGATCTCCAATTCGCCTCGTGCGGACGGCGTGATGGCCTTCACGGCGTCGTGGATGGCGGGGGAGAAGATGTAGACCCCCACGATCGCGAGGTCGCTGCGCGGGTGCTCCGGCTTCTCCTCCAGCCTGATGATCTCCCCGCCGGATCCGAGCTCGGCCACCCCGTAGAACTGCGGCTCGGCGACCCTCGTGAGCAGGATCTGCGCGTCGTGGTCGGCCCGGCGGAACGCGTCGACCAGGTCGCTGATGCCACCGACCAGGAAGTTGTCGCCGAGGTACATGACGAACGGCTCCTCGGCCAGGAACTCCTTGGCGATGAGCACGCAGTGGGCCAGGCCCAGAGGAGCATCCTGGGGGATGTAGGTGACCTCGAGGCCGAATCGTGAACCGTCGCCGACGGCGTCACGCACCTCCTGACCGGTGTCACCGATGATGATGCCCACGCTGGTGATGCCGGCGTCGCGTAGTGCCTCGAGTCCGTAGTAGAGGACCGGCTTGTTCGCTACTGGGACGAGCTGCTTGGCGGAGGTGTGGGTGAGGGGGCGTAGCCGCGTCCCCTTGCCGCCTGCCAGCACGAGTGCCTTCATCGGTCCTGGTCCTTCCGTGAAGAGGACGTGGCCGTAGTGGCCGCCTGCGGGCAGCAGCCTAGGCACGGTTCTACCTGGGGAGGCGCTCTGCCGCGCGCGCTTGTTCAAGCACACCCAGAACGTTGCCGATGCTAGATGCTGCGCCTTGTGCGGAACGTCCATGTGCGGTGGATGAGATAGGTCAACGGCGGACTTGCCGCGATGATCAGACCTTGTGCCAGCATCAGCGGCATCCCGGCCAACTCCACCAGGATGGGGAGACCGCCCAGTGACGCTCCGAGAAAGCCCAGCCCCACCACATAGAATCGGAAATATCCAGAAATCCAGGAATCGCCCGAAATGCGGAATACCAGCAGCCGATAGCCCGGGTAGACGATGACCACGGTGACGAAGTGGCTGACCGCGACCAGCACAAGATAGGGCGCCGCATTCTCTGCGAGCATCGATGCCAGCCCCAGGAGAATGTAATAGACCACCGCCGTCATGGCACCCGCCAGCAGATACGCGACGCGCTGACCGACAAGGGTCGAGAGCAGGCTCCGCCATCCGAATGACGTTCCTTCGCCGCGCTTTGTCCGGACTTTCTGATCGACCATGTGGCCCACACTCCGCATCTCGAATCGCGTGGTGGGGGCTGCACGATTATAACCTTTTTGCACTGGACGATCGGGGCATCCATGTCGGTGTCGGTGGTAATTCGTGTTATCGGTCGGTGCGTACTCCATCCACGATCATGAGCAGGCTCGCCTTGAGGAACGGTCATCCCTGTCCATGCAGGAGCGGGCTCCGGACCAGGTGAACAGTGAGCAGCGTCTGGACTGGTTCGAACCCGTACCGGGCCCAGGCGCGCTGCACGCGCGTGTTGTGCCCCTGCGTGGAGATGACCACCTCGCGCGCGTCGCGTGCCAGTGTGCGATCCTCGACCGCCTTGAGCAGGTGGGCGTAGAGTCCCCGCCCCTGCTGGGCGGGGACCACTCCGGCGAGCAGGATCTCGGAGCGGTCCGCGTCCTCGTCCAGGGTGGCGAACGCGAGCAGGCTCGAGCCGTTGCCGTCCGGGCCGCGCAGTGCCAGGCATCCGTCCTCGGCGACCGACCGCAGAGCCCACTCCTGGTAACCGGCGAGCGCCTGCGCGGGGTCGAACAGCGGGTTGGCCAGGTAGTGGCAGCCGTACGCGGAGAAGATGTCGGCCACCAGCGCCTCGACGGCGGCGATACCGGGCGCCGCGGTCACCGACAGCTCGTGTGAGGGCGCGGGTGCGCGGCCCCGGCCGGCGGACAGCCGCCAGTACACCAAGGAGTCGGCGAAGACCGCGGTCCTGCCGAGACCGGTCAGCGGGGCGAACCAGCCGATACGCTCGGCGGGGTACCGCAGGATGACGACGTCCGCCGTGGAGCCCAGGATCGCCTCACGGACCGCGACGAGCGGCGTCTCAGAGGCGGCGGAGACGGTGAGGCGCTCCACCGAGCAGCCGAAGCGGGCCGACTCCAGCGGCGACTCCTGGGCCCGCAGCGTGGGCGCCTCGATCACGTCGTGCCAGGCCATCAGCTCACCTCATAGGCGCGGACCGCGGCGATCACCTGGGTCACGTCGGCCTCGTCGAGGCCGGCGAAGAGCGGCAGCCGGACCAGCCGATCGGCGGCCTCCTCGGTCACCGGGCATCCGCCCGGAGCGGTGCGCCCGTGCTGGACGCCGGCAGGGGAGGAGTGCAAAGGCTGGTAGTGGAACACGGCCCGCACGCCGCGCTCGGCGAGGTGCGCGATGAACGCCTGGCGGTGGGCCAGGTCCGGCATCAGCAGGTAGTAGAGGTGCGCGGGATGCGCGCAGTCGTCGGGGACGGTCGGCTGGGCGACCCCGTTGCCCGCCGCCCAGTCGGCCAGCTCCTCGTGGTAGCGGTCCCACACCGCGTGGCGGCGCACCTGGATCGTGTCGAACGCCTCGAGCTGGGCGGTCAGCTGCGCGGCGAGCACGTCGGAGGGGAGATAGCTGGACCCGATGTCGACCCACCGGTATTTGTCGACCTGGCCGCGGTAGAACCGGCTGCGGTCGGTGCCCTTCTCCCGGATGATCTCCGCACGCTCGGCCAGGGCCCCGTCGTTCAGGAGCAGCGCGCCGCCCTCGCCGCACTGGACATTCTTCGTCTCATGAAAGCTCTGGGTTGCCATGCAGCCGAACGAGCCGAGTAGCCGGTCCCTGTAGCGGCCGCCCAGCCCGTGGGCGTTGTCCTCGATGACGGCCAAGCCGTGCCGGTTGGCCAGCTCTCCTATCGTATCCATCGCGCAGGCGACACCGGCGTAGTGGACCACCACCACAGCCCGGGTGCGCTCGGTGATCGCGGCCTCCAGTTGCCGCTCGTCCAGGTTCAGAGTGTCGGGCCGGCAATCGACGAACACCGGCACGGCGCCGCGCAGGGCGAAGGCGTTGGCCGTCGACATGAAGGTGAACGACGGCATGATCACCTCGTCACCGGGCCGCAGGTCCAGCAGGATTGCCGACATCTCCAGCGCGTGTGTGCAGGAGGTGGTCAGGAGCGCCTGCCCGGCGCCCGTGATCTGCTTCACGAGCGCGGTGGCCCGCCGGGTGAAGGGCCCGTCACCGCAGGTGGAGTGGCCGCGTACGGCCTCCACCAGATAGTCGAGCTCGTTGTCCGCGATGTACGTCCGGTTGGACGGAACCATCCTCAGGTCAGTCGCATGCACGAACGCAGTGAACAACGCGGCGAATGGTGCGGCACGGCGACATGTCGCACGCCGGACGAGTATTGCGTAAGCATTACCTCAAGCCGGAGAGCCGGTTAGCCGGTATACAGCGTAGTCACCTGAACGGAACCGGAGTCGGGCGAAGTCGCCGATCGCCGAACTGGTTTCCCCTTGCGATTCCTCCGCGAAAAGCCAGCGCACACCGTAATCCTGGCCGAGCAGCCGCATGACCCTCTCGGTCGGTGCCCGGAAGGCGGCATCGTTGAGGCTGAGCCGCCGGCTGTCCCAGAACGGGAGGGTTTCCTGTGTCAGCCCTGGACGCCACCTCGTGAGGTTGGTTGCCGTGTAAGCCCATCCTTCGACCAGCATGTGCCTTTCGGTCAGCGCTGACGCCCACGCGGACGTGCTGTCACACGGGCTCTCCCGCCCCCAGCGGCAGTGCACATTGGTGGCGACCAGATCGTCGGGATCGGAGTGGGCACGCAACCAGCGTGCGGCGGTCAGGCCTCCCTGGGGGATCCGGATCGACGGCTCGGCGGCGGGCTGGACGTCAGGCCTGACGTCGTCCTTGCCAAAAGCGTCGAGCGCGGACAGAACGCGTGCGTGCCAGTATGCCGGCAGACCTATCGCCGTGCAGGCCACCACGAGGAGGGTCGCGGCGGTCAGCGCGCCACGCAGGACGGTCAGGACGGCACCCGCCAGCACAATGGCGGCCAGTAGCACCCAGTAGGGACGGTAGAGCACGCCGCCGTCCTGTCCGGGCGCCAGCGGTATGGAGACGTCGCAGAAGAAGGAGATCAGGTATGCCGTGAGGACCCCCAAGGCGGCCCAGAGCGCCGTCGTCGTGGGGGCTACCCTTGCTCGCCGTAGGAGGGCGAGCAGCCCGCATGCAGAGAGGGCCGTGAGGTAGGGACACGCGCCCCAGAAGAAGAAGAGCTGGCTTCGGCCAGGATGCCCGAGCACCAGCGCGGCGCCGACGCCGGCCATGCCGATGCCGAGCAGTAGGGCCACCGCGGGGCGGGCGAGCTGCCGGGGCCGGACGAGCAGGCCGAACGTCCCGGCCCAGGAGATGGCCCAGGAGAGCAGGTGCACCGCCGCCAGGCCAGGTACAGAGCCGCCTGGATCCACGCCGGTCAATTCCCCCCAGGCTATGCGGGTGAAGGAGAAGAGATCTACGACTAGCCCTTGCTTGGCCAGGCCGAACAGGATGACCTGTGCGAAAAGGAAGCAGGCCGTCGTCACAGCGAAGGCGATGACGAGATTCCGCGACAGTCGGCGCCGCTGGACGAACTGCACTATTGCGACAAAGGTCAGGCCGGCGAGAAGGAGCGGTAGGTAAGTGGCTTTGGCGCCGGTGATCGCCATCAGCAACACCAGGGCGGGCCCCCACGCACGTGGGTCGTATCCTCGTGGACCGATCAGGTTGATGAGTATGAGGACAAGCGGGGCGAACAGTAGCGCGCCGAGAGTCTGGGTCGGGCTGGTCCATGCCATGTCCGGAAGCCCACCCCAGGTGAACCTTCCGTTCGCGCCCAGGTACAGGCTCGTCACCCCTACCGAGACCGTGCCCACGGCCGTGATCGCCGCGCCATACCACGAGCCTGTGACTCGACGCCCGGTCAGGCCCGCGAGGACGACGAGCGCTGCGAGCATGGGAAGCATGCCGAGGCGGAACAGGAGGATGAGCGGCTCCACTCCGGTCAGGTGGCTGGCCGCCGCGAGGTGGGCGTACACGAACCAGTGGTAGAAGAGGGGCTCGCCCGCGACCATCGGCACCGAGGGCGGCATGTGATGTCTGAGCTCACTGATCAGGGCCAGGTGGAACGGCATGTCGTGGCCTGTCGCCCCGAGGTCAGGCCACGTCACGGCGTGGGTGCCGAAGAACTTGATACCGCTCCATGCCACCAGGAGAACTGTGAGCAGGGCGAGGAGCCACGACCACCACCAAGGTGCGGCCAGCCGCCGACTGCTCCGCCAATAGCGGCGCAGTGACGGGACAGCGAGGAAGAGCACGTACACGGTCAGCGGACCTGCCACGACAAGCCGAGGCACGCCGACGGCGCGGGCACCGATGTAGAGCAGGATCTCCATGGCGTAGCCGAGCGCCAGCCCCAGCGCGATCTCCTCCACCAGTGTGCGCGATCCCGCATAGAGCGCGCGGATCACCAATACGCCCGGCAAAGTGAGACCTACCGCAACATAAGCGAAAAAGACTGCCATGTCCCGGCCGGATACCCCATATCGATTGAGGACGGCCGCGGTGAAGGCAATCACCAAGCCCGTGGGCAGCCATCTCCGCCAAGCGTTGGACCGTACGGATGCGCTTCTCCCGCCCGGTGAAGGCTCCGACGTATGGGAGATGCCCTCGGAAGGGGTGGAGCTCGGCGCGAGGCCATTAATGGGCATGCTCTGGTTCATGGCGGCAAGCGTAGAGATAAAGAGCGGATCAATCCGCGCAGAACATCTCCGTTGGCATGTTTCTTGCCGTTTCCTGGCGTGCGCCAAGGATGATGTCCCGCCAGCCGCACCAGGCGTCCGCCTGAACACCTGAGGCCGACACCGTGAGATCAGTTCAATCGCAAATATAGACCGCCCCGTCCGGTCGAAGTGAGCAGCCGGAGCCGATCCAGTCCGATCTTCAGGGCGGTTTCCTTCGTCACGAGCAAGTACCGCGACCGGACCTGGCGATTTTCTCCGTATATCCGCAGGGTCAGGCCCACGCCGGCGGGCACGTTCAGGAGCCCCGCATCATAATTGGGCATGTCGACCATGAGCGTGTTCTCCCATGCCGGTGCCCCTTTTTTGTACGCGATGTAGCGGCTGAGCGAGGTGGCCTTGGGGTCCACCTGCACAAAATGTTGTCGGTGGAGTTCGGAGAAGGCGGCTCCGAAGGCACCGACGAGGGCCAGGTCGGCAGCCAGCACGAGAATGACGACGATGCGTTCTGAGCGGGCCAGGGCAACCAGTGCCGAGAGCAGGAGGTGAGGGGCCAGAACTCGGTAGTCGCGCCAGTCGGAGACGTCGTACAGCAGCACCACCATGACGAGCGCAGGCACCAAGTTGAGGAGGTGGAACACGCTGTCGGCGACCAGATCCTCGTGGTGATCTGCGGTGCCACGCCGAAGGTGGCGGACAACGATGATGACCGCCGCCACGGAGATCGTCAGTAGCGCGGCTCGCAATCCCACCTGCACCCATTCGCCTTTGGCGAAGCCCTTGGCATTGATCCAGATGTGCAGCAGTAGCAGCTTCGTTCCGGCCAATGGTGAGCGCGGGGTGAGCTCGGACAGGTGTGAGACGAACCCTGGAAAGGGTGTGGATGCGGCCACCCAGAGACCGAAGGCGGCAACGATGGCCGGGATCGCCTTGAGAGCCGCCAGCACGAGTTTCCGGCCCGACATCGTTCCGCCACGGAGGAAGTACAGGGGTAGGAACAGCAGCGCCCATGTGGGGCGGAGCAGGCTGGCCAGCGCGAGCAAGACGACTCCGGCGGCGAACAGCGTGCGAGTCGCGCGCGGATCGTGCCGTATGAGCAGGAAGAACACCCCGGCCAGCACAATGGCCAGCGCTTGGTGGACGGTTTCCTGCATGGTGCTCGGCAGGTACAGCATCATGGGCCAGAACGTGAGCACGAGGGCGCCGGTAAGGACGGCTCTCAGCCACCCGGCCCTGGTCAGTGCGAGGTAGCTGAAGATCGCCGCTGCCACGAGGACCAGATTGACGAGCGGAGCGGAGAAGGGGTGCCAGCCCGTGATCGCGCTGATGCCGGACATGAGCATAGGGAATGCGGGTCCATGCGAACCGAAGCGCAGGAAGGGCAATTTCGCCTCTGCCTCGTCGACGCTGTAGACGCCGCCCCCGAAGCCGACCGTTCGAAAGGTCGCAACCTGGTGCCAGTATTCGATTTCGTCAGACCATCCGGGAGTATAACTGAGCAGGCCGACGTTGAAGTAATGCTGTACGAGAAACACTGTGACCAGAGCGGGAGAAATGGCAATGACGGCCCAGGCGGCTGTATTTACCCACCTGCGTCGGCGGGAGGCATGCGGTGGCCCTGCTGGATGATTCGCCCCTGCCGGCCTATTCTTGGCGGAGGGTGAGATCATCGAAGCATACTTCAATGACTTGATCGGACCGCTCATGCCATGACGGTAGCAGGATTGGTAATGAAGGTCGGGATTTCCCGCTTCGGCAGTCGTGTGTCGCATCACATACGCTTTATCGCCTGTTTTCTCCCTTTTCTACGACTGATGGAGGAAACGTGCGTCGCGCCGACCCGCTGACCGCGAATCGCGGGCAATTGGTGCCATTGCCCTCATACGCCCAGGCGAGCGCGTGTGCCGGGTTATGGTGGGGCATCCTCCACGAGCATCGGCACTAACGCCTCAGACAGTGGTCGACGTGCGGTTCGGCCTCTTGGGAACGGATGGTAAGCCATGGCTGGCATGCCGGAACGGCGGCAGGTGGCTGTGTTCGGCGCCGGGTACATCGGTCTGGTGACCGGTGCCTGCCTGGCCGAACTGGGTCACCAGGTATTGGTTCGAGACATCGACCCGGAGAAGATCAGGCTCCTGCGCTCCGGTGAAGTGCCGATCTACGAGCCGGGACTGGGCGACATGATCGCCCAGAACAAGGAACGCCTGACCTTCACCTTGGATGCTCAGGAGGCTCTCGACGGGTCCGAGATCGCGTACGTGTGCGTGGACACGCCGCCGTCGGCGTCCGGCGATGCGGACCTGTCCCGGGTCTGGTCGGTCGTGCGGTCACTGGAGGGCACGTCGCACCTGAGGGCGGTGGTGATGAAGTCCACCGTGCCAGTGGGTACGGGGAGTCGTGTGCGGGCCGCCCTCGACGCGGCCGGCCTCCGAGACGTGGGGTATGCCGCGAATCCGGAGTTCACCGCCGAAGGCACCGCGGTACGCGACTTCCTCCACCCCGACCGGATCGTCGTGGGCGCATCCGACGAGGCGACTGCCCGCCTGATCTCGGAGCTGCATGAGGGCGTGGTCGGACCGGTTGTCGTGATGGACGTGAGGTCCGCCGAGATGGTGAAGCTGGCCTCGAACGCCCTGCTCGCGACGAAGATCAGTTTCATCAACGAGATCGCCACCTTGTGCGAGAAGACCGGCGCCGATGTCGAGGAAGTCGCGCAGGCTGTCGGCCTGGACCACCGTCTCGGCCGGCACTTCCTGCGGGCCGGCATCGGCTGGGGCGGTTCGTGCTTCCCCAAGGATTCCGAGGCCCTGCGGCAGCTGGCCAGCAACACTGGCTATCACCTGCAATTGTTGTCGGCCGTGGTCGAGGTCAACAACGTGCAGAAGCGGAGAGCGATTCAGAAGCTCAAAGAAGAACTCGGCAGCCTGGTCGGTGCGCGGGTCGCGTTGCTCGGGCTGACGTTCAAGCCGGGGACCGACGACATGCGGGAAGCGCCGAGCACGGTGCTGGCGGCCCGGCTGCTGGCTGAAGGGGCCGAGGTGTCCTGCTGGGATCCGATGGCTCGCCCAGCCGAGACGGAGCCATGGACGTCGACGAGCCGGTACGCGACTCCGGAGGAGGCGGTCGAGCACGCAGACGCGGCGATCGTGGTGACAGAGTGGCCGCAACTGGAGGAGGTCTACTGGGCGGGAGTCGTCAGATCAATGCGTCGGCCGGTGCTGTTCGACGGCCGTAATCTGTTCGATCCGGCCGCGATGCGTGCTCTCGGCTTCACATATCTCAGTGTCGGGCGTCCATAGTCTTGACGGCTTGCGTCTCCAGAGCGCGAGGGTCTTTGCCAAGGGCTCAAGACGTACGCAAAGGACGGCAAAAGACCGTGCCAGGTACGGCTGTCATCAGGGGAATGGCTTGCAATCCGTTCAACACTGCTGAACATGTCAAGAAACACGTATCTGCACGACATCGAGCCACCGCTCGATGGGCGGGTGATATCCGAGCTGCCCCCTGCTCGCCGGCTCGGGAGACGCGGATGGTGGCGGTTCCTGCCCGCGGCGGGTGTGGGCGTGTTCACAGTGGGCGTGCTGTGCTTCTACGGCGTCTCCCTACGTGATGTGGTGGTGTTCGCCGCCTACCTGGTGCTGGCCGTGCTGTTGCCCGGGATGCTGCTGGTGCGGGCGCTGTACCGGCGGGACCGGACCCTGGTGGATGAGCTCGCACTTGGGCTTTGCCTGGGGTATGCGCTGGAGGTGTTCGCCTACATCGGGGCGCGTGCGGTGGGGGTGCCGCTGCTGGTGCTTGCCTGGCCGGCTGCGGTGTACGCGGCCTTCGCCGGGGTGCCGGCGCTGCGCCGGCACTGGAGAGGCGGTCCCCGGTTGCGGGCTCCGGTCTGGTGGTCATTCTCCCTGGCGCTCGTCGCCGGGTATCTGGTGCTGTGGAGCGCGCTCAGCTTCTTCAAGGAAAACGCGCTTGCCTGGCCGGCCCTGGCACACATCTACATCGACATGCCGTTCCATCTGACCCTGATCGGCGAGCTCCGGCACCACATGCCCCCGACCGTGCCGATGGTGGCCGGCGAGCCGCTCTCCTACCACTGGTTCGTCTACACGCACTTCGCCGCTTCCAGCTGGATCACTGGGATCGATCCCATCGTCCTGCTGCTGCGGCTGTGCATGCTGCCCATAATGGTCGCTCTCACCTTCGTCATCGGCATGATCGGTCGGTGCCTCAGCCGTTCATGGATCGGCGGACTGTTGGCCATCGTTGGCACGATCTTCATGGCCATGCCGAACCTGTACCAGGGGATCGACGTCGGCGTGTTCACGCTGCGGACGGTGCAGTCGTGGATGAGCCCGACGCAGACCTTCGGTGCGATGCTCTTCGCTCCGATCGTGCTCTTCCTGACGGACTTCCGTAGGCTGCGCCACGACCGGGGGACCTGGGCGTTGCTCGGCATCTTCCTTGTTGCCGTGATGGGCGCCAAAGCGACCTATCTTCCGCTGCTCGCTGCCGGGCTGGCGGCGGTTGTCGTGGTGGAGCTCGCCCGGCGCCGCAAGCTCTGCGTGATCTCACTCGCGGTGCTTGGTGGCACGGTGGCGTGCCTCGCCTATGCGCAGCTCGTGCTGTTCGGCCAGATGAGGCTCGGTATGCACGTCGACGCGTTGTCCCTGCCCCGGATCAACTGGGGCGGGCTGACCGGGCGGGATTCCGACCTGGCGTACGCCGGCTCGCTCCTCGGCATCGCCGGCTTGTACGTGTTCAGCTGGACCCTTGAGTGGGCCGGCGTGTTCGGGCTGCTGACCCGGCCGCGGCTGTTCCTGCGGCCTCCAGTCGTCCTCATGCTGGGAATCGGCGCGACCGGGCTCGGGGCCACGCTCATGCTCGGCCATCCCCATCGGAGCCAGCTCCATTTCTTCTGGGCCTGCTATCCGTACCTGACGATCTTGGCCGCTTACGGGCTCGTCGTCGCGTACCGGCGTGTGCGGTTGTCGTTGCGAACGGTCACGCTGGTGACCGTTGCCGCCACGTTCATCGCGTTCCTCGTTCGTGGCCTGTGGGGAGTCGCAGTCCCCCTGGGACCTGGCCATGCCGAGGCTCTTCTCTACAGGCCATATGTCGCGCTCGGGGTCATGATGGCAATGGCCACCGCCGCCTTGTTCCTGGTCATGCGAAATCGTCGCGTCGTCGCGGGCACGCTCACGGTGGTCATGGTCTCCGCCATGGGGTTGCCCGCGGCATGGGGCACGAGGATCGTCTCGGCGGCTTTCGGGGGGCCGCGTGACAGTGGTGCGTCCGCGGCCGCTCCGCCCACGGCGCCGGCGCCGGCGATTCCGGAGGGCGCCTTCGCCGCCGCGCGGTGGCTGCGGGAGCATTCACAGCCTGAGGAACTGGTCGCCACCAACGAACACTGCCGCTGGGGATCAACCGAGCCGTGCGACAGCCGGCAGTTCTGGGTGAGCGCGCTGACCGAAAGGCGCATGCTCGTGGAAGGCTGGGCGTTCGTCCCACGCAACTATGCCGATTGGCGTCCAGGGCTCATCCCGGAGCAGCAACCGTTCTGGGACGGCGACCGCCTCAGGACGAACGATGCGGTTTTCCGGTCGCCGTCGCCGGCGTCGATCGAGGAACTGACCGGTCGTTACGGTGTCCGGTGGTTGTTCGTCCATGAGGGGCTCACCGGTGCCGAGCCGAGGATAGGAGATTACGCCGAACTCCGGTTCCGGTCCGGTGATTACGCCGTCTACCGTGTCGCCGCCGGCCGGTGAAATCCGGCGACGCCCGCCTGATCAGCGCGGTGTCCAGCTCACTTCTGCGGCAGATCGGGTGCTTCTTCTGGGAGGACAGCGAATCACGGCTGCGGGCGGCTGCGCGGGCGGGCCAGGGCTGCTCGCCGCCGACAATCAGCGTGGGCAAAAAGCAGGGCACCGCCCCCACGACCACGAGTAAGCCCGCGCCAAGGAGAGCGCAATACCCCGAGGTCGTCATGGCACCGACCATCAGGCATGTGATGCGCTGGCCATCGAGAGCGAGCACGACAAGCCTGCGTCATTGACGCGGGCTGCCGCAGTCGGCTCGCTTCGACCGTGCCGCCGCCGCTCCGCTGCGCGCCGGAAAACAACGGGGTTGTGGCAGGCCGTGAGGAACACTCGGAGGATTAATGTCGGTGTCCGTGGTGATTCCGTGCTACCGCTCAGCACAGACTCTTCCTGAGTTGGTGTCCAGACTCGTGTCGGTCCTGCACGCCATGTCGGTCCAATACGAGGTCATTCTCGTCGTCGACGGCAGCCCGGATGACACGTGGGCGACCGCCGCGGAGCTGGCCCGAAGAACTGACGGAGTACGCGCGATCCACCTTTCCCGCAACTACGGCCAGCACAACGCCCTGGTCGCGGGAATCAGAGAGGCTCAATTCGAGGTCGTCGTCACGATGGACGACGACTTGCAGCATCTCCCGGAGCAGGTGCCGCTCATGCTGGCCGCCCTCGAGGGCGATCGCCTCGATCTGCTCTACGGAGTTCCGCACGTCGAAGAGCATGGGTTCCTCCGCAGTCTCGCGTCCCGATCGGTGAAGGCAGGCATGTCTGCCACCTTGGGCGTGCGCTCAGCACGGAAGATCAGCGCGTTCCGCGTCTTCCGTACGCACCTTCGTGACGGCTTCAAGGAGTTGTCCGGTCCTCACGTGTCCGTCGATGTGGCCCTGTCATGGGCCACCGCGAAAATCGGCTCGCTGCCGGTGCACATGGACCACCGGCAACATGGGCGGTCGAACTACTCTCTGCGCCTGCTGATCCGGCACACCGCGAACATGGTCTTGGGCTACAGCACTGCGCCGCTCCAGTTGGCGAGTTACCTGGGATTCTTCTCCGGCCTGTTCGGCCTGCTGCTGGGCGGTGCGGTGCTGTGGCGTTTCGCTGCCGGTGACACGACGACGGCGGGGTTCACCACGATTGCCTCGATGGTCGCGCTGTTCTCCGCCGCACAGTTGATGTCCCTCGGAATCCTGGGCGAATACATCGGCCGCATTCACGGAAGCGGGATGGGGCGCCCCGTGTACGTCGTGAGGGAACGCGTTGGATCTTCGTCGCTCTTCGACGCGTCTCTGCCGAGCGCTCAGCATGGCGATGAACGTTCAGCCCCGCCACAGGTCTCCCCGCATACGGCGTCCAGCCGATGAGGGGCACGTAAGACGACTCCAGGTGGCGAGGTCGTGGATCTGACCGATCTTCGCCAGGTCCGGACGCAGATCCCCGCTCCACGTGACGCCGGGGATTGCGGCACCCATGATGTGAGAACTCCTTCAGCCCTGCCCGTGCCGACAGGCGCGTGAACGGTTCGATCCGGTCAGAAAATCGTCACCGGCGCCTCAAGCTATCGCCCGTGAACTTGCCTTGGCGCGTGCCATCGTCGCCGGACCGGCGATCAAGGGCTAGAACAAGAACAGCACTTGCCACCTGGGCGAATTCTTTGGCCGCAGGCTGAAAAACAGGAGATCGGCCATACCGAATCTCGCCGGTTGCACAAAGAAATCACCGAACGGAGTGATCGTGCGTTTCTTCTCAGCCCAGGAAAACTTCACGGCCGGGGTGGTCGGCCTCGGATACGTGGGATCCTGTGTAGCGGCGGCACTTGCCGACAACGGAGTTCACGTAATCGGCGTGGACACGGACACCTCGCTCGTGGAGGAACTGACCAGAGGGCACTGCCGATTCAGCGAAACGGGGCTGCCGGAGTTGGTGTCCCGCTGGGCGGGTTCGTCCAGGGTCCGGAGCACCGGAGACTACGCGGCGCTGTCGTCCGCTGACGTGGTCATCGTCACGGTCGGCACGCCCATCCGCGACCAAGGCGTGCTGATGGACCTTCAGCTGAAGAGCGCCTGTGCCGAGCTCAGTAAGCACATCCGGCCCGGTCAGCTGCTGATCTTCAAGAGCACCGTGCCGGTAGGGACGACGCGTCGGCTCGTCGTTCCCCTGCTCGAACGCTCAGGGATGAAGTGCGGCGTCGACTTCGGCCTGGCGTTCTGCCCGGAGCGGCTTTCAGAGGGGAACGCGCTCAACGAACTCCGAAGCCTGCCCATCGTGGCAGGCGGTTGGTGCGATGACAGCACAGAGGCCGCGGCGGCCTTTTGGCAGCGGAGTCTCGGTGTCGAAGTAATTCGCTGCCCCTCTCTCGAGACCGCGGAAATGGTCAAGCTCGCCAGCAACTGGTGGATCGATCACAACATCGCAATGGCCAACGAGCTCGCCCAGGTATGCGCCATGGCCGGTGTCGACGTGCTCGACGTAGTCAAGGCCGCGAACTCCATCAAAAAGGGCAATGGGCACATGAACATCCTGCTGCCCAGCGTCGGCGTCGGCGGGTCCTGCCTGACCAAGGATCCCTGGATGGTATGGCGCTCTGCCCAGGACGGCGGCGTCGATCTCCGCACGATCCCGGCCGCACGGGCCGCGAACGACGCCATGCCCCGCTACACCTTCGACCTCATCGTCAACGAGCTCGCCAACTTCGGCAAGGAGCCGATCGACTCGAAGGTCGCCGTACTCGGACTCGCCTTCAAGAACGACACCGGCGATCTGCGTGCGACACCCACCCAGCCTGTCGTCTCGGCGCTGAGGGAGGCTGGGGCAGAGGTAACCCTCTTCGACCCGCTGGTGGACGACGACGAGGCCGAGAAGACCTTCGGGGTTCGGCCGTCGGCCTCCATCGAGGAAGCGGTACGGCAAGCCGACTGCCTGGCAGTTCTCGCCTGGCACAGGCAGTTCGAGCTCCTGGACTTCGCGGAACTTCGCCGGCAGGTCGCTCCGTCATGCGCGCTGATCGACGGGCGTGCTTACTACTCACGCGAAACGATCGCGCGGCTGCGGCAGTTGGGCTTTGTCTATCGGGGGATAGGAAGGTAAGAGTATGAATCGTGTCGTCGTCACCGGCGGTGGCGGATTCGTCGGGAGCCATCTCGTTGAACGGCTCCTATCAGAAGGCAACGAGGTAACAGTCTTCGACCATGCTGAACCGCCGCCCGGCAGGCTCGCGGCCCCGATCGCGCCGCGTTACGTAACGGGCGACATCCGGAACCGCGACCAACTGGCCGCGGCCATCACACCAGAGGTGGACATCGTGTACCACCTTGCCGCCGTGGTCGGTGTCGACCGATACCTCGACCAACCGCTGGACGTCATCGACATCAACTTGATGGGGACCAGGAACGTGCTGGACCTCGCGGACCGCGCCGGAGCGAAGGTGGTGGTCGCCAGCACGAGCGAGGTGTACGGGAAAAATCCCGCGGTGCCGTGGTCGGAAGACGACGATCGCGTCCTGGGCAGCACCGCCGTCGACAGATGGAGCTACTCCTCCAGCAAGGCGCTGGCTGAACATCTGACGTTCGCTCTCGTCCGGCAGCGCGGGTTGAGGGCGACGATCGTGCGCTATTTCAACGTGTACGGTCCGCGCCAACGCCCGGCGTTCGTCATCAGTCGCACGATTCACCGGGCGCTCCGCGGCCTCGCTCCTGTCATCTACGACGACGGCGAACAGACTCGGTGTTTCACGTTCGTCGACGATGCCGTCACCGCCACGATGTTGGCCGGCTCAAGCGCGAAGTCCGACGGCGAATGCTTCAACATCGGCAGTTCCGACGAGACGACGGTCCAGCAGGCCGTGCAATTGGCCATCGAGTTGGCCGGGGGCGCATCGACCGTCATTCCCGTCGACACTCGAGAGCGCCTTGGCACTCGATACCAGGATCTGTGCCGGCGGATACCCGACACCACGAAAGCCTGGGAAGTGCTCAATTGGCGCAGTACGACAAGCCTGCGCGAGGGGCTGGCCAAGACCATCGAGTGGGCTCGTGTGAACCCCTGGTGGTTGGAGCAGGCGGACAGCGGTCAGGCTTAGTCGTCTCGTATCACTCTGAGATCGAGTCCGGGGTCCGCGCCGGCAGCCGTATCGAAGAGCCGTGGCCCCGCGCCATCGGCCTGACCGACGCGGACCTCGTCGAAGGGTGATCACACCGTACTGTTCGAGATCAGCGCAATCGCCGGAGCGGAATCGCAGGCGCGCGACATCGCCGTCTCGGCACCTGCCTCCGCCATGCGATCGCAGGCAGCCTGGTCAGCAGAGATGGTCAAAGGTGGCGGCATCAGGACAGGGCCTGAGTCATCGAGGTTCGTACTTGTGCAATGACGGCAAAATAACGGATGGTACGCGGAGCGCCATCAGCGGCGGCGGCCCCTCGATTGTCACGATGAACCAGTGAATATGAGGACCGAATCGCTCCCGGCCCGTTCGAGAGTCGTTTACGCAATACCTCACCTGTCCTCCGAGGAGTCCGAGCATTTCGCGCACCTCCCGGCTTTTCTCGCCGCTCTCGGTGCGAGAATGGACGTGATCGCGTTGGTGGAACGGGGTACGCCACCCGCGCAGCTGCCCGGCGTGCGCAAGGTGATCTCGACGGTCGGCCCGAGCCGGGTTACCCGTCTGGTCCGCGTCTTGTCGGCGATCCGCTGGTGCGCGCGCGCCGGGTACCGCACATACTTCCTCCGCTATTCACGCTTCCTGCTCGTCATGCTCATCCTGACCTATCCGTTCTTCCGGCATCGCATCTTTCTGTGGCGCAGCGGAACGGCCGACCTGATGGACGGCGACAGGCGCAGAACGGTGCGGCACCGGTTGGAGGACCTGTTCGGCACGCTGCTCGCCCGCTGCGTTCACGGCTTCGTGACCGGCCCGGAGAGCATGGTCCCGATCATGCGTGCCAGATGGCAGGTCCCGGCCCACCGGATGCGGCTGCTCTACAACGACATCGACAGCGACCGGTTCGCGCCCCTGCCTCCGGCTGTGCGCCAGGAGACCCGCCGCCGCCTCGGCTGGGACGAAACCGAGTTCGTGGTTCTTTTCGTACACCGCCTCTCGTTCCGGAGGGGAACGCGCCTGCTCGTCCCGTACCTTGACGCCGTTCGAGCCGAGCTGGACCGTCCCGTCCGGCTGGTGGTCGTGGGCGACGGGCCCGACCGTTCGTACCTGGAGCGGCTGGGTCGCGACCGGGCGGACCTGCACCTCATGGGGCCGGTACCGAACCGGAAGCTGCCCTCGCTGTACGGAGCGGCGGACTGCTTCGTGATGCCCAGCTACGAGGAAGGCTTTCCGCGCGTGCTCCTCGAGGCCATGAGCACGGCAGTGCCACTCGTGACGACCAGGGCCGGCGGCTCGGCGGACGTGGTGGGATCCGGCTATCCCTTCCTCTGCGACGTTGGGGACCTGCCCGCTCTGATCAGGATGACCATCGAGGTGGCGCGCCTGACGGACTCCGAACGCGATGCTCTCGGGGCCCGAATGCGCGAGCGTGCCCAGCAGCGGTTCTCCCCGCAGCACGTCGCCGGCATGTTGGAGGACATCCTGTGAGGCCCATTTCCGTCACCCTGGTCGTGTCGAGCCCCTGGAAACGCGACCTGCGGCCCGACGACGGCGACCTGCGCTCGGCGCGAGCGCTGGCAGAACGGCTCGGCGGACCTTACAGCGTGATCGTGCCCTCGGGGGGAGCGGAGCCCGGCTTCACCGATCTTGGCTCCGTCCATCTGTACCGAGTCCCTGGCCGGTCACGGCCGGCCTTTCTGCGAGCGGCCCGGCGAGCGGTGGACCACGGCCTCCCCAGGTCCAGCGACATCCTTCTGTCCAGTGACCCGCTCGCCGCCGTGGCGGTCGAGCTCTCCCGGACCCGGGCTCGGACGCCGCACATCGTGCAGATCCAGGGGGACGTTCTGGACCCTGGCCCCGCGTACGGCGGTGTGGTGAAGAGAGCCGGGCTGGCCCTGGTCTCACGAGCGGCGGTGCGCCGCGCCACCGCGGTCCGCGCCGTACGTCAAGGGATCAAACGCCGGGCAGAGCAATGGACGCGTAGCCCGGTCGCCTGCATTCCGAGCCGGGTGGACACCCGGTTCTTCGCGCCCCCGGCCGTTCCGGGTCCCCGGCCCATCCACACGGCCATGGTCGGCAACCTGCTGCCCGTGAAGAACCACGCGACCGTGCTACGCGCGTGGCCGCACGTGCTCGGCCGTGTCCCCGGCGCGAGACTCGTCGTGCTCGGTGAGGGGCCCGAGCGTCCGCGGCTGCAACGGCTGATCAACGATCTCGGCATTGAGGACCATGTCGAGCTGCGTGGTTCCGTACCGCGCGACGAGGTCGTCCACACGTTCCGGCAGACGCGGCTCGCCGTCCATCCCTCTTGGTCGGAGGGGCTGCCACGGGCGGTTCTGGAGGCGATGTCCTGCGGCTTGCCGGTGCTCTGCTCCGACATCCCCGCGCACCAGGAGATCATCCGACCCGAGACCGGTGCGCTGCTGGCTCCCGGCGTCGTGCGCGAGTGGGCGGAGGGC
Source organism: Nonomuraea helvata (assembly GCF_039535785.1). Classification (NCBI taxonomy): domain Bacteria; kingdom Bacillati; phylum Actinomycetota; class Actinomycetes; order Streptosporangiales; family Streptosporangiaceae; genus Nonomuraea; species Nonomuraea helvata. Next base: position 2,614,384 of record NZ_BAAAXV010000009.1, read on the forward strand.
ATCGTCTCGTTCCTTGCCGACCCCGAGCGCGCCTGGTCGGCCGGGGCCGCCGGACAGCGATACGTCGCGGAACACCACGACTTCGACGTGATGATCGACATGTTCGCCGACTTCATCCGAGACATCGCCATGCGGCCAAGGACGGGGCGATGAGGATCCCCATGGACTTCGTCCTGAGGTACGCAGGCCGCGTCAACGTCGGAGAGAGCCCTGAACCTGGCCGGCTCGAGTGGCCGGCTGATCCGGGCTCCGGGGACGAGGTCGGCTTCTGACGATGACCTCCTTGCGGGAAACGGTGATCCGGCACGCACGCATGCCGGCACGGCGGCAGCTGTGGACGTTCGCCTGGCTCGCTGTCGGCAGCCAGGGCGAGGCGATCCTTTCCGTCCTGAGCACGATCGCCCTGGCGCGGACGACCACAGCGTCCGAGGCGGGGAAGGTGTTCTTCGCGCAATCGCTGATGTCTGTCTGGTTCCTGCTGTGCGATCCCCGGCTGGAGGACGCGGCGCAACGGTACGTGCCGCTCCAGCAGTCCCGCGATGGGGGCGGTGCCGCGTTGTTCGGCCGCCTCCTGAGATGGGATGTGGGGATCGGCGCGGGAGCGAGCGGGGTCGCGTTGCTGATCACTCTGGCGGGGTACCAGATCGGCGGTGTTCCGGGTGATCTCGCGGTGCTGCTCACTCTCGCGATCATCACGGGCGGTGCCATCTCGTCGACGGGATCCGCCGGTGCGGCCTTCGCGCTGACCGGACGGTTGAAGTGGCTCGGGCGGGTCCGGCTGCGGTGCGCCGTCGTGCTCTTCCTGCTCACCCTCGGTGGTCTGCTCGTAGGCGGGCCGGCCGGCTATCTCGCCGGCCAGGCCGCGGGTGCTCTGGTGACCGCGGCGGTGCTCGCCCGTGAGGCCATGAAATCCATCCACAGTACTTACGGGCCACCCGTTCCGGGCGTCGCTATGCCCACCGGTCTGGTGAGATTCTCCGTCAAAGCGTCCACCGCGACATCGGCGGCAGCCGCTTCGGAGTCGGGCCTCCTCGCGTTGGCGGGCGTAGTCGGCGGACCCACACTCGTCACCATCCTCAAGATCTCGTTGGCCCCGGCCCGGATCTACACGAGCCTGATCAGCCCTGTGGCCTCCATGCTGCAGCCCCGGCTGGCTGAGGCGGCCGCTGTCGGCGAGGGGCGACGGATCAGGACAGACGTGACCCGGTCGAGTCTGGCGTTGGGGGCTCTGGGAGCAGGCGCGCTCGTCGCCGCCGCCCCATTCATCGGGCCCGCGCTCGGACTGGCCTACGGACCCTCGTACGCCCAGACGGGCACGGCCGCGCTGTTGCTTCTCGCCGTGGCTTGCGCGAAGGGAGGCGTGTCCTGGTCCAAGGTGCTTCCGCTCGCCATCGGCAAGCCAGGCTGGCGGCTGGCCTTTCTCACCATTGAGGGACTCCTCAATCTCGGGCTGCTGCTTGCCGCTGTCTGGGTCGCTCCAGAGCCGATTGCCACGGCAGTCACCTTCGGCTGGGGGGCCTTGGCCTTGACCGTGCTCGGATCCGCGTTCTGGGTCCTCTCACTTCGGAGACTGGTGGTTTGCCATGATTGAGGCCGCGCACCCGACGGGAAAGCCAGGCGTCGCACTCGCGAGGCTCCTGCTCGGAGTCGCTATGGTGCTTGCCGGCGTGGCCGCCGACCAGCTCGGCGAGGCCGAGACAGGGCACATGATCTGGGTGCTGGCTGTGGTGGTCCTCCCGCTTGCCGCGCTCCCCGCGTTGATGGTGTGCGTCATCCGCATGGGTCTGCCGTTCGGCGGTCTGAACCTGTGCGATGTGATTGCCACGGCCTATCTGGTACGGCTGACCGTGAGCGGCTCGATCATGAACATCCGGTTCGCGCCGTCCCAAGCGGCTCTCGCGGCCTTCTTCGCCTGGGCCGTGTTGGTGACCTCCGCCCATGGGGGGACGTTCTGGTCGCTCGTTCACCTCATGCTGTATGCGGCTGTGGGAATCGGATTGACGCACAGCCCCACAGCCCGCCGTGGCCTGCTCTGGGCGGTGCTCGGGCTGGGCGTCTACCAGGTGGTGGTCCATCTGCCCAACGTGACGGACCGGCTCTATGGCCTCATGGCGGATCCCGCGCAGGTGGGCGCGCTCCTGCTGGCGGCACTCCTCCTCGGGCCCATCTCGGCGCTGCCGCTCGGCGTCCGGCTCCTGCTCCGATCCCTGCTCGTGATCGGTGTGGTCGCCACTCAGACGCGGTCGATCTGGTTCGCGTTGGTCGCCGTGGTGGTTGCGGCGGCGCTGCCGAGGCGGTGGTACCTCCCTGGGATGCTGCCGCTCATCCTGGCGCCGGTCGGACTCCTCATCGTGCCGAGGCTCACCACGTTCCTGGGCCTCAACCGGGAGTCCGGTCTCCTCCGAGAGGAAGCGATCCAGGTGGGCCTACGGCAGTTCGGCGAGCAACCCCTCACCGGTCACGGCTGGGCGGTCCTCGACCACCTGGACGGTGGTGGCACCGTCTACAACCTCTGGGTCCACCTGGGAGTGGCCACAGGGATCGTCGGCATCCTCCTGTTCCTTGCCTACATCGTCCTGCTGTCTGCCGAGACCTCTCGGGCCCGTAGTTCCGCGTACCTCTTCCTGGCCGGCATCCTGGCCATGTCGCTCACCGAGACGCCGCTCTACGGCGACTCGGTGGTCACCCTGCTCTTCTTCACCGTCATCTCCTCGGCAGTCCGAGCCCGGCCTTTCGAGGAAGCATGTCATCGAGCAGTGCCTGGTATCTCTCGCCCAGGACGTCCCAGCTCACTTGGCGCGCCGCCGCCCGCGCACGGGCTGACTGCTCAGCCCGGAGGGCCGGATCGCGCAGGAGTCGCACCAGCGCGCCCCGAAATTCCTCAGGCGACTCCACGATGAGCCCTGATCCCGTACCCGAGATCAGCTCTGTGGGAACTGCCCGGTAGCCGATCACGGGGACTCCGCATCCCAGGTACTGGGCCACCTTTACCGAGGATCGCTCATGCTGGATCCGGCGGGGATACAGCCCCACGTCGAAGGCGGCCAAGTACGCGGGAACGTGCTCCGCCGGTACGTGTCCCACTACCTCGATGTCGGTCCGGCCCGCGAGCATGCGCGCCAGAACCTTGCTGACGCTACCGACCAGCCAGAGCCGCGCCTGTGGGCAAGCGGCGACCACGCCGGGCCACAGCTCCTCGACCAGGTGCGTCACGTTGTACATGGGATCGGCGCCGCGATCCCGGTCGCAGAGATGCCATGCGGCGGCGTAGCCGACCGTCAGCTCTTCTGGTCTTTTGCGGCGCTGCACCTCCTCCACCAGGCCGGGGTCGGGCTCCACCGTCCGTAGGCCGTGGCCGATGACGTTGATCGGGCAAGTCACACCCAGTTCGCGGTAACGGTCAGCAGCCGCCTGGTTGGTGACGACAAGCGCCGTGATCTGCCGAGAGGACCGCAGGATCCGTACCTCGTCGTCGGTGAAGTACGGATCGTCCATGTCCACCACGACAGGGAACATTGCAAACGGAATGTGCTTGGTATTCGTGATGAATCCGTATCTGTAACGCCTGGCGGCCAGCTGGAAGAGAAGGCGCCCATGCACTCCGATGGAGCGGTTCAATGTCCGGAACTGTACTCCGCGCATAATTCTCCGGTCGGTGCAGCGGAGCATGAGACTGTCCACTCGCTCCAGAATGGGTAGCAGCGCGGTATATCGGGCGTTATTGAAGCTCTTGAACCATATATTAGTATGAAATATCCGATTTTCGGTAATATTCCCGCGCCTGAGATCGGCGATTTTGATCTCATGGAAGTTCATATCGCCACCGTCTCGGAGCTCCCGCCGCGCGACAAGAACCGACACGCGTCCAAATACTCGCCGTAACCGATCAGCAGTTCGCGTATGACTGCACCACCGGGCGGCAGGGACCGGTCACCGCGAGCACACTTCGTCGTAGAGTTTGTCGAACCATGCCCCCGCCTGGTCGATGTCGACCAGGTCGGCGCTGTCACGCGCGCCCGCTCGAAGACGTGTGTGGTTCGCCGGTGACGCCGCGCGCATGATCACCTCTGCGAGTGCCTCGGGATCTCCCGGCCGGGTCAGGAAGCCGTTCTGACCGTGCTGGACGAGATCGGGAACGCCGCCCACGCGGGTGGACACGACCGGCACGCCCGCGGCGAGCGCCTCCATGATCACGACCGGCAGTCCTTCGTGGGCGGAGCTGAGCACCAGCAGGTCCGCAGCCGCGATCAGGCGAGCGGCACCGGGCACGCCGCCGAGGAACCGCACGGAGTCCGACCCGAGCCCGGCGACACGGCGGGCTACCTGGTGGTGCAGCGGCCCAGTGCCGGCCAGGACGAACATTGCCCGTGGATCGCGCGCCACGACCGTGGCCGCCGCCTGGATGAGCGTCTCATGGTCCTTCTGCGGGCGCAGGTTGGCCACATGCACGATCAGAAAAGCCGACTCCGGTATGTCCCATTCGATTCTCGTCCGTGCGGCGTCCATGGCCGCACGACGCTGCTCGGCGACGTCGACCCCATGGATCCTGGTGTGGAGACGGCGTGCTCCGCGGCTTACGACGGCCCGAGCCACTTGGGGAGAGACGGCGACGGTGCGGGCGTCGAGCCATCTCGTGGCCCGGTCGAGCAACATCGTGGGCACGCGGTAGCGCACATTGTGCACGGTCGAGACCAGCGCGGGGCGTGGCCATGACAGGCGAGAGGTCAGCCGGATCAACGCGGCGGGCAGCGGCGAGTGCAGGTTGAGCACGTCCGGACGCAATCTTCTGACGACCGTCGCCAAGCGCAGAAGGCGCAATGCCGACGGGCACGAGGTCAGATCGACGACGCGGATGCCCGCGGACCGCAACCGCTGGATGAGCTCGCCAGTGGAGGCCCGCAGGCACACCACCGTGTATCGCTTGCCGGTAGGCCGCATGGCGAGCAGACGTGAGACGAGGAGAACCTCCGCACCACCGACGTCCAGCGTTTTGATGATTTCGCAGACATGCAATCTGGGCTTCACCGTGACAATCATCGCCATCGGGCTTCCGGAAACCGCGGCGGCACTCCCGGCGGCCACAGAAATTACAAGAGCTTTGTGCTGGATGTCGCGTCCGCTCAGGCCCACGCGTACAGGGTGATCGCGGCGTTCGACGGGACACCGCAATCAGCTCCGGTGGCCGTGGTGGGCCCGTCACGCGACACGCCTTCGCCACACATCGTTGCAGCTCGTTACTTTCTGTACACTCAATCTCGTAGTTGATCAACCTCGCCGCCGATCTGAAGGGGAGCTCGTGAGCACGACAGATCACACGCTTTTCCCTTCCGGAGCCGATGGGAAGACGAGCGCCACGGGAGCGTCGTCGAGCGGGGTTCACCTCCGCCACGGAGCAACAAGGTGATGCGCTCTGCTCATCGGCTCGTCACGGGCCCCGAACTTCCTCGTCGCCCATATGGGTCGCTGGCTTCGAAGTAAGCATGGACCGCCATGCGGAATTCGTTCGCTCTCTGGCGGAAAGAACAAGGGCAGCGTGTCACGAGCATGAGAATCATACGTGTCAGCTATCGCATACCACCCGAGCCGGGCGGTAAGGAACGGCATGTCGAATGCCTCACCCGAGAACAACTCAAGCGCGGCCATGATGTCGTACTCGCGTTCCGTAGAGGCGGGGTCGTGCCGGAAGGCGCGACGGTGCTGGCCACAAGGCCCACGCTGGTGTCACGCGCGCTGGCCGTGAAGTCCGACGTGCTGGCTTTCTCGGCCGAAGTCGGGGGAGCGCTGCGGAGACACCGTTCCGCCGACCTCGTGCACCTGCACGGAGACCATGTCGAGGCTGCCGTCCTGGGCCCGATCTGCAGGCTTCTCGGCCTCCCGCTTGTCCTGACCGTGCATGCCACCCTGTCAAAACGCCATCAGCGCTTTGCCCGGATGGCCTTGCGTAACGTCGACGCCTGCATCGCTCTGGGCTGCAGCACCGGCGACGACCTGGTTCGCCTGGGTGTCGATCCACGCCGGATCCGGGTGGCCTCCAGCGGACTTGATCTCGAGGGCATTGCCAAGGTCCGCGGAAGTGGCGGATGCGAGCGGGGCCTGGTCGTCAGCGTCGGCTCTCTCGAGCCGATGAAGAATCATGCTCTTCTCATCGCGGCATTTCAGGCGGTGCGCCGTACTCGGCCAGGGCTTCGGCTGGTCATCGCCGGCGACGGCCCCGAGAGGAAGCGGCTGCAGCGGCTGGCCGGCCAAGGGGCGGGCATCGAGCTTCCGGGCCGGCTGTCTCGAAACGAGATCTACTGGCTCGTACGGTCCGCAGAGGTTTTCGTCCTCGCCTCACGTCGCCTCGACGGTAAAGGCGAGGGTGTACCGACAGCCGCCCTGGAGGCGCTCGCTCTTGGCACGCCGGTCATCGTATCCACAGATGCCGCGCTCGAGCCGGTTGTCCAGGACCGCGGAGCGTACCGAACCTTCACCTCCGGATCGGTCGACGAACTGATCGCTGTCCTGGGGTCCCTGCTCGACGATGAGGAAACCCGCCGTCGCATGAGTGACCTGGGACCGCGCGTGACCGCGGCATTGGATTGGCCCGCGGTCACGAGCCGGATCGAGGAGTGGTACGGCACGGCGCTGAACGGCATTCCACGGGCTGGGGGCCATGAAACCGTGGAGGCCCCTCTCCGTCGCGATCATTGAGGCGATGGATCTGCCACGTACCGCCGGCGCGATGGCGCGACACGCCTGATCTCAAATACGCGCGGGATGCGGCAGCGCACCCGCATCTCGAACGGGGGAAAAGTGAAAGGTCCACAGCAACTCGAGCACGTGGTGGTGACGGGGGTCGCCGGGTTCATCGGCTCGCATCTGGCGGAGGTCCTGCTGAAGCAGGGGGCGAGTGTCCTTGGAATAGACCGGCGCCCGCCCTCGCACGATCCCACGGCAGCCCAGAACCTCGCCGACCTGATCGCGGAGCCGGGATTCACGCTGATCGAGGGAGACCTGACGGATCTGGACCTGACACGATTCACGAAGGGCGCGTCGGCGGTGTTCCACCTCGCGGGTGTGCCCGGTGTACGCCCGTCATGGGGTGACAGGTTCACGGACTATCTCGCGTCGAACATCATGGCGACGCAGCGCCTGCTCGAAGCTTGTGCCGCCACGGATGTGCCCAGGCTCGTTCTGGCCTCCTCATCGAGCGTGTACGGCACCGGCACCGACCGTCCCTCACACGAAGAGGATCTTCCGACGCCGCTGTCTCCCTACGGAGTCACGAAATTGGCTGCAGAGCGCCTCGCTCTTGCCTATGCGCTGAGACCCAGCACGCCGACGAGTGTCGTGGCTCTGCGGTACTTCACCGTTTACGGCCCTCAACAGCGCTCCGACATGGCGATCTACAGAGTCCTTGAGGCCGCGCTGACCCGCCGGCCGATGCGACTGTACGGAGACGGGACGCAGCGTCGCGACTTCACGTATGTGGACGATGCGGTGGCAGCAACGATCGCGGCCGCTTCTGCTCCCGCGCGAGCCGAGGTGGTGAACGTCGGAGGTGGCAGAACCTTCAGCATGCTGGAGGTCCTGGAGTGCGCTGCGAAGATCACCGGTCTCGACATTCCGATCGTGCGCGACAGCCGGCAATCAGGCGACGTGGAAACCACAGCGGCAGACCTGACAAGAGCGCAGCAACTGCTGGGCTATCGGCCGTCGACATCACTGATCGAAGGCATGACTCGCCAATGGAAATGGACACTGAACCGGCCGGCCGTGCCGTTGTCGCAATGACGTAGCCACCCGACGCCTCACCGGCAGATGTCCGGTGCCGCGCCTCCAGAATATCCGGACATCTTGCCATAATGTGGAAACTCACCGCCAGGTTCGCCAGTAGGTATGTGAATTTCGCCAGCTCATGCGGAGGTAGTGAATATGGAAAACATTTCGTAACCACCCGTCACGGCGTCACTGAAATATCCGGCGGCGGGTTAGTTTCTCCGACGTGACCAGGCCATCACCGAGGAGTCCGCGATGACGTACGGCGACCGTATCCGTGTCATGGAAATCATCGCGCGCCTGAACGTCGGCGGTCCTGCTACGCAGGTCATGGGGTTGTGCGAGAGGCTGGACGCCGATGAGTTCGATCATCGGCTCTACGCCGGTCACGTCGACGGCGGCGAGGCGGACCATCTCCAGTTGCGGCAGGCGGAGACGCGGGTCAACCGCGTCCCGGGCCTCGGCAGATCGGTCAGGCCCGGCGACGATGTCAGGTCACTCATCTGGTTGATCGGTGCCATGCGGGCGTTCCGCCCGCACATCGTCCACACGCGTACGGCCAAGGCCGGGGCGCTGGGCCGGGTGGCCGCCCGCCTTGCGGGTATCCGCGCGGCCTGCGTTCACGTCTTTCACGGCCACCTCCTGCACGGCTATTTCTCGCCGGCCAGGCGCGGTCTCTATGTGCGTTCCGAGCGACTCCTCGCCTCCATATCGGACCGGCTCGTCACAGTCGGCACGCAGGTGCGGGACGACCTGCTCCAGGCCGGGATCGGCAAGGCAGAGCAGTACGTGGTGATTCCGCCCGGTGTGCGGCTCGGCCCGATCCCTGATCGGCTGGAGGCACGCGCGGCGCTGGGTCTTCCGCAGGACGCGCCCGTCGTCGGGTATGTAGGCCGGCTCACCCAGGTGAAACGACCGGACCGGTTCCTCGCCGTGGCCGACGCGGTGCTCCGACGTTCGCCGGAATGCCGGTTCGTCATCTGCGGAGGCGGCGAGTTGACACCCGAGGTCAAGCGGCGAGGCGAGACCGCTCCGGACACCTTCCGCCTGCTCGGCTGGAGGAAAGACGTGGAGACGGTCTACGCCGCCGCCGACGTGATCATGTTGACCTCCGACAACGAGGGGACGCCACTGTCACTCATCGAGGCGGGGATGGCCGGAGTGCCGGTCGTCTCCACCCGGGTGGGAAGCGTCGCGGAGGTCGTCAAAGACGGACACACCGGCTTGTTGGGCGGCACCGACATCGCCGAGCTGGCGGCACACACTCTGAGACTCCTGTCCGACCGAGACCTCGCACGTCGGATGGGCGAGGCAGCCAGGGACTGGACGACACAAGCGTTCGGCGTGGAACGACTCGTCGCAGACACACAGGACCTCTACAGGTCGCTGCACATGTCGTCGCGGCGTCGGCGAATCCCAGGGGGAAGCAACAGATGAAGATACTCGTGACAGGCGGCGCCGGATTCATCGGCGCGAACCTGTGCCATGCGCTCGCGACCCGGCCCGAGGTGGAACAGCTCACGGTGCTGGACGATCTGAGCAGCGGAGATGCCACCAACCTCGACGGCGTCGGGGTGGAGCTCGTGCGGGGCAGCATCCTGGACCGCGATCTGCTGGCAGACCTGGCCGCGGATGCCACCACCGTCGTCCACCTGGCTGCGCGGCCCTCCGTCCCCCGCTCCCTGGCGGACCCGCTGGCCTCGCACTCCGTCAACGCCACTGGAACGCTCCATGTGCTGGAAGCCTGCCGTACGGCGAAACAGCACGTCATCCTCGCCTCCTCGTCCTCTGTGTACGGAGACTGCGCGGAACCGTGCAAGCACGAAGACCTGCCTACTCGGCCGCTCAGCCCGTACGGTGCGAGCAAGCTGGCGACCGAGGCCTACGCTCTCGCGTATGCGAGCAGTTTCGAGCTGCCCGTCCTCGGCTTCCGGTTCTTCAACGTGTACGGTCCGATGCAGGCCGCCGATCATGCCTACGCCGCCGTCGTTCCGGCGTTCGTGTCCAAGGCGCTAGGCGGGGGACCGGTGCCCATCCACGGCGACGGGCACCAGGCGCGGGACTTCACCTATGTGGGTTCGGTGGTGAACGTGCTCGTCGAGGCGATCCTCCGCCGGGTCACGCACACGACGCCGGTCAATCTCGCCTTCGGGACGCGGGTGAGCCTTCTGGAACTCAAGGACGTGCTCGGTGACGTTCTCGGCCGGCCGATCGAATCGGTCTTCCTGCCTCCGCGGAGTGGCGACATCCGGGAATCGCAGGCCTCGCCGCGCCTGCTGCGCGAGCTGTTCCCCGCGGCTCATCCGATCGCGCTGGAAGAAGGGCTCCGTCTCACGGTGGCCTGGTTCGAGAAGGCAGCGGCCGCCGGCCCCAGTGTCCTGGCCTGACCTGCGCTTCCCTCCGGCAGTCAAATCTCTCCGTGTGCATGTGATTAGGGGAAGCTTGTGAGCGAAGCAATAAAGAACACCTACCTGATAACGGGCGGCAGTGGATTCGTGGGGTCGCATCTGGCCGATGCGCTGCTCGCACGGGGTGACTCCGTCGTGGTCCTGGACAATTTGTCGACCGGACGGCTCGACAATCTCCGGCCGCATCCTCGCCTCCGCTTCGTGCACGGCTCGGTGCTGGACGAGCTCATGGTGGACGAGCTGGTCCACCAATGCGATGTCGTCGTCCATCTCGCGGCCGCGGTCGGCGTCAAACTGATCATCGAGCAGCCGCTCCGGTGCCTGACGACCAACATCCGCGGCTCTGAGATCGTCATCGAGGCGGCCCATCGGTACCGCAAGAAGGTTCTCATCACCAGCACCAGCGAGATCTACGGCAAGAACTCCTCAGGGCCGTTGCGGGAGGACGCGGATCGCATTCTGGGCAGCCCGGCGGTCGTGAGGTGGGCCTACAGCACCGCGAAGGCCGTCGACGAGATCCTGGCCAACGCCTATCACCGAGAGCGCGGCCTGCCGACGATCGTGGTGAGGCTCTTCAACACTGTCGGACCGCGGCAGAGCCCGGCCTATGGCATGGTCATCCCGCGCCTGGTCCGGCAGGCGGTTCACGGCGCACCTCTCACCATCTTCGGCGACGGGACCCAGACGCGCTGCTTCGCCCACGTCACGGACGTCGTCGAGGCGCTGCTCAGGCTGCTCGACCACGACGCGGCGATCGGGCAGACCTTCAACATCGGTTCGGCGGAGGAGGTGAGCATCCTGGAGCTGGCGAAACTGATCATCGATCTCACCGGGTCCACGTCGCGGGTGGACCTCATTCCGTACGACGAGGCATACCAGCAGGGTTTCGAGGACATGGTCCGCAGGGTGCCCGACACCGGCAAGCTCCGCGAGCTCACCGGCTGGGCTCCACGGCGCACGCTCGACGAGATCCTCGCCGAGGTCGTCAAAGAAGCGCGCCAAGACCTCACGGCATCCATACGGTGAACGGGATCATGGCTGTCGCCTCGGGCGCAGCCGCCGCTCTGATCTGCGGCACGGCGATCGTGCCGCTGAAGCGCCTGGCGGTGCGCTGGGACCTGACCGATCGTCCCAGCGCCAAGAAGGCTCACGCCCGCCCGACCCCGTACGTAGGCGGCATCGGGATCATGCTAGGCACGTTCGTTCCCGCGCTCGCGCTGCCAGAACTCACGGATCGACGTGTCATCGCGATTCTTCTGGGCGCGACCGTGGTCGGGCTACTCGGCCTGATCGACGACATCAGGCCGCTGCCCCCGGTCACCAGGCTTGTCGTGGAGACCGTGGCGGCGGTTGAGGTCGTGCTCTCCGGCGTCCATGTCACCCTCGTGGGTGGATGGCTGGACGGTGTGGCCACGGTGGTCTGGCTCGTCGTGCTGGCCAACTCCTTCAACCTGCTGGACAACATGGACGGCGTGCTGGGATCCGTCGCCACGGTCACCGCGGCGTTCCTGGCGGTATCAGCCTTCGTGTCGGCCCAGACATCGCTGGCGCTGCTCATGACCGTGCTCACTTGCGCCACTTTGGGCTTCTTGAAGCACAATTGGCCGCGCGCAAGGGTTTTCATGGGTGACTCCGGCTCCCTGTTCATCGGCTTCCTGCTCTCTTGCTCCGCCGTCCTCCTCATGGCCGGGCAGGGGCCGCCCACGCTGATCGCCGGCTTGCTCCTGCCGACCTTCGTCGCGACCGTCGACACCGGGGTCGTGCTGGTTTCACGGCTGAGGGCGGGACATTCGCCGCTGCGGGGCGGGACTGATCATGTGTCGCACCGGTTGCGCCGCCTGGGTCTCCCCACGTGGGCGGTCGCCGCGGGGCTCGGCCTGATCGCAGCCATCCTTGGCGGCTTCCTGGTCGCGATGGCCTTGCGCTGGACATCTCCGCTGATCACAGCCATGGTCACGGTCGGCACCGCCGTCGTCCTCATCATCTTGCTGCAAGGCGTGAACGCCTATCCGTCGACGGATCACGCCAAGAGTTCTTCGAGAATCCGTGAAAGGCGGCGTTGAACCAGTGGATCTGCTCTACTATGTGCGGCTCGCACGCAGGAACTGGCTTCTCATCCTTCTGGCGCTGGTCCTCTCAGTGGTCACGGCGGTTGTGGTCACTGCCAATACGCCGCCGAAGTATGTCGCGACGATTTCCATGCTGGTCACCGGTCACGACAAGGAAGGCAGCCCCTCCACCGCGTACCAGGCGGGGATGCTTTCCGAGCAGAGGGTGCAGTCCTATGCCACGCTGCTGTCCAGCCGCCGGGTGGTCAGTCAGATCACCGGACCGGAGTCCATAGGGTCGGTGCAGTCGAACATCTCGACGGAGGTCGTCCCGGGAACGGTTCTGATTCGCGCAAGCGTCAGCGACAGCGATGCCGCCCGAGCGGCATCGCTGGCGAACGCGTTGGGGGCCCGGTTCTCCGCCCTCATCGACAAGATCGAGCGTCCCACACCGAACAGCGGCCCGCCCATCAAGGTGACGATGGTGGACCAGGCCGAGGTCCCTCAGGCGCCTGTCAGCCCAAGGCCCGTGGTCAACATATTGCTCAGCGTGCTGATCGGGCTCCTTGTCGCCGCGGCTTCGCTGGTGCTCCGCGATCGCCTGGACACCACCATCAAGAGCCCCCATGAGTTGCAGCGGAACTCCAACAGCTCCACGCTGGGCATCATCGGCTACGAGCGCGCGGCCCGCCGCCACCCCCTGATCCTGCGGCCGCACGGGCGGTCCAGCCGAGCAGAGGCGTTCCGCTCGCTCCGCACCAACCTGCAGTTCATCGGGATCGACAAGCAGCCCAAGTCGCTGGTGATCACCAGCTGCCTGCCGAACGAGGGCAAGTCCTCGACCTGCTCCAACCTTGCCATCACGCTCGCGCAGGCGGGCTGGCAGGTCCTGCTCGTGGACGCCGACCTGCGCCGTCCGCGCCTCCCCGACTACTTCGGGATCGAGGGCGCGGTCGGCCTGACGGATGTGCTCATCGGCAAGGCGCGGCTGGCCGAAGTGATCCAGACGTGGGGCGAGCCGCGGCTCTCCGTGCTGCCCAGCGGCCAGATCCCGCCCAACCCGAGCGAGCTGCTCGGCTCCCGCATGATGCATCAGCTGCTCGACCAGCTCACCGACAAGTACGACATGGTGATCATCGATGCGCCGCCGCTGCTGCCCGTCACCGACGCCGCCACCCTTGCGGCGGTCTGCGACGGCGTGCTGCTCGTCGCCAGGTACGGCAAGACGCGGCAGGAACACGTCCAGCGGGCCATGGAGCAACTGACGTCCGTCAAGGCCAGGATCGTCGGCACTGTGCTCAACTTCGTCCCGGCCAAGGCGAGCGGGTACGACGGCTACGGATACGGATACGGGTACTACGAGTCGGAGTCGGCCAAGGAAGAGGCCAAGGACACCGTCATGACGACCACGGCTGTTTGAGCAGTTCCAGCGGGACGGAGAGCGCCTTGGCGATTCTCCGTCCCGCTGCTTTGTGGGCCCAGACCCAGCGCCCCATGGGATCGGGGATGTCCGGCCGGTCCACCGTGACCAGGCCACGCAGCGCCTGCGCCTGCTCGACGAGCGCGTTTGCCCGCCGTACGGCGTCCCGATGACACGTGATCTGCTCGCGCTCCGCCGCCGCGGCGAGGGCGCCGAACTCGACGATCGTGAAGACGCGGGGCGCGGCCTGCAGATGCCTCGTCACCGCCTCCGCCCGGTGCTCCCTGGCGGCGGTCAGCACCAGATCGGCGCCGGCCAGCAGCTCCGCGGTCAGCGGCTGCGAGACGAAGCCGTCCGGATCACCGCCGAGGCCTACCAGGACCTGCCGAGACCGCTCCGCCATCTCCACACCGGGCTCGGCGTGGGTGCCCGCGCTCGTCACCACGAACGGCGGGCCGAGGGCCGACCGGGTCAGCCGCTCGGCCAGCGGAGAGCGGCACAGGTTGCCCGTGCACACGAACAGGATGTGAAAGAGGACCTGCCCTGACGTCATGGGCGTGACGATAGGAGGAGTCGGCCCGGCGGCCGCTCGCGGCGCACCGGGCTTTACCTCTTCTATCGCTCGGTGTCACGAACCACCGGGACACAGGGCCCGCGGTTCTCGGTGACCCTCGTCTGCTGCGGGCGGGCCAGCGGCTGCACGGGCACCACCGGCGGTGTGGCCGAGGTGGGTTCCAGCATGACGAACTCCAGCGTCCGGGTCTGCCTCGGAGCGAACTGGATGACGGTGGAGTAGACGGGATGGCCTCGCTCGGTCTCCTGGGCGACCGGGGCGGGCTTCCCGTCGATGTGCACGGCCTGGAGCTTGGCGCCGACCGCGCCGTAGAACGACACCCACGTCAGATTGGATCCGACGACAGGGCGGTGTTTCCAGCTGTCGAGCCGGTCGGTGACGTACGAGGGCAGCTTCATGCGCGGCACGTCGTTGCCGAGCCGGATCCGAGCCCTGGTGACACGCTGCCCGTCGGTGCGGCAGGCGTCCAGCTCATAGTGGAGCGAGCGGTCCAGGTAGTAGTCGAGCTTGGTGCCGGCGGAGTTGTTGATCACGAGCCCGGCGAACGGCCCGGGCTCGCTCGGCAGTACGCCGCCGAGCGGGGTCGCCTCCAGGCGCTCCTGTTCGGCGTCCCTGCGGCTCCAGACCTGCATCCGTCGCTCGTTCAGCAGCTTCGACAAGGTAGGGAGCGCCGCCATGAAATCCAGATGCTCCCTGGTCAGCGCTTCGCTCACCGCGCTGGCGACCGTGATGAGGAACCTCTTGCGGTCGAGCGGGTCGGTGTAGCGGGCGTAGGCCGCTCCCTCGGTGAGAAAGACCACGTTGTCCGCGGTCACCGTCTCGCCGGTGGGCAGTTTGACGGGCCCGATCAGCTTCAGCAGGTAGGACAGGCCGACCGGATCGGTCGCGATCGCGCCGTCCAGCTCCCGGCCGGTCTGCCGACGCCACAGCGCCGTCCAGGTCTCCGCCGCGTACGGGAAGTGCGGGGAGAGATTGGAATTGGACAGCAGGGAGACCGCGCTGGGTCCGTAGCGTGAGCTGAAGGCCGGCCCGTGATCGGCGACCTGGGCCGAACCGGACTCCAGGTCGTTGTTGGGGGAGAGCCGTTCGATGCTGATGCGGCCCTGCCCGGCCTTCAGGATGCCGAACGCGCCGACCAGCCCTCCGGTCCCGCGTGCTTCGGCGTTGGTCTGGAAGGCCAGGAAGTAGCGGCGCGTGCCATGCCGGCCCAGCATCGGGGGCAGCAGGGCAGCGGCGTCGTCGGCGGCGCCGATCCAGCCGCTCAGCCGTTCGACTTCGTCCAGAGCGGCGGCACGGGCCTGGTCGACCTCGGCCGAGCCGGTGTCGCCCGGGGTGGCCGCCAGGCGTGACCACGTCAGATCGACGCGGTCGGAGGCGGAACGCAGGGCCGGCGCAGCGGCTTCCAGTCCGGCCAGCAGGGACCCCACGTTGCCCATGGAGAGCCCTTTGGCCGTCATCAGCCCCGCGCCGGCCTGCTGGAGGCCCGTCAGGGTACTCGTCAGCTCCGCCGCGGCCTCGGCCAGCCCGCGGACGGTCGTCGCGCCCTCTCCCACCACGGGAGCGTGGGTGAGCAACGACCAGTCCAGACCGCTGGTGAGCCGGCGTGCCTCTTCCGCACGCCGTTTCGCGTTCGCGAGCGCCGCGGCCGATCCGGCCGGGTCACTCATGCGGAGCCGGACCAGCGCGTCCCTGGTCGCCTGCAGGTTGTCCCGCACGCTCAGGCCGAGGTACGCCGACCAACCCGTGGCCAGCGCGAGGCCTGCCGAGGAGCAGAGCAGACCTGTGACGACGCGCCGGCGCTTCTTACTTGGCACTGGCAGTGCGGCGACGCCGTACGGCGATGATCGTGCCCGCGGCTCCTAGAAGCAGCAGGCCCGCGCCCGCCGCGGCCAGGGTGGACAGGGGCGCGCCGGTGAACGGCAGCTCCTCGCCGTGCTCTTCGGGACTACGGAAGTTGTTGTGGAAGTTACGCGCACCGCGATCATCGACCTCCACGTCCACGAACGACTGGTTGCGGTTGAACAGCGCGTCGTCGTCCTCGTCACGGTCGCTCTCGAACTCCGTCTCCCGCGGGTCGATCTCCAACTCCACCTCTGTCTCGGTGGCGGTGGGCGTAGGCGGGTACGCCGTGGTGGTGGTCTGCGTGGGCGTGATCGTGGTGATGGTCGTGGTGGGTGCGCTCTTCGCATGAACCCCGTCGATCGGTGCCGCGGTCGCGAGCGCCAGTCCGGCGCTCCCCAACGCGAGGCCGGTCCCGAGCACTGCCGCGAGCAATACTGGTTTCGTGATCTTGTCTGGCATATCGGTCTCCCGTAACGGTTCCTCGGCCAAGCGAACATTTCGCCCGGAATGCTGGCGACATGTTCGCTACGGAACGGTTATATGCGGTGAGCCCATGGATACTCCTTCCCCCGTACGTTTCTTGCCAAATGGTCACTGAAGGTTCTCCGTACTTTGACGGTCGGGCCGGATCCATGCGTGGGGACCTTGAGAATAGGCTCTGACCAGGACAAAAGCGACTAAATGCTGTGGCATGCCTGCATAGATGGCGCGTCTCCGGCGTGTGGAACAAAGGGGCCAATGCCGCATAATTCCGGCCCGAAGCTTCATCCGGAACACGCCATCCGATGGTGGCCATCAATGGTCGGCAATAAAGAACATGCAAGGACATCTCCATAGGGCGGAATTCGTGCCGGTCTGTGGCGCGGACCGTCGCCAAGCTGGCGCATATGGCGGAAGCACCATCGCTTGCTCGTCCGGTGGCCCCTTCTCCGGGACCGGAGAAGAAGGAGCCACCGGCGGATGGATCACTGCGACGTGCTGCGGCCTGGTTGCCTGCGACGGCGGTGGTCCTCTCTGCCGGCGGCACCGCTGTCGTCTACGGTGTCTCCGTCGCCGATCTGGCTCTCTTCAGCGTGTACGTGCTCTTCGGCATCGTGCTTCCCGGCCTGCTGCTGGTTCGGGCGTTCTCGCGGCGTGCGCACCCGCTCCCGGAGGAACTCGCGCTCGGCTTGACACTCGGGTACGCCCTGGAAGTTCTCACGTATGTCCCGGCCCGCGCGCTCGGGCTGCCCTTGCTCTTCCTGGCTTGGCCGATCAGCACCTATGCGGTCTTTCTTGCCGTGCCCAGGCTGCGCCGGTATTGGAAACGCGACGCGCGGGCCGGGCGCACGCCTCTCTGGTGGTCGTGGTGTCTGGCGCTGATCATGATCTGCCTGGTCGTGTGGACCGCCGTCAGTCTCTACAGCACGAACTCCCTCACCTGGCCCGTGTTGGGGGTGTCGTCCGTCGACATGCCCTTCCATCTGTCGCTGGTCGGCGAGCTGAAGCACCACATGCCACCGATGGTGCCCACGGTCGCCGGCGAGCCCCTCGTGTACCACTGGTTCGTCTACGCCCACCTCGCGGCCACGAGCTGGGTGACCGGGATCGAGCCGTTGGTGCTGCTCTTCCGCCTGGCGATGCTGCCCATGTACGCCGCGCTCGTGATCACTCTCGCGGCACTGGGCCGCCGCGTGACGGGTTCGAGGGGCGGCGCGCTGTGCGCAGTCGCGGGCACGGTCTTCCTGCTGGCACCAGACCTGTACCTGCATACGATTTCCGGATTGTTCACCTGGAACCCTGTGCAGTCATGGTCGAGCCCGACCCAGGTCTTCGGGGCGGTGCTCTTCACTCCGGTCGTCCTGCTTCTCATCGACGTGCTGGAGCTTCGGCGTCCGACATGGGGCCGGTGGGTGCTTCTGGGCGTCATGCTGGTGGCGGTCACGGGGGCGAAGGCCACCTATCTGCCTCTTCTCGCGGCGGGGCTCGTCGCTGTCGCAGCCGTCGAGACGCTCAGGCGGCGTCGCGCGCCCTGGCGAGTGCTCGGCGCTCTCGGGCTTTCCGCGGTGTGCCTGATCTTCGCGCAGTTCGTGCTTTTCGGTGGGGCCCGCCAGGGGATGGTCTTCGATCCGTTGTCGCTCGTCCGGGTCACCTGGAGAAACCTGACCGGACTCGGCCGGGTGGCCGAGGTGCCGTCGGCCACCATGGCCGGCGTCACCCTGCTGTGCCTGCTGTGCGGGGCCATCGCATGGTGCGGAGTGCTGGGGCTACTCCGCCGGCCACTGCTGTTGCTGCGTCCAGTGGTGGTGCTGGCGCTCGCCATGAGCGTGAGCGGTTGCGCGGTGGCGCTCCTCTTCGCTCACCCGCACCTGTCGCAGGCGTATTTCCTTCAGGGGCCCTACCCCTACCTCGCGATGGTCGCGGCCCACGGACTGACCCTCGTCGTACGGAGTGCACGGGCGCCGTTGGCAGCAGTTGTGCTCGTGGCAGGTCTCGCCATGGCTGCCGTGTACATCATCAAGATCGCTTTCAACGTCCAGATCCCCTTGGGATCCGGTGACGACATCATCCTGTACCTGCCCTACCTCGCGCTGCTGGGAGTCGTCCTGCTCACCGCGCTCGTGCTACGGGTCCTGCGGCAGGACAAGCGGCGTGTCTGTGCCCTGATCCTGTGCATGGTGACGGCCGCGGGATCGCCTGCCGCCTGGTTCGTTCGGGCGTTGCCCGGTACGCGCGTACCGCCGAGCAAGATCCCCTCTGCCTGGGCGGTCCCGGTCGGCCTGTTCGCCGCCGGGCGGTGGCTACGGGCCCATTCGCGGCCGGGGGACCTCGTCGCCACGAACGTGCATTGCCGTATCGCGATCGTGAGCAAATGTGAAACCCGCGAGTTCTGGGTCGCCGCGCTCAGCGAACGCCGTGTGCTGGTCGAGGGCTGGACCTATACGGCGACCAACATGGACCGGTGGCGTCCCGGTCAGGTGGCGGAGGACCTGCCGTTCTGGGACCTCGATCGGATCCGGGCCAACGATTCCGCGTTCCAGCAGCCCTCGGCTGAAACGATCGGCCGCCTGCGAAACGACTTCGGAGTGCGTTGGCTCTTGGCCGACGAACGCCGGCTGCCCGCCGGTGTCAGCCTTGATGGGTTCGCCGAGTGCCGGTACCGAGCGGGCGATTATGCCGTCTACCGGCTCCCGAGCCGACAGAGGTAGCCGGAGCCTGCCAGATGGGCTTTTTCGAGCCCGCGCGAGTGCTTTCTCCGGGTGGGCGAGACTCACTGCCATGGCCGCTGAATTCCGCCGTCCACCAGGCGATTCATGACAGGCGAGCGGTCTGCCGCCGGAATTCGAGCGGGCTCGCGGCGGCGTCCGCCGCATAAAGCCCGTGAGCTGGGTATGTCTCGATGCCGGATCGCCGAGCAGGGCGGCGGTCCGGAAGATGTCGGAGGCGGCTGCTACGGTCCGCGTCCAACGGTCAGTAACTCGAGAGCCCAGGGGGCAGACACCGGTGGGATAGGCGTGGAAAGCTGTGTCTGTGAAGGCACCCACAGTGAACAGGCGCAGGGATCCGCCTCATCCTGGGGGTCGGATATCCAGCTGCAAGCGGGCTGCAAGCCGTACAAAATGGAATTAGGGCTGGGCGTGTCGCGTGGCGAATGCGGAATCGTCGGTTACCGTCCAATGAGTAGGGACGTGCCGATTACGGTGAGTTCCTGAAGAAAGGACAAGCCGATGGGGGCAGTACGCAAGGTGGTGAGCTACCTTGGCCTGAGCGGGGTCGATCACTACGACGAGGGTTATGACGACGACGACGGCTATGAGGACGAGTACGTCCCCGCGACCGAGCGGGCCGCCCGGCGGTGGCGTGCCAACGTCGACGCGTCGCGCATCGTGATGATCCAGCCGCTCAAGTACAACGACGCGCCGTTGATCGGTCAGCACTTCCGTGAAGGGCAGACAGTGATCATGGACGTCTCGGGCATGGCGATGCCTGAGGCGACGAGGATGGTCGACTTCGCCGCCGGTCTGGCCTATGGGTGCGAGGGGCGGATCGAGCGCATCGCCGACCGCGTCTTCCTGCTCGCGCCCGCTCACGTGGAGATCGAGACCACCTGAGCCAGGCGCCGGCCTCGGCCGGCGAGCTATCCGGCGCGCGGGCCGCGACGGATCAGCCGGGTCAGCTCGGTTGCGTCCTCCGCGGCCTGTTTCGCGCGCGTGTCCGCCTCCCGCGCGTAGGCGTGCAGGGCCCACACCGCGCCCTCCGCCAGCTCTCTCAGCTCGTTGACCTGCGCGGCCGCGTATCGGGCGTCGGCCTCGACGAGCTTGCGGCGCTGCCAGAGCTGCCAGCCCCCCAGGCCGAGCATGGCCACCCCGGCGGCGGCGAGCAGAATGCTGGCGAACACCGCGCCGATGAGGCAGGCGACCCCCGCCACGAGCAGCATCATGGCCGCCCACGGACGAGGGCGGGGAGCGAAGCCGTCCGCGATGATCACGCTCTCGGCGACGGCGAGCGACGACGGTTCGGGCCCCTCAGGGCGCAGTTCGATGCGATGGCCCAGCAGCGCCACGGTGAGCGTGGCGGGCGGCGCGAGGCGGCTGTCGGCCTCGAGCTCCTCGGCCACGCCGCGCAGGACCGGTGCCGCCACATGCAGGGCGATGGCGGCGAGGTGCGGGTCGGCGCCGGGACGAAGGTCCTCGAGCAGGTACGTGCTGAGCGAGGCCATCGGCCCGGCCGGGCCGCCCGAGCCGATCAGGGAGCGCAGGACGGCCAGCGGCTCGTCCTCGGCCCAGGTCGTGGCCGGACTGCCGGAGCTGTTGTCGAGCGGGGCGGAGATGTCGCGCTCGGTCTGCCGGGTCGAGGTGATCTCCGCGCACCGCCCGCGCAGCCTGGCCAGCCGGGCGGCCGCCACCGCGGGCCTGGCCAGCTCGGGGATCTCCGCCATCTCCGGGAAGTCGACCAGCGAGGGCGGTACGACGACCGACGGCTCGCCCGGCGCCAGCGCCTGTACCCACTGATCAGCGTCGGTGTGCTCCTGCACGGCCAGGGCGTCGAGCTTGCGCAGCACGAAGATCTTGCCGGCGGGGCCGTACGCGCCCCTGGCGGCGGCCAGCCAGAGCGAGCGCTGGCCGTGGGAGACCGGCCGTTCGAGTGACAGCTCGCCGAAGGCGGTGCCGAGCCAGGAGGCGTGGATGCGGCTGCCCTGCCCGGACACCGCGAGTGCCAGGCAGAGGAAGAGCGCGGTCTGCTGCTGGTCGCGGCCCGCGGCCTTGCTCAGGGGCTCCAGCGGGTCCTCGCCCGCGAGGATGGCGACGAGGGCTTCGACGGCCGGAGGCAGCCAATAACCAGGTATGTCGCGAAAACTAGGTGTGGCGGGAGGCGCGGCGCCCTTGGCGGCGAGGTGCGCCAGCAGTGCCTCGGCGTAGCGATGCACCTCCGCAGCCGCCGGGGGACTCGCAGACAGGTCAGTGCTCAAGGCAGAGAACTCCCCCAATTCGGCCTCTGTTCATGACCGCGCAAAAGCCTAGCCGTTGGGGCGCGTCAACCACGTGAAGACGCGCCCACGACGGATCTGCGGACTTTGCGTTGTTACATACGCTCGGGGACAGGGACGCCCAGAAGGTCGAGCCCGGTCTCCAGCACCCGCAGGACCAGCGAGCAGAGGGCCAGCCGCCGCTGCCTGGTCTCCGGGTCGACGCCCTCCTTGACCACCGGGCACTCGTCGTAGAACGTGCTGAACAGGCTGGCGGTCTGGAAGAGGAAGGCGCACAGCCGGTGCGGCTCGGACTCGGCGGTGACCTGGGAGATCAGCTCACCGAAACCCAGCACGTGGAGGCCGAGCGCGCGCTCGGCGGGCGCGGCCAGCACGAGGGGCCCTGCCGCGTCGGCCGGGTCGACCCCCGCCCTGCGGAAGATGGAGCGGATCCTGGCCGTCGCGTACTGCATGTAGGGGCCGGTGTTGCCGGTGAAGGCGAGCATGCGGTCGAAGTCGAAGACGTACTCGCTGTCGTGGCTGACCGACAAATCGGCATATTTCACCGCCCCCATGCCGACGGCGTGCGCGATCTCGTTGGTCGTGGCCTCGTCGTAGCCCCGTTCGGCGATGGCCGCCGTGGCCCGGTCGACGGCCTCCTGGAGCAGGTCCATCAGCTTGACGGACTCGCCGGAGCGGGTCTTGAACCTGCGCCCGTCCTTGCCCAGCATCATGCCGATCTGGACATGCTCGGGCGAGACCGAGTCGGGCAGCCAGCCCGCCTGCCGCGCCGCGGCGAACACCATCCGGAAGTGCAGCGCCTGATCGGCGCCCACGACGTAGAGCATGCGCTCGGCCTTGAGGTCGTGGACGCGGTAGCGGATCGCCGCCATGTCGGTGGTGGCGTACCCGTAGCCGCCGTCGCTCTTCCTGATGATGAGCGGCAGCGGCTTGTCGTCGGAGCCGGTGAAGCCGGGCGGGAACACGCAGAGCGCGCCCTCGCTGATCACCGCCGTCCCGGCCGCCTCCAGGTCGTCGCACGTCTTCTGCAGCATGGGGTTGTACATGCTCTCGCCGGCGATGTCGGCGTCGGTCAGCGTCACGCCCAGCAGGCTGTAGATCTTGTTGAAGTAGCGGACGGTCGCGTCCATGAACACGTGCCAGAGCCGCAGCGTGTCGGGGTCGCCCGACTGCAGCGTGGTCACCCGCACCCGGGCCCGCTGCCTGAACGCGTCGTCGCCGTCGAACTTGGCCCGCGCCGCCTGGTAGAACTCCGTGCCCTGGCCGGCCTCCAGCTGCGCGACCGCGGCCTCCTCGCCGATGTCGAGCAGGTGCTCGATGAGCATGCCGAACGGCGTGCCCCAGTCGCCCAGGTGGTTCTGCCTGATCACGGTGTTGCCGAGGTGCTCGTGCAGCCGGGCCAGCGAGTCGCCCACGATCGTGGTGCGCAGGTGGCCGACGTGCATCTCCTTGGCCGCGTTGGGCGCGGAGTAGTCGATCACCACGGTCTGCGACGGCGTGATCGTGCCGACGCCCAGCCGCGGGTCGGCCAGCATCCGCGTGGCCTCGGACTCGATCCACGACCCGTCGAGCGTGATGTTGAGGAAGCCGGGGCCGCTGACCTCGACCGTGCCGGGGAAGTCGGACAGCTCCGCCTTGATCGCCTCGGCGACCTCCCGCGGCGCCCGTCGCAGTCGCTTCGCCAGGCTCATCGCGACATTCGCCTGGAAGTCGGCGAACTGGGACGGCCGGATCAGCGGGTCTGCGTCGGCGTGCTCGGAGCCGAACGCGCGGGCCAGCGCCTGCTGGACGCGCTCGGCGAGCATGATCTGCGGGTCGGTCATGTTCTAAGGGTACCGGCGACCTTGACGGCGACGCTTATCATTAACGCCGCCACGATCGAGATGCCGACGGCGGTCAGGTCGTTGCTGATGTCGCCCGGTTCGAGCGCGAAGAAATGCCTGACGAAGGGGATCGTCAGCCCGATCGCGAACGCCGCCGCCATCGCGCCGACCAGGGCGATCCGCCACCAGTTGAGCGGCCTGGCGATCAGCACCAGCACCCACCAGGTGGTGAGGAAGAGCGTGATCACCGCCGACGTCTGGTCCTCGACGAGGGTGGACGTGCCGCTGTGCGCGGCCCAGAACGACATCAGCACCGCCGCCGCGCACAGCACCCCGGCCGGTACGGCGAAGCGCAGCACCCTGCGGACGAAGCCGGGCTCCGAGCGTTCGAGCGTGGGCGCGAGCGCGAGGAAGAGCGCGGGGACGCCGATGGTGAGGGCGTTCGTCAGGGTGGAGTGACGGGGCGCGAACGGGAACATCACCCCGGCCACCCCCACGCACAGCGACAGCACGATGGCGTAGAAGGTCTTGGTGAGGAACAGGTTGGAGACCCGTTCGACGTTGGCCAGCACCCGTCGGCCCTCGCCCACGACGTGCGGCAGCGTGGCGAACCTGTCGTCCAGCAGCACCACCTGAGCCACGGCCTTGGTGGCCGGGCTGCCCGCGCCCATCGCGATGCCGAGGTCGGCGTCCTTCAGCGCCAGCACGTCGTTGACGCCGTCGCCGGTCATGGCCACGGTGTGGCCCCGGGCCTGGAGTGCCCCGACGAACTCGCGCTTCTGCTGGGGGCTGACGCGGCCGAAGACGGTGTGGGAGTCGAGCAGCTCGCCCAGCTTGTCCGGGTCGTCCTGGGGGAGGGTCCGCGCGTCCACGGAGCGGTGGGCGTCCGGGATGTCCAGGTCGGCGGCGATGGCGGAGACGGCGGCCGGGTTGTCGCCGGAGATGACCTTGACGGTGACGCCCTGTCTGGCGAAGTAGCGCAGGGTCTCCCGGGCGTCGGGCCTGACGCGCTGCTTGAACGTGACGAGCGCCACCGGCTCCGCTCCCTCGCCCGCGGGTAGGGCGTTCACACGGCAGAGCGCGAGCACCCTGGTGCCGGTGGCGGCCAGCTCGGCGGCCCTGTCGTAGCCGTCCCCGCCGTCGAGCAGCACGTCGGGAGCTCCCAGCACCCACGCGCCCCGCTCGCCGAAGTCGGCCCCGCTCCACTTGCGCGCCGAGGAGAACGGCACCGTCGTCCCGGCCGTCCAGCCGTCTCCCGGGACCGGGTAGCGGGCCCGTACGGCCTCGGCGGTGGCGTTCGGGCGGCTGTCGAGGTGGGCCAGCGCGGCCAGCGCGTTCTCGATCGGCTGGCCGTCACGCAGGGGCAGCACCTGGTCGAGGTCCATGCCGCCGGCGGTGAGCGTGCCCGTCTTGTCCAGGCAGAGCACGTCCACCCGGGCCAGACCCTCGATCGCGGGCAACTCCTGGACCAGGCACTTGTGCCGGCCGAGCCGGATGACGCCGACCGCGAACGCGATCGAGGTCATCAGCACCAGCCCCTCGGGGATCATGGTGACGATGCCCGCGACCGCGCCGGTGATCGCGGTGCCGAAGTCCGCCGAGTGCTTGAGCTGGCTGTAGATCAGCAGGGCGCCGATCGGGACGACCAGCCAGGTGATGTACTTGATGAAGTTCGCCACGCCCTCGCGCAGCTCGGAATGGGCGAGGTGGAATCTGCTCGCCTCTTCGGCCAGCTTCACGGCGTACGCGTCGGTGCCGACCCTCGTGGCCACGAACGCTCCCGCGCCCGCCACCGCGAAGCTGCCCGACAGGACCTGGTCGCCCGGCAGCTTGTGCACGGGGTCGGCCTCGCCGGTCAGCAGTGACTCGTCCACCTCCAGCCCGTCGGACTCGACAATCTCGCCGTCGACCAGCAGGCGGTCGCCCGGACCCAGGAGGACCAGGTCACCCAGCACCACCTGGTGCGGCTGGACCTGCCGCTCCTCGCCGTCGCGCCGTACCCTGACCGGAGCCTCGTTGATCACCGCGAGCTTGTCGAGCGTGCGCTTCGCCCGTAACTCCTGAACGATCCCGATCAGCACGTTGGCCACGATGACCAGCCCGAACAGGCTGTCCTGCCACTCGCCGAAGATCAGGACCAGCGCCCAGAGCACGCCGATGACCAGGTTGAACAGCGTGAAGACGTTCGCCCTGATGATCGCGCTCAGCGATCTGCTCGACCGCCGCGGCACCTGGTTGGGCTTCGCCCCCGCTGCCTGTGCCGAAGTGAGCCCATGCACCACTGACTCCACATAACCCCCTGTTTCTGTGGATCGGTGCCACCTTACGGTGTCACCAGAGTCTGTGGGAGCGATGTGTGGCGCTCAGCTTGTCGCCGATGCGGGAGACGATTCCGGCCGCGGACAGGTCGGCCGCGAGCTTGCAGGCCGCGCTGATGCCCTCGGCCCTGGACGAGCCGTGGGCGATGACGACGGTGCCGTTCAGGCCGAGCAGCACGGCGCCCCCGTACGCTTCGGGGTCGAGGCGGCGGCGCAGCTCGCGGATGCGCGAGCGCTGCATGGCGGCGCCCAGCCTGGCCAGCCGGCTCTCGCTGACGACCTCCCTGAGCTCGGAGAACGCGTAACGGACCGCGCCTTCCATGGTCTTCAGCGCCACGTTCCCGGTGAAACCGTCGGTGGTGATCACATCCGCCTTGCCGGCCAGCAGGTCGTGGCCCTCGACGTTGCCGGTGAAGTTGACGCCGGGTGAGGTCAGGAGGAGCTCGTGGGCGCGTTTGACCAGCTTGTTGCCCTTCTCGGCCTCGCTGCCGATGGTGAGCAGGCCGACTCTGGGCGTCTCGATGTTGTACGCCAGCTCGGCGTAGGCCGTCCCCAGATGGGCGAACTGCACCAGCATCTCCGGCTTGACCTCGGCGTTCGCGCCCGCGTCGATGAGCAGGGTGGGCTGAGGAAGAGTGGGGATGGGGACCGCTATGGCCGGTCTGAGCACGCCCTGCTGGCCTTTGAGCCGGAGCCTGCCGGTGGCCACGATCCCCGCCGTGGAGCCCGCGGACACGACCGCGGCGGCGTCGCCGCGGCGTACGAGGTGGCAGGCGACGGCGAGGCTGGAGCGGGGGCGGCGCAGGCTGGCCAGCGCGCCCTCGTCCATGGCCAGGGCCTCCTCGGCCCGTACGATCGGCACTTCCTTGGTGGCGTCGTGGTCGGCGAGCGCCTCGTAGAGCACGCGCGGGGAGCCGACGAGCACGACGGACAGGCCGCGCTCGCGCACGGCGTGCACCGCTCCCGCCACGGTCTCATGCGGTGCGTGGTCGCCGCCCATGGCGTCGAGCGCGATGGGCCTGCTGTCGGACAATGATCACCTCGTACGGCATCGAGCCCGCCGGCACGGCTGGACCGGGACACGGGCTCGGGGTATGTCCGCATCGTAGGCAAGGCACTAGCCAGGTTAACCGGCGGGTATCAGTGGAGGTTCCAGTCGTCCATCCCGCGCGACACGATCACCTTGGAGAACTTCGACGACCCCGTGACCCGGATCATCGGCCCGTCCGCCTGCGATCCGCCCGTCACGTTGCGCTTGCCGAACACCGAACTGCCCTCGTCGATCACATGGGCGTTGTCGGGCACGCGCACGATCAGCTTGCTGAACCACGCGTTCGTCTCGATGGTGATCTCGCGTCCGGGCAGCACCGCGTCCGACAGGTCGACGATGAGGGCGCCGAACCGGGCGGACAGCCGGGTGTTGCGGGACGCCACCCACCGGCCCTTACGGACGATCTTGCTGAACTTCGAGTCGATGACCTGCTGCTCGATGGTGGCGGGCACGTTGGACGCGGCCACCTCGGGAAGGTCCCGGGTGAGGGGGACGAGCTCGCTCATCGTCTTCGCCGCGTAGGCGACGTCGAGGCGGTCGGCGTGCTCGACGCTGGTGAGTCTTCCTGTCGCGAGCGCCTCGGCCAGGACCGCGGCCACGCGGTCGCGATCGGCGTCTGAGGCGCGCATGTCCGGATCGTGGGTCACGAGATATCAGTGTATGACGAATCGCGATATGTCGCGAGTGTTCACAAACCTGAGGGAAAACTTGGAGTCCAGCGGAACCGCTGACGCCGCTGACAGCGTCCGGGTATTAAGAACCGTAGACGCGCGACCGGGTCGTGAGGTTTACATCCGATCGAACAAAAAAGATGGGAACGGCCTAGTGATCTTGAACCAGGCAGGCACGCGACGCTTCAAGGCGTACACGTCCAAGCACCTTGACGAGCTTCTGAAGCGAGCGGGGCTCGACGACGAGCAGCGGCTGAAAGTCCGCGCCGTCGCCACGGTGCTGCCGTTCCGGACCAACGCCTACGTCGTCGATCAACTCATAGATTGGTCGGCCGCGCCCGACGACCCGATCTACCGGCTCGTCTTCCCGCAGGCGGACATGCTGCCCGCCGCCGACGTCGCGCGGCTGGCCGACCTGCTCAAGGCCGAGGCGCCCAACGCAGAGATCCAGGCCGAGGCCAACCGCGTACGTGCGCAGCTCAACCCGCACCCCGCCGGCCAGAAAGAGCTCAACGTCCCGAAGATGGGCGATGAGCCGGTGCCCGGCATGCAGCACAAGTATTCGGAGACCGTGCTGATCTTCCCCAAGCAGGGGCAGACCTGTCACGCGTACTGCACCTACTGCTTCCGATGGGCGCAGTTCGTCGGTGACGCGGACCTGAAGTTCGCCTCCGACGACATCGACCAGATGGTGGCCTACATTCGCCGTCATCCCGAGGTCACCAGCGTCCTGATCACCGGCGGCGACGCGATGATCATGGGCGAGCCTGTCATCAGACGATATATCGAGCCATTGCTGGATCTGGAGCAGGTGGAGTCGATCAGGATCGGCACCAAGGCGCTGGGCTACTGGCCGCAGCGCTTCACCACCGATCCCGACGCCGACGCCACGCTCGGGCTGTTCGAGGAGGTGGTGAACGCGGGCAAGAACCTCGCGTTCATGGCCCACTTCTCGCACCCGCGCGAGCTGGAGTCACCGCTGGTCGAGTCGGCGGTCAAGCGCATCCTCGGCAGCGGCGCCACGATCAGGACCCAGGCGCCGCTGATCAGGTCCATCAACGACGACCCCGCCGTGTGGTCGCACATGTGGCGGCGGCAGCTGCGGATGGGGATGATCCCCTATTACATGTTCATCGAGCGTGACACCGGGCCGCAGGACTACTTCGCGGTGCCGCTGGCGCGCGCGTACGAGATCTTCAGGGACGCGTACTCGAGCGTCTCGGGGCTCTGCCGCACGGTCCGCGGGCCGTCGATGTCGGCCACGCCGGGCAAGGTGTGCGTCGACGGTGTCACCGAGATCGCGGGGGAGCAGGTGTTCATGCTCCACCTCATCCAGGCGCGCGACCCGTCGCTGGTCGGGCGGCCGTTCTTCGCCCGCTACGACCCGACCGCGGTGTGGCTGACGGACCTGCGCCCGGCCTTCGCCGACCGTTTCCCGTTCGAGCCGGCGGGCGCGCTGCTGCCCGCCTGACCGGCTGCCCGTCCACCGAGAAATCCGCTCTCCCGGCCCGTGGCATTTGTTTTCGCCACCCCTCTTGTTCGCGGGCCGCCGGGGGCGGATTTTTCGTGGGTACGCCTCCCTCCGCTCGGTAACCGGCCTGCAAACCCCGGTTACATGGGCATTCATGCGCCTGCGGCCGATCATGGCCGGTGATAGAACTTCTCGCGTAGCTCAGCCGTGACGGTACGTAGCGTGTGGTGCCCATAGCGCGCCCGCCACGGCATTCGGGGGTTATCGATTCGCATTTCCACCTCATTCGAGAGCGATCGATCACGAGCCGGGAAGGCAATCATGAATCGACTAGTCAAGACGGCGGCAGCCGTCACAGCATTTGGCCTGGCGGCGGCTCTTGCCGTGCCGGCCCAGGCGGACACCGCCAGGTACGAGCGACAGAGCGGGGGCACCACTGCGGGGATCCCGATCAGCGGCCTGCTGGGCGGCGTGGTCGGCGGGCGCCTGCTGAACGGCATGCTGCAGGGCACCGCCCAGCCCAAGCCGGGCGCGCGCCCTGCCAACCGGAGGCCGGGGGCCGAGCCGGCCGCCGTACCGGCGAACCGCCAGGACGGCACGCACGCGAACCGGCAGGACGGCGCGCAGGTCAACCGCCGGAACGGAGTACCCACCAACCGCCGGAAGCGTGTCATCACGCCGAACGCGGCCGAGGACGTCACCCGGCAGGGCGGTCCGCTGCCCGAGCTGTCGCAGATCGCGAGCGGGCTGCCGCTCGGCGGCGGTGGCCTGACCGAGGCTCTCCCCGTGCCCGTCCTGCCGGACGCGGTACCGCTGACGCAGCTGCCCTCGGTGAAGAACGGCGGCGGCCAGACCGTGACCTCGGGCGGCGCCTACGACGCGCTGACGGGCCTGCTCCGCACCCCCACCGGGGACATGGTGAACCAGGTCCACAGCGCCACCCTCCTGCCGGCCACCGGCTCCAGCGTCGCGGACGTGAGCCGTACCGCGGCCAGGGTCATGAACAGCACCACCAAGGGCGCCGACTCCCTGTCGGCCGACGGCGTCGTGAGCGGCCTCAGCCAGGCGGCCAGGCGCGCGCTGCCGCGCGCCGGGAGCGGCCGGCTGTCGCCCCTGATCGGGCAGGTCGCGCCGTCCGAGATGGCGCCGGTCATCGAGGCGCTGCCGGGCGCCACGCATGCCGCCTCCGCGGACGGCCTCACGCCGCTCGCCGAGGACGCCTCCAGCTTCGTCTCCACCAATGCGACCAAGGCGGCCGGCACGTACAGCGACGTGCTGACCGCGCTTGGATGGACCACCGACGCGCTGACGAGCTCGGTGCGGGACTCCTGGATCCGCAACTAGACGCGGATGCAGGCGCCAGAGCGGCGGCTCGCCGAGAGCCGGTGCGACGGTTCGCGGGTGTCATAGGTGCCGACGCCCGGGGACCGGCCATGCCGGCGACAACGCGGTCCCGTTCGCGCGCCCCAGCTGTTCCCTCGACGTCCTTTCCCTTTCCCGGGCCCGGCGCCGGCGTCCCGGTGCGGCGATCTGTGCCGTCCGTCTGTACGGCGGTCAGCACCCCGCCCGCCGGCACGACGGTCCGCACGGTGATCTGTGCGGGTCTGTCCGCACGATGGTCTGTACGCGTCAGTCAGGCGCGCGCCGGCCTGCATGCGCCTGTGGTGCGCAGCAGGCCTGACGCGACAGACCGCATGCCGTTGCCGTGGCGCGGTGGTCGATGTGCCGCCGCTCCGGCCAGGCAGGCCGTAAGCCCGTTGCCGGAGCGCGGCGGCCCGAGTGCCGTTCGTTCTGGTGCTGGAGGCCCGGTGCCGCCGTTTCTGGTGCGGCAGGTCGGCGGGGCCGATGGGGAGACGTCGTCACACCGACGCGACAGGCCGACGGGCGCTCGCAGGTGCCAGAGGCGCCCGAGGCACTGACGCGCGTGGGTTGAGACCCCGCGAAAGCAGGCGGTCTCATGACGGGCCTGGGCGGACGCGCCCACGCCCTGGCTCGTGCACCGCGCCGCCAACTGCAGGGCAGCGGCGCCGCACGAGCTCCGCCGCCGGTCCCGTCTTCATCGGGGCCGGCGGCCTTTTTTGCCGGTGGGGTCTGGAACCAGCTGACTATGGCAGGCGGACGCCGGTGCGGCGGGCTATCTGGGCCTGCAGCCTGGCCATCTGCCAGTGCAACTCCAGCAGCTGCTCGGCGAGCTGCATCCGGGGAATCTCGGACACGTCCTCGGTGGCCAGGTGGTCGATCGCGGTCGAAAGCTCCACCATCGCGCGCTCCCACTCCATCAGCGACCCTCGGATCGAATTGACGTTCGAATTCTATCGGAACGGCAGGCTCGCTGTCAGTCTTTTGTCACACGGGTCGCCGGAGTTTCGCACGCAAGATCGAACACACAAATAGCGCCACCCGCAGGGCGGCGCTGGTGGAAAGGCGGAGTCAGCCCTTGTTGTAGGCGGCGATGACTTCCTTCGGGTCGCCGTCCATCTTGATCTTGCCCTTGTGCAGCCAGATGACGCGGTTGCAGGTCTCCTCGATGACCTTGAGATCGTGGGCCACGAGGAAGACCGTGCCGGCGGACTCGCGGATCTGGCGGATCCGCTCCTCGCTCTTCTTGCGGAACTCGCGGTCGCCCGTGGCCAGGGCCTCGTCGATGAGGAGGACGTCGTGGGTCTTGGCCGAGGAGATGGCGAAGCGGAGGCGGGCGCCCATGCCGGAGGAGTAGGTGGACATGGGCAGCTGGACGAACTCGTCAATGCCGGAGAAGTCGACGATCTCCTGGTATTTCTCGCGGACCTCGGCAGGCGTCATGCCCATGGCGTAACAGCCGAGGATGATGTTGCGCTCGCCGGTCAGCTCACGCATGAGGGCCGCGTTGACGCCGAGCAGCGAGGGCTGGCCGTCGGTGTAGACGGCGCCCTCGTGCGGGGGGAGCAGGCCCGCGATGGCGCGCAGCAGCGTGGACTTGCCCGAGCCGTTGCGGCCCACGATGCCGATGGCGTCGCCGTGGTAGGCCACGAACGTGACGCCCTTGACCGCGTGGACCTCTTTCATCTGCGGCCGGCCCTGGCGCTTGAGGAGGCGCGTGAGGGCGTTGACCGCGTTGCCCTTCTCGGCGTCCGAGGCCGCGCCGTAGACGCGGTAGACGATGTGGAGGTCGTCGACGATGACGGTCGGAGTGCCCGTGGGGACGTCGATCGGCGACTTGCCCTGGGGCTCCGGATTGGGATGCACCCTCACATCCTTGCCGGGGACGGCGGGCTTCTCGCCCTTCACCTGTGACAGCTCCTTGGTCAGTTCAGCCACGCCCGTACCTCTCCTCGGCTCGCCAGAAGTACCAGAAGCCGAATCCAAGCGCGAACACCGCCCAGAATACGCAAGACACCAACACCATCGTCGGCGGGTGGTGGCCGGACGCCTTGTTGTGGGACGAGATGAGGATCTCCCGCATCCATTCGATGTAGGAAGCGGTGGGGTTGAGATACATCACGTTGGCGACCCACTGGGGCAGCTTGGCGGAGGTCACCACCTTGTCCTGGATGGAGAAGAAGACGCCGGAGGCGTAGAGCCAGAAACGAGTGATGAACGGCAGCAACTGGTTGAGATCGCGCATCTGGGCGCCCAGCCGGGCGACGACCAGGCCGGCCCCGACGTTGAACATCGTCTGGAGCAGCAGCACCACGGGGATCATGAACCAGAACCAGGTGGGCCATTCTTGGGTGAGCACCACGATGCCCAGGAGCACGCCCATGGAGATGGCGAGCTGCTGCAACTCCTGGATCGTGTAGGCGAACGGCAGTGAGGCTCTGGGGAAGTGCAGGGCCCGGATCATCGAGAGGTTGCCCGAGATCGACTTGGCGCCCGCGGTGACGGTCCGCTGCGTGTAGGTGAAGACGAACATCCCGGTCAGGAGGAAGGCCGGGTAGTTCTGGATGCCGTTCTTGCCGCCGAGGATGACGCCGAACATCACGTAGTAGATCGCCGCGTTGAGCAGGGGCGTCAGCACCTGCCACAGCTGGCCGAGGGCCGAGCTCGAGTATTTCGAGACGTTGCGCGAGGTCGCGTACGTGAGGATGAAGTGACGCCGCTCCCAGAGCTGGCGCACATAGACAGGGAACCTCGGCCGCGCGATGGCACGGCGAAGCCCGTATCTCTTGGCGAGCTTGGCCAGCGGCTCCTGCCCGCTTCGGCCGCCCGCCTGGGCGTCCGCGACAGCGGATTCCGGCTGGCTCATGGCAAGGACTCTATTGGATCCAGGTCGATGGGGTGCCTGTCACGCGGGTTGGCGACAGTCAGTTGGACGGAGTCTCGCGACGCCGGGTTCCCAAAGCGCCGTCAAGACCTGCTCAACCGTAGCCCAGCGAGCCGGGGTGTGGTGGCAAGGGCACGACCACTCTCCGATAGGGGGTAATTTTCATCGACTGTTCACGTCCAGGCTGTGCCGGTTGCATCATCTTTGTACGGTTTGACGCTTCCTGCACTGAATGTCTGTGACGCTGGATTGGCACACGTGTGACCGAACTGCAACGCGCCAGAGACTCCCTGGTGGCAAGTAGTAAGGGATAGTCGCGATCGACTGGCAGGGCGTCGGCTGGTTTGACCATGTCAGCCAAACCCGGGGGATACCAGGACCCCCCGTCAGGCTGCTCACGATCACCGCAGCTCAGCGCTTACGCCCACCTGTAGAGGGAGGAATTCTTTCACCATGCGTGTTACTAAGGGCGCACAGATCGTCGCCGGTACCGCGCTGCTTGCCCTCGCGGTTGCCGCGTGTGGCGGCGGTGCCTCTGACAGTGGCGGGACTGCCGCCGGCGGCGGCGAAACGCCGGTCCGCATGGAAGTCGGTGAGCCCCAGGAGCTCCTGAACCCCCAGAACACGACGGAGACCGAGGGTTCCGAGGTCCTCGCCGCGGTGTTCTCGCCGCTCGTACGCTACGACGAGAACAAGCAGCCAGTCGAGGAGGCCGCTGAGTCGATCACCACGTCGGACAGCAAGGTCTGGACGATCAAGCTCAAGTCCGGCTACACGTGGCACGACGGCACGCCGGTGACCGCCGCGGACTACGCCCGCGCGTGGAACTACGCGGCCTACCAGGACAACGCCATGGCCTCGTCCTACTTCTTCGGCCGTGTCGACGGCTACAACGACGTGCACCCGGGTGAGGGCAAGACGCCGACGGCCAAGGAGATGAAGGGTCTCAAGGCTGTCGACGACCTCACGCTCGAGGTCACGCTCACGGCGCCGTTCTCGCAGTTCAAGACGATGCTCGGCTACACCGCCTTCTACCCGCTGCCGAAGGCGGCCTTCGGCGCCGACGGCAAGGTGACCCAGGCCTACGGCGAGCAGCCGATCGGCCAGGGCCTGTTCAAGGTCGACAAGCCCTACAAGAAGGGCACCGACCAGACCATCGACATGACGGTCTACGACAAGTTCCCGGGCGCCAAGCCGAAGAACTGGAAGAAGCTCCAGTTCAAGATCTACACCAGCGCCGAGACCGCGTACAACGACCTGCAGGCCGAGAACCTCGACGTCGACGACTCGCTGCCCGCCTCGGCGATCGCCAGCGCCAAGGCCGCGCTGGGTGACCGCTACTTCGACGAGCCCGACGCCGCTGTCGGCTACATCGGCGTGCCGCTGAAGTACAACCCGGACTTCAAGAACCCGGACGTGCGCAAGGCCATCTCGATGGCCATCGACAGGAAGACCATCACCGAGACGGTCTTCTCGGGCACCCGCGCACCCGCCGACGACTTCATCAACCCGGCCATCCCCGGTTACCGCCAGGGCGCGTGCACCTCGTGCACGTACAACCCGGCCGAGGCCAAGAAGCTGTACGACGCCGCCAAGGGCCCGTCCAAGATCGAGCTGGGCTACAACGCGGACGGCGGCCACAAGGAGTGGATCGAGGCGGTCGCCAACAACCTCCGCGCCAACCTGAACATCGAGGTCACGCCGAAGCCGTTCGAGAAGTTCCAGGGCATCCTGGACGCTCTCGACGCCAAGGAGTACAAGGGCCTGTTCCGTATGGGCTGGTCCATCGACTACCCCTCGGCTGAGAACTACCTGACCCCGATCTTCGGCACCGGCTCCATCGGCACCGGTTCCAACTACGGTGGGTACTCCAACAAGGACTTCGACGAACTGGTGGCCAAGGGCGACCAGGCCGCCGACCCCGCCGAGGGCCTGAAGTTCTACCAGCAGGCGGACGACATCCTGATCAAGGATCTGCCGTACATCCCGGTCTACTTCTACCGGAGCAACTTCGGTCACTCCACCAAGGTCAAGAACGTCAAGCTGAACCTGCTCAACCAGGTTCAGTGGGCGGACATCGAGAAGGCCTGACGTCATTCGCGGGGTGGACGGTCCTTGCCGTCCACCCGTCGAAGGGCTGAGCTTGGAGGCAGCCACCCGAGCCGGGTGAACCACGGGCTCCGGGGGCTGCCTCCAAGTCATGTACCGGAGGGCTTCAATGGGCCGTTATGTCATCAGGCGTCTGATTCAGGCGATACCCGTCCTGCTCGGCGCCACCCTACTCATCTTTGTGATCGTCTTCGCGCTGCCCGGTGATCCCATCGCGGCGCTCTTCGGAGACAAGCGCCCGGACGCGGCGGTGGCCGAGGTCCTGCGCGAGCAGTATCACCTCAACGATCCGCTGCTGTTGCAGTACTGGTACTACATCAGCGGTGTGCTCTTCCGCGGCGACTTCGGCGTGAACTTCGCCGACGTGCCCGTGTCCCAGATCATGGCCGGCAAGTTCCAGGTCACCCTGAACCTCGCCCTGACCGCCCTCGTCATGGAGGCGCTCATCGGCGTCGGCCTCGGACTGTGGGCGGCGCTGCGCCGTGGCAAGGCCACCGACACCATGATCCTCGCCTCCACGCTGCTGCTGATCTCGGTGCCCACGCTGGTGACCGGTTTCGTGCTGCAGCTCATCCTGGGCGTCAAGCTCAAGCAGTGGACCGGGGCGGACATATTCCCGGTCGCGGGCACGTTCGCGGGCTGGCGCAGCTACCTGCTGCCCGGCTTCGTGCTTGCGGGAACGTCGATCGCCTACCTGACCAGGCTCACCAGAACCAGCCTGGCGGAGACGCTGAGAGCGGACTACATCCGCACGGCCACCGCCAAGGGCCTGCCGAGACGCCGCGTCATCGGCAGACATGGCTTGCGTAACGCGCTGATCCCGCTGGTCACCTATCTGGGCGCCGACCTCGGCAACCTGATGGGCGGTGCGGTGATCACCGAGACGATCTTCAATTTGCCGGGAATCGGGAACCAGCTCTACACGAGCGTCTACTTGCGAGAACAACCAGTTGTCGTGGGTATCGTGACCATCCTGGTGTTGATCTACATCCTGGCCAACCTGGTCGTCGACCTGTTGTACGCCGTGCTCGACCCGAGGATCCGCTATGAGTAACCCAACCCCGCCGGTGGGGCCCGGGCTCCCGGAGACGCAGACCCTGGTCACCGACGCGGTGCCGGCCCCGGCGCCGGCACGACATGGCAAGAAGTCCAAGGACGGCAAGCCGGCCAGCCTGTGGACCGACGCCTGGTACGACCTCCGACGGCGGCCGATGTTCATCGTCTCGGTGATCATCATCCTGATCCTGCTGATCATGTCGGTCTGGCCGTCGCTGTTCACGGCGATCGACCCGTACAACGCCAGGTCCTGCGACCTGTCCACAGCCAGGCAGGTGTCCAGCGCCGGCCACCTGTTCGGCAGGGACAACCTGGGTTGCGACGTCTACGCCAGGACGATCTACGGCGCACGCAACTCCATCCTGATCGGCGTGTTCACCACGATCATCACCACGCTCATCGGCGGCCTGCTCGGCATCGTGGCCGGTTACCGCAGCGGCGTGGTCGACACGGTGTCGTCGCGGCTCACCGAGATCTTCTTCGCCATCCCCCCGATCCTCGGCGCGCTGCTCATCGCGGCCACGTTCCGCGGCAAGGCCAACAGCATCATGCTGGTCATCGTCGCGCTGGCGGTGCTCGGCTGGCCGATGACGTTCCGCATCATGAGAGCAGCCGTGATCACCGCGAAGAGCCAGGACTTCGTGGTCGCGGCCAGGGCGCTGGGCGCGGGCTCGGGCCGGATCATGTTCCGCCACCTGCTGCCCAACTCGCTGGCCCCGGTCATCGTCGTGGCCACGATCAACCTCGGTGGCTTCATCGCGGCCGAGGCGGCGCTGTCGTTCCTCGGCGTCGGCGTGCAGTCGCCGGACATCTCCTGGGGCCTCATGATCGCCGACGCGCGAACCAGGTTCCTGGAGGCGCCGCTGCCGCTGGTGTTCCCGGCCGTGTTCCTCTGCATCACGGTGCTCGCGTTCATCATGATGGGCGACGCCGTACGCGACGCTCTCGACCCGAAGCTCAGGTAGAAGGGGGGATCAAGTGAAGAAGACGTCAACCGATGTGTTGCCCGCCGAGGGAGGGCTGGGCGACGAACCACTGCTCGCGGTCGACAACCTGCACGTGGAGTTCCACACGCGCCAGGGGGTCGTCCACGCGGTGAACGGCGTGAGCTACACGGTCGCCCCCGGTGAGACGCTCGCCGTGCTGGGCGAGTCGGGTTCGGGCAAGTCCGTGACCGCTCAGGCGATCATGGGCATCCTGGACGTGCCGCCGGCGGTCGTCCCCCAGGGGGAGATCCGCTTCAGGGGCACCGACCTGCTCAAGCTGTCGGAAGAGGCACGCTCGCAGGTGCGCGGCCAGCGCATCGCGATGATCTTCCAGGACGCGCTGTCCGCGCTCAACCCGGTGTTCACCGTGGGCTGGCAGATCAGCGAGATGTTCCGGGTGCACCGGGGCATGTCCAAGGGCGACGCCATGAAGAAGGCCGTCGAGCTGATGGACCGGGTGCGCATCCCGGCCGCCAAGCAGCGCGTGAACGACTATCCGCACCAGTTCTCCGGGGGCATGCGGCAACGCATCATGATCGCGATGTCGATCGCGCTGGACCCCGAGGTGCTGATCGCGGACGAGCCGACCACGGCGCTCGACGTGACCGTCCAGGCGCAGATCATGGAACTCCTGGCCGAGCTGCAGCGCGAGAGCCAGATGGGCCTGATCCTGATCACGCACGACCTCGGCGTCGTGGCCGACGTGGCCGACAAGATCGCCGTCATGTACGCGGGGCGCATCGTGGAGAACGCCCCCGTGCGCGACATCTACAAGGCGCCCGCCCACCCGTACACGAAGGGCCTGCTCGAGTCGATCCCCCGGGTCGACCTCAAGGGCCAGGACCTGTACGCGATCAAGGGCCTGCCGCCCAACCTGCTCGACCTGCCGAGCGGTTGCGCGTTCCATCCCCGGTGCCCGTACCGGCAGGACGACTGCGTGACCGACATCCCCCCGCTCCACGAGATCAGCGGCACCCGAGGCAGCGCGTGCCACTACTGGAGGGAGGTCCTCGATGGCGATCGGTGAGCGCATCCTCGAGGTACGGGACCTGGTCAAGCACTTCCCGCTGACCCAGGGCATCGTCTTCAAGCGGCAGATCGGCGCGATCAAGGCCGTCGACGGCGTGTCGTTCGACCTGCACAAGGGCGAGACGCTGGGCATCGTGGGCGAGTCGGGCTGCGGCAAGTCCACCCTCGCCAAGGTGCTGATGGCGCTGGAGCGGCCCACCTCCGGCTCGGTCCGGATCAACGGTCGCGACATCGGCAAGGCCAAGGGCAGTGAGCTCAAGCGGATGCGCCGCAACATCCAGATGGTGATGCAGGACCCGTACACCTCGCTGAACCCCCGGATGACCGTCGGCGACATCATCGGCGAGCCGTACGACATCCACACCGAGGTGGCGCCCCGGGGCGACCGCCGCAAGAAGGTGCAGGAGCTCCTGGAGGTCGTCGGGCTCAACCCCGACCACGTCAACCGCTACCCGCACCAGTTCTCCGGAGGGCAGCGGCAGCGCATCGGCATCGCCCGAGGGCTGGCGCTCCAGCCGGAGATCATCGTCTGTGACGAGCCGGTGTCCGCCCTGGACGTGTCCATCCAGGCGCAGGTGATCAACCTGCTCGAGCGGCTGCAGAACGAGTTCAACCTGGCGTACATCTTCATCGCCCATGACCTGTCGGTGGTGCGGCACATCTCCGACCGGGTGGGCGTGATGTACCTCGGCAAGTTCGTGGAGCTCGGCAAGGACACCGAGATCTACGACCGGCCGGCGCACCCGTACACGCAGGCGCTGCTGTCGGCGGTGCCGGTGCCGGACCCGGACGGACGGGAGCAGCGGGAGCGGATCATCCTGCAGGGCGACCCGCCGTCCCCGGCCAACCCGCCGTCGGGGTGCCGCTTCCGTACCCGGTGCTGGAAGGCGCAGGAGATCTGCGCCCAGGAGGAGCCGCTGCTGCAGGTGCGGCCGGGGACCGGGCACGAGAGCGCCTGCCACTTCGCGGAGACGCACGACGTCGTGCACGTGGGCTGACCTTTTGTGACGAGAAGGCCCTCCGAGGAGCTCTCCTCGGAGGGCCTTCCCGTCATGTGGTGACGATCAGGGCGGATCCGTGGCCGAAGAGTCCCTGGTTGGCGGCGAGGCCGACGCGGGCGTTCGCGACCTGGCGCGGGCCCGCCGCGCCGCGTAGCTGCAGGGTCAGCTCGCAGAGCTGGGCGATCGCCTGGGCGGGGATCGCCTCGCCGAAGGAGGCCAGGCCGCCCGAGGGGTTGACCGGGATCCGGCCGCCCAGTCCTGTCGCCCCGTCGTGCAGGAGCTTGGCGGACTCGCCGGGCGCGCAGAGGCCGACGTCCTCCATCCAGTCGAGCTCCAGCGCCGTGGAGAGGTCGTACACCTCCGCCAGGGAGACGTCCTCCGGGCCGATCCCCGCCTCCTCGTAGGCCGCGTGCGCGATCGCGGCTCTGAAGGGCCTTTCAGGGGCGGGCACGGCGACGCAGGAGTCGGTGGCGAAGTTCGGCAGCTCCAGGACCGTGTTGGGGAAGGTCGGGGTGACGGTGGACACGGCGGCCACGCGTACCGGGTGGGACAGGCCCCGCCGGCGTGCGTACGACTCGGAGGCCAGCACCACCGCCGCGCCTCCGTCCGAGGTGGCGCAGATGTCCATCAGGCGCAGGGGGTCGGCGACCATGGGGGAGGCGAGCACCTCCTCGGCGGTGACGGTCCTGCGGTAGCGGGCCATGGGGTTGAGCGATCCGGCCAGCGCGTTCTTGACCTTGACGGCGGCGAAGTCGGCGGTCGTCGAGCCGTACAGGGCCATGCGCCTGCGGGCGTAGAGGGCGAAGTACGCGGGATTCGTGGCGCCCAGCAGCCGGAAGCGCTGCCAGTCCGGGTCGTCCGGGCGGTCACCGCCGACCGGCTTGAAGAAGCCCTTCGAGGTCGAGTCCGCTCCCACCACCAGCGCCACGTCGCACAGGCCCGCAAGGATGCGCGTACGGGCGATCTCGACCGCCTGGGCGCCCGAGGCGCAGGCCGCGTAGCAGGACGCGACCCTGGCGCCCGACCAGCCCAGCGCCTGGGCGTACGAGGCTCCCGCGATGAAGCCCGGGTAGCCGTTCCTGATCGTGTCGGCCCCGACCACGAACTCCACGTCGGTCCACGCCACCCCGGCGTCGCGCAGGGCCGCGCGGGCCGCCGCCACCCCGTACTCCAGGAAGGGCCGGCCCCACTTTCCCCACGGATGCATCCCGACGCCCAGCACCACGACATTCACGATGTCCGACCCCACATCCACACCAGCGGCCCGTCTGCCAGCGGCCCAGAGGTGAGCTCCAGCTCCATGCCCACCTCGAGCTCGGCCGCCGTGAGGCCCTTGACCTGCCCGAGCACCACGATCCCCACCTCGTCGAGCTCCACCGCGGCCAGCGTCACCGGCACGTACGGCTCCGCCGCGACGTAGGGCGCCGGGGGCGGGTAGCACGCGTTCGTGTACGACCACACCCTCCCGCGACGGGGCAGCCGGACCGTCTCCATCGACGTCTCCTCGCAGCGTGGGTTGGGGCAGAGGGCGCCGCGGGGCGGGAAGCAGACGGTCCCGCAGGCGGCGCACCTGGCGCCCAGGAGGAAGGCGCCGTCGTCGTCGACGGCGAACCAGCCCTCGATCGCAAACGTCATACTCCGGAGTATCGCACAAGCGCTTGCTTTGGTGGAGGCCGGCCGGCGCTTTGGAGCGGGAGGGGTCAAGTGCGGCGTCTGCGGTGGCGGGGGATCACATGTGCCGACATCCCCGCCATGATCAGCAGCATGCCCGCCACCACCGGCCCCCTGGAGGCGGGTGACGGGCCGTTGCCGAAGTACGGGCCGGGGCGGGGGAGGGGCGGCGCCGGCACGTCCAGGCGGTCGGCCTCTCGCAGGGCGAGCAGCGCGTTGGCCACCCCGTGCCCGTAGGCGGGACTGTAGCCGTCCGCGGGACGCCTGCGGGTGCCGAGCTCGATCGCCATCCGCACGTGGTACGGCGACATGTCCGGATGCGCCGCCTTGATCAGGGCCGCGATGCCCGCCACCATGGCCGCCGCCGAGCTGGTGCCGTCGCTCACCACGTACGAGTCGTCCCCGTCCGCCGTGACGATCTCCGCGCCGGGGGCGACCACCGAGAGGTAGTCCTGGCGGTTGGAGAACCGGGCCACGTTCAGCGACCGGTCCACCGCCCCCACGGCGATCACCCCGGGGTAGGCGGCGGGGAAGTTCTTCCTGTTGGCCGATTCGCCGTCGTTGCCCGACGACGCCACCAGCACCGCCCCCTTGGCGATGGCGTACTGGACGGCCTCCTCCTCCAACGCCGAGCCCTCCCAAGCGCCGCTGCCGCCGCCCAGCGACATGCTGATCACGTCGGCGCCGTGGTCGACCGCGTACCGGATGCCCCTGGCCAGCGCGTCGTGCCCGCGAGAGCGCTGCTGCACGCGCAGCGGGTCGCCGTTCTCCAGCGTGACCCTGATGGACAGCACCTTGGCCGCGGGCGCCACCCCGATGACGCCGCCCCTGCGCTCGTCGCCGTGCCCGCGGCCGGCGATCAGGCCGGCCATGGCGGTGCCGTGCCGCCCCCAGAGGCCCTTGGCGGCGCCGGTCAGGTCGGGGCCCTCGATCACGGCGCCGCGCAGGTCGGGGTGGCGGCCGTTCACGCCGGTGTCGAGCACGGCCACGACCACGCCCTCGCCCCTGCTCGACCGCCACGCCTCGGGCAGCCGCATCGCGGCGAGCTGCCACTGCCCGGCCCGCGCGGCCTCGCCCACGTCGTCGAAGCCCACGTCGTCGGAGGCGCTCGCCGGGGCGATCCCGACCAC
Organism: Nonomuraea helvata; assembly: GCF_039535785.1. Lineage (NCBI taxonomy): Bacteria > Bacillati > Actinomycetota > Actinomycetes > Streptosporangiales > Streptosporangiaceae > Nonomuraea > Nonomuraea helvata. The sequence goes on from NZ_BAAAXV010000009.1 coordinate 2,656,460, forward strand.
CAGCGCGGCCACCAGGGCGGGCACAAGGAGCCGGCTCATCGGGTCAGCGCCCGGTACAGCGCCGTCGCGAGCTGGCGCGCGGTGTCGCGCAGCCGCGGCAGGACGCGGTCACCCGGCTGGTACGGTCTGCCGTCGGTGTATCCCGCGGCCGTCGCCACCATGTAGTTCTCATGCGACCCGACCACCACGCCGGTGAAGTACTGGCGCTCGCCGAACCGCTCCGCGGGCCCACGGGGAAAGGCCACCGGCCGCACGGTCGCGAGCCGCCCCGCGCGGTACGAGCCGGACCAGGGGCTGTCGAGCACGGCGATGCCCACGGTGGCGACGAACGTCTGGGTGCTGTCGGCGTACGTGGCGCGCAGGGCCACGCGGCAGCCGCGGCGTAAGGCGGCGAGCTGGAACGCCGTCCGGCAGGGCGCTTCCGGCGCGACCCCGGCCAGCACGTACGTGACCCGGGCCCCCGACGGGCTGACGCCGGGCACGGTCTCGGGAAAGATCTGCGACACCGGCCAGGCGCGCCAGCGCTCTGACACCGGCGGCTCCGGCAGCGGCCAGATCACGGACAGTATGGAGAGCAGTACAACGGACAGCTGGAACACGTCGACCTCGAGCGGGAGATCTCGGGAGGGGAGGATGCCCGCGTGTGCATTCTGACACGTGTCAGGAGCTCATTTGGTAAACAGGCCGATACGCGGAGTAATTCCGATCTGCGAAGTTTCGCGCTAAGGAGTGGGAGAGAGTCGGACGTGTGCTCCAGGCGGGAGCCCCAGCCGCTGCGCTGCGTCACCCGAATTGATCGCGATCGCGACCAGCCCCGCCGCGTCCGCGAACGCCACCAGCTCCCCCGGCGGCACCGCCGCGAACGTCTCCCGATACGGCAGCGCGAGCTGCCGCCTGCCCAGCCACACCCCGAGCGTGTCGCCGACCCGCACGCCCAGCGCGTGCAGGTCGCCGGCCGCGATCGAGAGCTGGGTGTTGCCGTAGCGGTCCACCGAGACGACCTCGCCCTCCACCGAGCCGTCCCGCAGCAGCGACGTCGGCACGGGCAGTGAGACCAGCCTGCCGACCGGCACCTCGGGCCCCAGCTCGCAAGGTCGCAGCCCGCCGTACAGCCGCCCCGCGACCGGCGAGAACACGTCGCGCCCGTGGAAGGTCGGGGAGACCGGCCGCAGGAAGTGCTCCTGGTTGCTGATCTCGTACGCCGTCTCGGCGCCGCCGCTGGCCCGCACCGCCCACGACAGCAGCCCGTTGTCGGGACCGATGAACACCCGGCCGCCCGCCTCGACGGCCACCGCCCGCCGGGCGCCGCCCGCGCTCGGGTCCACCGCGCCGATGTGGATGCCCTGGGGGAGGTACGGAATGGTCTGGGCGAGAATCGCCGCGCCCCGCCGTACGTCTCCCGAGGGGACCAGGTGACACACGTCGATCACGCGCGCCTCGGGCGCGATCCCGGCGATCACACCGTGACACGCCGCCACATAACCATCGTCGAGCCCGTAGTCGGTGAGGAGTGTGATGACTGAGGTCACATTTCGTGACTGTACGTCTCTCAATCCGCCGTGAACAGCCGCACTCGGCACATTACGATTGGGACGGGCCGCATGCGTGCATCGACCCAAGCCCCTTTCGAGGAGGACACCATGGGAGCACCGCTCAGCGGTGACAATGCTGCCCAGGAACCGTCCCGCCAACCACTCTCAGAACGCGACATCGAGCTCCTCGCCTTCGAGCGCCAGTGGTGGCGTTACGCGGGCGCCAAGGAGCAGGCCATCAAGGAGAGCTTCGGGTTCTCCGCCACGCGCTATTACCAGTTGCTCGGTGAATTGATCGACAGGCCGGAGGCGCTCGAGCACGATCCGATGCTGGTCAAGAGGCTGCGCAGGTTACGGTCCAGCCGCCAGCGTGACCGTGCGGCCAGGAGGCTCGGCATGCGTCCCTGACCGCTGGGTACGGCAGCCGCGTGAGGAACATCCCTGGAATGGAAGCGATCTTGAGCGATCCGGCAGGCGCCGTGATCGGGCTCGACTTCGACGGCACGCTGTCGCCGATCGTGCCCGACCCCGCCAAGGCCGTGATCCACCCGAAGGCCCCCGAGGTGCTCGCCGCGCTGGGCGCCCACGTCCTGGCGGTGGCCATCGTGACCGGCAGGCCGCCGGCCACCGCACTGGAGCTCGGGCCGGGCCTGGCCGACGTGCCCGGGCTGGTCGTGCTCGGGCACTACGGCTTCGAGCGCTGGGAGAACGGCCGGATCTCCGGCCCCCCGCCCCCTGCGGGCGTGCTCAGGGCGGAGGCGGAGCTGCCGCTGCTGCTCGACAAGCTCGCCCTGGAGGGCGTGACCGTAGAGGACAAGGTCCGGGCCGTGGCCGTGCACACCAGGCGCAGTCCCGACCCCGAGGGCGCGCTGGCCAGGCTGCGCGAGCCGCTGGCCGAGCTGGCCGGGAAGCACGACCTGGTGGTCGAGCCCGGGCGCTTCGTGCTGGAGCTGCGGCCGCCCGGCATGGACAAGGGGCAGGCGCTCAGCCTGTTCCTGGCCGAGCGGGCCGCGAGGTCCGTCATGTTCGTCGGCGACGACCTGGGCGACCTGGCCGCGTTCGCGGCCGTACGCGCGTCCGGGCTGCCCGGCGTGACCGTGTGCAGCGGCTCCGCCGAGGTCACCGCCCTGGCCGAGCAGGCCGACATCGTGGTGGACGGGCCGGACGGAGTGGTGGCCCTGCTGCACGAACTTGCGTCCGCTTTCAGCCATTCGTGATTGGTTTGCAAGTCCCGATCCCTAGGGTCGGGCGCATGTTCAAGCGATACCTCGCCGCCTCGGCCGTGGCCGCGGCCGCCCTCCTCGCCGCCGTGCCCGCGAACGCCGCGACCGCGCAGCCGCTCAAGCTGCGCAACGGCCTGACCCTCTACATCCCCATCCAGTGGAAGGTCTACGGCACCGGCACCGACGCGGTCCAGGTCGTGACCGGCAAGTGCGCCAAGCCTCAGGGCTGGGGCTCGTCCAGGTGTGACGCGTTCTACGTCTTCGGCCCCAAGTACATCAAGCGCGGCGCCGAGGGATTCGGGCCCTACACCGGCAAGAACCCCTTCTACACCGCCAGCGACGTGCAGCCCTGCCCGTTCAACCCCAAGTGGGGCGAGCTCATCGGCCCGACGGTGACGAGGGGCCTGCGCCAGGTCGGCGCGGGGCACAAGGCCACGTACAACGCGTGGAAGTCCACGTGCGTCTCCTACTCCGGCAACAAGGTGCACGCGCGCTTCACGCAGCGCGAGTGGTACCTGCCGAAGAGCAAGATCCTGGTCGTCGACCAGTGGAACACGCCGGGCCTGGCCGACACGCTCAAGAACGCCGACTGGAACTGACGCACTCGCCGGATCCCGGCGAGTGCGTCAGATCTCGGCGAGCGCGTCGAGCTGGGCCGCGAGCCACTTCTGCGGCGGCAGGGCGGTGGCCGCCGCGTGCAGCTTGTCGCGCCGCATCCGGCGCTCGTCCTCCGGCATGACGAGCGCCTGGTGCAGCGCGGCGGCCGTGCCGCTGATGTCGTACGGGTTCACCAGCAGCGCGTGCGGGCCCAGCTCGGCCGCCGCCCCCGCCTCCCGTGAGAGCACCAGCGCGCAGCGCGGCGACAGGATCGGGCCCTCCTTGGCGACCAGGTTCATCCCGTCACGGATGGGGTTGACCAGCAGCACGTCGGCCATCCGGTACGCGGCCAGCGAGCGCGGGTAGTCGTCGTTGACGTTGAGGATCAGCGGGTCCCAGTCCTCGGTGGCGTACTCGTCCTCGATCTCCTGCGCGCGGCGCTGCACCGACGCGGTGTACTCGCGGTATTCGGGCAGGTCGTGCCGGCTCGGGTACGCGAACGCCAGATGCACCACCTTCCCGTGCCACTCGGGGTGCGCGTCGAGGAACTCGCGGTAGGAGATCAGGCCGCGCACGATGTTCTTCGACAGCTCGGTGCGGTCGATGCGGACGATCAGCCGCCGGTCGCCCACCTGCTCCCTGAGCGCGGCCATGTGCGACTCGACGTCGGGCTCGCAGGCCCGCTCCCACAGCGCCTCGCCGTCCACGCCCAGGCTGTGCACGCCGATGCGGGTGGTCCTGCCCTCGTAGGTGACGCTGCGGCCGGCGCGGTCGGCCTCCGCGCCCAGGAGCGCCTCACAGCAGTCCATGAACGCCTGCGCCCACCTGTCGGTGAGGAACCCGGCATGATCGGCGCCCAGGATGCCCTCCAGGACCTCTCCGGCCACTTCGTCGGGCAGCAGGGAGAAGTATTCCGGCGGCGCCCAAGGGGTGTGGCTGAAGTGGGCGATGCGCAGGTCCGGCCGCTCGGCGCGGAGCATCGCCGGGGTCAGCGTCAGGTGGTAGTCCTGCACCATCACGCGGGCGCCGTGGCCGGCCTCCTCGGCCAGCGCCAGCGCGAACGCGCCGTTGTAGTCGCGGTACGACTCCCACTCGCGCTCGAACCTCGTGCCGAAGTTGGGCGAGTTGGGGATGTCGTAGAGCAGGTGGTTGACGAACCACAGGGTCGAGTTGGCGACGGAGTTGTAGGCCCGGTGAAAGGTGGCGGGCGGGATGTCGAGCATGCGCAGCGGGCCCGTGTCGTAGCCGGCCTGATCGATCCTGCCGCCGGGCGCCAGGCGGACGGCGCTGCGGTCGCCGTCGGACAGCGCCGCGCAGACCCACAGCACGCCGTCCTTCCTGACCACCCCGGACAGCCCGGACACCAGGCCGCCGCCACCGCGTTTCATGGTCAGCTCGCCGTCGTCGGAGACGGTGAACGAGACGGGTCCTCTGTTGGAGGCCACCAGAACGCTGTTCATCTAGGCTCCCTTCGCCCATAGGATCCCAGCTATGGCGCTTGATGAGCTAACCGAGGAACTCGCACGTTCCGCCGCAGCCGGAGATCATCGCGCACTTGGCGAACTTCTGGCTCGGATCGAGCCCGATGTGATGCGTCACTGCGCCCGGATCTTGCCCTACCACCAGGACGCCGAGGAGGCCTCGCAGGACACGTTGCTGGCCGTGGCGCGCAACATCGGGCGGTTCGAGGGCAGGGCCAGGTTCAGCACCTGGCTCCACATCGTGACGGCCAACTGCGCGCGCACCACGTACAGGTCGCTGAAGCGGAGGGCGGCCGAGCAGAGCTCCGACGAGCTGCCCATGCAGAAGCCCGACGTGCGGCGGGTGAGCGTGATCGCCGGATCACGGCTCGACCTGCTGGACGCCATGGAGGCGCTGGAGGCCGACAAGCCGGACCTGGCGCAGGCGCTGGTGCTGCGCGACATCGTCCAGCTCGACTACAACGAGGTGGCCGAGCAGCTCGGCATCCCGCTCGGCACCGCCAAGTCGCGCATTCACCAGGCGCGGAAATACGTGCAGGGCGTGCTGGGTGATGACTATCGTTGAGACATCGCATCTCACCTGCTGAGACAAGTGGCCATTTAGGCCCCCTGGGCAGGTAGAGTCCATTTCAACAACTGAATATTGCTCATCCAGAGGGGTGGAGGGACCGGCCCTACGAAGCCCCGGCAACCCTCCCGGCTTGAGGCTCGCGACCTGGCGAGGCCGACCGGGACAAGGTGCCAATTCCGGTCTGCGGTCAAGGTGGCCGCGGGCGAAGATGAGGGAAGGCCTCGCTTCATGTCGCTCGACTTTGGTCCTGCTGTCGGTCTGTCCTGCCGCGAATGCGGTACGCGTTACCCCCTCGGTCCCAGCTTCGCGTGTCTGGAGTGTTTCGGGCCGCTCGAAGCGGCCTATTCCTTCGGCACCGTGACCCGCGCGGACATCGAGTCGGGTCCATCCAACATCTGGCGTTACCGGTCGTTGCTCCCCGTTCCTGTCGATGTCGCCAGTAAGCCCAACATGAACCCCGGATGGACCAAACTGGTCAAGGCCGGAAACCTTGGGCGCGCGCTCGGTCTGAAGTCCCTGTACGTCAAGGACGACTCGGGCAACCCCACCCATTCATTCAAGGACCGCGTGGTCGCCATCGCCGTCGAGGCGGCGCGTAACTTCGGCTTCCACACGCTTTCCTGCTCCTCCACCGGCAATCTCGCGGGCGCGGTCACCGCCGCGGCGGCGCGGGCCGGGCTCGAGGCGTGCGTGTTCATCCCGGCCAACCTCGAAGCGGCCAAGATCGCCATGGCCCGGGTGTTCGGCGGCAAGCTGATCGGCATCGACGGCACGTACGACGAGGTCAACAGGTTCTGCTCCGAGCTGATCGGCGACCCGCTGGGCGACAAGTGGGGGTTCGTCAACGTCAACCTGCGGCCGTACTACGCCGAGGGCTCGAAGACGCTGGCCTACGAGATCGCGGAGCAGCTCGGATGGCGGCTGCCCGAGCAGATCGTCATCCCGATCGCCTCGGGCTCGCAGCTCACCAAGATCGACAAGGGTTTCCGTGAGCTGGTGCAGCTGGGCCTGGTCGAGGACACGCCGTACAAGATCTTCGGGGCGCAGGCGGCCGGGTGCTCGCCGGTCTCCACCGCGTACAAGGCGGGGCACGACGTCGTACAGCCGGTCAAGCCCGACACCATCGCCAAGTCCCTGGCCATCGGCAACCCGGCCGACGGGCCCTACGTCCTGGACATCGCCCGGCGCACCGGCGGGGCCGTCGAGGACGTCACCGACCCCGAGATCGTGGCCGCGATCAAGCTGCTGGCCTCGACCGAGGGCGTGTTCGCCGAGACGGCGGGCGGGGTGACCGTGGGCGTGCTGAAGAAGCTCGCCGAGAGCGGGCGGCTCGATCCCGAGGCCGAGACCGTGGTCCTCAACACCGGCGACGGACTCAAGACGCTCGACGCGATCAGCGACGACGCCAAGCCCACGGCCGTGATCCGGCCCTCCCTCGACGCGTTCCGCGCGGCTGTCTGACAACCAGGAAAGGCGAGTTTAACCATGAGCGTTACTGTGCGGATTCCCACCATTCTGCGCACGTACACCGGGGGTAACGCGGAAGTCAGTGGCGAGGGCGCGACTCTTCGTGACGTCCTCATCAAGCTCGACTCCGACTACCCGGGGATCGGCGCGAGAATTTTGGATGAATCGGGCAAGATTCGTCGTTTCGTCAACGTTTACGTTGGGGAAGAGGACGTCCGATTCGCCGAGGGGCTCGACACTGCAGCCCCTGAGGGCACTCAGATCTCTATCATCCCGGCGGTCGCCGGCGGCTGAGTGCTATAGATCACATCCTTGAAGGCGCCCCTAGTGGGCGCCTTCTGCTTTTCCAGGGCAAATGAACGTTTCATGGAGCTTGGATGCGGAGAAATGCTTCTTTTGTGGATTGACTCTGTTGCCAAACCCCGTGCCACAGGTATGGTCGAGGGCGATCGTCTGGCTGATTTTCCGTTATGTCAGTCGATTACGGGTCTCGCGGAGGAATGGGCGAGATCTGTGGGCCCAGTAAGAGGAGTCGGAAGTGGCGCAGGGCACCGTCAAGTGGTTCAACGCGGACAAGGGCTACGGCTTCATCGCGGTAGACGGTGGTAAGGATGTATTCGTCCATTACTCAGCGATACTGATGGACGGGTACAGAGCTCTCGAACAGGGGCAGCGCGTCGAGTTCGAGATCACGCAAGGCCAGAAGGGTCCCCAGGCAGAGGCCGTTCGCGCGGTCTGACACGCCCCACCTGGTATGCACCGGCAGGATCGCGCGGTAGCGCAGTCCGTGCGAGCCTGCCACCTTTCTTTCGTCGACTCGGGTGCGGCGAGCTACATGGGGCAGCTCGCCGCGCTCTGTTCATGGCCTCTGCTCCGCAGAGGCGCGCTCGGTCGCTTTGAGCCGTTGCCTTCCCTCGTCACTCCGGTCGCTACGCTCCCTGCGTTCCTCAGTCCAGGCAACGGCGCTCCCTCGCTCTGTTCATGGCCTCTGCTCCGCAGAGGCGCGCTTGGTCGCTTTGAGCCGTTGCCTTCCCTCGTCACTCCGGTCGCTACGCTCCCTGCGTTCCTCAGTCCAGGCAACGGCGCTCCCTCGCATGTTCAGGGGGTCGGCGCCTCCCCACCAGGGAAGGAACACCCGGGGGGTGGGCTCTCGCTTGCACTCGGCAGGGTAGAGTGCTAAACAGTTCGTTGGCACTCTCTGATGCAGAGTGCCAACGATTGGATCGGGACGATGGGGTCTGCCGAAGGAGACGCTGACCCATGCCGTCGCGGGCGTCGGCTCGGTCCACGACAAGCCACCCTGCATCTGGGAGGTCTAGCCTTATGGCAGCCAAGATGATCGCGTTTGACGAGGACGCCCGGCGCGGTCTCGAGCGCGGTATGAACCAGCTCGCCGACGCCGTCAAGGTGACCTTGGGTCCCAAGGGCCGCAACGTCGTGCTGGAGAAGAAGTGGGGCGCTCCCACGATCACCAACGACGGTGTGTCCATCGCCAAGGAGATCGAGCTCGAGGACCCCTGGGAGAAGATCGGCGCCGAGCTGGTCAAGGAAGTCGCCAAGAAGACGGACGACGTCGCGGGCGACGGCACCACGACCGCCACCGTGCTCGCCCAGGCGCTGGTGCGTGAGGGTCTGCGCAACGTCGCCGCCGGCGCCAACCCGATGGCTCTGAAGAAGGGCATCGAGGCCGCCGTCGAGCGCGTCAGCGAGGAGCTCTCCAAGCTGGCCAAGGACGTGGAGACCAAGGAGCAGATCGCCTCCACCGCCTCCATCTCCGCCGCCGACCCCGAGATCGGCTCGCTCATCGCCGAGGCGATGGACAAGGTCGGCAAGGAAGGCGTCATCACCGTCGAGGAGAGCAACACCTTCGGCCTCGAGCTCGAGCTCACCGAGGGCATGCGCTTCGACAAGGGCATGACGTCGATGTACTTCGTCACCGACTCGGACCGCATGGAGGCCGTGCTCGAGGACCCGTACATCCTGATCGTCAACAGCAAGGTCTCGGCCAACAAGGACCTGCTGCCGCTGCTCGACAAGGTCGTCCAGTCGGGCAAGCCGCTGCTGATCATCGCCGAGGACATCGAGGGCGAGGCCCTGGCGACCCTGGTCGTCAACAAGATCCGTGGCCTGTTCCGCTCCGTGGCGGTCAAGGCTCCGGGCTTCGGTGACCGCCGCAAGGCCATGCTCAACGACATCGCCATCCTGACCGGCGGCCAGGTCATCGCCGAGGAGGTCGGTCTCAAGCTCGAGAACGCCACCCTCGACCTGCTCGGCCGCGCCCGTAAGGTCGTGGTGACCAAGGACGAGACCACGATCGTGGACGGCGCCGGTGACGCCGAGCAGATCGCCGGCCGGGTCAACGAGATCCGCGCCGAGATCGAGCGCACCGACTCCGACTACGACCGCGAGAAGCTCCAGGAGCGCCTGGCCAAGCTGGCCGGCGGCGTGGCCGTCATCAAGGCCGGCGCCGCGACCGAGGTCGAGCTGAAGGAGCGCAAGCACCGCATCGAGGACGCCGTGCGCAACGCCAAGGCGGCCGTCGAGGAGGGCATCGTGCCCGGCGGTGGCGTGGCGCTGCTGCAGGCCGGCGCCAAGGCGTTCGACAAGCTCGAGCTCAACGGTGACGAGGCCACGGGCGCGGCGATCGTGCGCAAGGCCCTCGAGGAGCCGCTGAAGCAGATCGCCGTCAACGCCGGCCTCGAGGGCGGCGTCGTGGTGGAGCGCGTTCGCAACCTCACCCCGGGTGAGGGCCTGAACGCCGCTTCCGGCGAGTACGTCAACATGTTCGAGGCGGGCATCCTCGACCCGGCCAAGGTGACGCGCTCCGCGCTGCAGAACGCCGCTTCCATCGCGGCGCTCTTCCTCACCACCGAGGCCGTCATCGCGGAGAAGCCCGAGAAGACCCCTGCCGCTCCGGCCATGCCGGGCGGCGGCGACATGGACTTCTAGGTCTCTCCTCGCCGCAAGAGCGAAGGGCGGTCCGGGTCTTCCCGGGCCGCCCTTGTGCGTCTCATGACAGATCCGCTGGTCATACCCCGTAGACGGGAATGATGTGGCCGCGGGCCAGGGTGTTGGCGGTGATGTTGAAGCCCACCACCGCCGCGCTGACGTCGCCGTCCACGCCCAGCTTGTCGACCCCCAGCGCGTGGACCGTGAAGACGTAGCGGTGCGGGGCGCCGGGAGGCGGGGCCGCGCCGCCGTACTCCTTCTTGCCGTAGTCGTTGCGGGCGTGGACCGCCCCGGCGGGCAGGCCCTTGAACTCGGGGCCGGTGCCCGCGCCCCCGGGCAGCTCGGTCACGGAGGCAGGCAGGTCGAACAGCAGCCAGTGCCAGAAGCCGCTGCCCGTGGGGGCGTCGGGGTCGTAGCAGGTGACCGCGTAGCCACGGGTCTCGGCGGGCGCGCCCGACCAGCGGAGATGGGGCGACTGGTTCTGGCCCGTCATGCCCCAGTCGTTGAAGGCGTGGAGGTCGCTCAGCCTCTCGCCGTCCCGGACGTCGTCGCTCTCGACCACGAGCGCGGGAACCGACGGCAGGTATTCGTGTGGCAGCGGTGCGGGCACGGCATCCTCCTAGGGTGAGAGCTGCTTGCCCAGCCATCCTAGAAGCGGCCGTGCCCGCCGCCGGTCAGGTGATCGCGCGGCTACGTCGGCAGCTGCGCGGGCAGCGGCTTGTCGTGCAGGACCGTCAGCGACGTCACCGCTCGGGTCAGCACCACGTACAGTCTGGCCAGGCCCCGGGGCTCGGCCGCGACGATGTCCGCGGGCTCCACGACGATGACGTGGTCGTACTCCAGGCCCTTGGCCAGGGTCGCGGGGACGATCAGCAGGCGGTGCTCCTCGGCGGAGTCCGGGTCGAGCACGGCATGGGGAACGCCGGCCAGCGCGCGCGAGACGTCGGCGACCAGGGCGTCCGGGACGATGACGCCGATGGAGCCCTCTTTGGCCAGGGCCTCCGCGGCCGCCTCCGCGACCGAGCCGCCGGGACGCACGGTGAGCGAGCCGACGCCCGGGCGGAGCGAGCGGGGCGCGGCCAGGTCGGGGGCGATGGAGGGGAGCAGGTGGGCAGCGTAGTCGAGGACCTCCCTCGGCACGCGGAAGCCGAGCGTCAGCTCGGTCACCTCGCCCTCGCGCTGGCCCAGGTGCTCGAGCACCGACTTCCAGGAGCTGGTCGACCACGGGGTCGTGCCCTGGGCCAGGTCTCCGAGTACGGTGGCCGAGCCGTTGCGGCAGCGGCGGCCGAGCGCTCTCAGCTGCATCTCCGAGAGGTCCTGGGCCTCGTCCACCACCAGGTGGCCGAGGGACGGGGTGCGTTCCATCAGGTCGCGGAGCTCGTCCAGGAGCGCGGCGTCAGCGGCCGACCATTTGGCGGACTTCCAGCTCCGGTACGGCTTCCGCCAAATGAGCATTTCTTGCTCTTCAGGCGACAAATCGGATTTAGCTGCTTTGACGGCTGCAGCGAGAAATTCCGGGTCGGAGAGCAGGCGATAAAGGACCTGTTCTGGCGTTAGTTTTGGCCAGACCGTATCCACGAGCTGCTTCACCGGTTTCGACCTGGCCACGGCGTCCTGCACTCGGTCGTCGGGCGATTCGCCGCGCTGCTCCATTCGCACCAGCACCATATGGGCCAGTCGCTGGGCCAGCGCCGCCCGGCCCGGGTTGTATCGCGTCGTGCCGCGCAGGGAGGCGACGATCTCGCGTACCTCGTAGTCGGCCACCCGGAAGCGGTACGCCCCCTTCGTGAAGACGATGCCCTCCTCCGGCTTCACGATGTGCAGCCAGAGCGCGCGCTCGAGCACCGGCGCCATCCTGGCGTCGCCCTTCACGGCCGCCACCATCGGGTCCTCCGGCGCCGCGTGCTCGCCGAGCAGTCCCGCGACCGTGGTCTGGTCGACCTTGACCTCGCCGAGCGCGGGGAGCACGGAGGAGATGTAGGAGAGGAAGGCGCGGTTGGGTCCGACGATCATGACGCCGGCCCTGGCGAGGCGCTCGCGGTGGGTGAACAGCAGGTACGCCGCCCGGTGCAGGCCCACGGCGGTCTTCCCGGTGCCCGGGGCACCCTGGACGCATACCGTCTGGGCGAGGGCGGAGCGGACGATCTCGTCCTGGTCCGGCTGGATCGTGGCGACGATGTCGCGCATCGGGCCGGTTCGGGGGCGTTCGATCTCCTCGGTGAGGATCTTCGACGGGCCGATCTCGACGCCCTCGCCGAGCGGCTCGTCCTCGAACGCCGTCAGCGCGCCGCCGTGGTAGCCGAAGCGGCGCCGCCGTACGACGCTCATGGGGTCGGCGGGGCTGGCCTGGTAGAACGCCCGCGACACCGGGGCGCGCCAGTCGATGACCAGGGGCTTGCTGTGGCCGTCGTGCACGTGGCGGCGGCCGACGTAGATCGTGCTCGGGAGGTCGTCGTCCGAGGCGCGGTCCAGGCGGCCGAAGAACAGCGGCGTGTCGGGATGGTCGGCGAGCGCAGCCACCCGCTGGTCGAGGAGGGCCTGGAGGATCTGCTGCGAGACCCAGTCACCCGCCGCGTCGGCGGACAGCGACTGGGCGTGTGCGCGCATGGCCTTGAGCGCGGCTCTGGACTCTGCCAGGTGGGCCTGCTCGGCGGCGAGCACGTCGGAAGGTATGTCGGGAGCCAACTGGTGTCCGGGCATGCGAAAGCGCCTCCCTGGCTGGTTTCGGAGGTGGTAAAGGCAGCGAATCGGCCAGTCTAGTGGCGACTCTGGGCGGCTTCCAAAGCATTTACCGCCCGTGTCCGGCCCTGCGTCTGACGGACTTCTGTCCCGCACCGGCGCGGGAGGAGGTGCGTGGGGGACGGGCGGAGTAGCGGTCGTCCGGGCGGGGTAGGGACGGGTGGTGGCGCGGATTCAGCTGCGTTTCTCGCCGATCATCCCCACGATCGCGAGTTTCCTGCTTGCAGCCCTCTGGGCGCTGTCGGTGTTCGCGGACTGGGGCCTGGAGGCGTTCTGCGCGGGCGGCGAGTCCGCTTCGACGTGCTCACAACGTCTCGGCACGGTCTCCACGGTGTCAGGGCTGTTCGCCGTGCTCGCCGCCTGCTGCACGGTGGCCGCCTGGCTCCTCCCGTGGTCCAGGAACGACCCGCGCGCGTTCGGGCGGATCATGGGCGCGGGCGTGCTCTCCTGGATCGTCGCGGAGGGCGTGCTGTTCCTCGGCGGTCTGATGGTGCGATAGAAACCAGGCCCCAGCCCTCGGCGTAGCGAGCCCCCTCCGACTGGCCACTAACGGCCAATACCGAAAAAATCGGGCATATCAGGTGGGTTTGTCGGATCATGGGGGTATGTCGCAGGCGGCGTGATAGTACGCAGGTGAGGGGGGTGGTTCGATTGTCTTCGGCCCGAGGAGTCTCGTGGACGTGACGCCACGTTGAACATGCCTGGCCGCTCGAGGTGAGCGGCCGGGCATCACACCTCGCCGAACACGTCGTCAGCGTCGATGATCTGGTACGCGTACCCCTGCTCGGCCAGGAACCGCTGACGGTGCGCCGCGAACTCCTGGTCCACCGTGTCCCTGCTCACGATCGTGTAGAACCGGGCGCCCCCGCCGTCGGCCTTGGGCCGCAGCACCCGCCCGAGCCGCTGGGCCTCCTCCTGGCGTGAGCCGAACGTGCCCGACACCTGGATGGCGATGGCCGCCTCCGGCAGGTCGATGGAGAAGTTGGCCACCTTCGACACCACCAGCACCTGGATCTCCTTGTCGCGGAACGCCTGGTAGAGCCGCTCCCGCTCCTTGATCCGGGTCTCGCCCTTGATGACCGGCGCGTTGAGGTGCTCGCCGAGCTCGTCGAGCTGGTCGATGTACTGGCCGATGACCAGCACCTGCTCGCCGAGGTGGCGGCGGACCAGCGCCTCGGTCACGTGCGTCTTGGACGGCGTGGTGGCGCAGAAGCGGTAGCGCTCCTCCGACTCGGCCATCGCGTACGCCAGCCGCTCCTCGTCCGTCAGCGTGACACGCACCTCCACGCAGTCGGCGGGCGCGATCCAGCCCTGGTTCTCCATCTCCTTCCAGGGCGCGTCGTACCGCTTGGGACCGATCAGCGAGAACACGTCGCCCTCGCGCCCGTCCTCGCGCACCAGCGTCGCGGTCAGCCCCACGCGCCTGCGGGCCTGCAGGTCGGCGGTCATCCTGAAGATCGGCGCGGGCAGCAGGTGCACCTCGTCGTAGACGATCAGGCCCCAGTCGCGGGCGTCGAACAGCTCCAGGTGCGAGTAGACGCCCTTCCGCCTGGTCGTCATCACCTGGTACGTGGCGATGGTGACCGGGCGGATCTCCTTCTTCGAGCCGGAGTATTCGCCGATCTCGTCCTCGGTCAGCGACGTGCGCTTGAGCAGCTCGGTCTTCCACTGGTGGGCCGAGACCGTGTTCGTCACCAGGATGAGCGTGGTGGCCTGCGCGTGCGCCATGGCGGCCGCGCCGACGATGGTCTTGCCGGCGCCGCAGGGCAGCACGACCACACCCGAGCCGCCGTTCCAGAACGCGTCCGCCGCCTCCCGCTGGTACGGCCGCAGCGCCCAGCCCTCCTGCAGCAGCTTGATCGGGTGGGCCTCGCCGTCCACGTAGCCGGCCAGGTCCTCCGCCGGCCAGCCCAGCTTGAGCAGGGCCTGCTTGACGTTGCCGCGGTCGCTCGGGTGCACGATGACCGAGTCGGCGCCGAGCCGCTCGCCCAGCATCGGCTGGATCTTCTTGGAGCGCAGCACCTCTTCCAGCACCGCCCGGTCGGTGGAGGTCAGCACCAGGCCGTTGACCGGGTCCTTCTCCAGCCGGAGCCGGCCGTACCTGGCCATGGTCTCGGCGATGTCCACCAGCAGCGCGTGCGGCACGGGGTAGCGGCTGAAGCTGATCAGCGTGTCGATGACCTGCTCGGCGTCGTGTCCGGCGGCGCGGGCGTTCCAGAGGGCCAGGGGGGTGACGCGGTAGGTGTGCACGTGTTCGGGAGCGCGCTCGAGCTCGGCGAACGGCGCGATCGCCTTGCGGCACTCGCCCGCGCGTTCGTGGTCGACCTCGAGCAGCAGCGTCTTGTCCGACTGGACGATCAGCGGTCCATCGCTCACTGGGATTCTCCGTGGTGTCGTACGGGGGCCTCGCGCAACAGGACCATCGTCTCCTGATCCCGGCTCCCCCGCTCCGAGACTCCAACAACCCGCGAGCCCGGATTAGTCCAAGAAGCCCCGCCGAAGTGCTGTGGCCGGGCTCAGGAGTGGTCGTCCAGGTAGCCGGCCAGGCCCAGGAAGAGGAAGACAGCGATGCCCAGCACGAAGCCGACCCCGAACAGGACCCAGCTCCAGATCACCATCGTGCGGGCGGCCTGCGGCTCCGTGCGGGCCTTGCCGAGTGCCAGGCCGGCCAGGATCGCGCCGGGCAGGCCGAGGATGTTGCAGCACGAGACGAGCGCGAGGAGGTTGAGCACGAGCGAGACGATCGCGTTGGCGCTGGGCCCCTCGTTGCGCGGCGGCGGGGGATAGCCGTAGCCGTACCCGTACTGCGGGGGCGGCTGCTCACCGTAGGGCGCGCCATAGGGCTGGTACGGATAGCCCGACGGATCTTCCTGGCTCATGGTCACCTCCAGACACGTCAACACTTATCACGGAAATGCGACGTGCCTGACCTGAGTGTGCGATCCGGCAAGGGGATGAGGGGGATCTAGAGCCGCGCCCGCAGGGCCTTCCTGTCGAGCTTGAGCACGCTCGTGACCGGTACCGAGTCCACGAACCGCACCTCCCGTGGATACTTCACCCGCCCCACCCGCTCGCGCGCCCACTCGATGAGCTCCTCGGCCGTCACCGAGGCCCCCTGCCGGAGCTGGACGAACGCCACGACCTCCTCGCCGATCCGCGGCTCGGGCCGCCCCACGACGCCCGAGACCACCACGTCGGGGTGCCGGTTGAGCGCGTCCTCGACGTCGCGCGGGAACACGTTGAAGCCGCCGCGGATGATCAGGTCCTTCTTCCTGTCGACGATGTAGAGGTAGCCGTCGTCGTCCAGGCAGCCGATGTCGCCGGTACGCAGCTCGCCGCCGACCAGCGCGGTGCCCTCGGGGTCCGGCTCGTGCTCGCCCCAGTAACCGAGCATCAGCGAGTCCCCCGAGACGCAGACCTCGCCGACGTCCCCCATCTCCACCGCCTCGCCGTCGCCGTCGCGGATGGTGATCGTGTAGCCGGGCAGCGGCAGGCCGACGCTGCCCGCCTTGCGCCCGTCCGGAGGGTTGAACGTGGTGACGGCGCTGGTCTCGGTCAGGCCGTACCCCTCGAGGATCCGCACGCCCGGCATCCTGCGCTCGAACTCCTCCAGCACGTCCCTCCCGAGCGGCGCCGCGCCGCAGGTGAGGTACGAGAGGTCGGGCAGCGGGTGCGACTCGAGCGGCTCGGCGAGGAGCAGCTGGATCATGGTGGGCACGACGGTGCCGAACTGGACGCGCTGCTCGGCGGCCAGCCTGAGGAACGCCTCCGGCTCGAACCGGCGCATCAGCACCGCCTGCTGCGGCTCCGTGGCGTGCATGGAGGCGACCGAGATGATCAGCCCGTACGCGTGGGAGAGCGGCACGGGCAGCAGGGCGCGGCTCTTCCCTTCCTGATGGGAGGTGTCCCAGACGTCCTTGGCCACCTTCCAGAGCCCCCGGTGGCTCAGCATGACACCCTTGGCCTTGCCGGTCGTGCCGCCGGTGTACATGAGGGCCGCCAGATCACCCGGGTCCCGGGCCACCGGGCCGCGTTCGGGCGCCCGTTCCAGCTCGTCCGTGTCCACATAAATCGGGATATCGGCGGCGGCAGCCCGTACGGTCTCCACCAGCTCGGGCGAGGTGACGATCGCGGACGCGCCGCTGTCGAGCAGGATGTGCCGCAACTCCTCGGCGCCCACCAGGAACACCACCGGCGTCACCACCGCGCCAGCGGCCCAGAGCGCCTGGTAGATCAGCGGCACTTCCGGCGAGGTCGCCATCATCACGACCACCCGGTCACCTGGCCTGATCCCCGCCTCGACGAAGCCGCCGCACATCCGGCGCGCCCGCTCGGCGAGCACGTGACTGCGATGCCAGACCCCCTCGTAGAAGACCGCGTCGTGATCGTCGAAGCGGCCCCATGACTCCTCGGCCAACCGGCCCAACGTTTGCTCGCTCATCACATGCCCAACCTGATGTGATCGAGGTTCTGCCGTCAAGTCTTGACTACTCTCAGTGGACGGGGCGGGGTGGGGGAGTAAATGGCGATATATCTCCCTTGTGGCTATTCTTGTTCTCTCGTTCGTCTAGATCGTGTAATGGTGGAGATCTAGGGGCCGTGGGGCCTGCCGAGAGCAATGGAGGGCATGATCGACATGTCCGCGACAGCGGCCCTGGCGGTGAGTCCCGCGCGGAAAGCCTGGTCGGACAGGGTTCGTGACGCTGTGCGACCGTCTGGTATTAAGCGAAAAAACTTGTTAGGCGACGATATTTTCCGTAGAAAAGTTTCCAGTCAACCCTGAGGTGACTTTCGTGGCCGAAACGCCTGAATCGGGCGAGATCGATCTCGACGACAGAACGCTCCGCCGGCACCTCATAACCATCTCCGACTACGTACGGTCGGTCGCGGCGCCGGTCACCAGAGATCTCAGCAGGCGGGAGGCGGACGCGCTCCTGCGCTCCTACCTGGAGCCCGACTGCTTCCCCGAGGCGGTGCGCCGGCTCTCCGTCCGCCACCTGCTCGTGCTCGTGGGCGAGGAGGAGACGGGCAAACGATCGGGGGCCATGGCCCTGCTCTCCCGCATGTCCCTGGCCGACGGCGACGCGATCACCGTGCTCTCGCCCGCCCGCACCGCCGCCGAGCTGCTGTCCAGGACCGAGTACGAGCCGGGCAGGGCGTACCTGCTGCACGACTGGATCGCGGAGAGCACCGACACGGTCGAGCTGGTCAACCTGGCGCGCAAGCTGGCCGAGCTGGGCTCGTACCTGGTCATCACCAGGAACGGCGCACCCTCGCAGGCGGTCGAGGTGGAGCAGCCGTGGTCCGCGCCCGACCCCGGGGAGCTGTTCGACTTCTGCCTGAGGACGTACGACGTGCGTGCCGTGCGGACCCCGGAGGAGCTGGCCCGGGCCAGGGACCTGGCGCTGGTCCTGCCGACTCCGTCCGAGGTCGTGAGCCTGGCCACGCGGCAGGCGCAGGACGAGGAGCCGGCAGGGGAGGAGGTGACGGCCTGGTTCGACACCAAGCCGCCACCGCACGAGGTGCGGGAGGCGGCGGCGCTGGCGTTCCTGTACGGGGCGGCCGAGCCGGTCTTCGAGCGGCAGTTCGCCCGGCTCGAGCGGATCTGTCAGACGCACGAGAAGCGCGGGCCGCAGCCGGCCGGGGCTCCTCACCCTTTGCTCGGCTCCCACGAGGGGCGGGTGGGCTTCCTGTCGCCGCGCCACCGTGGCCAGGTGCTCGCCGAGCTGGCCGGACGGTACGGGTTCTGGCTGTGGCAGCCGCTGCGCGAATGGGTGCGGTCGCTGCCCTTGGAGGGGCTCGAGGAGTCGGTACGGGCTTCGGAGGGCGTGGCGTCGCTGGCGGCGTACTCGCTGGGGGAGGTCCGGGAGGAGTTCCTGGAGGTGTGGGCGCGGGGAGGTGGCGCGGAGCCGCTGGCGGCGGGGAACGCGCTGTCGTACATGTGCGCCGACGACACGCTCGCCCCTGAGGCGCTGCGGCTCGCGCTGGCCTGGGCCGACGAGCCCGGGGACCCGCGGGCCGCGGCGGCGGCGGTGGCGCTGGGCGGCGGGCTGTCCGTCAGGTACCCGGTCGACGCGCTGCGGCACCTACGGCGGCTGGCATCCTGCGACGGGCCCACGGCGACGGTGGCCAGGGGATCGCTGGCGCTGCTGCTCCGTCAGGCGGGCAAACGCGACGACTCCCACGCCCGCACCCTGATCGCCCTGGCCGCCACCACTGCCACCGGCCCCTGATACAGCGCTCATCGCATCCCTGCCCGCTCGCCTCGGAGCTGCGGGCCGCGCGCCTGCCGCCACCGTCACGGCGCTGCGTGGCACGAAAGGGCCAAGGCCCCGGCGCCGCCCGGCGGGGCAGGCAGGGAGGTCAGAGGCCGGCGACGCCGGTGATGCGGTGGAGGGCGAAGCGGTGGACGGCGGCCCGGGTCTCGTCGTAGGCCGTCAGGTAGCCGCCCTCCATCCGGGCCGGCTCCAGGATGCGCGAGGTCGCGTTGCCCTGGGAGTCGAGGTAGCCGATCCACACGCGTACGCCCTGCTTGATCGCCTCCTGCAGGGCCGAGATGGTGGCCGTCGCGGGCCCGCGCGGCACCTGGCCGCCCGGCGCCTCCACGGGCTCGCGCCGCGCCAGGTGCGCCGCGTCGCCGGCCCGCATGGCGCGTACGGCCGCCACCGCCACCTCGGGGTCCAGGCCGTTGCCCGAGGAGACGGTACGGACCGGCGCGGGCCCCTCGGTACGGCGGCTGTCGAGCTGGGAGATGATCACGTCGCCGTCGAGCGACTCGGCCACGGGCGCGTACCCCATGGCACGCAGCGAGTCGACCAGCGCCGCCCTGGACGAGCGGGAGGCGATGACGGTGGGGGCCAGCCGGCGCAGCCGCAGCGCGGCGGAGCGCCGGTCGGCGGTGATCTGGTCGAGCAGCGCGGGGTCGTCGCAGCGGATGTACGCGCTCGCGGTGCCCACGCGGATGCGGCCGTGGCGCCTGGCCACGTCGGTCACCAGGTACGACAGCGCCTGCGGCACCGGCGTGGCCGAGTGGCGGGCCAGCATCGACACCAGCTCCTCGCCCCCGTGCCCGGCGTCGAGCGCCCGCCGGATCGAGCTCTCGCTGAACCGGTAGACCGTCGCACCGCCCTTCGACTCCACGTCGGCGGTGAGCGTCATCCAGCGGTTGAGCTCGCTCGTGAGCGGCCCTGGAGCGACGGCGGTGAGGTCGGCCTGGAGCAGCACGTGATCGACGGGCTCGGGCAGCAGCGGCGCCAGCACCTCGGCCGGTTCGCCGCCGTCGAGCAGCGCCCGCCCGTGCGTCGACAGCGCGCCCAGCCCGGTCACGCCCACCTGCTCGGCCTCGCGCAGGGTGAACTCGGTGAGCCGCTCCCGCAACGGCCCCTTGCGGCGCGGCTGCTCCCACGCCAGTCGTTCGAGCACGGAGTCACGTGAGGGCGCGAGGCCCGGCGCGGCGGCCAGCACGCCCAGCGTGGCGGCCCTGACCCCGGGGAGGGAGGCGCGGCGCAGGTCGGTGTGCAGGGCGTTGAGCGGCCTGTCACGCTCGTCCCGCTCACCCACCAGGCCGGGCACGCGGTCCATCTGCAGCCACGTGGACGCGAGCGCGACCCACCGGTCGGCGGTCGCCCTGACCCGCCACAGGTCGTAGCCGGAGGTCGGCAGCCACTCGCCGTCCACGCCGCCGCCGGCCGCGATCAGCCCGGCCGCGTGCGCGACCTCGACCACCAGCGCCGCCACCCACTCGGGCAGATCCAGCTCGCTCGCCGTGCGTTTCAGATCGCGCACGCCGAGGCCGCCGGTGCGCAGCACGCCCGGCGGATCGACGCTCCACCGGTCGCACAGCTCCTCGACCGACCTGACGAACGAGAACGCCTGCCCCGCCGCCGTGCGGTCGGCCAGGTCCTTGTCACGCGTGGCCCCTTCGAGCGGGGGCGGGACGGCCAGCAGATCACGGTGCACCCGCCCGCCACGCAGGTGGAGCCCCACTTCGCGGGGCAGCGTCACGCTCTCCTCGCCCGTGGCCGCCAGCAGCCCCCTGGCCAGCAGCTCCTCGATGGGCGAACGGGCGGACGCCACGCGTACCTCGCGCCTGGCGTTGGGCACGCGCCCGGTCGGCGGACCCCAGGTGAGCTGGTCGAGCGCGCCCCTGGCCTCGGGCGAGACGGACTCGATGAGCGCGGCGGGCTCGGCCAGCGCGGCCGCCAGCCGTTCCTTGCCTGAGCCGCGGGTGTCCGGCGCGATGTCGTCGGCCATCTCGTCGAGCTGCTCCGGCGGGTGATGCCGGAACGCGTCGACCGCCCTCGGCCCGAGCCCCGCCGGGTCCTCGAGCACCTTGCGCACACCGGGGCCGAGGTCGAGCGCGTCGTCGGACCCGTAGACCAGCGCCAGGTCACACAGCCTGTCGAGCGCCGCCGACAGCGCGGGCCCGGCGTCGGCGCCTGGCCGATCGCCGCCCAGGGCCGCGCTCACGAGCTCGCGCAGCCGTTCCTCGGACACCGGACCGTCCTGTACGGCCAGCGTCTCCACGACGGCGAGCGTGAAACGGTCGAGCCGGTCGAGCACTCTGCCGATCGCCGACGGGCTGCCTGCCCGCGACGCCAGCCCTTCCAGATGCGCGGGCACCGGAGTGATCAGCTCGGGCCGCGCGGAGACGAGCGCCCGTAGCTGTTCGTCCGTGCGCCCCCTGATCCACTCCGTGAACTCCATCGTTGCCATGGTATGTCCCCCCTGATTGGGGCAGCATGGCTAGACGTGATAGAGCGCGCGGGCCAGCTCGTCCTGAACTACGTCTCCAAGGCGGCCGACGCCGCCCACGGCGTGCTCAGGGCCGATCAGCGGCTCGACTTCGCCAAGCGGCTGCGGGCCAGGATCGAGGTCGAGCGGCACGGCAGCCAGAACGCCCGCGAGGTGTCGAAGGTGCTGGCCAGGTTCGGCGACCCGGTGGCCCTGGTGGAGCGCGAGGCTCGCCGGCTGGCCGAGGCGGGCGTACCCACGAAGCGCGCCGCGGCGGCGGGAGTCCCTGGGACCGCGGCTCACGGTTCTACTCCCTCGGCTGCCGCAGAACATGATGCCGCGTCCACAAGGCGGTTTCCCGCGATCGTGGACGACGGTGACGTGCCTCCGGGCGTGCGGACGTACCGGAGGATCGCTCAGGAGAGCCTCGGCGGGCGGCCGGGCCGCGGGCTGCCGTTCGCCGGGCTGCGCAGGCTGGCCATGCCCTCTCGCAGCGGACTTCCAGCTGCGGAGTCCAGCGCGAACCCGATGGCGACCGGCGGCAGGGACGCCAGGACCATCGTCAAGGAGCACTCGCGCGAGACCGCCGCGATGGTCATCCTGGTGCTGGCGGCGCTGCTGCTGCCGTTCGACCTGCCGCCGGTGGCGATCTTCGAGATCCCCGTGCTGGTGTGGGCGGCCGGCGCGGTGATCGTGCTGTTCAGCGAGAGCTGGAAGCCGGGCGACAAGCTGCTCGGGATCGGCGCGCCGCTGCTCGGCTACTCGGTGGGCGGCGTGCTCGTCGGGGGGCTGCGGGTGGGGAGCGAGCCGGGGCTGCAGGCGTTCTTCACGCAGTTCTACGACGTCAGCGGCACGATGTTCATGATAGGGACCGGGCTGGGCGTGGCGTGGCTGGCCTACCGGCTGCTCGACGTCAGCTGACCGGCGCGGGGCTCGGGAGGAGCCCGACCGCCAGGCGTACCCAGGCGGCGACGAACTGGTCCTTGTCGGCGTGCCCCGGCAGCTCGCCCACGGTCTCCTGGAACAGGCGGTAGTGCACCACGGAGCCGCCGAGCACCGCCGAGATGCCCGTCCAGTCGAGCTCGACGTCCCTGTACTCGGGCTGCGCCCTGAACCAGGTCACGATCGCGTCGAACATGGGCTGCAGCAGCCCCTCCCGCACCACGGCGACCAGCTCGGGGAACTGGCTCAGGTCGCGGAAGAACACCCGGGTCAGCTCGGACTCCTCGCGCACCTTGGCCAGCCCGGCGCGGCACACGTGGGACAGCCGCTCCTCCAGGTCCACCGACGCTTCCATGGCGCTCAGCTCGGCCAGGCTCTCCGCCACCTGGCTCCTGGTGCGGCTGGCGTGCTCGTTGATCGCCGCGGCCAGCACCTCGTACTTGGACTTGAAGTGCCGGTAGAGCCCTCCGGCGCCGGGAGACAGCCCTGAGGCGGCCTCGATCTCCGCTACCGAAGTGGCGGAGTAGCCCCGCTCGGCGAACAGCCGCAGGGCCTCATCGATGATCCGCTCACGGGTTGATTTGGTCATGTTTATCCTGGTACCTCCAGGTTGAGGGTAGTCCTAACGGCGGATGCGTCCAGCGGGTGGCCGCAAGCGGCGGAGCGCGCTCATGGAGCGGCGCGCCGGATCAGGCCCGCGAGGGCGGAGCCGATGATCAGCCAGACGACCGCGGCGAGGCCGCAGTTGACCAGCGTCGTCCAGCGCGGGTCGGCGAGCTCGAACAGGTTGGCCAGGCCCAGCGACAGCGATGCGGCGAGCGACTCCACGAACTGGTACCAGACGTTGGCGGGGTTGGCCTTGAACACCGTGAACACCGCGTACAGCACCATGATCAGCGCGGCGACCCTGGAGGCGACCTTGACCAGATAGGCGAGGGCCGACACGGTCCGGTGCCAGGCCGTCACCGTCGGACGGGCCGGTCTGGCGGGCCGGTGCGGGCGCGGCGGGGCGGAGGAGGCGACGAGCCGGTCTCCGGCGTGTGGCGGCTTGGGGGGTTCGGTCACAGCCGCTCCTCTCCGATAAGTAATTCCTTTCATCGCATTCTTACGGTCCCACAACAGGGCTGTCAGTAGGGGACCGCCGTTACGTGTGCTTGGACGCCGTTTGGCATCCTGCACATGTGATGACTTCGGTGGGATTCGACCTCGACATGACATTGGCTGACACACGAGCGGGGATCGCCGCCGTTTACGACGAGCTGTCCGTGCGTTTGGGCGTGACCATTGACTCCGCGGCAGTGGTGAGGAGGTTGGGCCCGCCGCTGGAGATGGAGCTGGCCAACTGGCTGCCTCTCGAGGAGGTCGCGGCGGCCGCCGACCTCTATAGGGAGATATATCCGGAAATGGGGGTGCCGGTGCACACGGCCATGGCGGGCGCGTACGACGCGATCGAGGCCGTACGCGCCGCCGGCGGCCGGGTGATCGTGGTGACCGGCAAGAACCTGCGGGACGCCATCGGCACGGTCAAGCTTCTCGGCCTCGCCGTGGACGAAGTGGTCGGCTCGGTCTTCGGTGCGGCCAAGGGTTCGGCTCTCGCGCAGTTCGGCGCGGCGGCTTATGTTGGTGACCATGTCGCGGACATCGAGGCGGCACGTGCGGGCGGCGCCGTGAGCGTGACAGTCGCGACCGGCCCTTACACGGTGGGAGAGCTGCGTGAACACGGAACAGATGTGGCGCTGGCCGACCTGACCGAATTCGCCGCCTGGTTCGCCGGTTGGCGCAAGCATGATGAACTCCGGTAATTGTTCGGGATTTACCCGGTCGCCCTGGCGCGCTCAGGGGCATAACCTACATCCATCCATCTTTTCGACTGTTTGAACGAGGTCCTCCTGTGCCGAGTGGCAAGGTCAAGTGGTACGACGCCGACAAGGGATTCGGCTTCCTCACCCGCGACGACGGCGGTGAGGTCTTCGTGCATTCATCCGCGCTGCCCACCGGTGCGGGGCCGCTCAAGCCTGGTCAGAAGGTCGAGTTCGGGGTGGCCGAAGGGCGTCGTGGCCAGCAGGCGCTGTCGGTCAGGATCCTGGAGCAGCCGCCGACCCTGGCCAAGGTCAAGCCCAAGGGCAAGCGCAAGAAGCCGGACGAGATGGTCGTCATCGTCGAAGACCTGATCAAGCTGCTCGACGGCGTCTCGACCTCCTACCAGCGCGGCAAGCAGCCGGACGCGGCGCATGCCAAGAAGATCGCACAGGTGCTCAGGGCCGTCGCCGACGACCTCGACGCCTGACCGACCGCGCCCCAGGGGTCGTCTCAGCCGTTGGGGTTGGTGAGGGGTTTGGTCGGGTCGAGGGCGTCGGAGCGCTGAGGGTCGCGCTCGCCGGCCTCGGCCCGTTCCCTGTGGAGCTTGGCGTCGGTCGCGCGCACGCGCTTCCTCCTGGCGATCAGCAGCCAGCCGAGCGCGGCCGTCAGAGCGACGGCCAGCGTGACCAGCCCGGCCAGGCTGCTCTGGGACAGCGACAGCACCAGCCCGACCAGGCCGCCGAACACCCAGGCGAGCTGGAGCATCGCCTCGACCACGCCGAACGTGGACGAGCGCACCTCCTCGCCGATCTCCCGCTGCACGATCGCGTCGAGCGCGAGCTTGCCCAGCTCCTGCGCGAAGGCCGTGATCAGCGAGATGGCCAGCGCGGTCCACAGGCCGAAGAAGATCGCGGTCCCGATGGCGGTCGCGACGGTCACGGCCAGCGTGACCAGCACGATGAGCTGCGGCGCGTGGTTGCGCGTCCAGTTGGCCACGGCGGCGCCGACCAGGCCGCCCAGCCCGGCCGCGGCCGCCAGCAGCGCGATCGTCTTCGTGATGTCGAAGAACGGGTCCTGCGTCCCCGCGGCCAGCCACGGCACCGCCTTGTCCTGCACCAGGAAGAGCAGGAAGAACAGCAGGAACCCGGAGAAGACCCGGAGCGCCACGTTCGCCCAGACGGCCTCGGCGACCGCGGGGCCCACCTTGAGCAGGGTGCGCCACCGGGGCGCCGCGCCCTCTTCCTCCAGGTCGGGCGAGTCGATGTGGCGCGGCAGACGTACGGCGGCGACTCCCAGCAGCAGGAAGGCCACCATCGCGACGCGCAGCACCATCGCGCTGCCCAGCCACGCGGTCAGCCCCGCGCCGATCGGCACCGCGACGCCCGCGGAGACCAACGTGAACAGCGCCACCCGCGCGTTCGCCGACACCAGCGTGATGTCGGCGGGCAGCACGCTCGGCATGATCGCCGCCCGCGACACGTTGTACGCCTTCGACAGCACCAGCACGCCCAGCGCCCCGATGAACAGCGTCGGCAGGTCGCCCGGCCCCACCGCGGCGGCCATCGCGAAGCAGAGCAGCCCCCGCCCGAACAGCGTGCCCGCCATCACGTACCGCCGCCCCGACCTGAACCTGTCGAGAATCGGCCCCACGAACGGCGCCAGCAGCCCGAAGGGCAGCATCGTGATGACCAGGTAGAGAGCCACCGAGCCGCGGGCCTCGCCCACGGGCACGCCGAAGAAGACCGTGCTCGCCAGCGCCACCGTGACCAGCGCGTCGCCCGCGCTGTTGCCCGCCGAAAGCTCGATCAGGCGGCCGAGCCCGGTGCGGTCCGCGCCGTTGGCGTACGTGAGGCGCCGCGTCGCTTTGCCGACTTTTCGCGCACCTTTTGCCGTGGCCCTGCCGGCCCTGGCCGTGCCGCCGGCCGTGGCCCGGCTCGCGCGCGCAGTCGCGCGTCCCGCGTCGGTGACGCCGCGCGCCACCCGCCGCGAGATCTCCCGTGCCCGGCCCCAGCCACCCTCCACGACTACCAGTCTTACCCGATTCGTCCGCGATCTCGGAGCAGGATCCCCTGTTGTGGGCGTCTCCGGTCCGCCCATGGGTGAGAATGAAGTGTGAGCGAACAGCACCTTTCGGCGGAGGCTGCCCGATGAGCCGCACCAGGGCCCGCGTCTCCGCTCCCGACGAGGCGTGTGTCGCCGCGGTCGATCTGGCGCGTGGCGCGGCGGAGGAGCTCGCGCGTCCGGGTGAGCCCGGCGAGCACCTCGGCTTCGAGAGCGAAGGCGACCGGATCGTCACCCACTACTTCGCCTGTCTCGACAAGGCCTATCGCGGCTGGCGCTGGGCCGTCACGGTCACGCGCGCCTCGCGGGCCAAGAAGGTCACGGTCAGCGAGGCCGTCCTGCTGCCGGGCACCGGAGCGCTGCTCGCGCCCGAGTGGCTGCCGTGGAGCGAGCGGCTGCGCCCCGGCGACCTCGGCGTGGGCGACCTGCTGCCGACGCCCGAGGACGACGACAGGCTCGCGCCGGGTTTCACCGAGACCGACGACGAGGCAGAGCATCAGGCGGTTTTCGAGTACGGCCTGGGCCGGGCCCGTGTGCTCTCGGCCATCGGCAAGGACCGGGCAGCCAGGCGCTGGCACTCGGGCGAGCACGGGCCGCACACGCCGATCGCACACGCCGCTCCCGCGCAGTGCTCTACCTGCGGCTTCTACTGGATGCTCACGGGTGGCTTGCGGCATATGTTCGGGGTCTGCGCCAATGAGTACGCGCCGGACGACGGCAAGGTCGTCGCGGCCGACCACGGCTGCGGCGCCCATTCCGAGGCCGCCGTGCTGCCGCCGCCCGTCGAGCAGGCCATCCCCATCCTCGACGACCTGGGCTACGACCTGATGGAGGAGGAGGCGGCGGGCTCGGTCGACGAATCCGCCGCCGAAGAACTCGGCCACTCCTGATCGCGAAAGGCCGCTAGCCTACGCCTGGCCTCTACCTCTCTATCAGGATCGTGATCGATGACGTCCGACATCTCTGGCACCTACGGCACTGACCGGATGCGAGCCGCCGTCCTCTCCGCGTGGACGGCCTCGCCCGCCCGGTTCCGCGAAGACGCCAACGCGGAAGAGGACTTCGCGCTCGGCGGCTACCGCGACCGGCTGATCGTCGAGCTCGCCCAGAACGCCGCCGACGCGGCCCTGCGCGCGGGCGTGCCCGGGGTGTTGCGGTTGACGCTCGACGGCGACGTGCTGACGGCCGCCAACACCGGCGCCCCGCTCGACGCCACCGGCGTGGAGGGCCTTTCGACGCTGCGCGTCTCCGGCAAGCGCGACGAGTTCGGCGCCGCGGGGCGGTTCGGGGTCGGGTTCGCGGCGGTGGTGTCGGTCTGCGACGAGCCGTCCATCGGCTCGCGCGGGAGCGGCGCGGTCCGCTGGTCGCGTGCCGACACCGCGGCGGCGGTGTCGGAGATCCACGCGCTCGTGGGCGAGCTGGCCGACCGCTCGGGGCACGTTCCGCTGCTCAGGCTGCCGTTCGACGCGCCGCCGCTCGACGTGCCCGAGGGGTTCGACACGCTCGTACGCCTGCCGCTGCGCGACCGGGCCTCCGTCGACGCGGTCCGCCGCATGCTCGACGAGACGAGCCCGGCGCTGCTGCTCGGCCTGCCGGCGCTGGAGGCCATCGAGATCCACCTCGACGGGTCCGTACGTACCGTGGTCGCCGACGGCTGGCACGTCGTGTCGGAGTCGGGCGAGTTCACGCCCGAGGAGGTGAGCCGGCTCTTCGCCGACCGGCCCACCGAGGAGCGCGCCCGCCCCTACTGGTCGCTGCGCTGGGCGGTCCCCGTCACCGGCACCGGCGAGCCCGGGCCGCTGCCCGCCGCGGTGCCGCCCGTGGTGCACGCGCCCACGCCCAGCGACGAGCCGCT
Organism: Nonomuraea helvata; assembly: GCF_039535785.1. NCBI lineage: Bacteria > Bacillati > Actinomycetota > Actinomycetes > Streptosporangiales > Streptosporangiaceae > Nonomuraea > Nonomuraea helvata. Next base: position 2,684,410 of record NZ_BAAAXV010000009.1, read on the forward strand.
CGACCTGCCCGCGCTGCTGATCGCGTCGTTCCCGATGGCCACCGACCGGCGTCACTTCGCCAAGGGGCCGCTGGCCGACTTCCTGGTCGAGCGGGTGGCCGACGCCTACGTGCGGCTGCTGCGTGAGCTGCCGCGCACGCCCAGGCTGCTCGACCTGGTGCCGTCCCTGATGGGCAAGGGCGAGCTGGACGCCAGGATCCGCCGTGCCGTGCTGGCCAGGCTGCCCTCGACGCCGCTGCTGCCCGCGCTGTCCGCGCCCGCGCCCGCCGTGCAGACCCCGTCCTTCGCCGACGCCGAGGTCTACGAGCCCGACGCCGAGTGGCAGGTCGAGCACCCCGCGCGCGAGCCCGACGGCGACGGCTGGGTGGTCGCCGGCCGGGAGGCGGCCGTGGTGCCGTCCGCCTCGGCCGAGTTGCTCGCGACGGTCGCCGACTTCGTGCCCGGCCTGCTGCCGGCCGGGTGGCCCGCCAGGCACCCGGCCATGGCCGCGCTGGGCGTGCGCAGGGTCGAGCTGGCCGACGTGGTGGACCTGCTGTCGGGCGAGGCCGTCGAGGCGCGTGAGCCGTCGTGGTGGCGCTCGCTCTACGAGGTGCTGCCCGCCGACGACCCCGAGTCGCTGGGCGCTCTGCCGGTGCCGCTGACCGACGGCCGGCTGGTGCGCGGGCCGCGCGGCACGCTGATCCTCACCGACGGCGGCGCGGAGCTGGACCTCACGCCGCTGGGGCTGCGCATCGTGCACCCCGAGGCGGCCCACTCCGCGCTGCTCAGGCTGGGGGCGGCCGAGGCCACGCCGCGGACGATCCTCGAGGACCCGCTGACCAGGGCCGCCGTGGCGCAGTCGCTCGACAGTCCCGACCCCGAGCCGGTGGCCCGGGCCGTGCTGTCGCTGGTGGAGGCGTCGGCGCTGGCGCCGGGGGAGGCGCCGTGGCTGGCCGAGCTGGCGCTGCGCGGCTCCGACGGCGAGCTCTACCCGGCCGGGGAGCTCATGCTGGCCGGCGGGGCGCTGGCCGGGCTTCTGGAGCCCGACACGCATCTCGGGGTGGCCGCCTCCGAGCTGGAGGAGGAGTACGGCGCGCGGGTGCTGGCGGCGGCGGGCGTGCTCGACGGGTTCGCGGTGGTCCACGAGGCCGACGTGCTGCTCGACCCCGACGACTGCGACCACGACCTCGACGGCGAGGCCGACTGGCTCGACCACGTGCTCGACCTGCTGCCCGAGCTCGGCGTGCCGCCGCTGGTGCCGGAGTTCGTGGCGGTGCGCGACCTGGAGCTGGTGGCCGACTGGCCGGCCGCCCTGGAGCTGCTGGCCCGCCCGCCGCTGCGTGCCGCGCTCCACCCGGTGCGGGTGGCCGGGGTGGAGGTGCCGTCCTACACGGCGTGGTGGCTGGCCAACCACCCGGTGCTGGGCGGGCGCAAGCCGCAGGAGCTGCGGCTCCCCGGGGCCGACCCGCTGCTCCAGGGCCTGTACGAGGACGCGCCCGCGGGGCTCGACGAGGCGGCCCTGTCCATGCTGGGCGTCCGTACGACGCTGTCCGAGCTGCTGGCGTCGCACGGCGGGCCCGAGGAGCTCCTCGACCTGATGGCCGACGCCTCCATCGAGGTGGACCGGGCACAGCTGCGCGCTCTGTGGATCGCGCTGGCCGCCGTCGATCCCTCTCGGGTGGCGCCGCCGTCCCAGGTGCGTGCCGTGCTGCGAGGCTCCATCGTGGTGGCCGCCGCGGACGACGCCGTGGTGGTGGAGGCGCCCGACCTGCTGCAGCTCGTGGCCGACCGGCCGCTGGTGCTGGCGCCGTACGATCTGGCGGAGGCTCTGTCGGAGCTGCTCGATCTACCGCTCGCCGGGGAGCTGACGTCGGGGGAGGTCACCTCGCAGGGGCAGGTGCGCCCGGTTCCCTCCGAGGTGCTGGCCCTGCTGCCCACCGCGCCGTCCACGTACGTGGAGCACGAGAAGCTGCTGGTGGACGGGGTGGAGTGCACGTGGCGCTTCTTCGAGGGCGCGGTGCACTGCACGGGCCTCGACGGGCTGGCCCGCGGCCTGGCCTGGGCCACCGGCCAGTGGAACGACCGCCTCGCCGCGGCGGCGCTGCTGCGTGATCCCGAGTCGGTGCCGCTGCTTCTCGCGGAGTCCGACCTGTCCTGACCGCCGCCGCGCGCAGGAGCAGGTCAGCTCCGGCGCGGCCGGCGTACGAACCACATGCCGAAGAACCCGAACCCGACCCCGGTCAGGCAGGTCCAGATCCACCACGTGTGCTCCGGGCCGGGGCGGAAGATCAGCAGGACGACCAGCGCGACCGCCCAGATCCCGGTGCCGACGGCGACGGCGGCGGTGTCGTTGGTCTTGATGGGCTCCGGATCGGGATGCCACTGCTGCTTCACGTTGTTCAGCCTAGCTTCCAATCGGGTCTCGATCTCATTACTGACTCTTTTCGCAGGTCACCGCGACTGTCACTCTTCGCGTCGTGAGTGACACTCGTAACGCAATAGATCGTTTCTTCGCAATCACCGCAAGAGGGTCAACAGTCTCCCGTGAGGTACGAGGTGGCCTGGCCACCTTCTTCACCATGGCCTACATCGTGGTGCTGAACCCCATCATCATTGCCAACGGCACGGACGTGCAGAAGCAGGTCATCGGCGACGGCACGACGCCCAACGTGGCCCTCGTCGCCGCCGGGACGGCCTTCGTGGCGGGCGTGCTGACGATCCTCATGGGCGTCGTCGGCAGGGTGCCCTTCGCGATGGCGGCCGGGCTGGGGCTGAACGCCTTCGTCACCTTCAACATCGCCAAGGTGATGACCTGGGAGGAGGCCATGGGCCTGGTCTTCCTCGAAGGCGTCATCATCGCCATCCTGGTGCTGACAGGGCTCAGGACGGCGGTCTTCCACGCCATCCCGGCCCAGCTCAAGACCGCTATCAGCGTCGGCATCGGCCTGTTCATCGCGCTGATCGGCTTCGTGGACGCCGGCTTCGTGCGGCGGGTGCCGGCCGGACCGCCGCTGGAGATGGGCATCGGGGGCAATCTGACCTCGTGGCCGGTCTTCGTGTTCCTGGTCGGGCTGCTCGCCACGGCGGTGCTGGTCGCGCGTAGGGTCAAGGGCGCCATCCTGATCGGCATCGTCAGCACCACCGTGCTGGCGATCATCGTGGAGCAGCTCACCAAGTCCGGCGCGTCCTCGCCCGAGAACCCCGGCGGCTGGCAGCTGAACGTCCCCACCCTCCCCAAGGAGATCTTCGGCTTCCACAACCCGCTCACGCTGTTCACGGAGTTCGACCCGTTCGGCGCGTTCAGCCGGGTTTCTGTGCTGCTGGCCGTGCTGTTCGTCTTCACGCTGCTCATCACGGACTTCTTCGACACGATGGGCACCATCGTGGGCGTCGGCCGCCAGGCGGGCCTGGTGCAGGAGGACGGGACGCTGCCGCGTACCAGGGAGATCCTGCTCGTCGACTCGATCGGCGCGGCGGCCGGCGGCGCGGGCTCCGTCTCCTCCAACACCACCTACATCGAGTCGGCCGCCGGCGTCGGCGAGGGCGCGCGCACCGGTCTGGCCAGTGTGGTCACCGGGCTGCTGTTCCTCGTGGCGATCTTCTTCGCGCCGCTCGTCACGGTCGTCCCGTACGAGGCCGCCACGCCCGCGCTGGTCGTCGTCGGCTTCCTGATGATGACCGCGATCCGCGACATCGACTGGAACGACTACGAGATCTCCATCCCGGCGTTCCTCACGATCGTCGTCATCCCGTTCACCTACTCGATCTCGAACGGCATCGGCGCCGGCTTCATCAGCTACGTGCTGATCAAGGCGGTGCGGGGCAAGACCCGCGAGGTGCACCCGCTGATGTGGGTGGTCACACTGCTGTTCGTGCTGTACTTCGCGATCGGGCCGATCCGGGCGCTGTTCGGAATCTGAGTACGTGGGAAGAGGCCGCCCTGCGCGCGCGGGGCGGCTTCGAGGTACCAAGAAGGCAGGGCCCCCGGATATTGATTGGGGAAATATCTTGAGATGCCGTATAGTTAGCAAAGGTAATGACACATGCTAACCAACACCCCGCACAAGACAGACCTGCGCAGCGACGCAGGCCTGGCTTCAGCCCTGCGCGTCTCCTTGGCAAGGCTGACCAGGCGCCTACGACGACAGGCGGCAGCCCACTCGCTGACTCCCACACAGTTCGCGACGCTCGCCGCAGTGGAACGGCATTCCGGGATAACCCCCGGCGAATTGGCCGAGCTCGAGAAGGTACAGCCGCCCTCGATGACCCGCGTGATCGCCACGCTCGAGGAGCGCGGTCTGGTGTCGCGCTCCCCGCATCCGAGCGACCGGCGACAGGTGACCGTGAGCGTGACCGAGGCCGCCCAGAAGCTGCTGAAGGAGGAGCGACGCCGCAAGGAGGCGTGGCTGACGCAGCGACTGAAGGAGCTCACGCCGGAGGAGCGGTCGATCCTCAGGCAGGCGGCACCGATCCTGGAGAAGCTCAGCAGGATATAGAGCCTGAAGAACCCAAGACCGGGATGTTCCGGTCTCTCAAGGTTCGTAACTACCGCATGTTCGCAGCCGGGGGCATCGTCTCCAACGTCGGCACCTGGCTGCAGCGCACCGCCCAGGACTGGCTGGTGCTCGACCTGACCCATGGCAGCGCGGCGGCGCTCGGCACGGCGACCGCGCTGCAGTTCCTGCCGATGCTGCTGTTCGGGATGTTCGGCGGCGTGCTCGCCGACCGCTACACCAAGCGGCCCATCCTCATCGCCGCCCAGTCGCTGATGGCCACGCTGGCCCTCACCATCGGCGTGCTGACCATGACGGGCGCCGCCCAGGTCTGGCACGTGTACGTGATGGCGTTCCTGCTCGGCATGATCTCCTGCGTCGAGGTTCCGACGCGGCAGGCGTTCGTGGTCGAGATGGTCGGCCGGCAGGACCTGCCCAACGCGATCGCCCTGAACAGCTCGATCTTCAACCTCGCCCGCGTGGTCGGCCCGGCGCTGGCCGGTGTGCTGATCTACGTGCTCGGCGGCACCGGGCCCATCTTCCTGATCAACGCGCTGACGTTCGGCGCGGTGATCTCGAGCCTGATCTTCATGCGGAAGTCCGAGCTGAACCCCGCCGCGCCCGTGCCCCGGGCCAAGGGACAGCTCCGCGAGGGGCTCCGGTATGTGATCCAGCGCGAAGAGCTGCTCATGCCGGTGCTGCTGATCGGGTTCGTGTCGATGTTCTCGCAGTCGTTCTCGATGTCGATCGCGCTGATGGCCCGCCAGGAGTTCGGCGCGGGGGCGTCCTCGTTCGGACTGGCCTCCAGCATGTTCGCGGTGGGTGCGCTCGGCGGCGCGCTGCTCGCGGCGCGGCGGGCGCGGCTGTCGCGGAAGGTGCTGATGGCGGGGGCGCTCGGGTTCGGGCTCTTCCAGATCGCCACCGGGCTGGCCCCGTTCTACCCCGTCTATCTGCTGCTGCTGATCCCGACCGGGATCGCGCTGATCACCATCAACACGGCCGCGAACGCCAGCGTCCAGATCGCCACGTCGCCGGACATGCGGGGGCGCGTCATGGGGATCTACATGCTCGTGTTCACCGGCGGGGCTCCTCTGGGCGCGCCGCTGATCGGGTGGCTGTCCGAGCTGGGCGGTCCGCGGACGGGCGTGATCCTGTCCGGCGTGCTGGTCCTGGTCGGCACCGGGCTCGCGGTGCTGATGACGCGACTGATCAGCGCCCGGGTCGCCAAGCCGGCGACGGCACTCGCCGTCGCCTGAGCCGCCCGAGCCCTGAGCCGCCCGAGTCCTGAGCTGCCCGTGCTGGAGGTGGGACAATCGGGTGGTATGAGGCTCTTCGCCGCGCTGGTGCCACCCGACAAGGTGCTGGACGAGATCTCGCAGGCCATCGCCCCGCACGTCGGGCAGGTGCCGGGCCTGCGCTGGCCCGACCGGGCCACCTGGCACATCACGCTGGGCTTCTTCGGCGAGGTGCCCGAGCACGTCCTGCCCGAGCTGGAGGTGCGCCTGGCCCGCGCCGTGCGCCGCTACAGCGCGCTCGACCTGGCCTTCGAGGGCTTCGGGGCCTTCTCGTCCGTACGCCGGGCCAGGGTCTTCTGGGTCGGCCTCACCGGTGACTCCATGACCAGGCTGGCCGACTCGGTCAAGGCGGGTGCGCGGCGGGCGGGAGCCGTACAGACCGATGAGAAGCGGTTTCACCCGCACCTCACGCTCGCCCGAGCCAAGACGGAGACGGACCTCCGCCCGCTGGTGGAGTCGCTCTCCGGGTTCAGCGGCTCGCCGTGGCGGGCGGAGCATGTCCGTCTCGTCCGCAGTCACACCGGGCCCCAGGTGAGGTACGAGTCACTCGCCGAATGGGCGCTGGCACCCGTCGAGCGGAGCTAGGCTCCAGGACGTGGATCGTCCTCGCCCGTGGCTGCTGCCCGTCGTGCTCGGCCTGCTGCTGCTCATCGTCGTGCTCGGCGCGCTGCTCACGTGATTTACCAGGCTTGATTTACCAGGCGTAGTCCTCAGGGGCCGTCCTGTGGCCGGGGAAGATCTCGTCGATACGGGCCAGGGTGGCCTCGTCGAGGTCGATCTCCAGAGTGCGCAGGCTGCCCTCGAGCTGCTCCAGGGTGCGCGGGCCGATGATCGGCGCGGTGACCGCCCGCTGCTTGAGCAGCCAGGCCAGGGCCACGTACGCCGGCTCCTCGCCCAGCTCGTCGCAGAGCTTCTCGTACTGCTCGATCTTGTCGCGGTGCTTCTCGAGCTGCTTGACCATGTGGTCGGCGGCCGAGCGGCCCTTGTCCATCTTGCGGAGCACGCCGCCGAGCAGGCCGCCGGCCAGCGGGCTCCACGGGATCACGCCGAGGCCGTAGTCCTCGCAGGCGGGCAGCACCTCCAGCTCGACCGTGCGGGTGAGCAGGTTGTAGTGGGACTGCTCGCTGATGAGGCCGTTGAAGTTGCGCCTGGCGGCCGTCTCCTGGGCCTTGGCGATGTGCCAGCCGGCGAAGTTCGACGAGCCGACGTAGATGATCTTGCCCTGCTGGCGCAGGATCTCCATCGCCTCCCAGAACTCGTCGAACGGGGTGTCCCGGTCGACGTGGTGCGCCTGGTAGATGTCGATGTAGTCGGTCTGCAGGCGCTTGAGCGAGGCGTCGCAGGCCTTGCGGATGTTGAGCGCGGAGAGCTTCTGGTCGTTGGGCCAGTCGCTCATCTTGCCGTTGAGCTTGGTCGCGATGACGGTCTTCTCCCGGCGCCCGCCGCCCTGCGCGAACCACCGGCCGATGATCTGCTCCGTGATGCCCTCGCCCAGCTTCCAGCCGTAGACGTTGGCCGTGTCGAAGAAGTTGATCCCCAGATCGAGGGCCCTGTCCATGATCGCGAAGGAGTCCTCCTCCGTGGTCTGCGGGCCGAAGTTCATGGTGCCGAGGCAGAGCGGGCTCACCTGGAGTCCACTGCGTCCGAGATTGACATAGTCCATGACTCAACCCTAAGGACCTGGAGCGCACTCCAGGCCATACACTAGGTCCATGATCTCGACTGGAGCGCCGAGGAAAACCCGCGCTTCATGATCGCTTTACTCCGCACCGCCGTGCCGCTCTTCCTCGCGATGATCGCAGGCATGGTCGGCTCGCTGGTGGTCACCTCGGTGCTGGGCAAGCATGACACCGTCACCCTCGCCGCGTTCGCGGTCGTGACCGCCGTGCTCAATCCCGCCACGGCCGCGGTTCAGGGCGCGCTGCGCGGGCTCGGGCCGTTCATCGCCCCTTACCGGGAAGACCCGGCGGCGGCCGTGCCGATCGTGCGGGACGCGCGCTGGCTCAGTCTGGCCACCGGCCTGCTCGGGGCTCTCGCGGTGATCTGCGTGCCGCTGCTCGCCAGGTCCACGGGGGTGCCCGGTGAGGTGGTGGCCGAGATGGGCCTGCTGCCGTACTTCCTGGCGGTGTATCTCCTCGTCTTCGCCTCCACCGGCGGAGCGAGCACCATCCTGGTCGCCCTCGGGCGGAGCCGTAGCGTGCTCTGGCCGACCCTGGTCTACGGCGGGGTGCTCAGCGTGCTCACCGCCGCGCTGGTGCCGTCGCTGGGGCTGACCGGGGTGGGCCTGGCCTGGGTCATCTCCGGTGCGGCGGCGGCCGCCACGGCCACCTACAACGTGCGGCGCGCGCTCGGGCGGCCCGTCGGGCAGGCCAGGCCCAGGGTCGGCGAGATCGTCCGGCTGGCGAAGGTCAGCATCCCGCTGGCCGGGACCGTGCTGACCAAGTTCGGCGTGCTCGGGGTCGTCACCTTCGCCGCGAGCACCACGAGCACGCGCGACACCGCCGCCCACGCGGTGCTGACCACGCTCACCGGCTTCATCATGCTGGCCTCGCTCTCCATCGCTCAGGCGGCCGTGCCGGACATGGCCCGCGCCTCCGACACCGCCCAGGTGCGGCGGGTGGGCCGGACCGCGGCCCTGCTCGCCGTGACCGGGACGCTGGTCGGAGCCGGGCTGCTGCTCGGGTTCGGGGATCGGCTGCTGGTGCTGTTCAGCGACGACGCCGCCGTGCGCGAGCGCGTGCTGTCGCTGCTGCCGCTGATGCTGCTGTCGTCGATGCTCGACGGGGCCCAGGCCGTGCAGGGCTTCGGACTCACCGCGCTCAAGCAATCCTCCTCGAGCCTGGGCTATTTCGCCGTCGGGTACGGCCTGCTGGTCGTGGCCGCCGTACCCGTGGCCAGGACCTGGGGGATCACCGGCCTGTGGGCGGCCATGGCGGTGGCCAACGGGCTCCTGGTGGTGCTCCAGGGCACCGGCTTCCACCGCCACAGCGCCAAGGTGGGGCGGGTCCTCGTCGGCTAGAACCCCGGGAGGGAGAGGTTGCCCGCCCATGCCTTGTACGTGTACTCGGCGAGCTTGCGGACCCGGCCGGTGTTCACGTCGATCGCGTACGTGACCTCGCCCTGCGTGGGCACGCCGTCCTTGCCGTCCCGCCAGGAGGTGTCTTTCCGCACGTCGCTGATCACCACTTCCGTGGGGCTGTGCCAGCCGCCGATCCGCGGGAAACGGAGGTCCTTGGGGACATCGGTGAACTTGGCCTTGGACAGGACCTTGCCGGTGGTGACATCGACCGTGACGATCTCGTCGACGCCGCGGGTCACGACGTTGTCCTTGATCTCCTCACCGTCGAGATAGGCCAGCGTGCGCCCGTCCGCGGACAGCTCGCTGATCTCCGCCTCGGACGTGTTCAACGGCGTCACCTTCCCGCCGTCGAACAGCCCCAGCCGGTCATGATCATCACTGACCACGACCGGGCTCCCGCCGTTGCCGATCCGCTGGACGTGCCAGCCTTCGGGGATCTCGGTCAGCCGGCCCGTCTCCATGTCCGTCACGGTGCTCGTCCAGCTCTGCTGGCCGAGGAAGCGCCCGTCGGGGGAGAGCACCATCCTCATCCCGCCCTTCACCATCGTCTGCCGCGTGACGGTCTGCGGGGTGAGCCAGATCCGGCCGTCGGCCAGGTCCCGGACCGCGAACCTCTGGTCCTTCTCGCTGTAGTACGCCACCCGCTTCCCGTCCGAGGAGATCTTTACGGGTCCGCCGGTGTTCATGTAGTTGTCGGGGCTCTGCTCGGTGTACACGCTGACTGCCTCGGGCATCCGGAAGCTCTCGCCGGTGATGGTCACCAGCCGCCACTGGGCGCATTCCTGGCCGAAGGTCCGGGTGTTCTTCTGTGGGTCCCACCGCCGGCCGCAGAAGTCGTAGTACGCGTACGCGGCCGGGTCCACGCCGGAGGCGGGCAGCACGTCCGCGATTTGGCTGGTCATCGTGGCGCCGCCCGGAGCGGTGATCAGGACGGTGGCCGTGAGCGCCGTCGCGACCAGCGATGCCACCGCCGAGCCGAACGTCGCCGCCTTCCGCCTGCGCGCCCCCCGCACCGCCCGCTCGGCCAGGTCGACCTCGGGTGCCTGGGCGGCGATCAGGTGGAGCTCGTCACGAAACCGGGTCATCGGTAGGCCTCCTCGGGATCGACGTCGTGGAGCAGATCGGCCAGCTCGGGGGCGAGCGTGCGTAAGCGGCCGAGCGCGTGGTTGGTCTGGCTCTTGACCGTGCCCGGCGAGCAGCCGAGCAGGTCGGCGGTCTCGTCGATGCTGCGGTCCTCGTAGTACCGCAGCACCAGCACGGCCCGCTGCCGTGGCGTCAGGCGCAGGAGGGCCCGCTGCAGCGCCATGCGGTGCAGGCTCTCGTCCTCGGGGCCGCCCCCGCGCTCGATCTCCGGCGGGTACGCCGTGAGTGTCTCCTTGGCGCGCCTGCGCCGCCGCCAGGAGATGTGCTCGTTGACGAGCGCCCTGCGTACGTACGCCTCCGGATTGCCGTCCTTAATCAGCTTCCGCCAGTGCCTGGCCGTACGCATCAGGACGGTCTGCAGCAGGTCCTCGGCCTGCGGGCCGTCGCCGGTGAGCAGGTACGCGGTACGCATCAGCGCGTGCTGGCGCCCGCGGACGAACTCCCTGAAGCCCTCATATGGGTCCATGCGTCTCCTTCCACCCCTATCAACGCGCACAGGAGCGGCGGCGTTGGAAGCCGGCACGTGGGGCATGATGTCCGCGTGGGGGATGTCGTTTATCGGGCGCTGGGGGCTGTTGCGGCGGCGGGCTGCGTGCTGCTGGCCGTTCCCGCCCAGGCGGCGGCGGACGACGGGGGCGAGCAGCTGTTCACCTTCAAGGACCGCCGGATCACGGAGTCGAGCGGCCTGGCCGTCTCGCCGACCCACGAGGGCGTCTACTACACGCACAACGACAGCTCCGCCGCCCCCACCTTCTACGCCGTCGACGGCAAGGGCCGGACGAAGGCCACCTTCCAGGTACAGGGCGCCCAGGCCAGGGACTGGGAGGCCATGGCCGCGACAAAGGACCCGGCGACGGGGCGGGGCGTGCTCTGGTTCGCCGACATCGGCGACAACCTCGACGGGGCGTGGCCGGACGTCTCCATCTACCGGGTGATGGAGCCGCAGACCCTCCAGGACGCCACGCTGCCCGCCACCCGCTACCGCTTCCGCTACGCCGACGGCGGCCGCAACGCCGAGGGCATCATGATCAACCCTCGGACGGGCCGCCTCTACGTGGTGTCCAAGGAGTTCGCGGGGTCGGTCTACGCCGCGCCGAAGAAGCTCCGTACCGACAGGACGAACGTCCTGCGCAAGGTGGCCTCCGCGCCCCTCATGGCCACGGACGCCGCCTACGCTCCCGACGGCTCCTCGTACGTCATCCGGACGTACTTCTCCGCCACCCTCTACGAGCCCTCGGGGAAGATGATCACCAGGGTGTCGATGCCGGAGCTGAAGCAGGCGGAGTCGATCGCGTACACGGCCGACGGCAAGGCCCTCCTCACGGGCACGGAGGGTCCCCGCAGCCCGGTCTACCGCGTCCCCCTCCCGGCCGGCGCCGCCGGCAGCACCCCCACCCCGTCCGCTACCGCGAAGAGCCCCAGCCCCGCCACGCATCCGGTCGCCGACAAGGGGCAGGCGCGGGCGGCAGGGACCGGCTTAACGGCCAAGAACATCCTGATCTGGCTCGCCGCCGCCGTGGCCGCCCTGGGCACCATCACCTTCATCGCCCGCCGCACCCGGTGACGGTCACGGGATGAGCAGCCCCCAGTACAGGGCCCAGGGGATGAACAGGGTGCCCGCGACCGCGACCATGCGCACCCTGAGCGAGGCCGTACGCCACCGGGTGAGACAGGTGATCGCGGCGACAGCGGCAACGGCGGCGAGGAGCTGGGCGGCCAGCCAGGCGACGGGACGGCCGAGCAGCATCGGGCCCGTCGTGACGCCGTGGCCGTTGGACGTCATGAGCAGGCTCGTCAGCGTGCACGCCATGACGACGATGGACAGGGCGCCCGAGACGGCCAGGACGCGGGCGGCCCAGGAGCCGGCGCCCAGGCGGCGCACGGCGTAGGCCAGGAAGGTCAGCAGCATCAGCGCCATGGCGCCGAACATCAGCTGCCACGACTCCCACCAGGCCGACGGCGGGGTGTCGATGCTGTGCGGCTCCTGCGCGGGGTACGGCTCCGCGCTGGAGGACGGGACGTCTCCCGCGGCCACGCCCCTCACCCACGACCCCACCGCCTCGGCGTACCCGGGGGTGAGGGTGCTCTCGTTCACGTGCAGCGCGTGGGGAGCGCCAGGGAAGAACTTCACGGTCAGGCTGCTGTGCACGTTCGCGCGGAACCGCTGGGCGCTCTCGGCCGGCATCACCTGGTTGTCGGCTGCGCCCCACATGGCGAGCACCGGCTGGGTGAGCCTGCCGAGCGTGACCGCCGGGTCGTAGTACGCCTCGGGGAAGAGCCCGGCGTCGGCCGCGAGCCGGTGCAGGGAGCCGGCGTACGCCCTGCGCAGCGATCCGCGCACGCCGGCGCGGTCGAGCTTGTTCATCGCGTTCCAGGACTGGGTGCGCAGCGGAGCGAGACCGGGGCCGCCCACGGTGACCAGGAACTTCACGTCCTTCGATCGGACGGCCGCGATCGGTGCCACCCAGCCGCCCTCGCTGAGTCCCCACATCCCCGTGGGTCCCACGCCGGGCTGCCGCTTGAGCACGGTCAGCGCCGCCAGCGCGTCATCGGCCAGTTGAGAGTAGTCGCGGTGCGTCTTGGAGTAGCCGGTGGCCCGCTTGTCTGGGGCCAGCACCACCATGCCCTGCTTGGCGAAGGCCTCCGCCTCGGCCCGCAGCTCCCGCCAGCTGTTGCCGGCGCCCGAGCCGTGCACGAGGAGGAGACCCGGCAGCTTGCCGGTCGCGTGCGCGGGCCGGAAGATCTCGCCGCCCAGCCGCTGTCCGTCCGTGGTCGTGAAGGTGACGTCGGTGGTCTTCAGCGACACGTCCTGGCCGGCTGGGGTGTGCAGGGATGCTGCCAGGAGAGCGGCGGCCACGAGCTTCATCGGTGTTTCTCCGTCTACGAGGTGCTGCGAACACCGACAAGTCTCGAAAAATAGGCCTTTGAGGGCATCGCCGACGCAGGCGATCTGGCGCCTCCCTCACGTGGGGGAGATGCGGGGGATACTTGGCCTTTGTGCCCGATCTGCTGAAGAGACTCGGGGAACGCCTGCGCGCGATCCCACCGGCCGGCGTCGACTTCGCCATCACGCTGGCCGTGCTGATCGGCCAGACCGTCCCGTTCCTGTTCACGCGGAGGATGTCCGGCCCCGAACCGTGGACCCTGGCCGAATACTGGCCGGTGCTCCTCAGCTCGCTGCCGCTGCTGGTGCGCCGCCGCTTCCCGATGACGGTGTTCGTCGTGGTGGCGGCCGCCTCGGCGGTGTACTCGCTCAAGGATCCCGACATCCCGCCCCAGCCCGTTCCGTACGGCTGGCTGGCCGGCCTCTACACGGTCGCCGAGCTCTGTCCCGGCTGGCAGCGGGCGCTGGCGATCCTGCTCAGCCTGGCCCCCGGGTTCACGGTCTCACCCGCGACCTTCGTACGCAGCGCGCTGACCGCCGGGGCCGCTTACGTCATGGGCCGTGCCGTGGTGCAGCACAGGGAGTACGCGGCTCTGGTGGAGGAGCGGGCCGCCGAGCGGGAGCGGGCCAGGATCGCCCGCGACATGCACGACATCCTGGCCCACGGCATCAGCGTCATGATCGTCCAGGCTGAGGCCGGGCCGTACGCCGTGCGCAACGCGCCGGAGCGGGCGGAGCGGGCGTTCCGGGCGATAGCCGACACGGGCCGGGAGGCGCAGGGCCAGCTCCGCCGCATGCTCAACCTGCTCAGGGGCGCCGACTCCGCGCGTGCCCCGCAGCCCACCCTGGGCGGTCTCCCGGACCTGGTCGCCCGGGTCTCCGAGACGGGCCCCGCCGTACGGCTGGCCGTCGCGGGCACCCCGGCCGCCCTGCCCGCGGATGCCGAGGTGGCGGCGTACCGCATCGTCCAGGAAGCGCTCACGAACATGGTCAAGCACGCCCAGGCCGCGACCGGCGAGGTCAGGCTCGACTGGAAGGACGACGAACTGATGATCACGATCTCCGACGACGGCCGCGGGCCGGCACCCGGGGGCGGCGGCCACGGCCTGGTGGGCATGCGCGAGCGGGCGGCGGCCTGCGGCGGCGCCGTCACGTACGGCGCGGGCCCCACGGGGTTCGAGGTCGTCGTCAGGCTGCCCGTCGGGGAGCCGGCGTGACCGTCAGCGTGGTGGTGGCGGACGACCAGGAGCTGGTCAGGAGCGGGTTCGCGCTGATCGTGGACTCCCAGCCGGACATGCGGGTCGTCGCCGAGGCCGGCGACGGGCGGGAGGCGGTCGAAGCGGTCCGCCGCCACGCTCCCGACGTGGCCCTGCTGGACATCCGCATGCCCGGCATGGACGGCATCGAGGCCGCCAGGGTCGTGTGCGCGGAGACGACCACGAAGGTCATCATGCTGACCACGTTCGACCAGGACGACTATGTCTACGACGCGCTCCAGGCCGGGGCGAGCGGCTTCCTCCTCAAGGACGTGCGCGCCGACGACCTCGTTCACGCGATACGGGTCGCCGTCGGCGGCGAGGCCCTGCTCGCGCCCGCGGTCGCGCGTCGGCTGATCGACGACATCGTCCGCAAGCGGGCCCGCCCCGGGCCGCCCCCCGCGGACCTGAGCAGGCTGACCGGGCGTGAGCGCGAGACCCTCACCCTGCTCGGCCGCGGCCTGTCGAACCCTGAGATCGCGGCGGAGCTGGTGGTCAGCGAGCACACGGTGAAGACGCACGTCAGCAACGTGCTGACCAAGCTCGGCCTCCGCGACCGGATCCAGGCCGTCATCGCCGCCTATGAGACGGGCCTCATCCAGCCCGGCGGGTGAGCGATATGTGAAGGCGGCGATGTTGCGCTCCCGGCAGCGGACGGGCTAGGGCCGGAGGTCGTTGGAGAGGTTGATCCGGATCTCCGTGTTGCGGTATCCGGCGCGCCCGAACGCGGCCGCCATCGGCGCGTTGCCCGCGTCGGTGGTGGCGGTGATGCGTAGCTCTCCGTTGGCCGCGTGCATGCGGGTGATCTCGCCGAGTATCTCGTCCACGTAGCCGCGCCCCCGGAACTCCGGGACCACCCCGAGGTACCCCACGTTCACGCTGTACGGCGTCGCGGAGGGGATCGCCATTCCCGCCACCTCGCCCTCGTGCGTATAGCCGATCCGCCACCACTCCCGCTTGCCCGGCGCCCTGAGATAGAAGTCCATCTCTTCGCGCGCGGTCGCGTCCACGCCCTTGGCCGTCAGGTTCGCACGGGTCTGTGCGTCCAGGCTGCCCTCGGCGATTCTCGTGAACACCGTCAGGAACTCCTCGTCGGACGCCTCGGCGAACCGCAGCACGCCGGTCGCCGGAGGCACCCCGTCGGCGGGTGTCCACTCGAACTGCAGCCGCTCCACTTCCCGGGTGAGGCCGGCCGCGTGTGCTGCCGCCCGCCGCCATTCCACGGCCGCCGAGGTGGGCGGATCGTCGCGCCAGCCGCCGGCTGCCTTGATCGCGTACTGCACCGGCTGCGGGAATCCGGGCAGCGCGGCCCTGATCAGCTCGGCGGCGATGGCCGTGCGCTCACCCACCGCGGGGTCCACGTCGAGGCAGTCGAGCGCGACCGGGTACGCGCTGTCCCTCGGCCCCCACCACAGCGCCCGTCCCACGACCTGGTCGTCAACCTCGGCGATCCACGTCCATTCCGGCCGGTACATGTTCTCGGCCAGATCTGCGAGATAACGGTCGGCGGAGATCCAGCCGACGGGCTCGGTCACGCTCCACGCGGTCACGCGGTCGAGGTCGGCGGCGACGGTAGGGCGGTAGGAGATCATCTGGGTAAAATACCTAACCTTTGTCATCATCTGAGCAAAATATCCGCTCACGTGTTGAAGCCCACCTTTGTGCGGCCCGAAGGCGGCGGCGCACACCTTCATGAGGGGTGAAATCGCGTCGGCGCGATGGCGGACGCAGGCTACCCGGGGCTGAACGCGCGTCACTCGGCCGTGTGCCCGAGGATGGCGGCGGCCAGTTCCTCGTGTACCTCCGGCGGCAGTGTGTGCCCCATGCCCGCCACGATCCTCAGCCGCGCCCCGGGGATCTGCTCGGCGATGATCGCGCTGTGGCCCGGCTTGGCCGGCTCATGGCTGCCCTCGATGACCAGTGTGGGCGCCTTCACCTGATGGAGCACGCCCACCGGCTCGAAGTCGGGCTTGGCCATGGCTGCCAGCCGGTGGTTGACCACCGCCGACAGGTCGCGGGCCCGGTCGTAGATCCGTTCCTGCAGGCGCCGCGCCGCGTCCTCGTCGAACGGCAACCCGGTGCCGTGCAGCAGGCGCTGCTCGGCGATCATGCCGTCGATCCGCGCGCGCCGGTCCGCCGGTGGCGGGGCGGCCATCAGCGTACGGTAGAAGGCCACGAACTCCGGTGCCGGCTCCGGCAGGCTCCCCTCGGGCTGCGGCTGTCCCATCAGGGCCCGCATGATCACCTGACCCTCGCCGCCGCCGAGCGGGGAGGAGCCGATGACGGTCAGCGAGCGCACCCGCTCCGGCCGCTCCACGGCGACGAACTGGCCGAGCAGGCCGCCCGCCGAGTGGCAGACCAGGTGCGCGCTCTCCAGGCCGTGGTCATCCATCACACGGTAGACGTCGTTCTTGATGTCGTCCCATGTGTACGGCTCCGCCTCGAAGTCGACGGTGCCCGACATGCCGGTGTCACGGTGGTCGTACCGGATCACCCGGCGGTCTCCGGCGGTCAGTCGGCCGACGAACTCGTCCGGCCACAGGATGCCCTGCGACATCGAACCCATGATCAACAGGATCGGCGCATCCGTCTCGGCGCCGAACTCTTCGCTCCAGATGTTCACGTTTTGCATGCCTCAAAGCATGCCGTCGCCGGCTACCGGTGCCTTCTGTAGAACTACTGGTCGCGCCAGATCCGTACGAGGGGATGCCGTGCCGCCGGACTACCGCGCGTACGAGGTCCTCAAGCGTTATCCGCTCGCCCTGGCCAGGACGGCGATCTTCGAGGTGGTGGCGGCGAACCGGAAGAAGTCCCAGACCGTGCTCCAGGCCGGCTGGACCGATGCCGCGCCAGCCGTGCCGACCCTGCCGTAGCACGTGTCAGGCGGCGGCGCCGTACGCCGGCCCCCGTTCCTCTTTCGTCATCCGACGGCGTAGGCGCGGGCGATCGTCTGGCTGACGCGGCCACCGGCGGTGTCCGTCGCGGTGGAGCGCAGTGAGACGAATCCCGGGGTGCGTGGGTTGGAGAGCAGCGCCGTCCACCCCATTCCCGACGGGACGACGGGGACCCGGCGCCAGTTCGCGCCGTCGTCGGTGGACATCTCCAGCTGCACCGACCGCACTGCAGCCTCGGGCGCCCCGGGATTCTTCTCGATCCAGAGAGAGGTCCGCAGCAGCGATCCGGGCTTGGCACGGTTGGAGCCGTCCAGTCCGACCGGCGCGTAGCGGACCGCCGCCAGCGGCAGCGGCTGGGCGGTCTCCGTGTGCGCCGAGGCGAACGTCCAGCTGGTGTCCACCGACGTGGACAGCGCCACGTCCTGCGACTGCCTGTGCGCGGACACCGTGAGGGTGTAGGTGGCCGGGTCTGCCGGCAGCTCGGCCGCCAGAGTGCACTTGGCCGGATCCCAAGAGGCGCAGGCGGAGAGTTCGCTCTTCGCGATCACCTTGCCGCCTCGGGTGAGGGTGGCGGTTCCGGTGGCCGCGGTGTCGAAGCCGGTGCGCCCGGCCACACCATCACTGAACAGCTGTACGGCCGGGAAGCTCACCCGGTTGCCCGTGCGCTCGCCGGCCCGCGCCGTGAACGCGGGACCGGTCACGGCGGCGTTCCACACCTCGCTGCGGGGCCGCCGGTCCGGGAGGCGGTCGCTGCCGAGCAGCGTCGAGGTGCCGGCGTCGAACTCGGTGTCCCAGGTGAAGCCGGGGGTGCGGTAGTGGGTCATGACGCCGGGCGGGTCGAGGGCGGGACCTGGGAGCTGCGACCCCAGGTCGATCCCCGGCATGCGGGGCCCGAGGAACACCTGGCCCGTTCCGGGCGTGCCGGACGCCCGGTAGGACGCGGTCACCTTCACCAGGTCCCTCGTCCGGGCGCTGTAGGTCGGGTCGTCCGGGATGCCGCCGGTGCGGTAGTCGACGAGGTCGTAGCGGTACGGGCTGGGCGAGGCATCCTTTTTGTACCAAACCGTGCTGGTCATGTAGCGCACGCTGGGTTGGCGAGTGGGAAGCACGAAGTAGATCGTGTTGGGGTCGCCCGGGGCGTACCAGCCGAAGAACCACGATCCGTTGGCGATGGTGAGGCTGAACCTGGAGTCTGGCACGGCCGTGGGATCGTCGAGCGAGAACCGTACCTGCTTGCCCTTACGGGCGTCCAGCACCACGTCCTTGTCGCCGTCGACCTCCAGGGGGACGTGGGCCGTCGTGGCCTGGAACGGCTCAACAGAGTTGATCAGGTCCGTGTAGACGTTCCAGTGGCCCTTCGGTAGCCGGACCTTGGCCACGCCGTTCTCGAACGGCAGGCTCCGGCGGTCGCCGGTCTCGAGGTTGTAGGCCTCCCCCTGGCCGAGCGCCGGTTCGCCGTGCCTGTCGATGCCAGTGATCTTGATGTCGTACATCTCCGGCTCCACGTAGGCACCGACCGGCGTCCGGATCACCGTGCCCTCGGAGGCGGCGGTGACGATCCCCGGGTAGTCCCCCGGCGCCTTCTGCGTGGCGTCGATCGTGAGCGTGACCGACGCCTCCCCTCCGGCGGGCACCTCCAACCGTCCTGGCGACAGCCGTACCGTGTCGCCGCCGCCGGCCAAGTCGAGCGTGACGGGAGCGGCACCGGAGTTGACGTAGGTGATGGTCCCGGTCGCCTCCCGCTTGCCTGAGTCCCGCCAGGGGAAGTACGCCCAGGTGTGGGACGGCACAGCGATCACCTGCTGTGCCAGCGCGCGGACCACGTCCACCCGCCCGGCGCCCTGTTGGTAGGGGGAGGCGTCGTCCGCCGTCGGTTTGGCGGCGCCGACCAGCGCCTCCTTGAGCCGTTCTCCGTTCCAGTCAGGGTGACGCTGGGCGAGAATCGCGGCGGCTCCGGCCACGTGCGGCGTCGCCATGGAGGTGCCGCTGCGAGCGACATATGGCCCGTCGGCGGTGCCGGCCGCCGCTGCGGCGACGATGCCGACACCGGGGGCGACGATCTCGGGCTTGATCGCATGGTCACCCAGCCTCGGGCCGGCGCTGGAGAAGCTCGCCATTCGATCTCCCCGGTCGACGGCGCCGACGGTCAGGGCGGCGTCCGCGGAGCCGGGACTGCCCACCGACCCGGCACGGCCCTCGTTGCCGGCCGCCACGACGAACAGCGTTCCTGTCTGCGCCGACAGCGAGTCGATAGCCTGCTCCAACGGGTCGGCTCCGAGGGTATCGGTCCCGCCGATGCTCATGTTGACGATCTTCGCCTTCACCTCGGTGGCGGCCCACTCCATGCCTGCCAGCAGGGCGGAATCGGTGATGCCCCGGCTGCCCACCTTGCCGATAGCCAGTTTGGCCTCCGGCGCAACGCCCCGGTACTTCTCCCCGCGGCCGGCGATGATCGAAGCGACATGGGTCCCGTGGCCGAAGGTGTCTTGCGTGTCCGGATCGTCGGAGAAGTTCCGCTCCTGGGTCACCACGCCCTTGAGGTCTGGGTGGTCGTGGTCGTAGCCGCTGTCCAGGACGGCGACGGTTACCCCGGTGCCCGTCATGCCCTGCTTCCATGCCTCGGTGGCGCCGATCTGTTTGGTGCTCTGGTCCAGTGCGAACGCACGTCGCCCGTCGATCCAGATCTTGCTCTTGCCGCCGGAGAGCGCGCGCGGACCGGAGACGATGTCCTTCCACGTCCCGCTCGCACTCGCTTTGGGGACGCGTAAGGCGGTCATACCCAGCTTGGACATCTGCCGGGTCTGCCGCGCGGCCTGCGGTGCCGGCGCGATCCCCTGGGACGACTGCGTGATCAACGGGATGTCGCCGCGGTGTGCGTCGTCATACCCCCACTCCAGGAGCTGGGTGACGTCGAACAGCCGCTCGTCCAGCACCCCTTCGGCCACCAGCGGCATCGCGTCGGAGGGTAAGACCAGGAGATGCCCCTTGCGGTACCGCGTGGCGTACCGCACCTTCCTGCCCGGCCCCGGTTCCACCCTGAACCGGCCCTCGCCCGTCACCACGCGGTCTCCCGTGATGAGAGTGACGCTCCCTCCCGACCCGCCCGTCTGGCTGGGTGGCGTGGGTGGCGTGGGTGGCGCCCCGGTTGCCACCACGCCGACCGTTCCGGCCAGAACCGCGGCCAACAGCACACTGCCTGAATTCATACACACCTCTTCGTTGCGCCGAGGGACGACTTGGGGCGCCTAGATGTAAGGGATCTCGATTCGCACCGGTTCTGTCGCCGCCGGGGGTTTCCTGGAAAGCCGCCGGTGAGCAGGGCGGCGACAGTATGGAGATGCCATGTCGGTGCAGGTTGTTTGTCTGCGCTGTTCCACTTCCCCGGCTTGGAAACGCCAGGGTCTGCCGTCAAGTTCGACCTTCTCCAGGCCGGGGGCCAGTTGGCTGATCAGCTCGCAGACGACTTCTTCTGGCATGAATGTGCGGCCCATGACCAAACTGGAAGCGCGTATGCGCCCGCCCGCGGGCCTCACAGGTGCGTTCCCAGCGCACCGACCGCCACGCCGCCGGCGAGGATCAGCTACCGGGCGGCGGGTACGCCTCGGGGTTCGTCTTGGGGTCGGGCATCTTGTCCCAGGACGGGTCGGCGATGACCTTGCAGGGCTTGACCGGGCCGGTGACGAGGTAGCCGCTGAACCCCCACAGGACTCTGGGCTTCTCCGGGCCCGAGGTCTGGTCCGCGTTCTCGGTGAACTCCATGACGGCTGTCTGGTCCTGCTTGATGTACTGCGGGCTGATCCGCACCTGCCCGCCGCCCAGCTTGAACGTCTTGCCGTTCGCCGAGTTCGCGAGCGCTTCCCTGATCCTCTTGTGGACCTCGGGATCCTTGCTCTTGAGCTCCTCCTTGGAGAACGAGGGGCCGAGATCGGCGTCGCCCCGGTTGGGGGCACACCGGGTGCCGGGTTTGACATAGGAGACGTCGGCGGTCACGCCGAGTTTCGCCAGGTCCTCCTCGACCTGATCCGGGTCCCTGAACTCGTTGATCTTCAAGGTGATCGTGCCGTCGGTGTTCTTGGTGACCGCGTAGGCCGGAGTCTCGGACCCGGTCAGGATCGGTACCGCGACGGCCGTTGCCGCCGCGATCGCGGCCACCGCTCCTCCGGCGAGCAGGCGTCGCCTGATGCGCAGGCGTCGGGCCTTGTTCCGGGCCACGATTTCGGCTTTGAGTTCCATCAGCGTGTGCTCCTTGAAGTTCATCTCGTTCCTTCCATGACGAAGGGAGCCATCTCCGGTACGTTCCTGAGCGCCTGTCGAGCGCGGTGCAGTCTGGCCCTGGCGGCGCCCTGCCGGATGCCCAGCGCGGAGGCCGCCTCGCTGATCGTGAGCTGGTCGATGACGACCAGTTCGAGCATCGCGCGATCACCGTCCGGTAGTCCGGCCATGGCCTGGAAGGCCCGCCTGGCCACGCTCTCCGCGTCGATCCGCTCTTCGAGCTCGGCGACGTCGTCGGAGTCGAGCGGCCTTCGTCCGCCTACGCGGTCGGCCAGTCTCGTCTCCTTGAACGCCCGCCGCCGCTCGGCCGAGAGGGTGTTGCGAGCCACGCCGTACAGCCACGCGATCTCGCTGCCGAGTCCGGGCCGGTAGGTGTGACCGGAGTCGAGCACCGCGAGAAAGACCTCCGCCACCAGGTCGGCGACCGTGTTCGGATCATCGACCCTGCGCGCGAGGAACGAAGTGATCGCGTCGACATGGCGGCGGTAGAACGCTTCGAAAGCGTCCGGGTCCGTAGCGATGTCGGCCTGTCTGCGACGCACCGGCCGTGCTCCCTTCGTCGTTTACACCCCTTCTTGGTCAGCAACGGGAAAAGCGTTATGAGAGTGAACGGGTGCGCTTCGACGGACAGGTCGCCGTCAGAGCATCTTGTCCCGACGGCCTCACGGCTCAGAATCGAACGTGAGTACGATGGACTCATGTATCTGCCGCCGGAGTGGCCGCCCGAGGTCCGTCCACCCAGCGTTCCCGACTGGGAGACCTCGGCCGTGGCCTGGCTGCTCGATGCCGTGCCCCCGGACTACAGGGCCTATGAAATCTTGAAACGCTTCCCGATCGCCTTGGCCAGGATGGCTCTTCACCACGTGAACGCGGCGGTTGAAGCGGCTCGGGCGGGATACCGGAGTGCCGCGGTGGATCTCAAAGGTCAGCTCCCTCCTCATGCTGTCGAGGCGGTGCTCGACGTCTATCGCGAGGAGGGGCCGCGTCTGGTCCGCCTGGCCCGCTCCATCACCGTTGTGGAGCAAGCGTTGCGTGGCGACATGTTCACCGCGACCATGCGCAACTCCCGATGAGGTGCTCAAGAGGCGCGGATTCGTATGGATATGGCGGGGAGGGCCGGTTAGCGCGGAAAATCGTCATGTGACGGAGAAGATCGGGGTCGTGGGAGCCGGCATCGTCGGCCTGGCCGTGGCGCGCGAGCTGGCGAGGACCAGGGGCGCCGAGGTGACCGTGCTGGAGAAGGAGCCGCACGTCGGCGCCCACCAGACCGGGCACAACAGCGGCGTCGTGCACGCGGGCATCTACTACCCGCCCGGCTCGCTCAAGGCCAGGTTGTGCCGCGAGGGCGTGGCGCTGCTCAAGGAGTACTGCGCCGCGCACGCGCTGCCGTACGACGAGGTCGGCAAGCTGGTCGTCGCCAGTAACCAGGCCGAGCGGCCGCTGCTGAGCGCGCTGGCCGAGCGGGCGCGCGCCAACGGCGTGCCCGGCATCGCCGAGCTCGACGCGCTCGCGCTGCGCGAGATCGAGCCGCACGTGGTCGGCGTCGGCGCGATCCACTCGCCGTACACCGCGATCTGCGACTTCCCGGCCGTCGCACGCCGGCTCGCGCTCGACGTGGCGGAGATGGGCGGTTCTGTACGCCTTGCGCATCCGGTCAGGGGGATCAGGGAGCGTTCCGGAAAAGTCGAGGTGGTGGCGGCGAAGCGGAAGTTCGCCTTCGACCGCCTGGTGGTGTGCGGTGGGCTGGGGACCGACAAGGTGGCCGAGATGGCGGGGCATCCGGGTGATGTGCGGATTGTCCCGTTCAGAGGGGAGTTCTACGCGCTCAGGGGTGAGGCGAAGGACCTGGTGCGCGGGCTGATCTATCCGGTGCCGGATCCGCGGTACCCATTCCTGGGGGTGCATCTGACGCGGCAGATCGACGGCCGGGTGCTGGTCGGGCCGAATGCGGTGCTCGCCCTCGCCTACGAGGGCTACCAATGGCGAAATATCCGTGATTTCGGGCGGATTCTCAGCTGGCCGGGGACATTGCGCATGGCCATGGCCCACTGGCGTACCGGGATCAAAGAGGCCTACGGCTCCTTCGTCAAGAAAGCCTTCCTCAACGGAGCGCGCCGCTACGTTCCCGAGCTCACCGCCGCCGACCTCGTACGAGCCCCCGGCGGCGTCCGCGCCCAGGCCGTCGCCAGGGACGGCCGCCTGCTCGACGACTTCGTGGTCGACGTGCACGGAAACATCGTCCTGGTACGCAATGCGCCTTCGCCCGCGGCCACGTCAAGCCTGGCAATTGCCCGGCATATTGCCGGAATTGTCCCAGCACCCGTCCGATGAGTGCATCCTTGAACGTGATGGAATCACGCCTACTGATCGTCGAAGACGACCCGAACATCCTCGAGCTGCTCGCCGCCAGCCTGAGGTTCGCGGGTTTCGACGTGACCACCGCCAAGAGCGGCCACGACGCCGTCGCCGCCGTCCAGCGGCACCGCCCTGATCTCGTCGTGCTCGACGTGATGCTGCCGGACCTGGACGGCTTCGAGATCGTCAGGCGGCTGCGCGGCGGCGGGCTGCACACGCCCGTGGTGTTCCTCACCGCCCGTGACGAGACCGAGGACAAGATCCGCGGGCTCACGATCGGCGGCGACGACTACGTGACCAAGCCGTTCAGCCTGGAGGAGGTGGTCGCCAGGATCCACGCGGTCCTGCGCCGTACGAGCGGCGACCTCCCGGTGCCCCCGCCACGGCTGACGTTCGCCGACATCGAGCTGGACGAGGAGAGCCACGAGGTGTGGCGCGGAGGCAACGCGGTGGCGCTGTCGCCGACCGAGTTCAAGCTGCTGCGCTACTTCATGACGAACGCCGGCCGCGTCCTGTCCAAGCCGCAGATCCTCGACCACGTGTGGGACTACGACTTCCGGGGCGAGGTGGGCATCGTCGAGTCGTACGTGTCCGTGCTCCGCCGGAAGATCGACAACCGCAGCCCCCGGCTCATCCACACCCTGCGCGGGGTCGGATACGTGCTGCGCCTGCCACCGAGCCCCTGATGCGCGGCCTGCCGCTGCGGATCAAGCTCATCGCGTCGATGGTGGCGCTGCTCGGGTTCGGGCTGACCTTCATCGGCCTGGTGAGCGTCTCGGTGCTGCACGGCTATCTCCTGGATCGGGTGGACAGCCAGCTCACCCTGCTCAGCGCCCGCATGGTCAAGAAGGTCAGGAGCGACTGGCGCAACGACAGGGAGACCACCGACCGGCCGATCCTCATCGAGTCCGACGCGATCGTCCTCGTCAAGGAGCCCGGCGGCCAGTTCGTGCCGATGCTGACCGACCGCGACGTGGACGCGAAGCCGAAGCCGATGCTGTCGCCGTCGCCGGGCTCGGATCCGTACACCACGCACGCGATCAGCGGCGACGGTGAGTGGCGGGTGCTGGAGAGCACGGTGCAGCGGCGCACGCTCGTGGTCGCGGTGGACCTGGAGGAGGTCGACGCGATCACCAGGCGGCTCGTGCTCATCGAGCTGCTGGGCGGCGGCGGCATCCTGCTCCTGCTGGCCGTCGTGGGCGTCACCATCGTGCGGCGGAGCATGCGCCCGCTCGGCCAGATCGAGCGTACGGCCGAGGCCATCGCCGAGGGAGAGCTGGGCCGCCGGGTACCGGACGCCGACCCGCGTACCGAGGTGGGACGCCTGGCCAGGTCGCTGAACGGGATGCTCGCCCAGATCGAGGCCGCGTTCACGGCGAGGTCGGCGTCCGAGGCGGCGGCCCGCCGCTCCGAGGACCGCATGCGCCAGTTCGTCGGCGACGCCTCGCACGAGCTGCGCACCCCGCTGACCTCGATCCGCGGGTTCGCCGAGTACGCCAGGCAGAACCCCGGCGCCGACCCCGCCGAACTGATGCAGCGCGTGGAGAAGGCCGCGGGCCGGATGAGCCTGCTGGTGGACGACCTGCTGCTGCTGGCCAGAGTGGACCAGCAGCGGCCGCTCAAGATGCGCCCGGTGGACATGCTGGCCCTGGCCGCCGACGCCGTGCAGGACGCGAGGATCCTCGCGCCCGACCGGCTCATCAAGCTGGACGTGGTCGGCGGCGCGGCCCTGATCGTCTCGGGCGACGAGGTACGCCTGCGCCAGGTCATCAGCAACCTCGTCAGCAACGCGATCATCTACACCGAGCCCGGGTCACCGATCATCCTCCGGGCCGGGGCAGGCGCGGACACGTTCTTCCTCGAGGTGGTCGACCAGGGCCCCGGGCTCACCCCCGAGCAGGTCGAGCGCGTCTTCGAGCGCTTCTACCGCGCCGACTCCGCCAGGTCGCGCCGCCGTTCCGGCGAGGACAGGGGCAGCGGGCTCGGCCTGGCCATCGTGCAGGCGCTCGTCCACGCCCACGGCGGCACGGTGACGCTGGAGAGCTCCCCGGAGGCCGGCTCCACCTTCCGGGTCGAACTCCCACTTGCCTTGGAGTGAGCCTTCAGCTAACCCTCAGGTCGCTGAGTCACTCTAAGTAGGTGATGAAACCCGAGGCGCTGATCATGGTGGTGGACGACGAGCCCAGCATCCGGGACCTCCTGTCCGCCAGCCTGCGCTTCTCCGGGTTCGAGGTGCTGACCGCCGCCGACGGGCAGGAGGCCGTCGAGGTGGCCGATCGGACCTCGCCCGACCTCGTGGTGCTCGACGTGATGCTGCCGGACCTGGACGGGTTCGAGGTGGCCAAGCGGATCGACGCGCCCGTGCTGTTCCTGACCGCCCGCGGCGACACCGAGGACAAGATCGCCGGGCTGCGGGTGGGCGACGACTACGTCACCAAGCCGTTCAGCCTGGAGGAGGTGCAGGCCAGGATCCGGGCCGTGCTGCGGCGTACGCGCGGGGAGGGCGCGCCCGCCAGCAAGCTCAAGGTGGCCGACCTGGAGCTGGACGAGGACGCCCGCGAGGTGTGGCGGGCCGGCCGGCAGGTGCGCCTGTCGCCGACGGAGTTCAAGCTGCTGCACTACTTCATGGTCAACGCGGGCCGCGTGCTGTCGAAGGCGCAGATCCTGGACCACGTGTGGAACTACGACTTCGGCGGTGACGCGGGTGTCGTCGAGTCGTACGTCTCCTACCTCAGACGCAAGGTGGACGACGTCGAGCCGCGTCTCATCCACACCCTGCGCAGCGTCGGCTACGTGCTGAGAGAGCCGCCCACAGGCTGAACGCGGCCCCTCCTAGGTCGTGTTTCATAAGGCATTGAGCCACTGGTTGATCGCAGCGATGATGACGACGGCTTCGTAGCGTACGGCGAGCTTGTCGTAACGGGTCGCCATGCCGCGGTTGCCTTTGAGCAGGTTGATGCCGCACTCCACAGCGTGACGCAGCCGGTAGAACGCGGGGTCGAAGGCGGGCGGGCGACCTCCCTTCGATCCCTTGGCTCGCCGGTGAGCGTCCTGGTCGGCCTTGCTCGGAATGCACGCCTTGATCCCACGCCGGCGCAGATGAGTCCGGTTGGCCTTGCTGGTGTAGGCCTTGTCGGCCAGGACCCGGTCCGGGCGGGTCCTGGGACGGCCACCGCCGAGGCGGGCCACCCGGATCTTGCCGAGCACCGGTATGAACTGCGGGCTGTCGCCCCGCTGCCCGGCGGTCACCACCGCAGCCAGCAGCTTGCGGCCCTGCTCGCAAGCCAGATGGGTCTTGGTGGTCAGCCCGCCGCGCGAGCGCCCCAGGCCATGATCGGCCGGCTCGCTGTGCACCCCGCCGGGTGGTTCCTTTTGCAGGTGACCGTCCCGGCGTGCTCCGGCCGCGTGCTGGTGAGCCCGGGTGATGGTGGAGTCCACGCTCACCGTCCAATCGATCTTCCCGGCGGCGTCCGCACACGCCTGCAAGGCCGCCAGGATCCGCGCCCAGATCCCCTCCCGCTGCCAGCGCCGGAACAAGCCATACACGGTGAACCAGTGGCCGTAGCAGGCAGGAACGTCCCGCCACGGCGCCCCGGTCCGGATCCGCCACCGGATCCCGTCGATCAACTGACGCTTGCTCCACTTCGGCGGACGCCCCTTGCCCGATGCGGCAGGCAGATGCGGCTCCAGCGCCGCCCACTGCGCATCAGTGAGGTCGTGCCGCCTCGTCACCACTACGCTGGTCACGAGGTCTCCGGTATTTCGTTCTTCTTGGTCGTTGAACCACCTACCGGAGACCTCTTCGTTCAACGATCACCGACACGCCTCACACACGTGATCTTTCGAAACACGGCCTAGGCGCAACAATCGCTGCCTGCGGTGGACCGCTGAACACGGCCCACCGTGGGTAGCGTAAGTCCATGGACCTGCTGGGCGCGTTGGAGGCGCTGCGCCGTCCGCTGGATCGAGAGCTGTTCCCCCTGGCGGTCGGCGAGGCGGCGGTCGACCGGCGCGCGCAGCGCGAGCTCGCCGGACAGCTCGACGACTACCTGCTGCCCCGGCTGCGCGCCCTCGACGCGCCGCTGCTGGCCGTCGTCGGCGGGTCCACGGGGGCGGGCAAGTCCACCCTGGTCAACTCGCTGGTCGGGGCCGATGTGACCGAGCCCGGCGTGCTGCGGCCCACCACGCTGGTGCCCACGCTCGTGGTCAGCCCGGCCGACCGCGCCTGGTTCATGGGCCAGAACGTGCTGCCCGGCCTGTCCCGTGCCACCGGCACCGGACCCGGAGAGCTGCGGGTGGTCGCCTCCGACGCGCTGGGTCCCGGTCTCGCGCTGCTCGACGCGCCCGACATCGACTCCGTGGTGGTCGCCAACCGGGAGCTCGCCGCGCAGCTGCTGGCCGCCGCCGATCTGTGGTTGTTCGTCACGACCGCCGCCCGCTACGCCGACGAGGTGCCGTGGAGCTTCCTGCGCTCCGCCCGCGAACGCAGCACCGCCCTGGCCCTCGTACTGGACCGGGTGCCCCTGGACGCGGTCGATCCCGTCTCGCGCGACCTGTCCCGGCTCCTCGCCGAGAACGGCCTCGAAGGCACCCTGCTGTTCACCGTCCCCGAGGCCGTGCTCCCCTCCGAGCGGGCCAGGCTGCCTGCGGAGACCGTGCGGCCCGTCTCGTCCTGGCTCACCGGGCTGGCCGCCGACGCCCAGGAGAGATCCCGCGTCGTACGCCAGACACTGTCGGGAGCGCTCGACAGCCTGGCCACCCGGGTCCCCGTGCTGGCCGAGGCCGTCGAACGCCAGCAGGCGGCCTTCGAGGGCCTGCGCTCCATCGTGGAGAGCGCGTACGCGGGCGGGCTGGCCGACTTCGACGCGGGCATGCGTGACGGGTCGCTGCTGCGCGGCGAGGTGCTGGCCCGCTGGCAGGACTTCATCGGCACCGGCGACCTCATGCGCTCCCTGGAGAGCCGGGTCGGCTGGCTGCGCGACCGGATCGTCGGCTTCTTCACGGGGCGGATGCCGGAGGTCCAGCTCAGGGACGCCCTGGAGAGCGGCGTGGAGGCGCTCATCAGGGGCGCCGCCGACGGGGCCGCCGAGCGCGCCCTGGAAGGCTGGGCGGCCGCGCCCGGCGGTCCCGGCCTGCTGGAACGGCTCGGCCCCATGGAGGCCGCCCGCCTCGGCCGCGCCTCGCCCGACCTGGGCAAGCGCTCGGAGTCAGCGGTCCGCGGTTGGCAGGAGTTCGTGCTGGATCTCGTACGGGAGGAAGGTTCGGAGAGGCGGACGGCCGCCCGCGTGGCGTCGTTCGGGGTGAACGGGGCGGGCCTGCTGCTCATGCTGGCCGCGTTCGCCTCGACGGGCGGGCTGACCGGGATCGAGGTCGGCATCGCGGGCGGGACGAGCCTGCTGTCGCAGAAACTGCTCGAGGCCGTCTTCGGGGACCAGGCGGTGCGTACGCTGACCGTCTCCGCGCGGGCCGACCTGCGGGATCGGGTGCGAAGGCTGCTGGACGAGGAGTCCTACCGGTTCACGGCCCAGCTGGAGGCGGTGGAGCCGCCCAGCGGGACGGCGAGCGCGCTCCTGGTGGCGGCCGAGCGCGTCCGGATGATGGAGAAGCCATGAAGCTGCTCCGCAGGAAGGAAGGCCCGTCTCTCGACTCCCGGCTGGCGGCCCTGTTCGAGGCGGCCTCGCTGGCCGAGGGGCGGCTGGCCGAGGAGGCGGTGTCCGGCGCCCGAGAGGTCGCGGAACGGGCCGGGGCGCGCCGCAACCTCTCGATCGACCACACGGTGGCCGCGCTGGCGGGTGCGACGGGCAGCGGCAAGTCCTCGCTCTACAACGCCCTGGCGGGAGAGGACCTGGCGGCGGTGGGTGTCGTACGGCCCACCACCTCGACCGCGCAGGCGGCGCTGTGGGACGGCGAGGGCTCCGGCCCGCTGCTGGACTGGCTGGACATCCCCCAGCGCCACTCCACGGCCCCCGCCCCCGACCTGTCCGGGCTCATCCTCCTGGACCTGCCTGACCACGACTCCATCCGGCTCTCCCATCGCCTGGAGGTGGACCGCCTGGTGGGGCTGGTGGACCTGCTGGTCTGGGTGGTGGACCCGCAGAAGTACGCCGACGCCGCCCTTCACGAGCGTTACCTGCGCCCGCTGGCCGCGCACCGGGACGTGATGCTGGTGGTGCTCAACCAGGCCGACCGCCTCCCCGCGCATGCCGTCGAGCGCTGCCTCGCGGATCTCCGCCGCCTGCTGGACGAGGACGGCCTCGCGGGCGTCCCGGTCCTCGCCGTGTCCGCCCGTACCGGCGCGGGGCTCGGCGAGCTCCGCTCGCTCCTCGGTGACCGCGTCGCCCACCGCAGGTCCTGGTCCACGCGCCTCGCCGCCGACATCACCACCGCCGCCACCCGTCTCGGCGGAGCACCGGCGGAGGGCGGCGCGGGGCGGACGGTGGGGATGGACCGGGCGCTCACCGGCGCGCTGTACGACGCGGCCGGGGTGCCGCTGGTGGTCGAGGCCGTGGCCAAGGGACATCGGCACCGTGCCGTCGTGGCCACGGGGTGGCCCGTCACCCGCTGGATACGGAAGCTCAGGCCCGACCCGCTGCGCAGACTGCGCATCGGCACCACCGTCCCGGCAGGCACGCGTCCGAGCGCCGTTCTGTCGACGAAGCCGCAGGGCGAACTGGCGGGCGAGCCGTTGGACGAGCCGTCGGGCGGAGCGGCCGAGCGGCTGCCGTCGGCGTCGGGAGCGGGGATCGTGGGCCGTACGTCCGTGCCCGCTGCCTCGGCCGTACAGAGGGCGAAGGTCGAGACGGCGATCAGGGACGTCGGCGAGGCGGCCGCGGCGGGCCTGCCCGGCCCGTGGGCGGCGGCGGCGCGGCAGGCGGCGCGGTCCCGTTCCCGGGAACTGGCCGACGCGGTGGACCGGGCGGTGGCCATGAACTCCGTCCGCGCCACCAGGCGTCCCAGGTGGTGGCGGGCCGTGAACGCCCTGCAGTGGCTGGTATTCGCGGCCATGCTCGCCGGTGCCCTGTGGCTGGGAGGGCTGTTCGCGATGGACTACCTGCGCCTGCCTCAGCCGCCGCTGCCGACCGTGGGCGTGGTGCCGTGGCCGACGGTGCTGCTGCTGGGCGGAGCACTCGCCGGCGTGCTGATCGCGTTGCTGTCGCGGCTGGCCGCGTGGGCAGGCGGCAGGAGAAGGGCCAGGCGTACGGCCAGAGCTCTGCGTACGGCCATCGGCCAGGTGAGCGACGAGCTCGTGCTGGCCCCCGTCAGAGCGGAGCTCGACCGGTACGCCCGCTTCACCGAGGCAGTCAACCGAGCCCTAGACGGCACGTGACGGCCGGAGCAGCACGACCGCCAGCCCCGCCCCTACCACCGCGAACCCGGACGCCGCCAGGAAAGGCGCCGACGCCCCTAACCGCTCCCCGATCACCCCGGCCGCCCCCGACCCCAGAGCGCCCCCCACGCCGATGGCCGTGGAGATCCACCCGAACGCCTCCGCCTGGGCCGCCGGCGCGAGCTCGTCCACCAGCAGCGAAGACGTGGTCAGCGCCGGATTGAGCACCAGCCCGCCGCCGAACAGCACCGCCCAGAACAGCGGCCACGCCTCCACCACCGCCAGCGGCGCCAGCAGCACGCCGAGCACCAGCATCAGCCCGACGATCCGCGCCCCGGCCCCGGACCGCCAAGAGCGGGCGCCGTAGGCGGCGGCCCCCGCGATCCCGCCCAGGGAGAGCGCCGCCACCAGCGGCCCGGTCGCCGCTGGCACCTCACGCGCGGCGGCCAGCGCGGGCACGCCCACCTGCAGCGCTCCGATCGTCCCGCCGAGCAGCAGCACCACGGCCAGCAGCACCGGCATCCGCGGGTCCGCGAACACCCGCCCCCGCTCCCGCGAGGGCACGCCGGACCCGGCCCGCAGCGCGCGGGCGAAGCCCAGCGTCCCGGCTCCGGCCGCCACAGCCACGAGGACCAGCCCCAGCGGAGCCCCGGAAACCGCCGTGCCCCCGGACGTGGGCATGATCGCGATCAACGTCCCGAACGCCAGCGGT
Source organism: Nonomuraea helvata (assembly GCF_039535785.1). Lineage (NCBI taxonomy): Bacteria > Bacillati > Actinomycetota > Actinomycetes > Streptosporangiales > Streptosporangiaceae > Nonomuraea > Nonomuraea helvata. The sequence continues at coordinate 2,716,099 of NZ_BAAAXV010000009.1, forward strand.
CCCAGGAGCATGGCCAGATCCTGCACCAGGTACACGAGGCTGTAGGCGGCCGTACGCCCCTCGCCCGCCATCCGGTGGCCCCACTCGATCCGCATGCTGACGGAGATCGGCGGCAGCCCGGCCCCCGCCATCCAGGCCAGCGCCACCACGATCCACGAGGGCCAGCGGCCGGCGCCCACGACCAGCGCGACGAGCGCCGCGACGTGCAGCAGCGCAGTGGCGGCCAGCACCGGCCCGGACCCGCGCCGGTCCATGAGCCGCCCCTGCACCGGCCGGCCCATGCCCGCTCCCACGGAGAACGCCGCCGCGGTCACCCCGGCCAGCGCCAGCGACCCGCTCGAGCCCTGCACCACCAGCACCATCCCGACAGGCGCGACCTGCTGGGTGAGCTGCGCCAGGAACCCCAGGACGGCCTGTGCGGGCACGCCGGGCAGCCCGAGCAACCTGCGGTACGGCACCGGCTCCATACGCCGTACGCTATCCCGGAAGATCAGGACGTGAGGCAGCCGTTGGCCTTGTTGCGGTTGTCGATGAACTTATGCGGCACCGGGGTCGTGTGTGCCATCACACTGGCCACTCCGGGTTCGGTGAGGACACCGCCGTTCACCAGCCAGGTGTCGGGCACGGAGATGTCCGGATAAGCCGGGATGTTTCAGTCGGTGCCGAGCGAGCCCGCGATCGCGCGCAGTGCCGACAGGAGCGGGCGCAGGAGGGGATGGGCGTCGGCTCCCCGGCGTATGGCGGCGAAGACGCGCCGCTCGGGCCCCGGCGTCTGGCGTACCGCGACCCCCGTCAGCGCCATGTCGCGCAGGGCCAGCCGTGGCACGAGAGCCACCCCCGCCCCCGCTCCGACCAGGGCGACCACGGCGCGGAAGTCGTCGGAACAGTGCGCGAGGTTCGGAGTGAACCCCGACTGCCGGCACGCGAACGTGATCACGTCGTGCACCGGATTGCCCGGATATGGCCCGATCCAGGTCGCATCGGAGAGCGACACGAGGGTGGCCGACTCCGCCAGCGGGTGTTCCTGGGGGAGCACGAGGTCGAACGGCTCGGCGTACAGCGGCAGACGCGCCAGGCGCCGGTCGGCCGCGTCGGGCGCGCCCCGGTACTCGACCGTGATCGCCAGGTCGGCCTCGCCGTCCAGCAGCATGGCCAGGCTGTGGTCGCCCTCGGCGTCCAGCACGCGTACGCGCACGCCGGGGGAGGTGGCACGCAGGGCGGTGATGGCGGGGGAGAGCACGGCGCTGATCGCGGTGGCGAAGCAGGCCACGGTGACCTCGCCCGCCTCGCCCGTGGTGTACGCGGCCACCTCGGCCTCGGCGCGTTCGAGCTGGGCGAGGACCTCGTTGGCATGCCCGAGCATGATCTTGCCGACGGCGGTGAGGTGCACGCCGCGCCCGTCACGGGTGAACAGCCGGTGTCCCACCTCGTGCTCCAGGGCGACGAGCTGCTGGGACACCGCCGAGGGGGTGAGGTGCAGCGCGGCCGCGGCGGCGGTGACCGTGCCGTGGTCGGCCACCGCCCGCAGCGTGCGCAGCCGCCGCGTGTCTATCACGCAGCGAGAATACTCACCCCGCGGTCATGAGCACGCGCCTTCAGCCCCGGGCCTGGATGAACGCCTGGACGGCGCGGTCCACGTCCTCCTCCGAGTGGGCGGCCGACAGCTGGACGCGGATCCGGGCCTGGCCGTGCGGTACGACAGGATAGGAGAAGCCGATCACATAGATGCCCAGCTCGAGCAGGCGATCGGCCATGGCGGCGGCCTCGGCGGCGTCGCCGATCATGACGGGCACGATCGGGTGATCACCGGGCAGGATGTCGAACCCCGCCTTGGTCATCTCGCTGCGGAAGCGCGCGGTGTTGGAGCGGAGCCGCTCGCGGGCCTCGTTCGAGGTCTCCAGCAGGTCGAGGATGCGCAGCGACGCCGAGGCGATGACCGGGGCGAGCGAGTTGGAGAACAGGTACGGGCGGGAGCGCTGCCGCAGCAGCTCGCAGATCTCCTTGCGGGCCGAGACGTAGCCGCCGCTGGCGCCCCCGAGCGCCTTGCCCAGCGTGCCGGTGATGATGTCGATCCGGTCGGTGACGCCGTGGAGCTCGGGCGTGCCACGACCGGTCGGCCCGACGAAGCCGACCGCGTGGGAGTCGTCGACCATCACCATGGCGTCGTACCGCTCGGCCAGGTCGCAGATGTCCCGCAACGGCGCGAGATATCCGTCCATGGAGAACACGCCATCGGTCACGATCAGCCGCCGCCGCGCCTCCGACGCCTCCTTCAGCCTGGCCTCCAGCTCGGCCATGTCGCGGTTGGCGTAACGGAAGCGCTGGGCCTTGGAGAGCCGGATGCCGTCGATGATGCTGGCGTGGTTGAGCGCGTCGGAGATCACCGCGTCCTGGGCGTCGAGCAGGGTCTCGAAGACGCCGCCGTTCGCGTCGAAGCACGAGCTGTAGAGGACGGTGTCCTCCATGCCGAGAAAGTCCGACAGGCGCGTCTCGAGCTCCTTGTGCACCTCCTGGGTGCCGCAGATGAACCGTACGGACGCCATGCCGAACCCCCACCGGTCCAGCGCCTCCTTGGCGGCCTCGACCACGGTGGGGTTGTCGGCGAGGCCGAGGTAGTTGTTGGCGCAGAAGTTCAGGACCTCGCGCCCGGCCACGCTCACCGACGAGCTCTGCGGGGTGGTGATCACGCGCTCCGGCTTGAGCAGCCCGGCCTCGGTGATCTCGTCGAGCGTCGTACGCAACTGCTCGCGCACATGTGTGAACATCAGGCGTCGCTCCTGCTCATGGTCGCGGCCGCTTCGGCCTTCGTTGGCTTCGCTCTCTCCGGCCAAGCTCCTCCGCTCCAGTCCAGGATGACCTTGCCCGTCCGGCCGCTGGCGGCCGTGTCGAAGGCGGCGTCGAAGTCTCGGTAGGGGAACCGGTCGGTGATCACGGGGGCGAGGTCGAGACCCTTCTCCAGCAGGACGGACATGTTGTACCAGGTCTCGTACATCTCCCGGCCGTACACACCCTTGATCGTGATCATGGACGTCACGACGGTCGCCCAGTCGATCGCGAACTCCTCGGCGGGCAGCCCCAGCATGGCGATCTTCCCGCCGTGGGTCATGTTCGCGATCATGTCGCGCATGGCCTGGGGGTTGCCGGACATCTCCAGCCCCACGTCGAAGCCCTCGCGCATGTGGAGCTGCCGCATGCCGTCGGCGATCGACGACCTGGAGACGTTCAGGGCGAGAGAGACGCCGAGCTTGCCGGCCAGGTCGAGGCGCTCGTCGCTGACATCGGTGATCATCACGTTGCGCGCGCCGACGTGCGTGGCCACGGCCGCGGCCATCAGCCCGATCGGGCCCGCGCCGGTGATCAGCACGTCCTCGCCGACCAAGGGGAACGACAGGGCCGTGTGTACGGCGTTCCCGAACGGATCGAAGATGGCCGCCACGTCGGGGTGGACGGGGACCCGGTGCACCCAGACGTTGGATGCGGGCAGCGTGACGTATTCGGCGAAGGCGCCGTTCCTGTTGACCCCGAGTCCGACCGTGTTGCGGCACAGGTGGCGGCGGCCCGCCATGCAGTTGCGGCACTTGCCGCACACGAGGTGGCCCTCGCCGCTGACGAGGTCGCCGACGGCCACGTCCTCGACGCCCGGCGCCACTTCGACCACGTGGCCGCAGAACTCGTGCCCGACGATCAGCGGAAGCCGCAGAGTCTGCCGCGCCCAATCATCAAATTTCCGGATGTGCAGGTCGGTGCCGCAGATGCCGGTCCGTAGCACCCGGATCTTCACCTCGCCGGGGCCCACCTCCGGCTCCGGCACGTCCACAAGCCAGAGGCCGGCCTCGGCCTTCTCCTTGACCAGCGCTTTCATGGCTCCATTTCCCCCTAGTCCGAACCTAACGCACTGTGCCCGCTCACCTCCGAGCATGTCCATCGAGGGATTCTTAAGTGCCCCCACAGCTCTGCTTCACGCCGCAGCAAAGCCGCCCCTTCGGCGCACGGCCGTGTCGGTTCGGCGGCATCGGTGCAGGGGCTGTGCTCATAGCTGCGCGATTTGCGCTAGTTATTTGCATAAATAGGTACTAGCCTGGGCCGGCTGCGGCTGATCGGAGAAAGGACACACGTACCAGTGGAAGACCTGCGCATCGGCGTCATCGGCCTCGGCCTGCGTACGAGCCTCGCCCTGCACGCGCACCGGCCGGGCGGGGGCTCGGTCGTGACCGCCCTGTGCGACTCCGACCCGGCGGTGCTCAAGCGGCAGGCGGGGAGGTTCGAGGCCGGGTTCCTGACCGGGGACCACCGCGAGCTGCTCGCCCGGCGCGACCTCGACGCGATCATCGTCAACACCCCCGACGACACCCACGAGGCCATCGCCGTCGACTGCCTCCAGGCCGGCAAGCCCGTCTACCTGGAGAAGCCGATGGCGATCACGGTGGAGGGCTGCGACAACATCCTGCGCGCCGCCCGCGACACCGGCACCCGCCTGTACGTGGGGCACAACATGCGTCACATGGGCGTGGTACGGCTCATGCGCGACATCATCCGCAAGGGCGTCATCGGCGAGCCGAAGACCGTCTGGGTGCGCCACTTCGTGTCGTACGGCGGCGACTACTACTTCAAGGACTAGCACGCCGACCGCACCCGCACCACGGGCCTGCTGCTGCAGAAGGCGGCGCACGACCTGGACGTGATCCACTGGCTGGCCGGCGGCTACACCTCCAGGGTGAACGCGTTCGGCGACCTCATGGTCTACGGCGACCTGCCGCGCCGCGCGCCCGGCACGCCGCGGCCCGACGGGTGGCTCCAGGAGTACGAGTGGCCGCCGGTCTCACGCACCGGCCTGCACCACGTCGTGGACGTCGAGGACGTGTCGGTCATGAACATGCGGCTCGACAACGGCGTCATCGCCGCCTACCAGCAGTGCCACTTCACCCCCGACTACGTGCGCAACTACACGGTCATCGGCACGGAGGGCCGCCTGGAGAACTTCGGCGACGGGCCGGGCGACACGGTCAAGGTGTGGAACACGGGCCCCACGGCCTACCGGGACGACTGCGACATCGCGTACAAGGTGCCACTCGCGGAGGGGTCGCACGGAGGCGCGGACGCGCAGATCATGGCGGAGTTCTGCCGGTTCGTCCGCGATGGCGGCGCGACGGACACCTCTCCGGTGGCGGCCAGGATGAGCGTGGCGGCCGGCTACATGGCCACGATGTCGCTGCGGAACGGGGGCATGCCGTACGACGTGCCGCCGCTGGATCCTGAGCTGGCCGCGTACTTCGACGCCGGGCAGGGCTGACCGGAATACGCTGAGTGCCGCGGAACCCGGCCGCGTCCTGCGGACAGTAGACAGATGTGGATATGTCGATGCGTGCCCGCATACGCGGCGGGGACAAGGCGGCGTTCGGCGAGCTCTTCGACGACTGCGCGAAATCCGTCTACAACCATGCCTTCCGCCTGACCGCCAACTGGTCCACGGCCGAGGACGTGATGGCGCTGACGTTCCTCGAAGCCTGGCGATTACGGCAGCGGATCGACCCCGAGGGCGGCTCGCTGCGGCCCTGGCTCCTCGGTATCGCCACCAACGTCGCCCGGAACGTGCGCCGGGCCGCCCGCAGGCACGACGACGCCCTGGCCCGGCTGCCCCGGGGCGAGGAGGTGCCGGACTTCGCCGACGAGGTCGTGGGCCGCATCGACGACGCCGAGCGCCTGGCGGCGGTGCGGCAGGCGTACGGGCGGCTGCGCCGCCAGGAGCAGGACGTGTTCGCGCTGTGCGTGTGGGCCGGTCTCGACTACGCCCAGGCGGCCGAGGCGCTCGGCGTCCCGGTGGGAACCGTGAAGTCCCGGCTGTCGCGGGCCAGGAAGAAGCTCGCGGATCGGGAACCGCCCCCGGATCCCCGACAGGTAGTAGGTGACCTCGGCCCCGAGAAGGAGGAGATCCGATGAACTGGCCGGCCGAACGCGATCTTCCCGAGGGCCGTCACCGACTGCTCAAGGAGTTCGTCATGACCGAGATCGACCGCAAGCCCACGTGGAGGCGCCTCACCGTCCTGGCCCCCGTCGCGGGGCTGGCGGCCGCCGCCGCGGTGGCCGTCCCGCTGTTCCTGGGCGGCACTCCCGCGTACGCGGTGACCAGGGGCCCCAACGGCCTCATCCAGATCACCATCAACGAGGCCAAGGATCCGAAGAAGCTCCAGGCGGACCTGCAGACCATGGGGGCGAACGTGGTGGTGGACTACATCCCCCACGGCAAGAAGTGCAGCCCGCAGCCGCGTAGCAGCCACTTCCTCAGCCAGGAGGAGGCGCCGCTGGCGGTCTTCCCGAACCCGAAGGGCTGGGAGCCGACGGAGGGCTCGGAGCCGGGCTTCCTCATCGACCCGCGCGTGATCAAGCCGGGCCAGACGGGGGTGCTGGAGTTCAGCGTCAGTGAGGTTGGGGGCGGCGTCGTGGCGGGCATCTGGGCCCGCGTGGGCGAAGGCCCGATCGCCGACTGCACGCTGGTGGACACCCAGGACGCACCACTGTCGCACTGACCAGGTGAAACGACGGCGCCCGCCGCACGCTCGTGTGCGGTGGGCGCCGTTGTCATTAGTGGGGACTCCAGGGTTGGAATCGCCGTTCTAACTGTGCAACACTGTTGCAAGCTTGCTACATGGTCGGAAAAGGAAGACACCAACACAACGAGATCAACGCGGCCCTCAAGGCGATCCGCAAGATCGGGTGGTTGACCTTGGTGGAGACCCACAACGGTCACCGCTGGGGAAGGGCCGACTGCGTCTGCGGACGCGATCCGTACACAATCTGGTGCACGCCGCGAAACCCGGGCAACCACGCGAGAGACATTCTCAAATGGGTCGGTAAGCATGCGGTGTGCGCCAAGAGCGAGGAGGAGTCATGATCGAGTGGGACTTCAGCATCACTCTGAACCGCGAACCCATCGACGAAGAGCTGGATGTGCTCTACGAGGCCGGTCTCGACGACTGCTCGATCGGGGGCACCTACCTCCACTGCGACCGTGAGGCGGAGACCCTGATGGACGCGATCGAATCCGTTCTCCTCCAGATCAGGACGGTCCCGGGTCTCTGGGCGACCGGCGTGGGCGAGGACGACGGGGTGACGCTGGGAGACGCGGCGCGCCGCCACGGGGGCCGTACGCAGGCCAGCCTGCGGCAGCTAGCGACAGGGCAGCGCGGTCCCGGGGGTTTCCCGAAGCCGCTGATCGAGGCCGACAACATCAGCCTCTACTCCTGGGCCGAAATCTCGGAGTGGTTGCGCACCACGATGGGCGACGACATCCCGTCGGTGAACCGCGACATCGTCATCGCCGACGCCGCGGTCAAACTGGCCTGCCGCGCCAGGGAGACTCACCAGCAGGCCCAGGTGGGTCACCTCTACGAGATCGCCTGCTGATCCCCGGCGGACGGCTCACCCCTCAACCGACCTGCCGTCCGCCGGGAACAAAATCAGCGCTCGGCCTCCTTAGGCTCCCGGTCCACCTCGGGGAACGGCGACGGCTCCTGGACGCCCTGCGTGAGCTGGCGCGGCCCGCTGGGGCTCTCCGCCTCCTGGGCGTCCGCGACCGCCTCGGCGGCCGCCTCCGACGCCTTGAGCACCTCCTCGTCCGTCTGCGACGTCTCGGGCACCTCCTCGCGCGTGGCCGCCGACCTGGGCAGGGCCTCCGTGAACGCCTTCGAGACCCCCTGCAGCGCCGAGGTGACCTCGCTCGGGATCACCCAGAACGTGTTGCCGTCACCCTGTGCCAGCTGCGGCAGCACCTGCAGATACTGGTACGCCAGCAGCTTCGGGTCGGGGTCGTTGCGGTGGACCGCCTGGAAGACCTGGTCGATGGCGCGCGACTGGCCCTCGGCCTCCAGGATGGCCGCCGTGCGCTGGCCCTCGGCGCGGAGGATGCGGCTCTGCTTGTCGCCCTCGGCCGTGAGGATCTGCGACTGCCGCTGGCCCTCGGCCGTGAGGATCGCGGCGCGCTTGTCGCGCTCGGCCCGCATCTGCTTCTCCATCGCGTCCTTGATGGTCTTGGGCGGGTCGATGGCCTTGATCTCGACGCGGTTGACGCGGATGCCCCACTTGCCGGTGGCCTCGTCGAGCACCCCGCGCAGCTGGCTGTTGATGGTGTCGCGCGAGGTCAGCGTCTTCTCCAGGTCCATGGAGCCGACCACGTTACGCAGTGTGGTGACGGTCAGCTGCTCGACGGCCTGGATGTAGTTGGCGATCTCGTACGCCGCCGCCCGCGGGTCGGTGACCTGGAAGTAGAGGACCGTGTCGATCTCGACGACGAGGTTGTCCTCGGTGATGACGGGCTGCGGCCGGAAGGAGACGACCTGCTCGCGCAGGTCGATCATGGGGTAGACGCGGTCGATGTACGGGATGACGAAATTGAGACCCGGCTTGAGCGTGCGGTGGTAACGGCCGAGTCGCTCCACGTTGCGTGCCCGCGCCTGCGGGACGATCCGTACGGCCTTGAGCACGGTGAACACGGCGAACAGTATGATCAGGAGTCCGACCAGCAACAGTGGATCCATGAGTCACTCCCGGGGATAGACGAGGGCTGTCGCCCCTTCGATCTCGATGATGTCGACGGTCGCTCCCTCGGGGATCACCAGCGTCTCGTCGTAGGCGCGTGCCGACCACTCCTCGCCCCCGATGCGTACGCGACCGTCGCGGCCCGTCACCTCTGAGACGACGTAGGCGGGCTTGCCGACCAGTGCTTCCACGCCGAACCGCTGCAGCGGCGGCTGCCTGATGTGGCGCATCGCGATGGGCCTGAGCACCAGCAGGCCGGTCGCGGACGAGACCGCGAAGCAGAGCAGTTGCAGGGGGACGGGCAATCCGATGGCCGCGGTGGCGGCGGTCAGAAGAGCGGCCGCGCCCAGCAGTCCGAGCGAGGCCGTGAGGGTGAATATCTCGGCCACCCCGAGGACTACCGCGAGGATTACCCAGACGATCCAATCTGCCATGTCCGGCCCTCCTGATGGGACAACGGGCCTGTGTCTGTAACTGGTTCCCCCTTCTCTACCGTAATCCTGGAATCATCCTTACGGCACCCGGTCACCTGCGGGATCGACGTAGGGCCGGGCGCTCCCTTGCCGCCATCTCTCCCACGACAGCTGCCAGAAACCCCATCCGTTGCTCCATTCGAGTTCACGGTCGGTGCCGATGATCGTGACCGGGTCGCCGCGCAGCGAGCCGTCGTAGAACCAGGCCGCCTGGTCAGGCCTGGCGTTGATGCAGCCGTGGCTGACGTTTGCCCGGCCCTGTGCCCACACATTGTCCTTGGCGTGCACATATTCGCCGCTGTTGGAAATGCGTACCGCATGGTCGATCATCACGTCGTAATAGCCGGGCTCGCCTTTGACGCGCCCCGGGGAGATCATGCGGACCGGGTCGCCCTTGTCCATGGTCAGGTGGATGCCGCTGGTCGTGGTGTATTCGGGAGTGGTGGCCATGCCCGCGCTGATGGCCATCCGCTGCACGATCGCACCGTCGCGGCGGACGCGCATCTGGTGGGTCCTCGTGTTGATGACGCTGATCTGCGCGCGGCCGACGGTGAAGGAGAAGGTGGAGTCGGTGGCGCCGTAGAGGCCCGCGCCCGCGCGTACGCCGGCCAGATGCGCGGTGACCGTGACCCGCTGGTGCGGGGTCCAGAAGCGGTGGGTGCGGTAGATCACCTGGGTGTCACTGGTCCACCGCCACGCGCCCTCGACCGGGCGCTCCGCCTTGACCTCCAGCGTCCGCTCGACGGCCGCCTTGTCCGCTATCGGGCTGTCGAAGTCGATGATGACCGGCATGCCGACGCCGACCGTCTCGCCCGGCAGCGGCGTCGTCGAGGCCACCTGGAAGGTGTGCTCGACCGGGCGGGTGCGGAAGCGGCCCATCGCCACCGTGGCCGGGCCGCGGGCGCCCTGGGCCGTGGCGGTCACCGTGTATTCGGCCGCGGGCTTGAGCGTCCAGGCCGAGTGCCAGATCGTACGGGAGCCGTCGAGCCGCCCCGGCACCTGCTCTCCGCCCACGGAGACCAGCACCCGGTCGAGCGTGCCGCCGAGCGACCTGATCACCAGGCCGCGGTCGGTGCGGGCCCGCCTGGCGTCGAAGGCCGGCGAGACCTGCACGACCGGCGGCGAGGACGGGGTCCCCGCCGTCACGGACGTGCAACCGCAGGCCAGGAGGAGCAAGGTGACACAAGTCAGCACCGCCTGCCGCATGTCACTCCTGAGGGTACGAGGGAGGGGGCGAACCCAGAGTAGCGGTCAGTCAGCGATCAAGCACGTTGAGTCACTTACACGATGGTTCCGGAAACTTCTCCCAATGTCAGCTCACCGGCCCTGGCCCGGATGGTCACCGTGTCCCCGTCCTCCAGGAACGAGCGGGTCTCGCCGCTCGAGAACTTGAGAGGCTCGCTCCCGTTCCAGGTCAGCTCGATGAGCGAGCCGCGCTCGCCCGGCGCGGGCCCCGAGATCGTGCCGCTGGCGAACAGGTCTCCGGTGCGCAGCGAGGCCCCGTTCACCGTCATGTGCGCGAGCATCTGGTCGGGCGTCCAGTACATGCTCGAGTACGGCGGCCGCGACACGACCTCCCCGTTGAGCACGATCTCGAGCGAGATGTCCAGCCCCCAGTCGCTCTGCCTGCGCAGGTAGCCGACCGGCTCGGGAAGCTGGGCGCGGCCGGGGATCCTGGGCAGCGCCTCCAGCGGCGTGATCCACGGAGAGACCGACGTGGCGAACGACTTGCCCAGGAACGGCCCGAGCGGCACGTACTCCCATGCCTGGATGTCACGCGCGCTCCAGTCGTTGACCAGCGTCACCCCGAACACGTGCTCCTCGAACGCCCCGGCGGGCGAGCCGAGCGTGGTCGGCACCCCGACCACGAACCCCAGCTCCGCCTCGATGTCCAGCTTCGCGCACGGCCCGAACGCGTCGGGCCCGAGCTGCCCTCGCGGGCGTCTGACCGGCGTGCCCGACACGACGACCGTCCCCGCCCTGCCGTGGTAGCCGACGGGCAGGTGCCGCCAGTTCGGCTGCAGCGGTTCGGTGCCCGGCCGGAAGATCTGGCCGATGTTGCTCGCGTGGTCGATCGAGCAGTAGAAGTCGACGTAGTCGGCCACCTCGAACGGCAGGTGCAGCCGCACCTGCTCCAGCGGGATCAGGTGCCGCTCCGTCATGGAGGTGTCGTCGGTCAGCTTGTTCTGGATGAGCGCCCTGGTGTCGCGCCAGGCCGTGCGCCCGCGCGCCATGAACGGGTTGAGCGACGGGGCGGCGAAGACCTCGTCGTGCAGGGCCGGCGCCAGGTCGAGCACGTGGTCGCCGTACCGCACACCCACGCGGGGCGCCTCACCGGGACGCGAGAAAACGCCGTAAGGAAGATTGTCCACACCGAATGTCACAGGCCCTCCTTCGTCGGTCCTGTGACAAAAGTGCTGTGTCTATTGGTTCTCTCGCTTCGCTCGTTCACGTGATCAGCCCCAGTGTGCGCAGGTCCTCGACGGGGGTGCTGGTGCTGCATGAGCCGTAGCTCACGAGCAGTTGCCGCGCCCGTTTCGCGGTGTCCTCCTGTACGGAGTGCGCGAGCCGTACGATGTGGCCCACGTCGGTGGTGCGCAGGAGGGGCACGGGGTCGCGCCCCTCCACGGCCTCGCAGACCGCCAGCACCAGGTTCAGGAAGCCGTGCCGGTCGACGCCGAGCGAGGGGTCGAAGTGGCGTACGGCGTGATGCAGCCCGGCCGTGGCCTTGAACGGGATGTCGTGCTCGACGCAGAACCTGATGAACGCCCCGAGATGCTCCGCCGGCGGGAACGCCTCCGCGGTCAGCCCGCCGCAGCGCACCTTCAGCCCGATCCCGTCGGGCACGTCGACGCCCAGCCTCGCCGGCGCCAGCTCCACGAAGAGCCGCACGCTCTCCGTCAGCCCGAGCCCGCGGGCCAGCACGTCGATCGTCATGTCGGGCGGCAGCGCGGCCTCGACGAAGTCGACGGGCAGGTCGTCAAAACCGGGCACCTCCTCCTGGTCCAGGATCAGCCCGATCCGCCGCGGCCGGTAGTCCATGTCGCGCAGCCGGTGCAGCCGGCTGGCCGGGCAGAGGAAACGGTGGGTGAGCACGGAGCTGCCGTGCTCCAGATCCCGCCGGTTGCGGGCCAGCGCCTCGTCCATATGCAGGGACGTCGGCGGGAACAGCCCCGCGTCGTCCACCAGTGCCGTGTAGACGTTCATCGTGACCACGTCCACGCATAGCCGGCATCCTCGCAGGACAGCGCGCCCTGGCCCAGGTCGAGCGGGCGGAACGTGTCCACCATGACGGCCTTCTCGCTCGTCGTCGTGACGCCGCGGGAGACCGCGTCGATCACCGCCTCGACCGCCCCGGGCTGCGGCCCGTGCGTGAAGCCCGCGGGGTGCAGCGAGATCGAGCCGACGTCGATGCCCGAGCCCTTGCGCGCGGAGTAGTCGCCGCCCACGTAGAACATGAACTCGTCGGAGTCCACGTTGTGGTGGTTGTACGGGATCGGCACGGACTCGGGATGGAAGTCGAGCGGCCGCGGGCAGAACGAGCACACCACGAACCCCGGTCCCTCGAACGTCTGGTGGACGGGCGGCGGCGCGTGCGTCTTCTTCACGATCGGCTCGAAGTCGTCGATGTTGAACGCGAACGGATAGAGGTAGCCGTCCCAGCCCACCACGTCGAACGGGTGGTTGCGGTAGACCAGCCTGCTCAGCCCGCCGCGCGTGCGCACCAGCACCGGCACCTCCTCGCCCTCGACGAGGAGCGGCTCGGCCGGGGCGCGCAGGTCGCGCTCGCAGTAGGGCGCGTGCTCCAGGAGCTGCCCGTACTGCGACAGGTAGCGCTTGGGCGGTCTGATGTGCCCGCTCGCCTCGATGGCCAGCATGTTGACCTGGCCGTCCGGCACCCAGCGGTGGATCGTGCCGGTCGGGATGACGATGTAGTCGCCCTCCCCGGCCTCGATCACGCCGTACGTGGACTCGAACCTGACCCGGCCCCGCTGCACGTAGACGCATTCGTCGCCCATCGAGTTGCGGTAGAGCTCGCTCGCCCGGCCGCTGGTGGCGTACGACAACCGGACGTCGCCGTTGCCCGCCAGCAGCATGCGCCCCGTGACCAGGTCGCCCGCGCTGGACAGCTCCTGCGTGCGGAAATGGCGTGGCGAGAGCGGCAGGTTGGGCTCCAGCCGCGTCTCGCCCGTGGGCGTGACCGCCTCCGCCTTGACGATCGCGGTCGGCAGGTAGCGGTGGTACAGGAGGGAGGAGTCGGATGAGAAGCCCTCCTCGCCCATCAGCTCCTCCGCGTAGAGACCGCCGTCCGGCCGCCTGAACTGCACGTGTCGCTTGCGCGGCACCTCCCCAACGACGCGGTAGTACGGCATCTCCTGCCTCCGTAACAACTCCGTAATGATGTCCGTTAATCGGACGGAAGTGTCCTTTATATGTAACAACCGTCCGCCATCGGCCTGGAGATGTCAACCCAGCGCGGCGGCCAGCTCGGCGGCGGCGGCGACCACCCGAGGGCCCGTGGACTCCTCCAGCGGCCCGAACGTCACCACCCCCACCGACGCCTCCAACCAGGACAACCCGGTGACGGGCGCGGCGACGCCCCGCGCACCTTCCTGCAACTGCCCCTCCGTCGTGAAGTAGTCGTCACGCCCCTGGCGCAGCGCCAGGATCGCCTGCCCGGCCGCCCCTTTCACCAGCGGATGGCGCGAGCCCTCGCGGTAGGCCACGTGCATGTCGGTCCAGGACGGCTCGACGACCGCCACGGCCAGCCCGTCCTCGCCCTCGGCCACGGTCAGGTGCGCGGTCGCGCCCACGTCCTCGGCCAGCCGCCGCAGCGTCGGCACGGCCGCCGCCCGCAGCAGCGGCTGCACGGCCTGCGCCAGCACCAGCATCCCGAACCCCAGGTGGACCCGCCCTTCGGCGTCCCTGCGTACGAACCCCTCGCTCATCAGCGTCGTCAGCAGCCGGTACACCACGGGCCGGCTCAGCGACAGCTCGGCGCTCAGCTCGGTCGGTGTGCGGCCGCCCTTGCCGTCGGCGAGCAGTCTGAGCAGGCGGAGCCCGCGCTCCAGGGTCTGAGCGGATTCAGCGGCCATACGAACGATTATCCCGTGACTCTGCGCACTGAGAGGGGTACGTACCGGGTCGGGGGGATGATGATGCTGCGGCAAGGGTGGGTGCTCGTGCTCGGTGTGCTCGCCATGTGCGCGCTGTACACCACCGTGCCCAGGCTCGCCATGACGTTCATGGCCCGGCAGATCCCGCTCCATCCCCCCGCCGACAGCCTGGTCGAGAGCACGTTCGACCTCACCCAGGGCATCGAGGTGCGCCAGCAGCTGCTGCCCACCACGAAGGGCGTCACGTTCCGCCCCGCCTACCTCGCCGTCGGGATCAGGGTCGACCAGAGCGGCAGGCTCTACGGCACGCCGCAGCGCTCCGGCACGTACGTCACCCCCATCGGGATCTGCGTCGGCCAGTCGTGCCAGGAGCAGCCGCTCACCCTCATCGTGCACGGCAACGTGCCCTGGGAGCCGCGTGAGCTCACCTTCCCCGGCCAGATGGGCACCCCGCTGGACAGCGAGATCGGCGTCAACGGCGGCCCGCCGGGCGTGGTGCCCACCTTCACCGTGACCGACTACGCGAGGCTGCCCGCCGGCGTGACCATCGGCCCCGACGGTCACGTGGGCGGCGTGCCCGCGGCCGCCGGCATCTCGGAGGTGCCCGTACGGATCTGCGTGGCGGGCAACTGCGCCGGCGTCGTGGTCCGGCTCATCGTCGTCTGAGCGGCGCGGACGGTCCCTGGTAGGGCCCGCCTCACCACAAGTCGGGGGACGGCGGGCATGATTCCGCCCGGGTGCGCGGCGGACACTTCAGGTACAGATCGCTCACCTACGGAGGTCCGCCATGAGCACCGTCATGGAAGCACCCAGAACCGACCCCCTGCCGCCCGTCGTGCACACCGCCGCCATGCTCTGGCTGGCGGCCGTGGCGTTCGGCGCGTTCGAGACCGTCCTGATGGTCGCCCAGCTGCTGTACGAGGGCACCGCCACGGTCGCCGAACTGCTGCCCCAGGCGGGGATCCGGCTGGCGGTGTTCGCCGCGGCCGTCTTCCTGGCGCTGCGGCTCAGGCGCGGCGAGAACTGGGCGCGCCTGACCCTCGCCGTGACACTGGGGATCTTCGGCACGCTCTCGCTCGTCATCGGCCCCGTCCAGTGGCTGCTGGCCGGCGGCTCGATCGGCGAGGCCGTCGCCGGGGCGGACGTGATGGGGCTGATCTTCGCGGGCAGCAGGATCATGCACGTGGTGGCCGTGCTGGGGGCGGTGACGCTGATGTTCCAGCCCAGGGCCAACGCCTACTTCAAGAGACCGGCTCGCCTGCCGGCGCCTTGAGATTGCGCACGCCGGGGGAGAGCAGGGCGGCGAGCGTGGACAGCACGACGATGACCGCGCACCCGAGCAGCGACTCCTCCGTGCCGAACCACTCCGCCGCCCGCCCCGCGAGCACCAGCCCGATCGGGCCGAACATCAGCGACCCGAGCATGTCGTACGCGCTGACCCGCGACAGCGACTCGCCCGGTATCTCCCGCTGCATCGTCGTCTGCCACAGCACGCCGAACACGTCGAAGCACACCCCCAGCACGAACGCCCCGATCACGATGGCCCAGAGCGGCGCGTCCAGCCCGAGCAGCACGTACGGCAGCGCGACCGGCAGGCAGAGCAGCACACCCATCAGAATGGGGCGGCGCGGCCGCAACCGCATCGCGATCAGCACCCCGACGATCGTCCCGACGGCCTCGCCCGCCAGGAACGCCGACCAGGCCGCCGGGCCGCCCAGGGTCTCCTTGGCCAGCAGCGGGCCCAGCACCCCGTGACCGGCCTGGATGGCCATGACGATCAGCGAGAACTGCGCGACCACCACCCAGATCCACTGCCGCGAGGCGAACTCCCGCCAGCCGTCCCGCAGATCGGCCACCACCGAGTGCCGCCGCCTCGGCTCCGGGGCCGTGTCCGGCTTCATCCGCATCATGGCGATCAGCAGGCCGGCCGTGGTGAACATCGCGCCGCTCACGATCAGCGCCCAGCCGCCGCCGAGGAGCACCACCGCGCCGCCGCCGAGCACCGCGCCCAGCACACGGGCGGCGTTCGCGCCCAGGCCGATCAGCGCGTTGCCGGCCTGCAGCCGGTCGACGGGCACGACCTCGGGGATGATCCCGGTGAACGCGGGGAACGCGATCGCCGTCGCCACCCCGCTGAACGCGGCCGCCGCGCACAGCGCGGGCAGCGGGGTCCAGCCGGTGAGCAGCATCGCCGCCAGCGCGAGATACCCGGTCGCCATCAGGAAGTCGCCGGCCATCAGCACCGACGTCCGCGGCAGCCGGTCCGCGAGCACGCCGCCGAACAGGGTCAACGCGATCATGGGCACCGCCTCGGCGGTGAGCACCGCGGACAGGGTCGAGGCGGTGGCGCCGGGCAGGCCGAGCACGCCGAACGCCAGGGCCACCGGTGCGAACGCGCTGCCCAGGACCGCGATGGTCCTCGCCGACACCAGCAACGCGAACCGGCGATCCCGGAGCAGCCCGAGATCGCGTAGATAGCTCTGCACCGGGCGCAACCCCCCATGGAAAACGGCCAAACTCCGTTATTCTGCCGTTCTCCATGGCCCTTGTCGTGCGAATATTCCTCCGGTAACAAGACCTGACACGGAATGTGTCCGCCTTTGGCAAGACTCCGGTCCCCTTTCTCCCGTAATTTGCTAGGGCCCGGCTGTCGGCGAGGGGACTCCATGGGTCGGCTGGTCTATCGCGGTAGGTGGACGCTCCTGGCGCTGAGCCTGGTGGCGGCCCTGCTGATCGCGCCGCTGGCCAGGTCAGGGCGGGTGACCGGCGGCGGCTTCGAGGACCCGCGCACCGGCTCCGCGATCGCCGCGCGCTGGAGCGAGCAGTGGTACGGCGGCCAGAGCCCCGACGTGGTCGTCCTCTACCGGCATCCGGCGGTCAAGGTACGCGACCCGCGGTACAAGAAGGCAGTGCACGACTCGCTGCGCCGGCTGCCGGACGCCTATGTGCGGCGGATGGCCACGTACTGGACGACGGGGTCGAAGGAGATGGTGTCCGGGGACGAGCACTCGACGTACGCGCTGATCACGCTGAAGGGCGCCAAGAGGGAGAGCTACGCGGCCATCGCGGGGCGGCTCAGGAGTGCCAGGAACCTCTACGTCAAGGTCGGCGGGGCGGTGCCGACGCAGGCGGAGCTGGACGCCCAGGCGGCCGCCGACCTGGGCCGCGCCGCCGCCGTCGGGGCGCCGGTGCTGCTGGTGTTGCTGGTGGCGGTGTTCGGGAGCCTGGTGGCGGCGCTCCTGCCGCTGCTCGTGGGGGCGCTCGCGGTGCTCTGCGCGCTGGCGCTGCTCCCCGAGGTGTCCGTCTACTCCTGGTACGCCGTCATGCTGCTCGGGCTCGGGCTGGCCGCCGGGCATTCGCTGCTCATGCTCAGGACGTTCAGGGAGGAGCTCAGAGGCGGGGCGTCGAACGAGGAGGCGGTGGCGCGGACGATGGCCTCGGCCGGGCGGGCCGTCGCCGTCTCCGGGGCGACGGTGGCCGCGTCGCTGCTGGCGCTGCTGCTGTTCCCGCAGCCGTTCCTGCGCTCGATCGGGCTGGGGGCGGCGGCGGTGGCGCTGATCGCGGCGGTGGCCGCGCTCACCTTGCTGCCTGCCCTGCTGGGGATACTCGGGTCCCGCGTGGACGCGCTGAGGCCGGTACCCGACTTACCGCAGGGCGGCGGCCTGTGGCACGCCGTCGCGTCCGGCGTGGTGCGCCGGCCGGTCGCGTATCTGGTGGCGGTGACGGTCGTGCTGGTGTCGCTGTCGGCGCCGCTCTCGCACCTCCAGTTCGGGAACGCGGACCACAGGGCGCTCCCCGCCGCCTCCGACAGCCGCCTGGTGGCCGAGGCTCTCGACCGGGACTTCCGCGGGAACGCTCTCTCGCCGATCGACGTGCACGTCCTGGCCGACGGCGTGCTCTACGCCCGGCCCTTCATGGAGCAGGTGGAGCGGCTGCCGCACGTCACGGGTGTCGACGTGGCGGGGGAGTCGAGGAAGAACGGCGACGTGCGGCTCGCCGTACGGCATGATCTCGACCCCATGTCGGCGCAGGCCGAGGCGCTGGTCACGTCGATCAGGTCCCTGACGCCCGAGCCGGAGGTCAGGCAGGTCGTGGTCGGCGGGTCCACCGCCGCGCGGCTCGACCTCTCCGGCAGCCTCTCCGCCACCCTGCCGTGGCTGGCGCTGGTGGTCTGCGCGGTGATGTCGGTGCTGCTGTGCGCGGGCTCCGGGTCGCTGGTGCTGCCCGTTCGCGCGCTGACGGCCATGGCGCTGTCCGTGGGGGCGTCGTTCGGGGTGCTCGCGTGGGCCTTCCAGGGCGGGTGGCTGGGGTTCGCGGGACCCGTCGACGTCTCCGTGGCGCTGCTGATCGTGGTCGTGCTCTTCGGGCTGTCCGTGAGCTACGAGGTGTACCTGGTCTCCCGGGCGCGTTCCGAGTGGCTGCGTACCGGGGACCACGCGGGGGCCGTGGCGGCGGGGCTGCGGGAGACGGGCGGGGTGATCACGGGTGCGGCGCTCCTGCCGATGGCCGTCGCAGGGGCGTTCGCGACGGCGGGGATCACGGTGGTGCGGCTGCTCGGTGTGGGGCTGTGTGTGGCGATCGCGGTGGACGCGGTGCTGGTGTGCGTGCTGCTGGGGCCCGCTTCCCTGTGGTTGCTGGGCTCCGCGAGCTGGTGGCCGCTCCGGCCCCGCGAGCGCGCCGGGCCGCGCGAGGACCCGCCGCCCCTTCCGCTGCCGCCCGCGGACCGGCGGCCGATCACGGCGGGCGGCTCCGATCAGCGCCCGATGCTGACCCTCAAGGGAAGACCGGCCGTCTTCGGCGCGGACACCGATCCCGTGCCGGTGCCCGCCGAGCCCGCGGAGCTCGACCGGCCCGCGTGGGAGAAGGTGGCGGAGGGACGTACCAGGGCGGTGCGCGCCAATACCGACGGATCAGGCTGGAAATGGGTCGAGGTGGACGAATGAGGCTGACGTGAAGTCATGGATTTCATTGAACGTTATTGATCGTCCGGATAGTGTGCGATATGCCCACGATCATCCCCTGGAAGTTAAGGTGCCATGCGACGGCGGTTACGGCAGCTCTTCGTCATCGGACTCGCTCTCTCACTCCTAGGCATCGGCGTTCCGGCGTGGTCGGAGGACGACCCCAGGAGCTGTAACGACCTGATGTCCGCCGACACCCCGGCGTACGTGATGTGCCGGTGGCTGGCCACCCCCGAGGAGGCCGCGGACATCGCGAAGTTCTGGCTCGACAACGACGGTCAGCACATGCAGGAAGCCGGGCCCCAGAACCCCATCACGGTGGACTGCACCGAAGAGGGCAACGTGTGCCCGACCGACTCCGAGGGCGACGGCGAGATGCACGACGTCGACTCCCCGGACGTCCCGGGCGCCGAGGACGGCGGCACGCCCGAATGCAACAACGGCACCGAGTGCGGCTACGTCGACCCGACCGGAGTCACGGCCGCCGAGAAGACCTCCGCCCAGGAGAGCATGGCGGGCAAGGCCGCGCAGGCCGTCGTACAGACGAAGATGCGCCTCTGGATCGAGACCGAGCTCGCCGACGACTACAAGGCGGGCAAGCTGGCCGAGGCCGTCAAGAAGGTCGCCGCGCTGGTCGCCGCGCAGCCGGGCGTCGTCGGCGTCAGGTTCACCTCGCAGCTCGGCTTCAACCAGACGTTCACCACGGCGGACGAGCTGGACAAGTTCGTCGCCGAGACCACGGCCGCGCTGCGTACCGCGGTGCCGGGCAAGAAGCTGGCCGCGCACACGGTGGTCCCGGTGTTCGGCTGCGGCGCCAACGACGCCTGCAAGGCCGAGATGACCAAGAAGTACCCGCTGCTCGACCCCGAGCGCATCGGCGCCTGGCTCAACAAGGGCCTGATCGACCAGCTCGCCCTCGACAACGGCCACCTGGCCACCGAGTACGCCACCTGGAAGATCGACGCCGCTGAGGCCCAGCGCAACCAGTCGATCCAGGTTCGCGCCCGCGCCTGGGACGCCTACGCCCAGATCGCCGTCGAGGACGCCTCCTTCGCCGCCTCGGGGTCCTCCCAGCTGAACGAGGAGCAGGCCACCAAGGCCATCACCGAACGCATCGCCTCCCCGCTCCAGGAAGACGCGGCGGAGACGGTCACGCTGTGGACGCGCTGGCAGAACAACCAGGGCCAGGTCAACCGGGTGTACGGCGAGAAGTGGGCCGCCAACACCACCTGGGAGCAGCTCAAGAAGCTCGACTCGGTCCGCGCCCGGCTGGCGACCATCTACGACCCGGCCAACCCCGAGGTGGACGTGACCACGGACCTGAAGAACCTCTCGGAGGTCTTCGGCCAGGTCTACCTGCACGCCGCCTGACTCTCCCTCCGTAAGGCCCGGGGCACCGCTTCGCCGGTACCCGGGCCTTCGTCATGAGCCGGGTCTCAGAGGAGAGTCCCGCCCGTGACCTCGAACCTGGTCAGGGCCGCGTCGATCCGGGCCAGCGTGTCGGGGTGCAGGGTGAGGTCGGCCGCCGCGAGGTTCTCCTCGATGTGGGCAGGGGTGCGGCTGCCCGGGATGGTCACCACGTGCTCGTCCTGGTGCAGCAGCCAGGCCAGGGCGAGCTGCGCGGGCGTGATGCCCAGCTGCGCGGCCAAGGCCCTGATCGGGGCGTAGCGGTCGTTGTTGCTCGCCAGGTTCTCGGTGGAGAAGCGGGGCGCGTTGTGGCGGAAGTCGCCCTCCTCGAGCGTCCGCACCGTGCCGGTCAGGAATCCGGTGCCCAGCGGGCTCCACGCCACGATCCCCACGCCCAGCTCCCTCGCGGTCGCCAGCAGGTCGGGGTCGATGGGGCGCCACATCGACCACTCGTTCTGCACGGCCGTCACCGGGTGCACCGCGTGCGCGGCCCTGAGCTGGGCGGCCGTCACGTTGGACAGGCCGATGTGCTTGATCAGTCCGTCCCGTACGAGCCCGGCCAGCGCGCCGGCCACGTCCTCGATGGGGACGCCGGGGTCCGGATAGTGCGAGTAGTAGAGGTCGATCACGTCCGTGCCCAGGTTGCGCAGGCTGCGCTCCGCGTAGCCGCGGATCAGGCGGGGCTCGGTGTTCACGCGCAGCTCGTTGAACGCGTAACCGACCGGATGCGACCGGCTCGGCTCACCCTCGGGAATCGCCAGGCCGAACTTGGTCGCGACCACGACCTCGTCCCTGCGGCCCTTGATCGCGCGCCCCACGAGGCGCTCGTTGTGGCCGTCCACGCCGTACGCGTCGCTGGTGTCCACGTGGGTGGCGCCACCGTCCAGCGCGGCCTTGAGCGCCACCTCGGCGCGGTCGTCGTCGATCTCGCCGTAGACGCCCGGCGAGAGCACCATGGCGCCGAAGCCGAGGGCGGGAACCTGCAGGCTGCCAAGCGTTCGTGTCTTCATGCCCTCGATCCTGCTGGGCGGAGGCCCGGCGCGTCCAAGACCCTTTGCTATAACCACTGGTTATGGATGTGCACCTGCGAGAGCTGCGGTACTTCGTCGCGGTGGCCGAGGAGCTGAACGTGACGCGGGCCGCCGAGCGGCTGTTCGTCTCCCAGCCCGCGCTGTCGAAGCAGCTCAGGGTGCTGGAACGGCAGCTCGGGTTCCCGCTGTTCGAGCGGGTGCACGGCGGCGTGGCACTCACCCGGCAGGGCGAGGTGCTCCTGCCTGCCGCCCGCGACCTGCTCGAACGGTGGACGGCCGGGGTCGAGTCCGCGCGGGCGGCGGTTCCCTCGGGGACTCTGGTGATCGGGATGCAGACGGCCGTGGGCAGAGGGCTGCAGCAGGCGGCGCTGCGGCGGTTCCGGGCGGCCATGCCGGGGTGGGAGGTGTCGCTCCGGCTGGTGGGCTGGGACGATCCCAGCGGCGGGCTGGCTGACGGGTCCTCCGACGTGGCCTTCATCTGGCTGCCGGTGCCGCCGGGGCTGGAGACGTACGTGCTGGCCACCGAGGACAGAGGGGTGGCCATGCCGGACGATCACCCGCTGGCGGAGCTGCCGGAGATCCCGTTCGGGGCGCTGCGCGACGAGCCGTTCATCGCCCTGCCGCCGACGGCGGGTCCGCTGCGCGACTTCTGGCTGGGGCTGGACGCCCGCGACGACGAGCCGGTGATCGGGGTCACCGCGAACACGCCTGAGGAGGTGTTCGAGGCGGTGACCAGCGGGCTCGGGGTCGTGCTCGTGGCCGAGGGCAACGCCACGCTCTACAACAGGCCCGGCCTGGTCTACCGTCCCGTGACGGGGCTGCCCCCTGGAGAGCTCGCCATCGCCTGGCGCGAAGAGGATAGAAGCCCACAAGTAGCGGCATTCATCAACGCGCTACGACAAGTCGCCACTAAGGTCTGACGGGACAGCTGATCCCGTGGAAGGGCGAGACATGAGCGATCACGACATCACCTTCGACCTCATCGACGCCGACAACGACGGCCGCATCTCCGCCGTCGAGCTCGTACGGTTGATGGAGGTGCTCGGCCAGCCGATCAGCCTGGAGGCCGCGCAGGACGGCGTGCGGAAGCTCGACAAGGACGGCGACGGCCTGATCGACAAGCGGGAGTTCGCCGACTTCCTCCAGAAGTGATAAAAACAAGCTCTTGCTACACAATCTCCTGTTGCCTGGGTCACAATGGCGACGGGAGGGACGATGGTCATCACGAGTGATATCCCCGTGCAAGCCCTCAGGGCGGGGGTCGGCACGGTCACAGAAGAGGTGATCGAGGAGATCCAGACCCGGATCCCCGAGTACGCCCGGCCATCGGACGGTCTTTACCTCAAGGTCATCAGGATGGCGGTCGAGCAGGCCATCGAGGGCTTCCTCAACCGCATCGAGAACCCGGACACCCCCTGGGACCCGGAGCCGTTCCGCATGATCGGCAAGGGCGAGGCGGCCGAGGGCCGCAACCTCGAGCCGCTCCAGACCGCGATGCGGCTCGGCGCCCGGGTCGGCTGGCGGCGCCTCACGGAGCTCGCGGAGCCGCTCGGGCTGTCCCCACAGACCCTGTACGACCTGGGCGAGGCCATCTTCGTCTACCTCGACCAGCTCGCCGACGCGGCGGCCGAGGGCTTCGAGGAGGCCGGCGCGCGCGCCGCCGGCGAGATCGAGCGCCGCCGCGCCCGCCTGCTCGACCTGCTGCTCAGCCACCCGCCCGCCGGCGCGGAGGCCGTCGCCGAGCTGGCCAAGTCCGCCGGGTGGCGGCTGCCCAAGACCGTCGCCTGCGTGGCGCTCGACGACCGGCACGGCATGCCGGCGCCGGCTCCCGACGTGCTCCTGGGCCTCGACCGGCCGGTCCCGTGCCTGCTCGCGCCCGACCCGAACGGACCCGGCCGGGCCCGGCTGCTCGATCACGCCCTGCGCGGGCGCCGGGCCGCGATCGGTCCCGCCGTGCCCCTGGCCGCCGCCGCGACCTCACTGCGGTGGGCCGGCGAGGCGCTCGAGCTGTCGCGGCGCGGCGTCCTGCCCCGGGGGACGCTGCGGTGCGAGGACCACATGGCGACGCTGGTGGTGTTCAAGGACGAGGAGCTGGTCAACGCGCTGGCCGAGGTGCGGCTCGCGCCCCTGGCGCACCTGCGGCCGGCGCAGCAGGACCGGCTGGCGGAGACGTTGCTGGCCTGGCTGCGGTACGGGCGCGGCGCGGGCGAGGTGGCCGCCAGGCTGCACGTGCACCCGCAGACCGTGCGCTACCGGCTGCGGCAGCTCGAGGAGCTGTACGGGGACCAACTCGCCGATCCTGACATCCGCTTCGAGCTGGAGATAGCGCTCCGCGCCAGACAGGCCGTCCAGGGGGCCTGAGCCCACCTCATGCCCTGACCTGCGCGCTCGGCGCTCCGGCGGCTCCAGGAGCCTGAGCGCGCCCGTTGGGGGTAGCGGTCGTCGCATGCGACTGACGTACACCTCCGACGTCTGGTACAAGAACGCCGTCGTCTACTGCCTCGACGTGGAGACGTTCAAGGACGGCAACGGCGACGGCGTGGGCGACTTCCGCGGGCTGACGCAGCAGATCGACTACCTCGCGGGGCTCGGCGTGACGTGCCTCTGGCTCATGCCGTTCTTCCCCACCCCCAACAGGGACGACGGGTACGACATCACCGACTTCTACAACATCGACCCGCGACTGGGCACGCTGGGCGACTTCGTGGAGTTCATGCGTACCGCCAATGACCGGGGCCTGCGGGTGATCGCCGACCTCGTGGTCAACCACACCTCAGACCAGCACCCCTGGTTCGTCGAATCCAGGTCGAGCAGGGACTCGCCCATGCGCGACTGGTACGTCTGGTCCGACACCCCCGAGCCGGACGACCCCTCGCAGATCGTCTTCCCCGACAAGGAGAACAGCGTCTGGCAGTACGACGAGAAGACGGAACAGTACTACCTGCACAGCTTCTACCGGCACCAGCCGGACCTGAACGTCGGCAACCCCGAGGTCAGGGACGAGATCGCGCGCATACTCGGTTTCTGGATGGAGCTCGGGCTGTCCGGGTTCAGGGTGGACGCGGTGCCGTTCCTCATCGAGAACGTCAACCCCCAGCTGGCGAACCCGCACGAGTTCCTGGCGGACCTGCGGGCGTTCATGACGCGGCGCAAGGGCGGGTCGATCCTGCTGGGCGAGGTCAACGTCCCCTACAAGGATCTGCCGTCGTACTTCGGCGAGGGCCTCGGCGACCAGCTCACCATGTGCTTCGACTTCATCGGCATGCAGAACGCCTGGCTGTCGATGGCCCGCAGCGACGCCACGCCGCTCGCCCGCGCCCTGCGCGAGCGCCCCAAGCCGCCGAAGGACTGCCAGTGGGCCATGTTCCTGCGCAACCACGACGAGCTCACCCTCGACAAGCTCACGGAGGAGGAACGGCAGGAGATCTTCGAGGCGTTCGGGCCGCGTAAGGACATGCAGATCTACGGCCGCGGCCTGCGCCGCCGCCTGCCGACCATGCTCGGCGGGGACCTGCGGCGCATCAAGATGGCCTACAGCCTGCTGTTCTCGCTGCCCGGCACACCCGTGATCTTCTACGGCGAGGAGATCGGCATGGGCGAGAACCTCGACGAGGAGGGCCGCATGGCGGTCCGCATCCCCATGCAGTGGTCGGCGGACGGCGGCTTCACCCAGGCGGAGCCGGTACGCGAGATCCCGGAGGGCTCCTTCGCGCCCGACCGGGTCAACGTGGCCGACCAGAAGCGGGACGTGAACTCGCTGCTGCGCTGGTTCCAACTGCTGATCGAGCGCTACCGCGAGTGCCCCGAGCTGGCGTGGGGCAGCTACACGGTGCTGGACACCGGCCGGCCCTCGGTCCTCGCCCACCGCTGCGACGCCGACGGGGCCACGGTGGTGGTCACGCACAACCTGTGCGAAACGGCCGTGGACGTGGAGCTGACGCTGGAGGGGCTGGAGGGTTACCACCTCACGGACCTCCTGGTGGACGGCACACTGGAGGTCTCGGCGGACGGCTCGGTACGGGTCCCGCTGGACCCCCACGGCTGCCGCTGGTTCCGCGCCTCACGCCCCGAGGTCGCCCCGGAGGACGCCTCGGTCAAGGCCCTGTGACAGCCGTGCCGACGGCGCCGACCTCGAAGGCGGCATCGCACCTGCCCCGGATGTGTTCGCTGTGAGTGGCGATGATCACGGCGCTTCCGGCGTCGCTCATCTCTCGCAAGGTGTCGAGGACCATGGCGGCGTTGGCGGTGTCAAGGGCAGCCGTCGGCTCATCGGCCAGGATCAGGGAGGGCCGCTTGACCAGCAGGCGGGCGAGCGCGACGCGCTGCTGTTCGCCGCCGCTGAGATGGTGGATCTTCTCCTTGTCGCGTCCGGCGAGGCCCACGCGTTCGAGCGCGTCACGGCAGCGGGAACGCCGATCCGCCCGGACGGTGGTCGCGATCTCCAGGTTCTCGGCCACCGTGGCGTTCTCGATGAGCGCATAACTCTGGAACAGGTAGCCGAGCACGTCACGACGGAAGCGGCGTCCGGCCCTCTTACCGAATCGGGTGATATCCGCGCCCTCATACAGGATCTGCCCGCTGGTTGGCGATTCGAGCAGGCCGATGCAGTTGAGGAGGGTGGACTTGCCCGCTCCGCTGGGGCCGGTCAGGGCCAGCATCTGGCCGCCGGCGACCGTGAGGTCGAGGTTCGCCCACAGCGTGCGGCGACCGAAGGACTTGGACAGCTCCTTGACAAGGATCACAGTCGGCTCCCGGCTTGCTCAAACATCGGCGGCGTGTTCGGTGACGATGCGGTGGTGGGCGAGGCGGAGCGCGGCCACCAGCAGGGCCGTCGCCAGCACGGTCACCCCCGCGGCGGGAGCCAGCTCCCACCAGTCGGCCGGCGGCAGGTCCGGCGGCGGGGGAACCCCCTGGGCGGTGAACTCGCCGGAGGTCGCGAGCCTGGTCCAGTTGTCCCAGCCGACCCAGGCCAGGATCGCGATGGCGACGACCCCGTCCAGGACGAACAGCTTCCAGTGGATCGCCCAGAACGACCAGCCGCTGATGTGCTTGGCGAAGACCGCCTGCGCGTCCTTCCGCGCATAGATCTCGCATACCCCGATCCCGGTGATGAACAGCACTGCCAGGGCCGCCGTCAGATTGAGCACGCTGATCCATAGCTTGTGGACGGATTGCGCGTAGTCCGCGGCGGCGCGCTGGGCGACCGGGGCCATGTCTGCGATGTCTTCTTTCGGCACCTCTCGCCCGAGGGCGGCCAGCACGTCCCGGGGGTTGGTGAAGACGATCCCGTCCTGCGTCGCCCGCGCCGAGTAATTGCGCTCGGTGACGAGGGGGGACCCGTTCGGAATGACGACGAGCACAGGATCGCGCACCAGCGATCTGTCCAGCGGGAATCCGTCCGGCCCTTCGCCCTCGTACCCCCTGGGCCAGGCTCCGAAGGTGAAGACCGTCTGGCCGTCCCTGGCCCATACTTGCTCCACCCCTGTCCGGCGCACCCCTTTGCCCTCGTCCGCTGGGTTGATCGCCAGGGGGGCGTTCGCGGTGATGACGCCGGCATGTCGGCGGAGTCTCTCTGGCACGATGACACGCACCCGGCCCCGGGGATCCGGGCCGTACCGCCTTCCCGACGGGTCCAGGATCGGCTGCTCGGTGAGGAAGGTTTCGTTGACGAACAGCAGGTCGCCGTGGGGCAGCCGCGCTCCCGTGGACCCGAACTGCTCCAGCGGCCACCGGAAGACCGCGACGACCTGCCCGCGCTTGTCGGCCTGGCGCAGCCACCGGCCGACCTGCTCAAGCATCTTCTCGCCCCCCTCTCGCGTGCGGCTCCCGGGAAGGGCGATGTAGGTCGCCGCACCCAGCGCGGCGAAGTACTTGCCGCTCTCCTGCCTGCGCGCGAGGTCCTGCCCGAACACCAAAGTGCTGCCGCCGACGACGAGGACGAGGAGCGCGGCGATGATCCGGACCAGATAGGCGCTCGCCATCGCGGGGCCGGGCGCCACCGCACCTTTGAGGCCGTGGAGAATGTCGCTACGGGCCACCAGGGCGAGCGCGCCGAGGTGGGCCATGAGGGCCAGCAGGCTGAGTGTGGCCGCCACGCCGCCGGCCACCACGGCGAACAGCCCCAGGCGGGCGAATCCGTTGTACAGGCCGAGGAAGGCCAGTGTGATCGCGGTGATGCTCGCGGCGGCGATCAGCCAGAAGGGCGCCAGCCGGCGTAGATCCCACCGGGCAATTGCCAGGAACGACATGCCCTGAAGGCGGAGCACTCCGTAGCCCTTGGCGCTCAACAGCACGCTCGCGCCCACGGCCAGCACCACGCTGAGTGCCACGACGAGAAAGGCCGGTCCCAGCGGAGGCAGCGCGAAACGGCTGATTCGGAAGCCGAGCCCGAGGGGCTCGACCACATCGCCGGTGAGGCCGAGTCCGGCGAACTCGGCGCGAAGCCCCCCGACCGCGCCGCGAGGACCGTACACCTGGTACATGCCTCTCGGATCGAGATCGCCGATCCGCTCGAACGGATGGGTTTCGACGTGAGGGAAGCCGCCGAAGGAGGAGAACCCCCGCCGAAGCCAGGCCGCGGGAGCAGATCCGGCATCGCCCGCGGCGATGTAGAGATGCAGGAGGCCGTCCGGATCCCGGAAGTCGTCGACCTCCCGCACAATCGAGACACGATGGTCACGCGCGTAGGAGGTGACCATCAGTGCGGTCTGGACGCCGCTCGCCGAGCCGCGGGTGTCCTGGATCCAGATCGTGGCCGTCTCACCCAGCGTCGGCTCCTTGTCGAGATCCTGCAGCACCAGGAAGGCCAGCAGCACCGAGACAACGAGCATGACAACGTAGACGAGCCGCACGCCGTGGTGGCGCATGGAAGACCATCTCCTCGGACCAGACGTCGTTCACTGATGCGCAGGGGTGACGTGAAGATCCGTTTCCACGTCACCCCTACGGCGTGCTCACTCAGACAGGCTGAGCGACGTGCTCGCCGATCCTCAGCAATTGCCGGTGTTCGTCCAGAACGCCTTGATCCCGGCGCTGCCGTCCCTCCAGACCTTCGACTGCGCCCAGTTTCCCTTCGCGACGTCGTGGTCGGCGTTGTAGTGGTGGCCCGACGACGTGGACGAGCCGTGGCACTTCCTGTTGTGGAGGTAGTCCGAGTAGCCATTGGTGACGTGGGTGCCGTAATTCCACGTGCCGCCGCCGATCCTCTTGACCGTCTGGGCACTCACGTCACCCGGGGTCATGAGCACCGATCCCTCGGTGGGTTCGTCCGTTCCCTCGGCGGCCACAGCCGCGCTGACCCCGCCCAGGACGACTGCGCCGATCGCGGCGACCATCACGAGGCTGCGCTTGAACGTCTTTCGCATGGAGATCCTCTCCCTTGATACGGACATGCCGATGCCTACCGGGAAGGGGAGTAATCTTGGAGTGCATCTAAGCCCGAGCGCGGCGGCCGTCCGGCCGTCGCGTTCGGCTTCTCCGGGTCCCCCTGTTCCCGCCACCTCCAGCGGACCGCACGGGACCACCGGAAGCGCAGAATCTTCCGGAAAGCGACAACAGGAGATTGCCACGATCCCAGGCGATCTTGAAGAACCTTGCGCCTCGATGCAACGTCCGGGTGGCGACAACGTCGAGCAGTCGGGTCAGGGTGAGGGAGTAGCGGGCCAGGCGGACATGGCGAGGGTGGCGACGCGGCGGAGGGCCGCGTGGGAGGCGCCGTCGCGAGCCTGCGTGGACATGCCCTGGATCACCGCCGCGTAGAACGTCGCCAGCCCCGCCGTGTCCGTGTCCGCCGGGAGGCGCCCGGCCGCCACGTCCTCGTCGATCCGTGCCTTGAGCGCCGCCTTGGTGGCCTCCCTGAACCCCCGCAGCAGCTCCTGGACCTCGGCCGACTCGGGCCCGCAGTTGACGGCGGCCGTGATGATCAGGCACCCCGCCGGGTGCGAGTCGCTCGCGAACTCGGCGGCCGACTCCCGCAGCACCCGCTCGATGGCCGCACGCCCGGTCGGCTCCTCGGCGAGCGCCCGTGCCGTGAAGGCCCCGTACGTCTCCTGGTAACGCCGCACCGCCTCCTCGAACAGCCGGCGCTTGTCGCCGAAGGCCGCGTACAGGCTGGGTGGTCTGATCCCCATGGCGGCGGTCAGCTCGGCGACGGAGGTCGCCTCGTAGCCGTGCCGCCAGAACGAGAGCAGCGCCCGCTCCAGCGCCACCTCTCTGTCGAACGCCCGCTGTCTGGCCATGCGCACATTCTATAGCGATCGCTATGTTATGTTTACTGTATCGATCGCTAAAGAAAGGTTGCGAAGGATGAGGACCGCCCTAGTGACGGGAGCCAGCAGGGGGATCGGCCGCGCCATCGCGCTCCGCCTGGCCAGGGACGGCCTCCGGGTGGCCGTCAACTACGCCGCGGACGAGGCGGCCGCCAAGGAGACCGTGCGCCTGATCGAGCAGGACGGCGGCAGCGCGTTCGCCGTACAGGCCGACCTGGGACGGCAGGAGGACGTGCACCGGCTCGCGGAGCGGGTGAGAGGTGAGGCGGACGTCCTCGACGTGCTGGTCAACAATGCGGGCATCGGCAGGTCCAGCTCCATCGCGGAGGAGACGCCGGAGGCTTACGACCGGTTGTTCGCGGTCAACGTCAAGGGTCTGTTCTTCCTCACCCAGCAGCTGCTGCCACTGATCCCCGACGGCGGCAGGATCGTCAACATCACCTCGGGCGTGGTCCGCATCGCCTTCCCGGAGAGCATCGCGTACGCGATGACCAAGGGCGCGGTGCAGGTGTTCACGCTGGCGCTGGCCAAGGAGCTGGGCCCGCGCGGCATCACGGTCAACAACGTCGCCCCCGGCATCATCGACACCGACGTCAACGCCGGCTGGCTGCGCGGCAACCCGGAGGCCGAGGCGTACGCGGCCAGCAGGCACGCGGTCAACCGGATCGGGCGCGTGGACGAGATCGCGAACGCGGTGGCGTTCGTCGCCTCGCCCGAGGCGAGCTTCATCACCGGCAGCACCATCGACGCCACCGGCGGCGGGAACCTCTGAGGTAGCGCGGGCTATTCGTCCTGATTACTCTCCACTTTCATGCAGACCAAGAAGCTCGCCCTCACCGGGGCCGCCGCGCTGTGCGCGCTGGCCCTGGTGGCTCCCCCCGCGCAGGCCGGTGCCGCCTCGGTCACCGTCACGGTCATGGGCACGTCCGACATCCACAGCAACGGTCTCAACTGGGACTACTTCAAGGACACCGCCTACGCCGACAGCGCGGGCAACAGCGTCGGGCTGGCCAAGGTGTCATCCCTGGTCAACCAGATCAGGGCCGAGCGCGGGGCGGACCACACGCTGCTGTTCGACTCGGGTGACACCATCCAGGGCACGCCGCTTGCGTACTACTACGCCAAGGTCGAGCCGATCACCCAGACCGGCCAGATCCACCCCATGGCCAAGGCCATGAACGCCATCGGGTACGACGCCGTGACGCTGGGGAACCACGAGTTCAACTACGGTCTGCCGCTGCTGGCCACCTGGATCAAGCAGATGAAGGCTCCGGTGCTCGGCGCGAACGCGGTCCACGACAAGAGCGGGCTGCCCGCGTACCGGCCGTTCGTGATCAAGACCATGAGGGTCGAGGGCGAGAAGCCGATCAAGGTCGGCGTGCTCGGGCTGACCAACCCCGGCGTGGCCATCTGGGACAAGGCGAACGTCGAGGGCAAGCTCCGCTTCACCGACCTGGTCGAGTCGGCGAAGAAGTGGGTGCCGGTCATCCGCGGGCTCGGCGCGGACGTGGTCGTGGTGACCGCGCACGCGGGCGACAACGGCATGTCCTCCTACGGCGGCGACCTGCCGGTCGAGAACGCCTCCGCGATGGTGGCCGAGCAGGTGCCGGGCATCGACGCGGTGCTGTTCGGGCACGCGCACAACGACGTGCCCCAGCGGTTCGTCACGAACAAGGTGACGGGGCGGCAGGTGCTGCTGACCGAGCCGGGCAAGTGGGGCCAGCGCCTGTCGAGGCTGGACTTCCAGCTCACCAAGCAGCACGGCAGGTGGGTGGTCACCGGCAAGTCGTCCGCCACGGTCAACACGAACACGGTCCAGGAGGACCCCAAGATCGTCCAGCTGCTCAAGCCGCAGCACGACGCGACCGTCGGCTACGTGAACAAGGTCGTGGCCAAGTCGGCGCAGGAGCTGTCGGCCGCGGAGTCGCCGTACAAGGACACGGCGATCCTCGACTACATCCAGCACGTGCAGGTGGAGACGGTCAAGCAGGCGCTGCCGGGCAACACGCTGCCGGTGCTGTCGATCGCCGCGCCCTTCAGCCGCACCGCCGTCTTCCCCGCCGGCGACATCCGCGTCAGGGACGTGGCCGGCCTGTACGTCTACGACAACACGCTGCTGGCGGTCAAGCTGACCGGCGCGCAGATCAAGGACTACCTGGAGTACTCCGCCAAGTACTTCAACCAGCTCGCCCCCGGCGCCCCGGTGGACGTGACCAAGCTGACGAACGCCGGCAACACCCCCGACTACAACTACGACCAGCTCTCCGGGGTGTCGTACGACATCGACATCTCGAAGCCGGTCGGGCAGCGGATCGCCAACCTCGCCTACGACGGCGCCCCGGTCCCGGCCGACAAGGAGTTCGTGGTCGCGATCAACAACTACCGGCAGTCGGGCGGCGGCGGTTTCCCGCACGTCGCGAGCGCCCCGGTGCTCTACAACGCGCAGGTGGAGATCCGCCAGGCGCTGATCGACTACGCCACCGCCAAGGGCACCGTCGACCCGGGTGACTTCGCCGTCCAGAACTGGAAGCTGACCAGGGACGGCGTGCCGGTCTTCTAGCGCGTACGGGCACCGGGTCAGAGGTAGGAAGGTCCCGTGACCCGGTGCCTGAACGTCCACCACACCCAGCCCTGGGCGGCCACCAGCAGCGGGATCAGGGTCAGGATGACCGGCGCCAGCACGTCGCCCGACGTGCCGGGGTGCAGCGGCAGCCGGAGGCCCGCCAGCACCCCCACGGCCAGCAGCGCGGCGGCCGTCAGCGCGTAGGTGCGGGCCTCGCCCGTCCCGCCCGACAGCACGGCCGCCCGCTCCCGCAGGGTGGCGCGCAGCCGCAGCGCCGCGAAGGCGAGCCCGTGCGTGGCGAACAGGGCGGCCAGCACCAGGGCGGGCAGCACGGCGAGCGGGCCGCGGATGCCGAGCAGCACGTGGCTGAGCAGCGAACCCCAGCTCAGGGCCAGCCCCCAGCTCCCGGCCACGATCGCGCCGTCCCAGAACGCCTGCCACCGCGGCCCCGGCGCCCGTCCACGCAGCCACAGGCCCATGTCGCGGACGACCCATGCCAGGAGCAGCGTCACCACCAGGGAGTAGTTGCCGCTCAGCAGCGTGCCCTCCAGCTCGGGGAACAGCCCCGCGAGCACGCCCGCCGTGGCCACCAGCCAGACCTCGTTGCCCAGGAAGAAGGGCGCGATGGCGGCGATCACCTCCCGTCGCTCGCCGGCCGACCTGCCCAGGTACGGCAGCGCCATGCCGACCCCGATGTCGGCCCCGGCCAGCAAGAGGTAGCCGAGCGCGAAGAAGGCCAGGATGAAGATCTCCATGTCGGCTCCTCAGAAGGAAAGGGCGGGGGCGGGAGCGGGAGCGGTGGCGCCCAGCGCCGCAGCGGCGGGCCCACGGTGGGCGTGCCTGGCCAGGAGCCAGTAGTTGATCGCGATCAGCACGGCGAACACGGTGGCGAAAGCGGTGATGGAGAAGCGCATCTGGGCCGCGGACACCGGTGACATCGCGTCGGCCGTCTTCAGCAGCCCGTACACGGCCCACGGCTGGCGGCCCAGCTCGCGGAAGATCCAGCCGGACAGCATGGCCACGAACGGGACCGGGATCATCAGCGTCAGCAGCCAGTGCCACAGCCGGAACCCGCGCACGACCGGGCGGAAGAGCACGAGCAGCCCGCTCAGCGAGGCGACCACCGTCATCACCAGCCAGAGCGTCATCATCGTGATGCCCGCGCCGTGCACGGGGCCCACCGGCGGCATGTAGTCGCCGGGGCCGTGGGCGGCCGCCATCTGCGCCTGGAGTGCGGCGATCTCGGCGGGCGAGCCCGACCACGCCGCCGTCTTGGTCGGTTGCAGGGTCTGGAACCCGAGCCCGCCGAACGTCACGGTGACGAACAGCGCGGGCACCGCCATCCCGATCCCGATCCGTAGCGACTTGCGGAAGAAGTCCTGCTCGGCGGTGCGCTTACGGAGGTGGTACGCGCTCACCCCGGCCAGGAAGAACCCGCCGGTGATCATCGCGCCGCCCATGATGTGGCCGAACGCGACCAGCGCCGCCGGGTTGGCCACCATCGCCCCGAGGTCCACCAGCCGCAGCACGCCGCCGTCCACCACGTGGCCGGCCGGGTGCTGCAGGAAGCCGTTCGCGACCATGATCCAGAACGCCGACGCGTACGCGGTCAGCGTCACGACCCAGATCAGCGCGAGGTGCGCCCACCGGTTCAGCCGGTCCCAGCCGAAGATCCACAGGCCCAGGAACGTGGACTCGACGAAGAACGCCACCAGCGTCTCGATGGCCAGCGCCGACCCGAAGACGTTCCCGGCGTACTCCGTGAGCCCGCTCCACGACAGCCCGAGCTGGAACTCCATCACCAGTCCGGTGACGATGCCCATCGCGTAGTTGATGATGTAGAGCTGGCCCCAGAAGCGCGTCATCCTCAGGTGCACGGGGTCGCGGCTGAAGGTCGCCCTGGTCTGGATGGCGGCGACCAGCGTCGCCAGGCCGAGCGTCAGCGCCACGAAGAGGAAGTGCGCACCCGCCGTGAGGGCGAACTGCAGGCGGGCCAGATCCACGGTGTCCATGCTCAGAGATTCCCGGTACGGCTACGCCTGCCGCGTCATGCCGGGGCGGCAACCTGCCGTACATCTCCGGTCGCACGAAGATCGCCCGGCGTACGACTCAGGGTGTAACCCAGCCCGGGACGATCATGCCGGCCTCATACGCGATGATCACGAGCTGCGCCCTGTCACGTACCGACAGCTTGGTCATGATGCGGCTGACGTGCGTCTTCGCCGTCGCGGGGCTGAGCACGAGCCGGGCCGCGATCTCGTCGTTCGACAGGCCGCCGGCCACCAGCGCCATGACCTCGCGCTCGCGCTCGGTGAGCGCGTTCAGCTCGGGGCCGGGCTCGGGGCGCTTGACCCGGCCCGCGAACTCGGCGATCAGCCGCCGCGTGATCGACGGCGCGATCAGCGCGTCGCCCCTGGCCACGACCCTGACCGCGTGGATGAGCTCGGCCGGCTCGGTGTCCTTGACCAGGAAGCCGCTCGCGCCGGCCTGCAACGCGGCGTACACGTAGTCGTCCAGGTCGAACGTGGTCAGGATGATCACCTTGACGCCCTCGAGCCGGGCGTCGGCGGTGATCTGACGGGTGGCCTCCAGGCCGTCGAGCTCGGGCATGCGGATGTCCATGAGCACCACGTCGGGCCGGTGCTCGCGGGCCCCGGCCACGGCCGCCGCGCCGTTGGCGGCCTCGGCGACGATCTCGAAGTCGTCCTCGTCGCTGAGTATGGACCGGAACCCGGCGCGTACCAGGGTCTGGTCGTCGGCGAGCAGTACGCGGATCATCCGGCCCCATTCGATGGCTGGTTCAGTGGCAGGTGGGCGACGACGCGGAAGCCGCCCTCGGCGCGGGGGCCGGCCTCCAGGGTGCCGCCGAGCGCGGTGGCGCGCTCGCGCATGCCCTGCAGACCGAAGCCGCTGCCTTCGTCGTACGTGGCACCCGGCCCATCATCCTCCACGCAGATCATGATATTTCCGGATGCGTTGTTGATCGTGAGCGTGGCCTGGGTCGTGCCGGAGTGGCGGGAGACGTTGGTCAGCGACTCGCTGATGATCCGGACTGCGGCCAGGTCCACCTCCGCCGGCACGGCGTCGAGCGGCCCGGACAGCTCCGTACGCACCTCCAGCCCCGACGCCGCGACCAGCGCGTCCACGCGCGCCAGGCTGCCCGCGGGCCTGGTCGGGGCGTCCTCGTCCACCTGGCGCAGTACGCCCAGGGTGGTACGCAGCTCGCGCAGCGTCTCCTTGCTGGTGTCCTTGATCGTCCGAAGTGCCGTCTCGGCGTCCTCCGGCCGCTTCTTCAGCCCGTGCAGCGCCGCCGCGGCCTGCACGTTCATCATGGAGATGTTGTGCCCGAGCACGTCGTGCAGCTCGCGCGCGATCCGCAGCCGCTCCTCGCTCGCCCGCCGCCTGGCCTCCTCCTCCTTGCTGCGCTCGGCCTCGAGCGCGCGCTGCTCGACCGCCCGCAGGTAGGCGCGGCGGTTGCGGGTGACGCCGCCGAACGCGATGGCGGCGACCTCCCAGCCGGCGATCATGAGGAACAGGCTGTTGTCCACGTGCCTGACACCGCCGGTCTCACCGATCCCCATGCCCAGCACCGACGCCGCCCCGATGGCGATGGCCGCGGTGAGGTGGCCCCGGTCGGCCGCGGTGTAGAGGGCGACGAACGGCAGGATGGCGAGCGGCCCGTCGAGGCCCGCGTACCGGTAGTACACGGCGACGACCACCATCACCAGGATCAGCACCCCGACGGGGTAGCGCTCCCGCAGCAGCAGCACGCCGCAGCCGATGATCGGCAGCACCAGGTCGAGGGCGTTGG
Source organism: Nonomuraea helvata (assembly GCF_039535785.1). NCBI lineage: Bacteria > Bacillati > Actinomycetota > Actinomycetes > Streptosporangiales > Streptosporangiaceae > Nonomuraea > Nonomuraea helvata. The sequence goes on from NZ_BAAAXV010000009.1 coordinate 2,752,261, forward strand.
GCTGCTCGGCACCCCCGAACGCGTACGTCACGGCCACGCCGACCAGGGTCGCCGCGATCACGACCAGTGACACGATCGTGCTGGTGGACGGCCTTCGCATGCCTCCCATTGTGGGGGGTAATCGGAGGGACGCATCTGGGTAGAGCAGGTAAATGACCACAAAGGACGAACTCCAGCAGGTCGAAGAGGACCTGGCCAGGTTGAGAGCCGAGAACCAGGACCTGCGCAACCAGGTTCGCGACTTCGGCGCGACCGACCAGGTGGAGATCTCGGCCGTGATCAGTCAGGCGGACGAGCAGGAAGAGCTGATCACCCAGCTCGAGCGCCGCCGGGACACCCTGCTCCAGCGCCTCCAGCAGGAAGGCGTCACGTAGGTTTGGCAGGGTGATCTACACCAAGACCCCGCTGACCCCCGAGATCCGCGAGGCCGTGGCCCTGACGTGGGGGTTCACGGGCGACGGCGAGCGCCTGCACGGCGGCGAGGAGTCCGCCGCCTACCGGCTGGACGGCCACGTCGTCCGCATCGGCCCCGCGGGGCGCGCCGCGGCCGAGTCCGAGTGGTGCCACGCGACAGCCCTGCACGCCGCCACCACTCTGCCCGAGGCCGTCGCACCCGTTCCCACCGCTGACGGGGCGACGGTCATCATGGTGGCGGGCCACCCGGTCTCCTGCTGGCCCTACGTCGAGGGTGACTGGCCGGACTCCGACGTGCCGGAGCAGCGCGCGGCGGGCGCGCGGCTGCTGGCCAGGTTGCACGAGTCGCTGGCCACGTTCCGCCCGGGCCCGCGCCCCGTACCCGCCTTCCAGGAGTCCGGCCTGTACGGCGAGCCGCCCCAGGACGCCCCCGACCTCGACGATCCCGCGCTGGACCGCTGGCTGGCGGAGTTCCACGCCCGGCGCCCGCTGCGCCATCCGCTCCACGGCGACTACTACACCGGCAACACGCTGGCCAGGGACGGCGGCATCGTCGCGGTGCTCGACTGGGACGAGACGTTCGTCGGCGCCCCGGAGGTCGAGCTCGCCGCCGCGGCCCTCGAATGGGGGGATGACGAGCTCGGGCCGAGCAAGGAGTTCGTGGACGCGTACCACGAGGCGGGCGGCACCGCCGGAGAGCTGGACGAGGAGGCGCTGGCCCAGCTCATCAGGCACAAGCTCCGCAGGGAGTACGCCTACTTCCGCAAGGCCGTAGGCGCGGGGGTGCGGCACGACGAGGAGGACCTCGAGTACCACCGCGCCCGCGTGGCGCTGTTCCATCAGCTGCGCCCCTGAAAGCGGCTGACAGAGATCTGGCAGCGCCCCCGTGCATCGTCCTTCCCATGACGAACACGCTGATCGTCGGCTCCGGGCCGACCGGACTGACCCTGGCCATCGAGCTGGCCCGCAGGGGCGTCGACCTCCGCATCATCGAAAGATCTCCGCAGCCGCCCACCGGCGTGCGCGGCAAGGGGCTGCAGCCGCGCACGCTGGAGGTCTTCGACGACCTCGGCGTGATCGACGAGATCCTCGCCACCGGCCGGGAGTACCCGGTCCTGCGCAGCTACCAGGGCGACCAGGTCGTCTGGGAAGGGCGCATGGACGAGATCCGTGACGCGTCGGAAGGCGTGCCGTACCCCAACCTGATCATGCAGCCGCAGTGGCGGACCGAGCAGATCCTGCGCGACCGGCTGGCCGAGCTGGGGCATCAGGTGGAGTTCGGGGTCGAGCTGACCGGGTTCGAGCAGGACGACGCGAGCGTGACGGCCCAGCTGAGCACGGGCGAGCGCGTCGACTGCGCGTACCTGGTCGGGGCGGACGGCGGCCGCAGCACCGTACGCAAGCAGCTCGGCGTCGGCTTCGCCGGTGAGACCCACGAGAGCGAGCGCATGCTGCTGGCCGACATCAGGACGGGCGACCTGGACCGGGAGCACTGGCACGTCTGGGGTTCGCCGGCGGAGCAGACCCTCCACTTCACGCTCTGCCCGCTGCCGAACACCGACGTCTTCCAGCTCGTCGCCCCGTACACCGGCGACGACGACCTGGTCGGGCTCGTCGCCGAGCACGCCCCGCACGTGCGGATCGACGAGATCGTGTGGCGCTCCGAGTACCGGGTCAACATCCGCATGGCGGAGCGGTTCAGGGTCGGCAGGGTGTTCCTGGCCGGGGACGCGGCCCACGTGCACACGCCGGCGGGCGGCCAGGGGCTCAACACCGGCGTGCAGGACGCCTACAACCTGGGCTGGAAGCTGGCCATCGGCTCCGAGGCGCTGCTCGAGACGTACGAGGACGAGCGGATGGCGGTCGCGGAGCACGTGCTGGGCCTCAGCACCCGCCTGTACAGGGAGAAGGACAGCAAGCGCGGGGACGACACCAACCAGCTCGGCCTGGCCTACCTCGGCAGCCCTCTGTCCGTGGGGGAGCGCGGCGGCGACCGGCTCGGCACCCTCTTCGAGGAGCAGCGCGGCACCGGCTTCCTGCTGCTGGCCGACACCGCGGCGGAGTACCCGTTCAAGGTGCTCCCGCCGCTCGACGGCCAGGAGGGCGTCATCCTCGTCCGCCCCGACGGCTACATCGGATATCACGGGGACGAGAGCGGGCTCAGCGCGTACCTCTCGGGGTTCGGCATCGTGGAGCCCCGCTCAGACGCCGCGCGGTAGCCGTCCTCGCCCAGCGCGGCCCGGCACCTCGCCGCGAGCTCGTTGACGTGGGGAGCGGCGGACTCGCCGATCCCGCGCAGTGCCCGCGCCGCGCCGAGCAGCTCGGCCGCGACCCCCGGCTCCAGGTGCTCGGCCACGCCCTCCAGCACGGTCGCCCGCGCGGTGCTGTCGGAGCACGTGACCATCAGCTCCAGGGCCCGGCGCAGCGGCTCGCGGGGCTCGCCCACCCTGGCGAGCTCGACGTACATGAACGCCCTGGCCTGCGCGGGCAGCTCGACGTCGAGCGCGAGCGCCGACTCCAGCAGCCGGGCGGCCTCCTCGGGGCGGCCGGTGCGCCTGGCCAGCTCGGCCCTGGCATGCATGACCCTGGCCACGATCGCCCGGTCCTCGGACCTGACGGCAGCGCCCCACGCCTGCTCCAGCGCGGCGGCGGCCCCGGCGTGGTCACCCGCGCGCCCCTTGAGCTGCCCGAGCCGCAGCAGGAACGTCATCACCCCCATCGAGGTGTCGGGCCCCGTCAGCTCGGCGGCCAGCCGCTCCGGCTCCTCGGCCAGGGCGACCGCCGCGGCGTAGTCTCCGCGGTTCTCGGCGGCCAGCGAGAGCCAGAAGAGCCCGGCCCACTGCCCCCACCGGTCGCCGGTGCGCCTCAGCCCCTCGAGCGCCGGTCTCAGCAGGTCCTCGGCCTCGGCCACCACCCCGTACTCGAAGCGCACGATGCCCGCGATCAGCAGCGCCGCCGACCTGGTCCACAGGTCGGGATGGTCGCGCAGCCGCTCCGCGGCCCGATCGGTGCGGCTCACCACGTCGGTGGGCGGCGCGCCTCCGCTGATCATCTCCATCGCCCAGGAGTTGAGCGCGGCCGGATGGTCCGACTCCAGCACCGCCCGGGTGGGCTCGGCCCCCATGACCACCCGGCAGAGCCCGTGCGCCAGCTCCCGGCCCGGCGGCGGCACGTCTCCCGCCCTGCGCAGCACCGACTCGGCCCGCTGCCGGATCTCGCGGTGCCTGCTCCGCAGGGTCAACGGCCAGAAGAGCGGCAGGATCAGCCTGAGCGGGTCGTCGGTGTGGCGCAGCGCCGCGTCCAGGTTGCCCTGCTCGGCGTCCAGCACGGCCAGCCACCTGAGCTGTTCGCCGGTCCGCAGGTGCGGCTCCGCAGTCTCGGCCAGCCCGGTGTAGTAGCGGGCGTGGGCCAGGCGGAGCTCGGGGAGGTCGGCGGCGGCGTACTGCCTGATGGTCTCCAGCATCGTGTAGCGGTCGCCGGAGAGCTGGATGAGCGACTTGTCCACCAGCGAGGAGAGCAGGTCGAGGTCGCCGCCGCACACCCGGGAGATCGCCTCGTACGTGGCACCGCCGGAGAACACCGTCAGGCCGCGGAGCAGCTCGCGCTCGCGCTCGGAGAGCAGGTTCCAGCTCCAGTCGATGACCGCGCGCAGCGTGCGGTGGCGCGGCTCGGACGTACGGCCGCCGCGGAAGGCCAGCCGGTCATCGAGCTGCTCGACCAGCACGGACACCGGCATCGTCCGCAGGCGCGCGGCGGCCAGCTCGATGGCCAGCGGGATGCCGTCGAGCTCGCGGCAGATCCGCACGGCCTCCTCCCGCCTCAGCCTGACGTCGGCCCTGGCGGCGACGGCCCGGTCCATGAACAGCTCGGCCGCCTTCTCCTCCGGCAGCGGCAGCACCTGGTGCAGCGCCTCGCCCGGGATGTCGAGCGGCTCCCTGCTGGTGGCGAGGATCCGCAGCCCTCCTGCCTCGGACAGCAGCCACTGCGCGATCCGGGCGGCGTCCTCGATCACGTGCTCGCAGTTGTCCAGCACGATCAGGGGCGCGGTGCCGCGCAGGGCTCTGGCGAGGTCGGTCGTCCTCAGCACGCTCTCCATGGCGGCCCGTACGTCGGTGGCGGCGGCCAGCTCCACCAGCCACACGCCGTCCGGCACCGCCAGGCCCGCGGCCACCTCCACGGCCAGCCGGGTCTTGCCCGCCCCGCCGGGGCCGACGAGCGTGACCAGCCTGGCGCGGCCGAGGAGCACGTTCAGCCGGGAGACGTCCTCCGACCGGCCGACGAAGCTGGTGAGCCGGGCGGGCAGGTTGGTGCTCGGCTCCTGGTCCTTGAGTGCTTCCAGGTGGGCTTCCCGCAGCTCGGGGCCGGGGTCGACGCCCAGCTCGTCGGCCAGGGCGGCTCTTGTCCGTTCGAAGAGGCCGAGTGCCTCGCCGCGCCGCCCGTTCGCGGTCAGCGCGCGTATGAGCAGGGCGTGGAACGGCTCGCGTAACGGATGGGCGGCGACCAGCTCCTCCAGCTCGGCCACCAGCTCCGTGCGATCCTCGGCTTCGGGATTATCGGCATTGAGGTCGGTGGCGATCCTCGCGGCCAGGGCGGTGAGGCGCAGCTCCTCCAGGCGGGCCGCCGGGGCCTCGGCGAAGGGCAGCTCGTACGCGTCCGCCAAGGCCGTGCCCCGCCACAGCGCCAGCGCCCTGTGCACGTCACCGGCCCGTACGAGCCGCTCGAACGCCCACGCGTCCACCTCGTCCGGCGGCACGTCGAGCACGTATCCGGCCGGATGGGACGTGATCAGGCCGGGCGCCTCCCTGCGGGCCCTGGACACCAGCGACTGCAGCGCCGCCATGGGATGGGCGGGCGGCTCGTCCGGCCACAGGTCGTCGATCAGCCGGTCGGCGGTCACGACGCGGCCGGGGTCCAGCGCCAGCCGCACCAGCAGCACCCGCACCCGAGCACCCGCGACCTCGCTCCCAGCCACCTGAAGCGGCCCCAGGATCCCGACCCGCACCCCGCACTCCCCTCGCGCGCCGACTCCACATTACGACCCCGTCTCGACCCAGCGGCGGGGCGGGACGTTCCCGGTTCGTGAGCTCTGGTGGTTTCCTGGATGTATGCCTGATCTAGTGGTGGACGGCGGCGACAAGCTCTGCGTACAGCTGCTCATCGAGCTGCGCGGGCACGTTCGCGCGGCCGGTCCCGGAGCCGTGATCCACCTGATCGCCGCCGATCCCGCCGCGCCCGTCGACCTGCCCGCCTGGTGCCACCTGACCGGGCACACCTATCTCGGGCCGGTGCCGGGGGCGGAGCGGCCCACGTACGCGCTGCGCGTGGCCGGCGCGGCGAAGGAGACCGAGGCGGCCAAGCCGTGGCACGTGGCTTAAGCGGTTAATTCCCTTACCGGAGGGGGTGCCCTAGAGTATGAGGGTTATCCGGTTCAGAGAGGGAGACCGTGAAGCGACCCACGATCGCCGACATCGCCAGCCGGGCCGGGGTGTCCAAAGTGGCGGTCTCCTACGCGCTCAACGGGCAGCCGGGCGTGTCGGCGGCGACGCGGGCCAGGATCGTGGCCATCGCCGAGGAGATCGGCTGGCAGCCCAACAGCGCGGCGCGGGCACTCAACGGCGCCAGGGCCAACTGCGTCGGCCTCGCGCTCTGCCGTCCCGCGCGCATCCTGGGCGTCGAGCCGTTCTTCATGGAGCTGATCAGCGGCATCGAGGGCGTGCTCGCCGACCGCTCCTACGCGCTGCTGCTCCAGGTCGTCACGGGCCACGAGCAGGAGAGCGAGGTCTACCGGCGCTGGTGGGGTGAGAGCCGGATCGACGGCGTGTTCCTCGTGGACCTGCACTACTCCGACACGCGGGTGGCCGAGCTGGAGCAGCTCGGCATGCCGGTCGTGGTCATCGGCCACCCCTCGGAGTCGGGCTCGCTGTCGGCCATCTGGTCCGACGACGGCGAGGCGGTGCGCGAGACCGTCGGCTACCTGGTGGCGCTGGGCCACCGCCGCATCGCGCGGGTGGCCGGGCTGCCCGAGCTGGTGCACACGACCGTACGCGACCAGGCGTTCGCCCAGGCGTGCGAGGGCGTGGCCGAGCACGTCACCGTGCACACCGACTACACCGGCGAGGAGGGCGCCAGGGCCACCAGGCGGCTGCTCAGCTCTCCCCACCGCCCCACGGCGATCGTCTACGACAACGACATCATGGCTGTGGCGGGCCTGTCCGTCGCCCAGGAGATGCGGGTGGAGGTGCCGCGCGACCTGTCCATCGTGGCCTGGGACGACTCGCCGCTGGCCCAGGTCGTCCGGCCGCCGCTGACGGCGCTCACCCGCGACATCCCCGCGTACGGCGCGCACGCCGCCCAGCGGCTGCTCGCGCTGATCGCGGGCGAGAGCGTGCCCCCGTACGAGGACCAGGCGGCGGTGCTCACGCCGCGCGGCAGCACCGGGCCGGTCCACTCCAGTACGTAGACCTTCGCCCCCCAGGCGCCCGACGGCCGTGCGGCGCCGAGGGTAGGCCGGTCGCACCCGCCCTGTGCGTCCCGGCACGTGCCGCGGGTGGGAGCCGGGCGGCTGGCAGACCGCCGGGTCCCGCACCCGCGGCACGTGCCGTCCCCTCCTTCGCGGCACGCCCCCCGGAGCCGCCCCCGCGTCCCCCGCGCCGGGACGGCTCCAACCATGACGGAGTTCGGGGCAGACCGCCTGAGTACGCCTATACCTAAACGAGATGTGAAATGGCACAAACCGTGACCGAAGCCGCCCGCCGCGTCTTGACAATTTTTTTTGTCGGCACGTACTCTCATCCCAGGGAACGGAGGACATCATGAGCAAGGTCATCTCGGCGGACGGCACCTCCATCGCGTACACCCGCGCAGGCCAGGGCCCGCCGGTCATCCTCGTGGACGGCGCGATGAGCTATCGCGGCCAGAGCATCAACACCGACCTCGCCACCGCGCTGGCCGCGAGTTTCACGGTCTACACCTACGACCGGCGCGGACGCGGTGAGAGCGGCGACACCAGGCCGTTCGCCCCCGAGCGGGAGATCGAGGACCTGGCCGCCCTGGTCGCGGAGGCCGGCGAGGTCCGCCTGTACGGCACGTCGTCGGGCGCCGCCGTGGCGCTGGCGGCCGTCGAGAGCGGGCTGCCGGTCGAGAAGCTGGCACTGTACGAGCCGCCGTTCATCGTGGACGACAGCCGCCCACCCATCCCCGACGACTACGAGCGCCGGCTCGACGAGATGGTGGCCGAGGGCCGCAGCGCCGACGCGGTCCGCTACTTCATGCGCAAGGGCGTCGGCCTGCCGGCGGTGGTCGTGGCCCTGATGCGGTTCATGCCCGCCTGGTCCACGATCAAGGCCGTGGCGCACACGCTCCCGTACGACGCGGCGTTCGTGACCCCGTATGAGCGCGGCACCCCGTACCCGGCGTCGAGCTGGTCCTCCGTGAAGGTCCCCACGCTCGTCATGGACGGCGGCAAGAGCCAGGCGTGGATCCGCAACGCCGCCAGGTCGCTGGCCGAGCTGCTGCCCAATGCCGAGCACCGTACGCTCGAAGGCCAGACCCACATCGTCAAGCCGGCGGCGCTGGCGCCCGTGTTGGAGGGCTTCTTCCGATGAGGTTCCGCGCCACGATCGAGCTGGGTGGCAAGACGGCCACGGGATTCGAGGTCCCCGCCGAGGTCGTCGAGGGGCTCGGCGCCGGGAAGCGGCCCTCCGTGACGGTCACGATCAACTCCCACACCTACCGCAGCACGGTGGCCCCGATGGGCGGCCGGTTCATGCTGCCGCTCAGCGCCGAGAACCGGCAGGGCGCGGGCGTGTCGGCGGGCGAGGAGGTCGAGGTGGAGGTCGCGATCGACGCCGCGCCCCGGGAGGTCGAGGTGTCCGCGGACCTGGCCGAGGCACTCGAGCGCGCCCCCGAGGCGAGGAAGTTCTTCGAGAGCCTGTCCTACTCGCGCAAGCGGCGGTACGTGCTGCAGATCGAGGGCGCCAAGAAGCCGGAGACCAGGCAGCGGCGCGTCGCCGACACGGTCGCCAAGCTCGCCGACGGCATCGGCTGAGGGCGTTCGCCCAGCTTGGGTCCCGTCCGACCCGGCGACAGGCGCGTAACGCAGTGTTCGGCGGGTATGCGGCCACCATGACTGAGGGCTTTGACACCGACCTGCTGTGGGACGAGTTCCACCGGCTGGTGAACATGAACTCCGAGGAGCTGCGCGCGTACCTGCTGGCCGACGCCTCCGGCGAGGACAGCTTCCCGCCCGACCCCGACCTGGGCATCGACGAGCTGGGGCGCGGCGTGCTGCACGTCCTGAGCAAGCGGAAGGGCGACCTCACCGAGGACGACGTCGAGCTGATGCGCCAGGTCGTGGACCTCGTCGAGACCCTGGGCGAGCGGACGGACGACGAGTCACGGCGGGAGCTCATGTCCGTGGGCCACGATCCGCTGAGAGGGTAGGCCGATGGTCGAGCCGCGCCCGTGGATCGAGGGGTACGTACGCGCCTGGAACTCCAACGACCCCGACGACATCTCCGCGCTCTTCACCGAGGACGCCATCTACTACACCGAGCCGTACGGGCCGCCCTGGCAGGGGCGTGACGAGATCGTCTCGCAGTGGCTGGGGCGGCGGGACAAGCCAGGTGAGGCCACATTCGAGTGGCAGCCGGTGACCGTGGCCGATGACGTGAGCGTTATCGAGGGGGTCACTTCATATCCGGACAAAACGTACAGTAACCTGTGGGTGATCAGGTTCGTACCCGACGGCCGATGCCGGGAATTCACCGAATGGTGGATGCGACAGGACGTCAAATGATGCAATGGGCCGAACCGTCTTCATCCGAGGAGATCCGTTGAGAGACAACCTCGACCTCGCCGCGAGCGCCCAGGAACTGGCTGACGCCGCCCCGACGGGATCGATCGACCACGCCGCAGCCTCGTCCGTGGCCATCACGCTGGCCACGACCCGTGACATCTCGCACGCCAGGATGACGCTGGACGGCGTCTCTCCGGACGAGGTCCGGGAGGCGGCGGTGGCGCTCTTCGAACGGCTGTCGGCGGGCGCCTAGCACACGGCCCGGCTCCCCGGTCGCCCTTGCGGAGCACGCGGCCGGGCGTAGGACGCTGCCCTCGATCCCGTACCCGGGGATGCGCGTCCCCGCTCGCGGGTCGAGGGGGCGGGCTAGGAGGCGGGTGCGGTGCGGCGCTCGAACACACGGTTCGTGACGCGCGATGCGACGACCGTGAGCAGCCAGAAGTACTTGCCCCAGGAGGGGCTGGCGAAGCTCACCGGGATCGACAGGAGGAACACCGCCGCCGCCGTGCCCGTGCCGACCACCAACCCGCGCATCCGTTGCGTGGGCGCCTCGGTACGCATGAGGTGAGCGCGGGTCGCGTGCCGCACCATCTGCACCATGAGCAGCGCGATTGCGCTGATGACGACGGCGTACAGGACCGGGCCCAGGATGAGATCCCCGACCTCGCTGCTCACCCGGGTGGCGAACGGCACCACCACGACCAGGAACAGCCAGCCGAGGTTGTACCGCCGCAGTGTGGCGTCCACCACGTGGATCTCGCGGAAGTACTGGTGGTGGGCGACCCAGAACGCGGCGATGACCCCGAAGCTGATCACGAAGTTCAGGTACTCGTCGGGGAGCAACTCCACGAACGAGTGCCAGACCTCGGCGTTCGTCTGCCCATGCGGTACGGGCAGCTCCAGTGCGAGTAGCGTCATCGCGATGGCGATCACCGCATCGGAGAAGAAGACCAGCCGTTCGCGGACATGCCGCCGGTCCTCTTCGTCGGTGAAGTGAGGGGAGACCTGGCTATCCGTCCTGCCCTTATTTGACACGGTTTGCCAGTGTGCCACGGACGCGATCCGCTCGGCATCAACCCGGAGAGGATCAGCGCGCCGGGTCGGTGGCCGGCTCCGGAGGATCGCGGCGGACCTGACCGGTCGCAGCGGCAGGGCGGCCCAGACGGGCTTGTACGGTGCGGCGGGCGAGCTCCGGCGCCCGCGGGTCGCGGTGCAGCTGGATGGCATGGTTCAGGGCCATGGCCGTGCCCAGCAGGTCGAACACGAGCTGGCCGGGATCCGTCCGCTCCGGCAGCTCCCCGGCGTCCACCGCGCGCCCGGCCTCCTTGCGCAGCCGCCCGCGCCAGGCGTCGAACCGGGACTCGACCGCGTCCCGCACCGGTCCCGGCCTGCCGTCGAACTCGTGTGCCGCGGCCACGAAGAAGCACCCGCCGGGGAAGACCTCCCGTTCCAGATACGAGATCCACGCCTCGCAGAGCACCCGCAGCCGGGCCAGGCCGGGCGCGGCGGGAATGGCGGGCTCCCAGACCTCGGCACGGAAGACCTCGCCGGCCCGGGCGAGGACGGCGAGCTGCAATGCCTCCTTGGAGCCGAAATGCCCGAGCACGCCTGCCTTGCTCATGCCCAGGTCGCCGGCGAGGCGGCCGATGGTCAGCCCTTCGAGCCCTTCGGCGGAGGCGATGGCGACCGAGCGGTCGAGGATGGCCGCACGCGTGCTGAGGGCTTCGGCGACGGACTTGCGCGGGCTCATGCCGGTACTTTAGCGTCCGAACGTTCGGTTGCTATAGTCCGGCCTATGAACGGATCACGCCTTGTCGCCACAGGCCACTATCAACCAGCAAAAATCCTGACCAATCAGGATTTGGCGGCCATGGTGGACACCAGCGACGAGTGGATCAGCAAGCGGGTCGGCATCCGTACCAGACATGTGGCCGAGACCGACGAGAGCGTGGCCGACCTCGCCGGGCACGCCGCCGCGAAGGCCCTGGCGGCGAGTGGCCTGGCCGCGTCCGACATCGACCTCCTGCTCATCGCCACCTGCACCCAGACCGAGCGCGCCCCCAACGTCGCCTCCCGCGTCGCCGCCAGGCTCGGCGTGCCGGGCGCGGCGTTGATGGACGTCGGCGTGTCGTGCTCCGGCTTCACCCACGCCCTGGCGCTGGCCGACCAGGCCATCCGTGCGGGGGCGGCCACCAACGCCCTGGTCGTGGGGGCGGACAAGATGACGGCGGTCACCGACTGGACCGACCGGACCACATGCGTGCTGACCGGCGACGGGGCGGGGGCGGCCGTGGTCAGCGCGGCGGCCGAGGCGGAGATCGGCCCGGTGGTGTGGGGCTCGGTGCCGGAGCTCGGCACCGCCGTACGCATCGAGGGCACCCCGACCCGCTTCTCCCAGGACGGCCAGACCGTCTACCGGTGGGCCACCACCCAGCTCCCCGACATCGCCCGCCGGGCGTGCGAGCGCGGCGGCGTACGGCCGGAGGACCTGGCGGCGGTGGTGTTCCACCAGGCGAACCTGCGCATCATCGAGCCCCTCGCGGCCAAGCTGGGGGCGGTCAACGCGATCGTGGCGCGCGACGTCGTGGACTCGGGCAACACCTCCGCCGCGAGCGTGCCACTGGCCCTGTCGAAGCTGCTGGAACGGGGTGAGGTCCCGAGCGGCGCGCCGATGCTCCTCTTCGGCTTCGGAGGCAACCTGTCCTACGCGGGAATGATCGTACGCTGCCCCTGACAGCGCTTCAGGAGATGCCCGGCGGGGAGGTGGAGTCGCGGATGACGAGCTGGCAGGGCATCTTGTGCACCCCCGGCGTCGCCTTGCCGTCGATGGCCGCGAAGAGGTGCTGGGCGGCGGTCCTGCCCAGCAGCTCAAGGTTCATGTCCACCGTGGTCAGCGCGGGCCGGGTCTCCGTGGAGAGCACCTCCCAGTTGTCGTAGCCCACCACCGCGATGTCGTCCGGCACCCGGCGCCCGCGTTCCCTGGCCGCCTCCACGAAACCGGCCGCGATCTGGTCGCTCCCGCAGAACACCGCGTCGATCTCCGGCTCGGCCATCAGCAGCATCTCGGCCGCGTGCCGCCCCCACCGCTGCGACCACGGCCCTGAGAGCGTCTGCCCGGCCTGCGCCACGCCTCCCTCCTCGAGCGCCTGGCGCAGGCCCTCCTCGCGGTCGCGTGCCGCCTTGTAGTGCGTCGGGCCGGTGATATGGGCGATCCTGCGGCGGCCCATGGCCAGCAGGTGGTTGACGGCCATGGCCGCCGCGCCCACGTCGTCCGGCACGAACGACACGTCCTCCGGGTCCTCCGACGGGCCATAGGCGTACACCACCGGGATCGGCAGTTCCTTGCTCACCGACGGCCGCGGGTTCGTGCTCTCGCCCACCACGATCAGCCCGTCCACGCGGCGCGACAGCAGCGCCCGTACGTGGTGCTGCTCCCTGATCGCGTCGCCCCGGGCGTCGCAGAGCAGCACGGCCATCTCGCCGGCCCCGAACGCGTCCTCCGCCCCGAGCAGCACGGGGATGCCGAACCGGCCGACGCTGTCGGAGGTCAGCAGGCCGACCGTGCGCGTCTGCCCCGAGATCAGCCCCCTCGCCAGGGCGTTCGGCTGGAAGGAGAGCTCCGCCGCGGCGGCGAGCACGCGCTCGCGCGTTGCCGCCCGCACGTCCTGGCGCCCGTTGAGTGCTTTGGACGCCGTGGCGATCGAGACCCCCGCCAGCGAGGCCACATCGGAGATGGTCGCCCGCTTAGTCGCCATGTTTCGAAACCCTTTTCGGTCACCTGTGAACTGCCTAGAACCCTAGCACCCATTGACATGGACTCTTGTTTCTTCTACGTTTCCGAAAACCTTTAAGTCCAGGAGCACATCATGAGACGAAGGCTGGCCGGGATCTCCCTACTCGGCGTGTTAGCGCTCACAGCGGCGGCCTGCGGCAGCGGTGGCGGAGGTGGCGGGGGCGCGAAGCCGTCGGAAGGCCCCGTGACGATCACCATGTGGACCCGCGCCGCCACCCAGGCGCAGAGCGAGCGGCTGGTCAAGGCGTACAACGGCAGTCACAAGAACATCCAGGTGAAGCTCACCGTCATTCCTACCGACAACTACCAGCCGCGCATCGCGGCCGCGGCCGGTGCCAAGCAGCTCCCCGACGTGTTCGCAGCCGACGTCATCTTCGTCCCGAACTACACCTCGCAGGGCCTGTTCATGGACATCACGGACAGGATCGCGAAGCTGCCGTACAAGGACGGCCTCGCGCCCTCGCACATGAAGCTGGGCACGCTCGACGGGAAGCAGTACACGCTCCCGCACACCCTCGACCTGTCGGTCTGGTTCTGGAACAAGGACCTGTACCAGAAGGCCGGCCTCGACCCGGAGAAGGGACCGAAGTCGCTGAAGGAGTTCGCCCAGCAGGCCACCACGATCCAGGAGAAGCTGGGCAAGGACGGCAAGGTTCACGGTACGTTCTTCGGCGGCAACTGCGGCGGCTGTTACGTCTTCACGTTCTGGCCCTCCGTCTGGGCCGCCGGCGGCCAGGTGATGAACGCCGAGGGCACCCAGTCGCTCAACGACCAGGCCGCGATGACCGACGTCTTCAAGATCTGGCGCGACCTGTACGAGAAGAAGGTCACCGGCCCGACGGCCAAGGAGGAGCAGGGCCCGACCTGGACCGGCTTCTTCCCCAAGGGTGAGATCGGCGTCATGCCGATGCCCTCCACCACGCTCGGCCTGATGCCCAAGGACATGAAGATCGGCGTCACCCCGATCGCGGGCCCTGACGGTGGCGAGTCGACGTTCGTGGGCGGCGACTCCGTCGGCATCTCGGCCACCTCCAAGAACCCCGACGCGGCCTGGGACTTCCTGTCCTGGACGGTATCCGACGAGGCCCAGGTGGAGGTCATGGCCAAGAACAAGGACGTGCTCGCGCGCACCGACCTGGCCGGCAACAAGTACTCCGCCGAGGACCCGCGCGTGGTGCTGATCAACTCGCTGGTGGCCAAGGGGCAGACGCCGTACGCGCTGCGCTTCGGCCAGACGTTCAACGACCCGCAGGGGCCGTGGCTCCGGATGGCCCGCGAGGCCGTGTTCGGTGACGCCTCGAAGGTCCCCCAGCTCAACGCCGAGATCACGAAGTCGCTGCAGCAATGACCTTGACGATCACGCGATCCGGGCGGCGGCCGGCGCACACCGCGCCGTCCGCCCGGTGGCGGAGCAGGAAGGTCCAGGGCTGGCTCTACGCGGCCCCGACGGCCGTCATCGTGGGAGTGCTCTTCATCGCACCCCTGGCGCTGGTCGTCTGGATGTCGCTCAACCGCTGGCCCCTGCTCGGCCAGGCCACGTTCAACGCCCCCGACAACTACCTGAAGATCGGCGACAACCCCCTCTTCATCGACGCGGTCCTCTTCACGCTGAAGTACACCGCCATCACGACGGTCCTGCTGTCGGCCGTCGCGCTCGGCCTGGCCCTGCTGGTGCAGGACCGCAGGCCGGGCATCGGCTTCTTCAGGACCGCGTTCTTCCTGCCCGGCGCCGTCGGCTTCGCCGCCGCCGGTCTGCTGTTCTACGGGATGCTGAACAACGACTTCGGCCCCATCGACCCCCTGCTCCAGGCGCTGCACATCACCAGCGAGCCGGTCAAGTGGATCGGCACGCCCAACATGGCGCTGTTCTCGACGATCGCGCTGGTGCTGTGGCGCTTCGCCGGGTTCAACATGCTCATCCTGCTGACCGGCCTGCAGGCGATACCGACCGAGGTGTACGAGGCCGCCAGGAGCGACGGCGCGAACCGCCGGCAGGTGTTCACCAAGATCACGCTGCCGCTGCTGCGCCCCACGCTCGCGCTGATGCTGATCCTCAGCGTCACCGGCTCGCTGCTGGCCTTCGACCAGTTCTTCGTCTTCACCAACGGCGGCCCGGACAACAGCACGGTCTCGATGGTCATGGTCGTCTACCGGGACGCGTTCTTCCGCTTCGACCTCGGCGGCGCTGCGGCGCTCTCGGTCGTCCTGCTCGTCGCCCTCGTCGGGCTCAACACGGTGATGATGCGGAGGCTGCGATGAGCCGGTACCTCACGCTGTCCGCCCTGGCGGTGCTGTTCCTGTTCCCGCTGGTGTGGAGCGGCTACGCCTCGCTGGAGGAGCCGTCGAACTACCTGGAGATGGCCCGCTTCGGCGAGGGGCTCGGCACGTACGCGACCAACAGCGTGCTGGTGTCGGTCATGACCGTGGCAGGCACGCTCGTGATCTCCGCGCTCGGCGGCTACGGCTTCGCCCGCTTCGACTTCCCGGGCAAGAACGTGCTGTTCCTGGCCACGCTGGCGATCCTCATGGTGCCGTACGCGACGATCCTGATCCCGCTCTACGTCCTGCTCGGCTACCTGGGGCTGCAGAACTCGCTAGTCGGCCTGTCGCTGGTGTTCGTCATGTTCCAGCTCCCGTTCGCGCTGTTCATGATGCGCAACGCGTTCGAGGCGCTGCCACGCGAGCTGGAGGAGGCGGCGCTGGTGGACGGGTGCGGCACGTTCAGGGCGTTCGCCAGGATCCTGCTGCACGCCGTGCGGCCCGCGCTGATCACGGTGGGCCTGTTCGCGTTCCTCGCCTCCTGGAACGACTTCTTCGCACCGTTGATCCTGCTCAACGACGGATCCTCGTTCACCCTGCCGGTGGCCGTGGTCAGCATGACGCAGCACACGTTCGGCGCGATCGACTACGGCATGCTCCAGGCCGGCGTCATGGTCATGGCGGTCCCCTGTCTCATCCTCTTCATCGTGTTGCAGCGCCACTACGTGCGCGGATTCATGTCAGGAGCTCTGCGTGGCTAACCCTGTCCTGCCCTCATCGGGCGTCCTGTCCCCCCTCGGCCTCGACAAGGTACGGCTGAACCCGGGCTTCTGGGGCGACCGGGCCGCGCTCAACAGCGAGGTGACCATCGCCCACTGCGTGGAATGGGAGGAGCGCGAAGGCTGGATACCCAACTTCCGGGGGGTGCGTCCCCGCAGGGGCAGGGAGTTCAGCGACTCGGAGACCTACAAGCTGCTGGAGGCCATGGCCTGGGCCGACCATCCGGGGCTGCCCGCGCTGGCCGAGACGGTGGCCCAGGCGCAGGAGGGCGACGGCTACATCAACACCCGCTGGTCCGGCAGCCGTTACACCGACTTCGAGTGGGGCCACGAGCTCTACTGCTACGGCCACCTCATCCAGGCCGGGGTCGCCCGGCTGCGCATGCACGGCGAGGACCGGCTGACCCAGGTGGCGGTACGGGCCGCCGACCACGTCTGCCGCCGCTTCATGCAGGGCACCGAGACCTGCGGGCACCCCGTGATCGAGATGGCGCTCGTCGAGCTCTACCGCGTCACCGGCGCCGGGCGCTACCTGGAGATGGCCCGCCGCTTCGTCGAGCGCCGCGGACTGCCCGCGCTCGCCGACATCCCCTTCGGCCGCGGCTACTACCAGGACGACATGCCGGCCAGGCAGGCGCAGGTGTTCCGCGGGCACGCGGTGCGCGCACTCTACCTGGCCTCCGGTGTGGTCGACGTGGCCGTCGAGACCGGCGACCAGGAGCTGCTGAAGGCGGTCGAGGCGCAGTGGGAGCGCACGATCGCCCGCCGCACGCACCTCACCGGCGGCATGGGCTCGCGCCACATCGACGAGTCGTTCGGCGACGACTACGAGCTGCCGCCGGACCGGGCCTACAACGAGACCTGCGCGAGCATCGCCTCCATCATGCTGGCGCACCGGCTGCTGCTGGCCACGGGCGACGCCCGGTACGCCGACCTGGCCGAGCGGACCATGTACAACATGCTCGCCACGGGGGTGGCGCTGGACGGCAAGTCGTTCTTCTACGCCAACCCGCTGCAGGTGCGGGTGCCCGCGACGCCGCTCGAAGGCGTCAACCACGCCGCCGAGGGCGGGCTCCGCTCGCCCTGGTTCGACGTGGCCTGCTGCCCGCACAACATCGCCCGGACGCTGGCCTCGCTGCCCGCCTACCTCGCGACCTCGTCGGCCGACGGCATCCAGATCCACCACCACACGCCGTCGGAGATCCGGCACGACGGGCTGGCGGTGCGGGTGGAGACCGGCTACCCGTGGCGCGGCTCGGTGACCGTCCGGGTGCTCGAGGGCGGCGAGGGCCGGATCGGCCTGCGCGTCCCGGCCTGGGCCACGGACGCCACGCTGGCGCACGTCCCGGCGTCCGCGCCGGACGCGCCGCTGGAGGAGAGCCCGGCGGTCCGTCCCGTCGATCCCGGCTACGCCTATGTCGAGGGTCCGTGGCGGGCCGGTGACGAGATCCGGCTGGAGTTGCCGATGGCGCCCCGGTGGACGTACCCCGACCGGCGGATCGACGCGCTGCGGGGGAGCGCGGCGGTGGAGCGGGGGCCGCTGGTCTACTGCGCGGAGTCGGTGAGCGACGAGCCGCCGCTCGGCGACCTGACCGCGCGCGTCCAGCCGCCCGTGGAGCGCGCGGCGGACGGCGTCGTGGAGCTGGAGGTCGAGGCGTCGCTCGGGTCCGGAGACGGCAATGGCTGGCCGTACGCGCCCGCCTCCGACGGGCGGGCGAGCGGCACCGACGTCACGCTCCGGCTGGTGCCCTACCACCGGTGGGGCAACCGCGGTCCCGCGACCATGCGTGTCTGGCTACCGATCTAGGAGAGGCAAGTGCGTAAACCGTTGGTGTGCTTAGCTGTGTTAACGCTCACAGCTTCGCTTGCCGGGTCACCCTCGTACGCCGCGCAGGACAGTCTCGGCATGCCGGTGTTCACCGGCGCCGATCCCGTGCCCGCCGAGCCCGTGGCGTACCACCCGCGCAAGATGATGGACGAGATCTACCGGAAGGAGAAGGGCGGCGACTCGTACTGGATCGACCGCATGCTGGCCCGGCCGGGCGACGATCCGGCGGGCACGTGGTTGATGTCGCGTGGGCGGGCGCTGTTCATGAAGGAGCATGATCCGTCGGTCATCGGTTTCGGCGGGTACGTGGCCTATTGGGAGAGCATCGACAACCGCGGCGCGTACGAGATCTCGCTGGGCGGCGAGCTGAAAGAGGACGTGGCCAAGCGGCTGCAGATGCCCAGCCACTGGACCGGCCAGTACGCGGGCGACGGCCTGTCGGTCGGGGTGAAGAAGTTCATCACGCACGAGAACGTGGCCGTGACGACGCTGGAGATCACCAACACCGGGTCCGCCGCGCGTTCGGTGCCGATCACCGTGACCTCGCCCTACACCAGGACGGCGGACGGCGACCGGGAGCTGACCGGCGCCGTGTTCGCCAAGAACAGGCTGACCACGATCTTCCCCCGGCTCAGCGGTGACGGGCTGAAGGTCGCCGACGGCGCCCTGAAGGGCTCGGTGACGGTCGAGCCGGGCAAGACCGTGCGGACCAAGGTGCAGATGGGCTTCGTCACCGAGGAGCTCCCCGGGTCGCGGGCCGAGTACGACGGTTACAAGGGGCGCTCGCCGCAGGACGCGCTGCGCCGCCAGCTCCAGGACTACAACGCCTGGTGGGCCGAGAACGTCCCCTACATCGACGTGCCCGACGAGAACATCAAGAAGTTCGTGTACTACCGCTGGTGGCTCATGCGCTTCAACTTCCTCGACGCCGACATCCCCGGGAACGACTTCCAGTTCCCGACCTCGGTCGAGGGGGCGCTGGGCTACAACAACGCGATCGTGCTGACCGTGCCGATGTTCCTGCAGGACCTCAAGTACCTGCGCAACCCGATCTACTCGTACGGGCCGTGGGTGTCGGTGGGCGAGGTCTCGCGTAACTCGAAGTACACCGACAATCCGGGCGACCCCGAGAACTGGTCGAACAGCTACACGCAGTACATCTCGGCCTCTGCGCTGGAGAGCTACCAGATCCACGGCGGGCAGCCGTCCATCCTGCGCAACCTCGCCCGCTACGCCGAGAAGGACGTGTACGGCCAGCTCAACGCGTACGACTCCAACAAGAACGGGGTCATCGAGTACGACCGGGAGTACATGACCGGCAACGACGCCGACGCGGTGTCGTTCCACTACTACGGGCGGGCCAACGAGCGGCTCGAAGGCGCGTACGTGTACGCCAACGCGATGGCGGCGGCGCAGGCGTACGAGCTCACGGGCGACTCCGCCAAGGCGGCCGAGATGCGCGGTGTGGCCGACAAGGTCAAGAACGGCATCCTCACGCTGCTCTGGGACGACAAGGACAAGCTGTTCAAGCACCGCGACCTCCAGACGGGCAACCTGATCCCGTGGAAGGAGTCGAACAACTACATCCCGTACGCCACCGGGCTCGTGCCGACGGACGACCCGAAGTACCGGGAGGCGCTGCGGCTGTGGACCGACCCCGCGGAGTACCCGATATTTCCGGCGTACACCGCCAACCAGAAGGACAAGGCGGAGGCCGCGGCCGCCGGGAACCCCGGCTCCAACAACTTCTCGCAGATCAACTCCACCCGGAACTTCGCGCTGTTCTCCAAGGCGCTGAGGCAGTACACCTCGCCGTACATCACGGCTGACCAGTACAAGCAGCTCCTGTACTGGAACGCCTGGTCGCAGTACATCGGCGGCGACACCCGCTACCCCGACGCCAACGAGTTCTGGGCCGACTGGGACCCCGCGACCAAGAGCATCGGCTACCGCTCCTGGATCCACCACACGATCCTGGGCAGCAGCAACTGGACGGTCATCGAGGACGTCATGGGCCTGCGCCCACGTTCGGACGGCAAGGTCGAGCTCTGGCCGGTGGACATCGGCTGGGACCACTTCACCGTCAACGGCATCAACTACCGGGGCAGCGACCTGACCATCGTCTGGGACAAGCCGGGCGACGGGACCAGGCACTACGCCGGGGTGCCCGAGGGGTACTCGATCCTGATCGACGGCAAGCGCAAGGTCACCCTGTCCGGGCTCGCGCACGCCGTGTGGGACCCGGCGACCGGCCAGGTCGAGGGCGGCCAGGTCGTCCACTCGGAGAAGGCCGGATCGATGAAGGCACCGGCCCAGGTCAAGCTGACCGGTGACCGCATCGAGGACCTGTTCCAGAAGGCCGGCGTGGACCTGCGCTCCGACCGCCCCAATTTGGTCAGGTCCGCCACCGCCTCCTTCGGCGACGCGGCGGGCGCGGCCGACGGGTTCACGATCAACGAGCCGTACTGGGGCAGCAAGGGCTCGGGCAAGGCGCAGGACTGGCTGGAGGTGGATCTCGGCTCGGCCCAGCAGGTGGACCTCGTGAAGCTGTACTTCTTCAACGACCGCAAGGCGGCCGGGTACCGCGAGCCCGCGTTCTACCAGCTGCAGTACCAGGACGGCGACGCGTGGAAGGACGTGCCGAACCAGGCGAAGAAACCCGTCTATCCCCGCGCGAACCTCAACGAGGTGCGCTTCCCGGCCGTCACGGCGCAGAAGCTGCGGGTGCTGGTCACACATCGGCCCGGGTACGCCACGGGGCTGAAGGAGGTGCAGGCGTACCGGACGGGCGCGGACGCCGGCTCGGTCGCCAACCGGGCCCCGTACGTGGTGGCCGTCGTCGATCCCGCCTTCAGCCGCCCAGGCCAGGCCAGGATCGACGCGGTGGCCAAGGACGACGCGCTGCCGTCGGGCAGGCTGACCACCCAGTGGGCCAAGGTCGACGGTCCGGGTGAGGCGTTCTTCACCGACCCGACGGGCACGAGCACGGTCGTCTCGTTCTCCGATCCGGGCACGTACCGGCTGAAGCTGACCGCCACGGACGGCGCGAAGAGCACCTCGACGACCGTGACCGTCGCCGCGACGGCCCAGGCCGCGCAGGTGAACGTGGCCCCCAAGGCCACGCCCACCGCCTCCTACACCTCGCCGTGGGAGAAGGTCGCCGCGATCAACGACGGCATCGACCCGCCGCGCTCCAACGACGGGTCCAACCCGCGCTGGGGCACCTGGCCGCAGCAGGACACGCAGTGGGTGCAGCTCGAATGGCCGTCGCCGGTGCGGTTGAACAAGGCCGACGTGTACTTCTTCGACGACGGCGGCGGCGTGCGCGTGCCCGCCTCGTGGAAGATCCAGCAGTGGGACGGCGACTCGTTCGAGGACGTCACCGGCGTCGCCTCGTACCCCAAGGCGATCGACGCCTACAACACCGTCTCGTTCGACACGGTCACGACCTCGAAGCTGCGCGTGCAGCTCGAGGCCGACGGGGCGTCGGTGGGGCTGCTGGAGGTCAAGGCCTTCGAGGTCCCGCCGGACTCCGTGCGCCCCGTGCACGTCCCCACCCTGGTCGGCGCGCTGCCCAAGCTGCCGGCCACCGTGGAGACCCTGTACGCGGACGGCGCCCGCAGCTCGGCCGCCGTCACCTGGCAGCAGGTGACGGCCGACCAGGTGAAGACCGGCGGCACCAGCTTCACCGTCGTCGGGCTGGCCGAGGGCGTGCGCCGGCCCGCCGAGGCCACCGTGTACGTCCGCACGACGTCGGCGGTGACGATCACCTCGATCGCGGAGGAGGCGGTCACGACCCGCGCCGGGGTCGCCCCCTCGCTGCCCGGGACCGTCGTGGCGACGTACAACGACGGGTCGAAGGACAGCTCCGTGGCGGTCACCTGGGAGGCGATCAGCCCTGACAAGTACGCCCAGCCAGGGACGTTCACGGTGAACGGCCAGGTGCCGGGCACGGCCGTCGCCGCCAAGGTCACGGTCACGGTGGAGTAGCCCCTCGGTTCCCTGCCCTGGCCTCTGCGAGATCGCGGGCCAGGGCAGGGTCTCCACGCTCGCCGAAACGTTTGGCACGTTTATCCCGATAAAGCGGTCATAATCCTCTTCAACGGGAGGCGTACCTGGCATCGGAAGGGCGGGGCGAGGGGAATGGCTGGGGGGTTCGCCGAGACCGCCGGTGATGCCGTCGGGGATACGGCCGGGGATACGGTCGGCGATACGGTCGGTGTCGGTGTCGGTGTCGGTGTCGGTGTCGGGGCCGGTGGAGTGACGGGCGTGCGGCTCGCCGCCATCGCCATGGCGGTCCTGTCGCCGCTGCTCATCGTGGTCGCGGTGGCGCTCTGGGCCGGGCTGCCCGACGCGTGGACGCCCGCCAGGACGGTGAGCCCCCAGACGGCCGCCGGTCTGACGTTCCCCGCGGTGGGCGCGTTCCTCCTCTTCCACCGCCCCCGCCTGAACCTGGCGTGGCTCATGTGCGCGGGCGGCCTCGCGGCGGCGATCAGCGACCTCTCGCAGGCGCTGATGTTCCGCGCCGCCGCCGACGGGGAGTTCCTCCTCGCGGGCTGCCTGCGCCTGCCGGCCCAGCTCGGGTGGGCGGTGTGCGGCGTGACGCTCACCATGGTCCTGCCGCTGTACTCGCCCGACGGTCGCCTGCCCTCCCCTCGCTGGCGGCCGGTGCTGGTGCTGGGCTTCGCCTCCATCACGACCGACTTCCTGCGCGCCGTGCTCCGCGTGCCGCCGGCGCACACGCCGTACCCGCGGGCCATCCCCAACCCGCTGCAGGTTCTCGAGCTCGCCCCGTACGCCGAGACGGTATCGGTGATCGCCTGGACGGGGATCTACGTCTCCATGGCGCTGGCGGCGCTGTCGCTGGCCGTGCGGTTGCGGCGGGCGGACTCCGTCACCAGGCGGCAGATCGGCTGGCCGCTGCTGGCGTTCGCCGGGTACATCCTCTTCCTGGTCGTGACCGCGTTCGTGCCCGAGTTCGGGTGGATCGCGGTCGGCTGGGCGACGCTCATCCCGGTCGCGACGGCGTTCTCCGTGATGCGCTACCGGCTCTACGGGATCGACACGGTGATCAGCCGGGCCTTCGTGGCCGCCGGGGTGGTGGCCGTGATCAGCGCCGTCTACTTCGGCGCGGGCGCGCTGTCGAGCCTGCTGGTCTCCGGTTACGGCCAGGTGGCCAGCGTCGTCGCCGCGCTGTTCGCGGGCGCGTTCTTCCAGCCGCTGCGGCGCGCGCTGCAGCGGGCCGTGGACCGGCTCCTGTACGGGGCCGTCGGCGACCCCGGCCTGCTGGCGGAGCGCCTGACCCAGGCGCTGCGGCGCGGCGACCCGTCCAGGGCGCTGACCTCGGTGGTGAGCGTGCTGCGCGACGGACTGGCGGTCGAGGGTGTGGCCGTGGAGGTGGCCGACGGCGAGCCCCGTTACATCGAGAGCGGCCGGGTGGGCGCCGACGTCCGCGAGGTGCCGCTGATCTGGCACGGGGAGCGCGTCGGCCGCCTGCTCGTGGGGCCGCCGGGCCCGCGCCGTTTCCCCGCCGCGCACAACGAGCGGGTGCTGGCCACGCTCACGCCGTACGCGGCCGACGTGGCGCACGCGGTGCGGATGGCCGCCGACCTGCAACGTTCCAGAGAACGCATCCTGACGACCAGGGAGGAGGAGCGCCGCCGCCTGCGCCGCGACCTGCATGACGGGCTCGGCCAGACCCTCTCGGCCATGGCGATGACCATCAACATGGCCAGGCTCAGCCTCAAGAAGTCCCCGGAGGCGGCCGACGAGCTGCTGCGCGAGCTGCACGCCGGCATGGGCGCGGTCACGGGGGACATCCGCGAGCTCGTGTACGGCCTGCGCCCGCCCGCGCTCGACGACCTGGGCCTGATCCGCGCGGTGGAGGAGCTGGCGGAGCAGTCCTCGCCGCCCGCCGAGGTCGAGGTGGAGGGAGACCTGTCGGAGCTGCCCGCGGCCGTCGAGGTGGCGGTCTACCGGATCGTCCAGGAGGCCCTCACCAACGTCCGGCGGCACGCCCAGGCCGCCACCGCCCGGATCGTCCTGCAGCGGGAGCGGTCGGTGCTGCGCGTGCTGATCGCCGATGACGGCAAGGGCCTGCCCGAGGCGCATCGCGCGGGCGTGGGGCTCGGATCGATGCGCGAGCGCGCGGCGGAGCTGGGCGGGATCTGTGTGGTCAACGGCGAGCCCGGCGCGGGAACGCGCGTGGAGGTCATGCTCCCTCTCCTGACCGCGCGTGAGGTGGCCTGAGACGCGCCTTTGCGGGCAGCTGGCCAGGGGGAGTCGATCCCCGGGGAGGCCGAGATGCGTTCATCGATCCCTTTGGGCCGCATCAAGGGCGTGCAGGTGGGGCTCAATGTCAGTGTGCTGGTGATCGTCGCGATCCTGGTGTTCGGGCTGGCCTACGGGCGCTTCCCCGCGGTCTTCCCCGGCCACTCCCTGCCCGTCTACCTGCTGGCCGGGCTGGTGGCGGCGGTGCTGTTCCTGGGCTCGCTGCTCGCGCACGAGCTGGCGCACGCGATCATGGCGCGGCGCGAGGGCATCGAGGTGGAGCGGATCACGCTCTGGCTGCTGGGCGGGGTGGCGGAGCTGCGTGGCGAGCCGCGCACGCCCGGCGCGGATCTGCGGATCGCGGTCGTGGGGCCGGCGACGAGCCTGGTCGCCGGGCTGGTGTTCGGGGCGGCGTGGCTGGGCGCGGGGCTGCTCTCGGGCGCGTCGCTGGTGACGGGGGTGTTCGCGTACCTGGCCGGGGTGAACGTGCTGCTCGCCGTCTTCAACCTGATCCCGGCCGCGCCGCTGGACGGCGGGCGGGTGCTGCGGGCGGTCCTGTGGATGCGCTGGCACGACCGGGCGCGGGCGGCGATCACCGCCGCGCGGGCCGGACGCTGGTTCGGGTACGCGCTCATCATCACGGGATTCCTGCAGGTGGCCACCGGGCGCAGCTTCGACGGGCTGTGGCTCGCGCTGATCGGCCTCTTCCTGGTGAGCGCCGCCACCGCCGAGGAGCAGCAGACCCGGCTCGGCACCGCCCTGCGCGGGATCCGCGTCGTGGACGCGATGACGGCGCAGCCGGTGGTCGCCTCGCCGGAGGAGACCGTGTCCGGGCTCGTCGAGCGGGTGGTGCTGCGGCACCGGCTGTCCACATATCCGCTGGTGGGTGTGGACGGCTCCTTCCGCGGCATGGTGACGCTCAGCCGGATCCGCGAGGTGCGGCCGGAGCTGCGCGACACCGTACGGCTCGCGGACATCGCCTGCCCGCCGCAGGACGTGCCGCAGGCCAGGCCCGACGAGCCGCTGACCGACCTGCTGGCCAGGATGCCGGGGCGGGCCGACGGGCGGGCGGTCGTGCTCGATCCGGCGGGGCGGCTGGTCGGGCTGCTGACGCCCACGGACATCAGCCGGACGGTCCAGACGGCCGACCTGCGCAGCGCGCTCTCGGGCCCGCGCGGCACGGACCTCGCGCCGCCCTACCACGGCCACCACCGCGACGCCGCCTGAGCGCTCCCTGGGGCGTCTGAGCATTTTTGATAGGTTATGGGCAGGTGTGCCGGGAAGTCTGGTCGGCGATCGTTTCGCTGTTCCCTGATGATCCGGAGGCCGCATGACCGTCACCGCGTGGGTGGCGGTGGTGGCCTTCCTCGGCGCGTACACGCTGATCGCCACCGAGAAGGTGCACCGGGTCGCCGCGGCGCTCGGCGGCGCCGGGGTCATGCTGCTGATCCACGCCACCGATGCGGGCGCGGCGTTCTTCGACGAGCACTCCGGGATCGACTGGAATGTGATCTTCCTGCTGCTCGGCATGATGGTCATCGTCGGTGTCCTGAAACAGACCGGGATATTCGAGTATCTGGCGATCTGGGCGGCGAAACGGGCCAGAGGGCGGCCGTTCAGGCTCATGGCGCTGCTCATCGTCATCACCGCGTCCGCCTCCGCGCTGCTGGACAACGTGACCACCGTGCTGCTGATCGCCCCCGTGACGTTCCTGGTGTGCGAGCGGCTGTCGGCTCCCGTGGCGCCGTTCCTGATCGCCGAGGCCATGGCGTCCAACATCGGCGGCGCGTCCACGCTGGTCGGCGACCCGCCGAACATCATCATCGCCAGCCGCGGCGGCCTGACCTTCAACGACTTCCTCGTCCACATGGCGCCGCTGATCGTCGTGCTGGTGGTGGTGTTCGTCGGGCTGTGCAGGTGGCTGTTCAGGGAGTCGTTCCGGTACGACCCCGAGCGGGCTGCGGAGATCATGGCGTTGAACGAGCGGGAGGCCATCGCCGACCGCAGGCTCCTGTGGCAGTCGCTCGCCGTGCTGGCCCTCGTGATGGCGGCGTTCGTGCTGCATCCCGTGCTGCACTACGCGCCGTCCGTGGTCGCGCTGCTGGGCGCGGGGGTGCTGGTGGCGGCCACGAAGGTGTCGACCGAGGAGGCCATCCGCGAGGTCGAGTGGCCGACGCTGGTGTTCTTCGCCGGGCTGTTCGTCATGGTCGGGTCGCTGGTGGAGACCGGGGTCATCGGCCAGATCTCGAAGGCCGCCTCGGAGGCCACCCACGGGCAGCTCGGCCTGACCACGATGCTGCTGCTCTGGGTCTCGACCGGGCTGTCGGCCGTCGTGGACAACATCCCGTACGTCGCCACCATGAGCCCCATCGTGGCCGACCTCGTGCAGGCCAACGGGGGCGACGGTCCCGCTCAGGTCCTCTGGTGGGCGCTGGCCATCGGGGCCGACCTGGGCGGGAACGCCACGGCCGTCGGGGCGGCGGCCAACGTCGTCATTCTCGGCATCGCCGCCCGCAACGGCACCCCGATCAGCTTCTGGCAGTTCACGAAGTACGGGCTGGTGGTCACGTTCGTGACCGTGGCGCTGTCGGTGCCGTACCTGTGGCTCCGCTACCTCACCTGAGTGGCAGCACGTCCACGCCACGTTCGTCGTCACCGCGCGGGCCGAAGATGCGGCGTTCGCCCTCCTCGATGCGCACGTCGTTGATGCTCGCCTCCCTGCGCCGCATCAGCCCCGACTCGTCGAACTCCCACTGCTCGTTGCCGTAGCTGCGCCACCACTGCCCGGTGGTGTCGCGCGACTCGTACTGGAAGCGGACCGCGATGCGGTTGCCGAGCACGCCCCACAGCTCCTTGCGCAGGGCGTAGTCCAGCTCCCTGTCCCACTTGCGGCGCAGGAAGGCCCTGATCTCGTCGCGGCCGGTCACGAACTCGTCGCGGTTGCGCCACACCGAGTCCTCCGTGTACGCCGCCGCGACCCGGTCGGGGTCGCAAGTGTTCCAGGCGTCCTCGGCGGCCTGCACCTTGACGCGGGCGCTCTCCTCGGTGAACGGCGGGACCGGCGGCTTCGACATGATCGTCTCCAGGCGGGGCGTCACAGCGGAAGCAGCTTATCGAGGGTGATCGGCAGGTCGCGGACCCGCTTGCCCGTGGCGTGGCGCACGGCGTTCGCCACGGCCGCGCCGACTCCCGTGATGCCGACCTCGCCCACCCCGCGCAGCCCCAGCGGCATCGTCGGGTCCGGTTCGTCCAGGCAGTGCACGTCGATGCGCGGGATGTCGGCGTGGACGGGGACGTGGTACTCGGCCAGGCTCGCGTTCACGACCCGCCCCGTGCGCTGATCGATCAGCGTCTCCTCCGACAGCGCCATGCCGATGCCCATCACGATGCCCCCGCGCAGCTGGCTGGCCACCGTCTTGGCGTTGATCACCCTTCCGACGTCGAACACGCCCACCCAGCGCGACACCCGTACCTCACCGGTGTCCCGGTCCACCCGCACCTCGCAGAATTGCGCCCCGCACGCCGCCTTCACCCAGCGCCGCTGGTCACGGACGGTCTTCGCGAGGAACCGGAGCATGCCCATCCCGGCCGCGGCCTCCAGGTGGTCGCGGCCGGCGCGGGTCAGGATCGCCGCGTACGTCTCCCCGCGGGAGCCCTGGTAGAGCCCGCCATCCCGGGCCTCCGGAGAGGTCACGCCGCGCAGCGGGGAGTCCGGTGACTTCAGGGCCAGGCCGAGGGCGGAGCGCCTCAGCTTGCGGCAGGCCTCCACCACGCCGGCCGCCGCGCTCGCCGTCTGCCCCGAGCCGCCCGCCATCGGGCCCTCCGGCAGCTCGGAGTCGCCGACCTCGACGCGTACCGACTCCAGCGGCACCCCCAGCTCGTCCGCGGCGATCTGCGCCTGCGCGGTCGCCGCGCCGACGCCGATCTCCTGCAGGGCGCACCGCACCACGACGCCGCCGTCCGCGCCCAGCCGCACGGTGACGTTCGCCGGGAGCTGGAACGACGGGTGGTACGCCGACGCGACCCCCATGCCGACCAGCCACCGCCCGTCCGTCATCGAGCCGGGTCGCGGATCGCGCTCACGCCAGCCGAACCGCTCCGCCCCCAGCTCGTACGCCTCGCGCAGCATCCGGTTCGCGAACCGCTTGCCGTCCACCGGGTTGCGCGCCGGCTCGTTGCGCATCCGCAGCTCGATCGGGTCCATGCCCAGCTCGCAGGCCAGCTCGTCCACGGCCGACTCCAGGGCGAAGGTGCCGATGGACTCGCCAGGGGCCCGCATGCTCGTGTTGGGGAGGAGGTCGAGCCGGACGAGGCTCTGGCGCAGGCGGATGTTCGGGGAGTCGTACAGGTGCCGGGAGGCCGAGGTGACCTGCTCGGGCATGCCGCCGACGCGGCCGGTCCTGGCCACGCTGGTGTGGATCAGCGCGAGCAGCCTCCCGTCGGACTCCGCGCCCAGCGCGACCCGCTGGGTGGTCGGGGTCCGGCCGCCGACCGTGTGGTGGACGGCCGCGCGGGTGAGCGCCAGCCGTACCGGGCGCTTGGTGGCCCGGGCGGCCAGCACGGCGAGCAGCGTGCCCGCCCAGACCGAGCCCTTGCCGCCGAACCCGCCGCCCACGTAGGGGGAGAGCACGCGGATGTTCCGCTGGGGGACGCCGAACCGCTGTGCGAGGTGGCTGCGCAGCCACGCGATGCTCTGCGTGCTCTCGTGCACGGTCAGGCGGTCGCCGTCCCACACGGCGGTCGTCGCGTGCGGCTCGATCGCGTTGTGGCTGTGCGGCGGCGTGGTGAAGCGCAGGTCCACCGAGACCGCCGCGGCGTCCAGCGCCGCCTCGGCGTTCCCTTTGTTCGTCGCCGCCGGCATGATCGCGCTGCCCTTCTGCGGGGTGGCGTTCGGCTCCTCGGCCGCGAAGTCCACCACGGCGGGCAGCTCCTCGTACGTGGGCCGCACCAGGCCCGCCGCGTGCCGCGCCGCCTCCGGCGACTCGGCCACCACGACCGCCACCGGCTGGCCGTTCCAGTGCACCTCGTCCGTGGCCAGGTAGTTCACCGACGTCCCGATGACCAGCGTGCTGGGGTTCAGCAGGCTCTGGGAGGGCGGAGGCTTCATGGCGGGGGCGTTCTCGTGCGTGAGAACGTCGATCACACCTTTCACGGCCCGCGCCGCCTCGGTGTCGATGGCGGTGATGCGGCCCCGGGGGACCGTGGCGTGCACGAGCGCGGCGTGGGCGAGGTCCGGGTAAGGGTGCTCGGCCGCGAAACGGGCCTGCCCGGTGGTCTTGGCCAGGCCGTCGAGCCGGTCTACGGGGCGGCCGACGTACTTCTCACTCATCCGTAAGCTCCCTCAACGTGGCCACGATCGTGGCGCGGGCCAGCCCGACCTTGAACGCGTTGCCCGGCCGCGTGGTCGCGGGCGCCAGCTCGGCCTCGGCCGCCCGGCCGAACGCCTCCTCGGTCGCCGGACCGCCGATCAGGATCCGCTCCGCCTCGCGGGCGCGCCACGGCTTGGTCGCGACGCCGCCCAGCGCCAGCCGGGCCGCCGTCACGGTCCCGTCCCGCACGTCCAGCGCCGCCGCGACGGAGACCAGGGCGAACGCGTACGACGCCCGGTCGCGCACCTTCCGGTAACGGGAGTTGGCCGCGACCGGGGCGGGCGGCAGCTCGACCGCCGTGACCAGCTCGTCCGCGGCCAGCGCGGTCTCGACCTGGGGTGTGTCGCCGGGCAGCAGGTGGAAGTCCGCCAGCGGGATCCGCCGCGTGCCGCGCACGCTCGCGACCTCGACCGTGGCGTCCAGGGCGGCGAGCGCCACGCACATGTCGGAGGGATGCGTGGCGATGCAGCTCTCGCTCACGCCCAGGACGGCGTGCCCGCGCGTGAACCCGCTGAGCGCGTCGCAGCCGGCGCCCGGCTCGCGCTTGTTGCAGGCGTACGCCTGGTCGTAGAAGTAGCGGCAGCGGGTGCGTTGCAGCAGGTTGCCGCCCACGGTGGCCATGTTGCGCAGCTGCGGCGAGGCTCCGGCGAGTAGCGCCTGCGACAGGACCGGGTAGGCGGCGCGGATGCGGCGGTCGGCGGCCAGGGCGCTGTTACGCACCAGCGCGCCGATCCGCAGCCCGCCGCCGGGCAGCTCGTCCACCTCGTCGAGCGGCAGCCCGGTGATGTCGACCACCGTCTCGGGGTGTTCGATGCCCTCGCGCATGAGGTCGACCAGGTTGGTGCCGCCGCCCAGGAACTTCGTGCCGGGGCCGACGGCTGCCACGGCCTCGGCGACGTCGAGCGGCTTCACGTACGCGAACGGCTTCATGGCGCCTCCTGCGCGGCGACGTCCTTGATGGCGTCGAGGATGCCGTTGTAGGCGCCGCAGCGGCACAGGTTGCCGCTCATGCGCTCTCTGATCTCGTCGTCGGTCAGGTGCGTGCCCCCTTGGCGCGGGGTGACGGAACTGGGCATGCCCGCGGCGTGCTCGGCCAGCATGGCGACGGCCGAGCAGATCTGGCCCGAGGTGCAGTAACCGCACTGGAGCCCGTCATGGCGCACGAACGCCTGCTGCATCGGGTGGGTGTCCGCGCTGTCCTTGGCGATCCCCTCGATCGTGGTGATCTCCTTGTCCGCGTACTGCATGGCCAGGGCCAGGCAGGCGTTGATCCGCACGCCGTCCGCGAGGACCGTGCAGGCGCCGCACGCGCCCTGGTCGCAGCCCTTCTTCGGGCCGGTCAGCCCCAGGTGGTCGCGCAGGGCGTCGAGCAGGCTCACCCACGGCTCGATGTCGAGCGACTCGACCACGCCGTTCACCCGCATCCGTATCTGGGTCACTCTTTCCCCCTCTGTCCGGAGTCCTGACGCTAACAGAACGGTGTTTCCTTAACAAGAGAACGGTGTTCTTTAAAGATGGGGTAGCTATGCTGGGGCGCGACATGACGCGGGCATTCCTCCGGGCCAGGCGGCCGGAGCACAAGCAGCAGCGGCGCGAGGCGATCCTCGCGGCCGCTCGTGAGCTCGCCGTCGCCTCCGGGGTGCGCAACGTCAGCCTGGGTGCGGTCGCGGAGGCCGTCGGGCTGGCAAAGTCCAACATCGTGCGATATTTCGGTACTCGCGAGGAGATCTTCCTCATCCTGGCCGCCGAGGAATGGCGCCAGTGGGCGGCGGCCGTCACCGCCCGGCTCGAGGTCTCCGGCGACGTCCCGGTGATCCTCGCGGAGACGCTCGCGGACCGGCCGCTCTTCTGCGACCTCCTCGGCCACACCGCGACCACCCTGGAACAGAACGTGTCCGTCGAGGCGGCCCGTGCGTTCAAGCGCGCCATCCTGGCCGTCGTCGCCGATCTGGGCGAGCAGGTCGTCCGGGTCACGGGCCTTCGCGACGGGGAGGGCGTGGACCTGGTCGGCGCCGCCGGCGCCCTGGCCGGTGCCCTCTATCCGATGTCGAACCCCTCGCCGGCACTCGCCGAGCTGTACGCCCAGGAGCCCGACCTCGCCGCGGCCTGCCCCGACTTCCTCTCCACCCTCGTCCGCGCGCTCAAGGCGTTCCTCGCCGGGCTGCCCACGCTCAGGGAGGACTGAGCTCCGGGAGCAGCCGTCTGTCGGTTGGTGTGCTGTGAACTGTCGGTGCCTGATGTCACAGATGTCGGTTCAACGAGCTGTGAAATGTCGGTGCAGCCGGTGCCCGCATGGTCGCGCAACCTCAACGCCAGAGCCGTACGGCGACCCAAGCTGCACAGCACCGACACCGGACTGGCCGCGCTGCCGATCAGCGTGCTATGGGACCGTTAGGGGCCGTGGCCTCATTCGCCATGGCCCGATCTGACAGCAATCTTGGAGAGGTGCTCTTATCGTGAGGGGATGGTGACGGTCGGCGTCGATCTCGCCGCCGAGGCGGTGCGGACCGCGGTGGCCTGGCTCGACTGGTCGGACGGCCGTGCCCGGCTCGTCAGGGTGGTGGTCGCGGCGGACGACGCGCTGATCGTCGAGGCGGTGATGGGCGCCGGCAGGGCGGGGGCTGCCGTACCGGGGCTACAAGCGCGCCGCCAACCTCGCCGAGCTGGGCCGGCTCGTGGACCGGCTGCTGGAGGCGGCGCCCTGGCTGGAGCTCGGCGAGTACGAGCCCCTCTGCCGGGCCTCCGACGACGCCACCGACGCCGTCGTGTCCGCACTCGCCGCACGTGCAGCGGCTCTCGGCCTGGTGACCGTACCGACGGAGGAGCAGGCAGGCGTGGCGGCCACGGAGGGCTGGATCGCCCTGCCCACCACACCCCTGGACCGCCTCGTTACAGACGCCTGAACATTCGTATATTTCTTGTCATCTCATGAAACATGGGATTTCGTACGGCTCTCGGGACACTTTTCCTCCTGACCTCCGGAACGCTGTTCGCACAGCCTGCGGCGGCTGCCACGCCGGCCACGATCGCGTACGCGCAGCGAACACAGGCCTGGGAGCTGGTGCTGACCAACGGAGACGTGGTGCAGGTGCCGGAGGCGCTCGCCGTGGCGCCTGATGACGCGGCCAATGCGGGGTCGCGCGCGCCGTTCCTGGTCAGCGGAGATGGGCGGCATTTCTTTTATTTCAGGAAATCGGATGGGCTCTTCGTCGAGCGGACCCTGAACGGCAAGGAAAGGATCGTGTCGCGGGAGCTCACGACGGACTCGATCTACGAGGAGTGGCCGTGGGTGTCGTACGACGGCAGTTACGTGGTCACGGAGACCTCGGCGCCGGGGGTGGGGATCTTCGCGGACCTGCGGAAAGGCAAGGTGCTGCCGAGTCCGGGGAAGACGGACTCGTGGAATTTCGTGGGGTTCAGCCCGGACGGCAAGCGGTTGCTGCTGGCAGGGGACCGGCTGATGGTGTTCGACCGGGGGCTGCGCGCCCGGACGCGGCTGAAGACGCGGCTGGGTCCGGTCGCGCTGGCGAATGACCACGTCACGGCGGCGGTGCTCGCCGGCACGGCCAAGCACCGCAAGCTGCGCCTGCTCAACCTGCGTACCGGCCGCGCGAGCAGCACGGTGACCGTGCGGTTGCCGCGCGGCCAGTACGTCGACGACCTCGACTTCAACCGGGCAGGACACGTGATCGTCCGGTCGAGGACGAGGACGGGGGTGGCGGTCTACCGGGTCTCGAAGGCGACCGGCAAGGCGACGCTGCTGCGGACGATTGCCAGGCCTGATGCGAAGGTCTGGGTGCTCCCGGGGGACGGCACGTACGAGGTGTGGACGGAAAGGAAAGGCAAGACGCCTCAGTAATGAGGCTGCGACGGCGGCCGGTACCTGCGGAACAGCCGCCATCGCAATCGCCTCTGTCAGCCGGTGAGCCCGTCGTACCACTGAGGAGTGGCGACCTTTCGCGAGTCGGGCATGGGGCCGGCACCGGGGCCCGGGGTGACGTAGATGTCGACGGTGTCGGAGCTGTGAAAGCGGGTGCCGCTGACGATCCAGTCGTCCTTGATCCGACCGGCGGAGACGGTCTCGTCGAAGAATCCGGTCTGGCCATCGCTTTCCTTCGTGACCCACAGCAGGCGATAGACGACCTTCAGCCCCCGCCGCCGCAACTCGGCCCGCACGGCGGCAACACTCTTGCCGTGTGTGGTGTAACCACTCAGGGCTTCTTCCCCAAGAGGATCGTAGGCGGCGTCCTCCGCATACGGCTCCCCAGGCTTGGCGGGGCGGCCGACGCCGAACACGACCAGCTGGGACAGGTGGGCGGGTAGCCAGACCTTGCCGCAGAACGCCGACGCGCACGGCTCGATGCTCTGCACCCCCACGCTTCCCGGCCCCTTGAAGCCTTCGGGAACGATCGGGCCGAGCAGCTTGCCCACGTCACCGGGGGCCACCGGGACGACCTTCACCCGGACGTTCAGCCCGACCGCGCGGAACGCCTCCTCGAACCGCTGGTGATCGGCGGCGGGATCGGTGATGGTGACGCTGAAATAGTCGTCGGCCTTGGAGATGGAGACAGCCGCGTTGGCGTATTGGATGACCGGGCTGCCGCCCGGCAGGCCGACGCCGATCGCCACGGCCGCGGCCACGGCGGTGACCGCCGAGATCAGGATGGGCAGGCGGGCGCGGCGCAGGATCCCTGCTCGGCGGCGCGCGGGCGGGCTCTCCATGATCGCGGTACGCAGTGCGCGGGCCGCCGGTCCCGGCGCGGTCGGGTGCGGCGCGAGGTCGATGGCCTTCACCAGCTTGTCGATGTCGTTCATGATTCCCCCATCGCGATCCTCGACGACGGCCGCCGCTCCAGCAGCGTCGCCAGCCTCTTGCGGGCACGGTGCAGGCGGGTTCGCGCGGCGATCGCCGTACAGCCCACCACCTCCGCGATCTCCTCGCTGGTCAGCTCCTCCCAGCAGGCCAGCGCCAGCACCTCGCGATCTCGCTCGGGTAATTCGTCGAAGGCGGCTCGCACATGCTCCAGATCGACCGGCGTCACCGGCCGGGCGGCGGCCAGCTCGTCATGGAGCCGGTCGACGAGCACCGCTCTGCGCGTCGCCCCGCGCCGTTGGTTGGCCAGCACGCGGCGGGCCACGCCGTACAGCCACAGCAGCGTCCTGTCACCCTCGGGAACGTCACCGATGCGGCGCCAGGCGGTGAGGAACGTCTCGGAGATGATGTCGGCCGTGTCGTCGGGGGAGCCGGTACGGCGGGCGGCGTACTGATGGACCGCCGGGTAATAGGCGTCATAGATCGCCTCGAAGCGATCTCGCTGGGTCACGAAGTCTCCTAGCCGAAGGGTGCCGGACACCTGGTTAAGTGTCCGGCGCACTCCGACGTGTTGCAGCGAGCCGCCCCCCAGCCTGAGGGCGTTACTCGCTGTAGTTCTTTCCGAGGGGCTTGCCGGGGATCGGCTTGGCGACGAGAGCGACGGGGACGAAGAAGAGGATCTGGCTGATCGTCACGGTGAGCGTCCAGAGCGCCTTCTCGTCGTAGTGGGCGGAGAGCCTGGCGAACAGCTCGTCGGGGACGCGCTCTCCGGACGGGTTGGGCGTGAGGATGGCCTCCACCAGCTCCAGCGCGACCCGCTCGGCGTCGGTGAAGTAGGGGGCGTCCCGCCATGACGCCACGGCGATGATGCGCTCGTCCGTTTCGCCGGCCTTGCGGAGGTTACCGGTCTGCCGGACGGTGTGGTACGTGCTGCCGACGATCTGCCCGGCTCGGAGCTGCACCAGGCCGACGGTGGTCCGCGGGATCGAACCGTTGTGGGTGGCCTTGGCCATGGCTCCGGCTATTGCCGCCACCTCGGGGAGGAACTGGGCGGGATTGGGCAGACGCGACTGAAACTCGTCCTGCTCGGCGATCGTGGGCGTGGACATGGTGAGGTCTTCCTCTCTTGCCTGCTGGATGCCGTCTCGGAGTCCGACGTCACGACCGTGGGAAATGTGAGGTGACGCGCTAGCCTCACACTTCTGCGCGCTGTCTCGTCGAGCGGATGACGGCAGATGCGACGAAGGAAAGTCGGCGACACCATGACCACCCCCACCGAGCCGGGACACGCCCCGGCCGATCAGAGCCTGAGCGCGATCATGAGCGAGCGGCGCCATCTGATCAATCTGGCCTATCGCATGCTCGGCTCCCTGGCCGATGCCGAGGACGTCGTCCAGGAGACGTACACGCGCTGGTACGCCATGTCCGGGCAGCAGCAGGAGGCCATCGAATCGCCGGGCGCCTGGCTGACGAAGGTCGCCAGTCGCATCTGCCTCGACCTGCTCGGCTCGGCACGGGCCCGGCGGGAGCGCTATGTGGGCGAGTGGATCCCCGAGCCGCTGCCCGAGCGTACGGACTGGATCAGCGTACGGCCCGGCGCGGACCCGGCCGACCGGATCACCCTCGACGAGTCGGTCAACATGGCCTTCCTCGTCGTGCTCGAGTCGATGACCCCGGCCGAGCGCGTCGCGTTCATCCTGCACGACGTCTTCCGCTACTCCTTCCCCGAGGTGGCCGACATCGTCGGCCGTTCGCCGGAGGCATGTCGCCAACTCGCCACCTCGGCCCGGCGGCGCATCCGCGCCTCGCAGGCTCCCGCTGCTCCCGTGGCCCAGCAGGCCGGCATCGTCAGCAAGTTCAAGCAGGCGTGGGAGGCCAAGGACATCCAGGCCCTCATGGCCCTCCTCGACCCCGACGCCACGGTGATCGCCGACGGCGGTGGCCTGGTCAGCGCCGTACTCCGCCCGATCATCGGCGGCGAGCGGATCGCCCGGTACGCCCTGAATCTCGCCGGCAGGACACCCGACGCGGCGCTTCTGGAGCGTACGGTCAACGGTCAGCCCGGTCTGGTGCTGCAGCAGGACGGCGTGACCGTGGCGGTGATCGCGTTCGAGGTCGTGGGCGACCAGATCACGCACATGTGGGCGGTGCGCAACCCTGAGAAGCTCCGGCCGTGGACCGTGGACGCGCAGGGCGGCGCACTGTGAGATCACCCGTGTTCCTGCGTATCGCGATCATCCTGCAGACCCTGACTCTCTTCGCCGCGCCGATCACCGCCGGCTTGTTGCTCACCGTGCCCAGCGGGCGGACGTTGCACAGTGCTTCGGCGTACAGCGTGTTCACCGTGACGCTGCTGCACCTGATCATCGCGATCCTGATGTGGCGGCCCGGCGGCGGCTCGCCCCGGCCCATCCTGTACGCGGCCGTGCTCTTCGGTCTCACGCTGGCGCAGATAGCGCTGGGCATCGCAGGGGTGAAGACCCTGCACGTCCCCTTGGGCACGCTGCTGTTCGGGCTGAGCCTCGTTCAACTGAGCCAGGTGGTGGTGGGCCGCCGCACCTGAGTACCCCGAAATTTGGGCATTTACGAGGCCCGGTTTATTTGTTAAGAAGGTTTATTAACAAATAGATCGGCCTTGGGAGGCCTCGTGGCGCGCTCTCGGCTCATCCTCATCCTGCTGTCGGCCTGCGCATTACTGGTGAACGCCGGAGGCGTCGCCCTGGCCGTGGCCCCGGCCGCGCAGGCCGTACCGGCACCGACGTCGCTGACGGGATACAAGATCCAGTCCTCGGCGAAGGTGTCGGACTCCGGGGCCGCGATCTCCACGCCCGGTTATGCGGCCGGCGGCTGGTACGCGGTCGGCCCCCGCTCGACCGTGCTGGCCGGATTGCTGCAGAACAACGTCTATCCGGACCCGTTCTACTCCACGAACATGCAGTCGATCCCGACGGCGGACTTCGACGTGCCGTGGTGGTACCGCTCCGACTTCACCCTGGGAAGCGAGTCGGGCCTGCGGACGTTCCTCGACGTCAGCGGTGTGATCTCCAGTGCCGACGTGTGGGTCAACGGCACCCAGGTCGCCACCGCCGCCCAGGTGGCGGGGGCCTACACCAGGAACGAACGGGACATCACCACCCTGGTGCACCCCGGCGTCAACTCCGTGGCCTTCCGCGTCAACCCGAACAACCCCAACAACCACCTCACGATCGGCTGGATCGACTGGGTGCAGGTGCCGCGCGACGACAACATGGGCATCTTCCGCGACGTCGTGATCAGGCGCAGCGGCGACGTCTCGCTCCGCGACGCGCATGTGATCACGGACCTGGCGGTGCCCGCGCTCGACCGCGCCGACCTCACGATCAAGGCCGACGTACGCAACGGCACGGGCGGCGCGGTGACCGCCACGGTCAAGGGCACGATCGGCTCGCTCGCGTTCTCCCAGGACGTCACGCTGGCCGCGAACCAGACCAAGCGGATCACGTTCAACCAGACGCTGACCGGCCCGCAGGTGTGGTGGCCGCACACGATGGGCGCGCAGCCGCTCTACGACCTGAACCTCACGGCGACGGTCGGCGGCGTGGAGAGCGACACGCTGACCCAGCGCTTCGGTGTCCGCAAGGTGGAGTCGGGCAAGAACGCCAACGGGCGCCGCTTCTACAAGATCAACGGCAGGCCGATCCTGATCAGAGGCGGTGGCTGGTCTCCCGACATCTTCCTCCGCAAGAACCTGGGCTACCTGGAGGACCGGATCCGCTACGTCAAGGACCTCGGTCTCAACACGATCCGCGTCGAAGGCCACCTGGACACCGACGAGCTCTACGACCTGGCCGACCGGTACGGCATCCTGACCATGCCCGGCTGGGAGTGCTGCGACAAGTGGGAGGGCTCGTTCAGCAGCTCCGACTATCCGATCGCCAAGGCGTCCATGCAGGCGGAGGCCACGCGGTTACGCAACCACCCCAGCGTGATCTCGTTCCTGATCGGCTCGGACAACCCGCCGACTGCGCAGAAGGAGACCAGCTATCTCGACGCGCTCACGGCGGCCGAGTGGCAGCTCCCGATCGTGCCCGTGGCCTCCGACAAGTCCAGCCCGCAGCTGGGCAACTCGGGCCTGAAGATGCCCGGACCGTACGACTGGGTGCCGCCGAGCTACTGGTACAACAAGCGCGAAGGCGGGGCGTTCGGCTTCAACTCGGAGACCAGCGCGGGTCCCGACGTGCCGACGCTCGACTCGCTCAAGCGGATGATGACCTCCGCGCAGATCGACTCGCTCTGGAAAAGCCCGAGCGCCACCCAGTATCACCGCTCGCCGTCGGACACCTTCGACGACCTGACGATCTATCACAACGCCCTCAGAGGCAGATACGGCGTGCCGTCCGGGCTGGCGGACTACGTCAAGAAGGCGCAGCTCGCCCAGTACGAGGCGGTGCGAGCGCAGTTCGAGGCCTATGGCCGCAACTTCACGGACTCGTCAAACCCGTCCACAGGCGTCATCTACTGGATGCTCAACAGCGGCTGGTCGTCGCTCCACTGGCAGCTCTTCGACTACTACCTGGACCAGGGCGGCTCCTACTGGGGCGCCCGCGAGGCCAACAAGCCGCTGCACGTGCAGTACTCGTACGACAACAAGTCCGTCGTCGTGGTCAACTCCGGCATCTCGCCCGCCTCGGGCCTGACCGTGAAGACCGACGTGTTCAACACGGACGGAGCCGGCAAGTACACCAACACGGCGACGGTCAGCGTCCCCGCCGACGGAGGCAAGGCGACCCCGGTGACCGTACCGTCCATCAGCGGTCTTTCCACGACCTATCTGGTACGGCTGACGCTGCTCCGCGGCGGCCAGGAGATCGACCGCAACGTCTACTGGCTGTCCACCTCGGACGATGTGATCGACTGGGACAACAACGACTGGTACTACGTACCGACCTCCAGCTACGCCAACTTGAAGGGCCTCAGCAACCTGGCCCAGGCCCCGATCACCGCCACCGCATCGGCGCCGTCCCCGGGCAGCGTCACCGTGACCGTCAAGAACACCGGCACCGGCGCGATCCCCGCCTTCATGCTGGACGCCCACGTGGTGGACGCGGCAGGCAAGCCGGTGCTGCCGATCCAGTGGTCGGACAACGCGATCAGCCTCTGGCCGGGGGAGTCCAAGACGCTCACGGCCACCTATCGGGCCTCCGACCTGAGCGGTTCGGCGAGCGTGCGCGTGTCCGGGTGGAACACGGCGACACTCACCGTCCCGACCGGGCCGCCCGACACCGAGAGCCCGTCCGTGCCCGGCAACCTGCGCACGACCGGCAAGACCTCGTCCAGCGTCTCGCTGGCCTGGGACGCCGCCACCGACAACGTCGGCGTCACCGGCTACGACGTCTACAACGGCACCGCACTCGCCACGACGGTCACCGGCACCACCGCCACGGTCTCCGGCCTGGCGGCGGGCACGGCGTACACGTTCACGGTCAGAGCGCGCGACGCCGCGGGCAACTCCTCCGGCCCGTCGAACGCCGTCACCGAGACCACCGGCAGCGGCCCGGCCGTCTACCAGGCGGAGGACGCGACGATCTCGCAGGGCGTGGTGGAGTCCAACCATGAGGGCTACACCGGTACGGGGTTCGTGAACTACGACAACGTGACGGGCAGCTACGTCGAGTGGACGGTGAACGCCGCCGCGGCCGGCCCGGCCACCCTGGAGTTCCGTTTCGCCAACGGCACCACGACGAACCGGGCGATGACCATCGCGGTGAACGGCACCACGGTCACCCGCGACTTCACCGGCACCGGCGACTGGACCACCTGGCAGACGGTCACCGTGCCCGCCGACCTCGTCCAGGGGGTGAACAAGATCAGAGCCACGGCCACCACGTCGAACGGAGGCCCCAATGTCGATCGGCTCGCGGTGAACTGACCGAGCCCCGATTGAGCCCCCCCCTGCTGGGGGGCTCAGAACTCACCCACGGGCGAACGTGGCGGTGCGGATGCCGCGCCGCAGCAGGGCGGGAAGGCAAAGGATCGTGCCGAGCGCGCCGATCCACACCGTGACCTCCAACCCGGCGAGCGCGGTGGCGGCGGAGGCGAGGAGGGCTCCGAGCGCGACCGCCCCCCACAGCTGGAACCGCTGCACGGCGGAGACCCGTCCGAGGAGTTCGGGAGGGGTCTGCGTCTGGCGCAGGGTCATCGAAGTGGGACTGAACGCGCCCTCGCCCACGCAGTGCACGATGCTGCCGACGACCAGGCCGATCGCTCCCAGTCCGGTGTAGGTGCCCAGCACGGGCATGGCCACGATGCCCAGCACCGACACGGTGGCGGCGAGCATGAGCGCGCGCGGGCTGCCGAGGCGCCTGATGAGCACGGCGGAGGCGAGGTTGCCGATCGGGTAGCCGGCCGCTGCGGCGCCCACCACGATCCCGATCCACTGCGGGGACAGCCCCAGCACGTTGCGGCAGTACAGGACCAGGCTGGTCTCGACCATGGAGAGGAACAGGACGTAGACGGTGCCGCAGGTCAGGACCGGCTCCAGGACCGGGTGCCCGAGCGCGAACCTGAGCCCGGCGGCGACGTCCCGCCGTATCCAGCCCCGCTCCCGCACGGTGACGGCGGGCGGCGCCTCCCGGTGCCGGATCAGGACAAGCGTCACGACCGAGGCGGCGAAGCTCAGCGTGTTGGCGAGCAGCGCGCCGGCCACGCCGAGCAGCCCGATGACCGGGCCCGCGGCCATCGGTCCCACGGCCTTGGCGGTCGACTCCGACAGCGCCAGGCGGGTGTTCCCGGTGTGTAGCTCGCCCGGGTCGGGGAAGAGCCCGGGCAGATACGACGTGTACGCGACCTGGAAGAACACCACCGCGCAACCGCTCACCAGAACCAGCGCGAACAAGAGGGGGAAGCTGAGGACGCCGGTGGCCGCCGAGACCCAGATCGCGCCGAACGCGACCACCTGCACGCCGTCACAGACGAGCATGACGGTACGGCGCGGCAACCGGTCCACGATGGCGCCCGCCGGCAGGCCGAGCGGCAGGAAGGGCAGGAACAGGGCGAACGGCAGCAGGGCCGCCTGGGCCGGAGTCGCCCCCAGCACCGTCACCGCGAGCAGCGGCAGCGCCAGCGTCATGAACTGGTCGCCGAACAGCGACAACGACTGCCCGGCCCACAGCAGCCCGAAGTCACGGCGTGCCCGGGTACGCCCGGCCCCTTCCACCAAGGACGTCATGCCTGGTGCCAGAAGTCACGCAGCAGCGAGTGGACGGTTCCGGCCTCCTCGACATGGCCGAACGAGCCGCTCCGCTCCAACATGTGGAAACGGGCCTGGGGCGCGAAGCGCCGGAAGTCACCCTGCAGCGCCGGGTGCAACGCCCGGTCGTAGCGGCCGGCCAGCACCATCAGGGGCATGCCGATCTCCTTGAGCCGGGGACGGAAATCCGGGGTCCTGGCCACCTCGCCCCCGATCACGAAATCGACGTCGTCGCCGCAGAAGATCGGGTACAGCTCCTGGTTCCTGGCGCCGGGTTCGTCGGCCAGCAGGGCGGCG
Source organism: Nonomuraea helvata (assembly GCF_039535785.1). NCBI lineage: Bacteria > Bacillati > Actinomycetota > Actinomycetes > Streptosporangiales > Streptosporangiaceae > Nonomuraea > Nonomuraea helvata. Next base: position 2,794,108 of record NZ_BAAAXV010000009.1, read on the forward strand.
TTGGCGGGATGGTAGAACCGGACCAGCGCCGCCGCCTTGGCGAACTCCTGCCTGAGCGCCTCGTCGGTGGAGCGCAGCCCGTCCAGCCGCAGTGCCTGGATCCGCTCCCACACCTCGGGGAGCTGAGTGGCCAGCTCACGGTTGATGTTGGCGTGGTTGAGCTGCCACATCTCAGGGCTGTGCAGGGTGTTGGCCAGGGTGACGGTTCGCGCCATGGCGGGGTGGTCCAGGGCGATCGCCTGGGCGATCAGGCCGCCGTACGAGAAGCCGTACAGGTGTGCGGGGCCCAGCTGGTCGAGCAGCGCGACCACGTCGGCGACGTCGTCGGCGAAGGTGATCTCGGTGAGGTCCTGGGGACGGTCGGACCGGCCGCGGCCGTACAGATCCACGTAGATCACCCTGTGGTCCACGGCCAGGGCGTCGAAGTGCGGGTGGAAGATCACATGCGAGCCGGCCGGGCCCAGCCCCGCGAGCAGCAGGACGGCGTCGCCCTCTCCGTGCTGCTCCACCCAGATGCGACGGCCGCGGACCTCGTGCACCTGGCCGGGAGGATGTTCAATCATGGCGTTCATCTTGGACAAGCCGGGAGCCGGAGCGACGGCGGATATCGGACCTCTCACTGGGCCCGGTTCAGATAATCCGCAACGAAACTAGAATGGGTCCATGACCGCAATGGCGCCATCACGCGCGGAGCCCGACCTGTCGTTCCTGCTCGACCACACCAGCCACGTGCTGCGTACGCAGATGGCGGCGGCGCTCGCCGAGATCGGGCTGACCGCCCGCATGCACTGCGTGCTGGTCCACGCGATCGAGGAGGAGCGCACGCAGATCCAGCTCGCGGAGATCGGGGACATGGACAAGACCACGATGGTGGTCACGGTGGATGCCCTGGAGAAGGCCGGGCTGGCCGAGCGCCGCCCCTCCAGCACCGACCGGCGGGCCAGGATCATCGCGGTCACCGAGAAGGGCAGGGAAGTGGCCGAGCACAGCCAGCGGATCGTGGACGGCGTTCACCGCAAGGCACTCGACGCGCTGCCGGAGGACGAGCGCGAGGTGCTGCTCCGTGCCATGAACCGGCTGGTCGAAGGGCACCTGTCCACCCCGATGGAGACGCCGCGACCGGCCCGCCGGGCCCGACAATAGGTCCGCTAGGGATCGTCTACAACAAAACTATCTGCTACGGTTTCTCCTGTTACGACTGAACAGGAGAGACCATGTCGTATTCCAAACTCCGTGCCCTCATCGTGCTGTCCGCCGCGATGCTGATGACGGTCCTCGACGGCAGCATCGTGACCGTGGCCATGCCCGCGATGCAGCGTGACCTCGGCTTCACCCCCGCCGGGCTGAGCTGGACCGTCAACGCGTACCTGATCGCGTTCGGCGGGCTGCTGCTCCTGTCGGGCCGGCTGGGCGACCTCGTCGGACGCAAGAAGATGTTCCTGGCCGGCAACGCGGTCTTCGCCGCCGCCTCCCTGCTCGCCGGTGCGGCCACCGGTCCCGGCCTGCTGATCGCCGCACGTTTCCTGCAGGGAGTGGGCAGCGCGATGGCCTCGGCGGTGGTGCTGGGCATCCTGGTGACGCTGTTCACCGAGCCCGGCGAGCGGGCCAGGGCCATCGGCGTCTTCAGCTTCACCGGCGCGGCCGGGGCCTCGATCGGCCAGGTGCTGGGCGGGGTGCTCACCGACGCGCTCAGCTGGCACTGGATCTTCTTCATCAACGTGCCGATCGGGATCGCCACCGTCGCGCTGGCGATCAAGGCCATCCCCGCCGACGAGGGAGCCGGCCTGGCCGGAGGTGCCGACGTGTTCGGCGCTCTTCTGGTGACCGCGGGGCTGATGCTGGGGATCTACACGGTCGTCAAGATCGAGGAGTACGGCTGGCTGGCGGCCCACACGCTGGGCCTCGGCGCCGTGTCGATCGTCCTGCTGGCCGCGTTCCTCGTCCGCCAGGCGACCGCGCGCACCCCGCTGATGCCGCTGCGCATCCTCCGTTCGCGTAACGTCTCGGGCGCCAACCTGGTGCAGATGCTGACGCTGTCGGCCATGTTCGCCTTCCAGATCATCGTCGCCCTCTACATGCAGAAGGTCCTCGGCTACGGCGCACTCGCCACGGGGCTGGCGATGCTGCCCGCGGCGGTGGCCATCGGCGGGGTGTCGCTGTTCGTCTCCGCGCGGCTCAACACCCGCTTCGGCGCGCGCGCCGTCCTGGTGGCGGGCCTGGTGCTGCTGCTGGGTGCGATGGGCTGGCTCACCAGGGTGCCGGTGCAGGCTTCGTACGCGATCGACCTGCTCCCGGTGATGCTGCTCATCGCGGGCGGCGGGCTGGTGCTCCCCGCGCTGACCACGCTGGGCATGTCCGGCGCCAAGGCCGACGAGGCGGGCCTCGCGTCCGGGCTGTTCAACACCACGCAGCAGATCGGCATGGCGCTCGGCGTCGCCGTCCTGTCCACGCTCGCCGCCTCCCGCACCGGCGACCTGCTGGCCTCGGGGGCCTCCGAGGCGGTGGCGCTGACGGGCGGGTACCGGCTGGCCTTCACCGTCTCCGCCGGGCTCCTCGTGGCCGCCCTCGTCGTCAGCCTCGCCGTACTGCGCCGCCCGGCTCCCGCTCCGGAGCCCGAGCAGGTCGCGCTGGCCACCTCGTGAACGTGACAGGAGAGAACATGAACGAGAAGCAGTCAGGGCCCGCCCCCCGCTCGCTGACAGAGGAGGAGCTGGTGAAGCTCCTCGGCGAGCAGCAGTTCGGCGTGCTGGCGACGGTGAAGCGCAGCGGGCACCCTGCCATGTCCACCGTCCTGTACCGGTGGGATTCCGCCGAACGGATCATCCGGATCTCCACGACGGCCGACCGGCTCAAGGCCCGGCAGGTGCGCAACGACCCGCACGTCGCCCTCCACGTGAGCGGTCCGAACGTCTGGTCCTTCGCCGTGGCAGAGGGGGAGGCCGAGGTGTCGGACAGCTCCGACGAGCTGCTGGCCTTCGCCGGCGATCAGGCCGATCCGGCCGCCTATCTGGAGCAGCAGGCGCGCGAGGGCCGCGTCGTGATCAGGATCGAGGTCCGGCGCCTGTACGGCACAGCCCTGGACATCACCTGACAGCCTCCTGGCGCGCCGGGGAAAACCGATGGGAAACTGTCGGTGCCCGGTGATAGAAAGCAGGTTCGATACTCGCCAGCTTGCGGCCGGGGGAGGGCCTGACTGTGACCACCAGCCATTCGGAGTTCTCCGTCTCCGGGCCACGCTACAACCGGCGTGGCCCGGTGCGCTGGCTCTGGTCCCATCTGCGCCGCCATCCCCTCCACCTCATCGGTTTCCTCGGTGGGTCGCTGGTCATGGTGGTGCTCAACGCCATGGTGCCGCAGTTCACCGGTGACGCCTTCGACGCCGTGCTGGGCAAGCGAGGAGAGCCGCTGGACGCGCTCGGGCTGATCGCCCTGGCGTTGCTGGCGATCGTGCTGGCCCGCGGGCTGTTCGACCTCGTCGCCCGGCTGTCGAGCGAGGTGCTGGCCAAGCGGCTGGAGCGGGACGCACGTGACGAGCTGTACGTGAGCCTGCTCGGCAAGAGCCAGACCTTCCACAACCGGCAGCGGGTCGGCGACCTGATGGCCAGGGCCGCCAACGACATCCGGCAGCTCTCCATCATGGTCACGCCCGGTGCCGATCTGATCGTCGACTCGGGGCTCACCGGGCTGGTGCCCATCTTCTTCATCGGGGCGATCGACCTGCGGCTGCTGCTGGTGCCCGGGGTGTTCGCGGTCGTGTTCGCGATCGCGCTCTGGCGCTACATGAAGCAGCTCAACCCGGTGGCGACGCGCATGCGGGAGCAGTTCGGCGAGCTCAACGCGGGGCTCAACCAGGCCGTGCGGGGCATCGAGGTGATCAAGGTGACCGCGCAGGAGGGTCAGGAGCGGCGCCGGTTCCGGGCCGACGCGCGGCGCTACCGCGACTCGTTCGTCAAGAACGGGCTGGTGCAGGCGCGCTACCTGCCCACGCTGCTGTTCTCCTTCGCCATGGCGGGTGCGTTGTGGCACGCCCTCTATCTCCAGAGCACCGGGGCGATCACCATCGGAGAGCTGGTGGCGTTCATGGGACTCATGGGCATGCTCGGGTTCCCGACACAGATGTCGATCTTCACCTTCTCGCTGATGCAGATCGGCATCGTCTCCGCGCGGCGGATCCTCGGCATCATGACCGCGGAGAGCGAGATCGAGCAGCGGGCGGACGGGCATGCCGCGCCGATCAGCGGGGAGATCGTCTTCGACGACGTCACGTTCGCGTACGAGGACGGCCAGGATGCGGCGGTGCGGGGTGTGACGTTCACCGTGCGGCCCGGGGAGACGGTGGCGATCGTCGGCGAGACCGGTTCGGGCAAGAGCACGCTGACCAAGCTCGTGCCGCGGATCTACGACGTCACGTCCGGGCGGATCCTCGTCGACGGGGTCGACGTGCGCGACTGGGACCTCGACTCGCTGCGGTCGCAGATCTCCACCATCGAGCAGGACATCGTGCTGTTCTCCCGGTCCGTGGCCGAGAACATCGCCTTCAGCCTGGGGCAGCGGGCCGACCACGAGGCCGTGGTGCGGGCGGCCGAGGACGCTCAGGCCGCCGAGTTCATCGCCGAGCTGGACGACGGCTACGACACCGTGATCGGAGAGCGCGGGGTCACGCTCTCCGGCGGGCAGCGGCAGCGGCTGGCCATCGCGCGGGCCCTGCTGACCGATCCGGCGATCCTCGTGCTCGACGACTCGACCAGCGCCATCGACTCTGCGACTGAAGACCTGATCCAGCAGGCGATCGGGCGCATCCTCGAAGGGCGTACGACCTTGCTGATCACCCACCGCCTGTCCCAGATCCGCTGGGCGGACAAGGTGCTGCTGCTGCGGCGGGGCGAGGTCGTCGACTTCGGCACCCACGACGAGCTGATCACCCGCAGCCGTCTCTACCGCCGGATCTTCGCGCACTACGACGAGGTGGAGACGGACAGGGAGGGCGCCGAGCACGGGGTCCTGGCAGGGGAGCAGGGAGGGGTGCGCTGATGGGCTTCATCATGGACGGCCTTGACGCCGAGGACTACGACCGCACATACAGCGACCGTGACCTGCTGCGCCGGATCATGTCGTACTTCCGGCCGAAGCTGGGGACGATGCTGCTGGTCGCCACCATGATCGTGCTGGTGTCCGCGAGCCAGGCGGCGATACCCGCGCTGGGCAGCCTGGCCGTCGACGCGCTCGCCGACGGGACGATCGGTCAGGTGGGCTGGCTGCTCACGGCGGGGATCCTGGTCGCCGGGGCGTTCTCGTGGGTGTTCAACTTCGTCCGGCAGAAGTACAGCGCGCGGGTCACCGGTGACGTGGTGCTGCGGCTGCGCGAGGACGCGTTCGACGCGGTGCTGGAGCGCGACCTTTCGTTCTACGACGAGACGCCATCCGGCAAGATCGTCAGCCGGGTGACGTCCGACACCGACGACTTCGCCAGTGTGTCCACGCTGACCATGGATTTGATCAGCCAGACGCTGATGGTGGGTTTCGTCACGGTCCTGCTGTTCGCGCGCAGCGCCGAGCTGGCCCTGCTGACGCTGCTGGTGGTGCCGGTCGTGGTGGGCCTCGCGCTGCTCTTCCGGCGCCTGGCCAGGATCAGCACCCGCAGGGCGCAGCGCTCGCTGAGCCGGGTCAACGCCAACCTGCAGGAGACCATGGGCGGCATCGCGGTGGCGAAGAACTTCCGCCAGGAGCAGCAGGTCTACGACGAGTTCGGGCCCATCAACCGGCAGAGCTATCAGGTGACGCTCAGGCAGGGGTTCGTCTTCTCCACCATCTTCCCCGTGCTCTTCCTCGTGGCCGGGCTCGCGACGGTGGGCCTCGTCCAGCTGGGCGGCACGGCGGTGCTGGAGGGTGGCCTGTCCGCGGGCGACTGGTACCTGTTCCTGCAAGGGGTGTCGCTCTTCTGGTTCCCGTTGACGTCCATCGCCGCGTTCTGGTCCCAGTTCCAGCAGGGCCTGTCCGCCTCCGAGCGGGTCTTCGCGCTGATCGACGCCTCGCCGCGCGTGGTGCAGAGCGCGGCGGAGGCTCCGGGGCGCCTGGCGGGCCGCATCGAGTTCCAGGGCGTCACCTTCGGGTACGACCCCGACCACGCGGTGCTGCGCGACTTCGACCTGCGCATCGAGGCGGGGGAGACCGTGGCGCTCGTCGGCCACACCGGTGCCGGCAAGTCGACGCTCAGCAAGCTGATCACCCGGTTCTACGAGTTCCAGGAAGGCCGGCTGCTGATCGACGGGCGTGACATCCGCAGCCTGGAGCTGGGCGCCTACCGCAGCCAGATCGGCGCGGTGCCGCAGGCGCCGTTCCTGTTCAGCGGCACGGTGGCCGACAACATCCGCTACCCGAGGCCGGACGCGAGTGACGAGGCGGTGCGGGCGGCCGCGGCGGCGGTCGGCGGCGGCGACTGGATCGACGCCCTGCCGAACGGCCTGCGGACGGATGTGGGCGAGCACGGACGTGCCCTGTCGATGGGGCAGCGGCAGCTCGTCGCGCTGGCGCGGCTGCTGATCCAGGATCCGGCGATCGTGGTGCTGGACGAGGCCACGGCCAGCGTCGACCCGCTGACCGAGGCCCAGATCCAGGAGGGGCTGGACCTGGTGCTGGCCGGGCGGACGTCCATCGTCATCGCGCACCGGCTCTCCACGATCGAGCACGTCGATCGCATCATCGTGCTGGATCACGGGCGGATCGTGGAGGAGGGTGACCACGCGAGCCTGCTGGCGCGCGGCGGCCGCTACTGCGAGGTCTACAACACCTACTTCCGGCACCAGTCGCCCCACTACCGGGCCGGCACCGGCTTCGTCTCCGTCGCGGACGGCGGCTGATCGCCGCTCCCGCCTCGGGAGGCGAGAGCGGATTACCGGATTTACAACGATGTAACAAGTTCTCCGCCGCTGTTTACAACGTTGGATACAACGATGTAGAACGAGGCATCACCACATGGGCAGCAGGAGTGTGATGGAGATGTCCTTGGATGGCCTCACCCGGCGGCGTGCGCTCGGTCTCGGTCTCGGCGCACTGGTCCTCACCGGATGCGGCGGGGGCGGCGGCCCGCGGCAGGCGGCGCAGCAGCAGACGGGCGCGCAGGCGACGGCCGCCCCCACGAGCTACACGGGCCCCGCCGTCTCCCTGGCGTTCTGGAACGGCTTCACCGGCGGTGACGGCCCGTTCATGAAGCGGCTGGTCGAGCAGTTCAACGGCGAGCACCCGAACATCAAGGTCGCCATGAACGTCTACCAGTGGTCGGACTACTACACCAAGGTCCCGGCCGCCGTCACCGCAGGTCAGGGGCCGGACATCGGCATCATGCACGTCGACAGCGTGGCCACCAACGCCGCCCGCCAGGTGGTCCTGCCGCTCGACGACGTGGCGAAGGCACTCAGCCTCACCGAGGCCGACTTCTCGCCGCCGGTCTGGCAGGCCGGGGTGTACAAGGGCGCGCGGTACTCCATCCCGCTCGACGTGCATCCGCTCGGCATGTTCTACAACAAGACGGTCATGGAGAAGGCCGGGCTCGATCCGGACAACCCGCCCAAGAACGGCGAGGAGTACCTGGCCGCGCTCGAGAAGCTCAAGAAGGCCGGCATCCAGGGGCACTGGGCGACGCCGTTCCCGTTCACCGGGAGCATGCAGTTCGGCACCCTGCTCCACCAGAACGGCGGCCGGCTGTTCGCCGACGACGCCAGCGTGTCGCGCTTCGCCGAGGAGCCCGGCGTGCAGGCGCTGACCTGGCTCGTCGACCTGATCAACAAGGGCTACAGCCCCAAGAACGTGGGCCAGGACGCCGACTTCATCGCCCTGCAGAACGGCAAGGCCGCCTTCAACTGGAACGGCATCTGGTCCATCAACACGCTGCGCGAGGTCAAGGGCCTGGAGTGGGGCGTGGCGCCGCTGCCCCAGATCGGCACGCAGCCCTCCGCCTGGGCGGGCTCGCACCAGTTCGTGGTCTTCCGGCAGCGCAAGCCCGACCAGAACAAGCTGGCCGCGGCCAAGGTGTTCATCAACTGGATCAGCGGCCACTCGATCGAGTGGGCCAAGGCGGGGCAGGTCCCGGCGCGCAGAGCCATCCGCGAGAGCGCGGAGTTCAAGGCGCTGAAGGAGCAGGCGGCCATCGGCTCCCAGATCGACTATCTGTACTTCCTGCCGTCCGTGGCGGGGATCGGTGACGCCTCGGCGGTGGTGGACCAGGCGGTCAACGCGGCCGTCCTGCTCAAGAAGAGCCCGAAGGACGCGCTCACCGAGGCGGCCGCCAAGGCGGACAAGATCCTCGAGCAGAACCGGAAGAAGTACGGCGCCTGATGGCCACGCTCACCGTCACCACGGCCAGGAAAGCCGGATCGGGAGCGCTCACCTGGTCAGGGCGGGCCACGCCGTACCTCTTCATGGCCCCGTACCTTGTGCTCTTCGGCGTCTTCGTGCTGGCCCCGGCCGTCTTCGGGATCTGGGTGAGCCTCCACGACTGGGACTACATGCTCGAAGGCAAGCCCTTCGTCGGTCTGGAGAACTACTCCGCGCTGTTCGACCCCGCCTCGGCCGTCTATGACGACTTCTGGATGTCGATGCGGGCCACCGGGATCTTCACGCTGTTCAGCGTGCCGTTCCTGGTGGTGCTGCCGCTCGGGGTGGCGCTGCTGCTCAACCGCCGGTTCCGGGGGCGGACGTTCTTCCGTGGGCTGTTCTTCGCCCCGTACGTGCTGGGGGTGGCGGTCGTCTGCCTGATGTGGCGGCTGCTGCTCGACCCGAACCTCGGCCTCGTCGACTGGCTGCTCGGCACCGACATCGCGTGGACGACCTCGCTGCCCTGGGCGTGGGTGGCCCTCGTGGGGGTCACCGTGTGGTGGACGCTGGGGTTCAACGGCGTGATCTATCTGGCGGGCATGCAGGACATCCCGCGCGAGCTGTACGACGCCGCCAAGGTGGACGGGGCCGGGCGGTGGGCCGAGTTCCGGCACGTGACGCTGCCCGGACTGCGGCCCGTGGCGCTGTTCGTGGTGACGACGACGATTCTGGCCTCGGCGAACATGTTCGGGCAGTCGTACCTGCTGACCAAGGGCGCGCCCGGCGGTGAGACCAGGACCGCGATCGTCTACATGCTCGACATGGGGCTAAACCAGTACAAGATGGGCAGCGCCTCAGCGATGAGCTACGTGCTCACGCTGGCCCTGATCGTGATCAGCCTGCTCAACTTCCGGCTCTTCAGGGGGCGGTCGTGAGGCGGTACACGGCTCTGGTCGCGCTGGCCGTGGTCTTCGTGGCGCCGCTGCTGTGGGCGCTCGGCACCTCGTTCAAGAGCAAGAGCGAGGCGACGCGGGTGCCGCCCACGCCGTGGCCCGCCGAGCCGGCCGCCGACGCCTACGGCAGGCTCTTCGAGGGCACCACGCAGACGCCGGTGCTGCGCTGGTTCCTCAACAGCCTGATCGCGGCCACCGGGCACATGCTGCTCGTCCTGGCCGTCTCGTCGCTGGCCGCGTACGCGCTGGCCAGGCTGGAGTTCCGGGGCAAGAGGCTGATGTTCGGCGTCATCGTGGGGACGCTGCTGGTGCCCGGGTTCGTCTTCCTCATCCCGCAGTTCCTGATCATCGACCAGCTGGGCTGGCTGGACAGCCTGACCGCGCTGATCGTGCCGGGAGCGGCGGGCGCGTTCGGGGTGTTCTTCCTGCGGCAGTTCTTCCTCGGGCTGCCACGCGAGCTGGACGAGGCGGCGCTCATGGAGGGCGCCAACCACTGGCACATCTTCCTGCGGGTCACGTTGCCGCTGTCGAAGCCCGCGCTGGCCACGCTGGCGGTGCTCAGCTTCATGAGCAACTGGAACGACTTCATCTGGCCGGTCTTCGTGATCTTCAGTCCCGACTACTTCACTCTGCCGCCTGGGCTGTCCATCCTGCAGGGCGCGTACACGATCGACTATCCGGTGATCATGGCGGGCGCCGTGCTGGCGAGCGTTCCGGTGCTGATCCTGTTCGCACTGACCCAGCGGTACGTCATCGAAGGCATCTCTCGTAGTGGCTTGAAAGGCTGATATATGCGGATCGCAGCGGTCGTTTCGCTGGTCATGTCGTTACTCTCACCCACGCCCTCCTCTGCTGGGCAGTCGTACGACAATCCCGTGTCGGCGGCATTCGCCGACACCTTCGCCGATCCGGCCGTGATCCGCGGCCTCGACGGCTACTGGTACTCGTACGGCACCTCCGACCCGCTGCGCGAGGGCGAGGGCAAGCACCACCGGCTGCCGATCGCCCGCTCCACCGACCTGGTCTCGTGGACGTACGTGGGCGACGCGTTCGGCGCGGACAACCTGCCCCCGTACGCCGCCCCCGGCAGCCTGCTGTGGGCGCCCGACGTCCGCTACCTCGACGGCCGGTACGTCATGTACTTCACGGTCACCAACACCACCAGCACTCCGCACGAGTGGGACTACTCGATCGGGGCGGCCACCGCTCCGACGCCGACCGGCCCGTGGACCCACCTCTCGGCCCCGGTGGTCGCGCCGCGGCCGTCCGGGGACTCGTACTGGAACACGATCGATCCGGCGCAGTTCACGGACGTGGACGGCCGGAAGTACCTCTACTTCGGCGGATTTTTCGGGGGATTGTGGGTCACTGAGCTGACCCCCGACGGCCTCCACACCGTGGGGCAGCCTGCGCAGGTGGCCATCGACAACAAGTTCGAGGGCTCGTACGTGGTGCGCCGCGACGGCTACTACTACCTGCTCGCCTCGTCCGCGAACTGCTGCGCCGGCCCCACCACCGGCTACTCCGTCCTGGCCGGTCGCGCCACCAGCCCGCGCGGCCCGTTCGTCGACCGCGAAGGGCAGCCGCTGCTCGCGTCCCGCGCCGGCGGCACCCCCGTCCTCGACCAGAACGGCAACCGCTGGATCGGCACCGGACACCACGCCCAGCTCACCGACCTCTCCGGTCAGGACTGGATGCTGTACCACGCGATCGACCGGGCCGACCCGTTCCTGGACCAGCCGTACGGGATCAACGAGCGGCCGATGCTGCTCGACCGGCTGGACTGGATCGACGGCTGGCCGGCGGTGCGGGCGGGCGCCGGGCCCTCGGAGCGGTCCGAGGAGACGCCGGTCACGCGCGGGTTCGTGAGCCTGACCGATGATCTGTCGGGGTGGCGGGGCGCGGGCTGGGCCATACAGGATGGCTATGTCCGGCACACCGACAAGGGCGCGCTGACGGCGCGGCAGGCGGTCGGCGGGGACGTCCGCGCTGAAACGGACCTCCGCCTGTCCGGGCAGTCGGCCGGAGAGCTGGCCGGGCAGTCGATCGGGCAGTCGGCCGGGCTGCGGATCGGCGGCGCGACCGTGACGGTGTCCGGCAGCGGCCTGACCGTCACGGCGGGAAGCGCGCGCCGTACGGTCGCCCTGCCGGGCGGGGCCACGACGTGGCGCAACCTGGCTGTCACGGTCAAGGGGCGGACGATCACGGCCGAGGTCTCGTCGAGCCGCCTCGGCGATCCCCAGGCCACGGTCCGACTCGACTCGCCGGTTCCGCTGTCGGGCACGTTCGCACTGGTAGCCGATGGTGTGGCCGACTTCGACAACGTCAGCGTGGCCAAGCTCGCCAAGCCCGTCACCCGTCCGGCGCCGGTGCCCCGTACCGGCAAGCTGGTCGACGCCGACGAGTTCGACGGCACGGACTCCGCCTGGCAGTGGGTCCGCCAGGACCCGGACGCCCGTGTGGAAGGCGGCGTGCTGCGCTGGCCGGTCCAGGGCTCCGACCTGGTGGGCACCGCCAACACCGCGAGCGTCCTGCTCCGCGACGCGCCGGAGGGCGACTACATCGCCGAGACCAAGGTGACGCTCGACCTCGGCGAGGACACCGTACGCAACTACCAGCAGGCAGGTCTGGTCGCCTACGTCTCCGACGACGACTTCGCCCGCCTCTCCCAGGTGGCCATCTGGAACACCCGCCAGGTGGAGTACGGTCGGGAGCTCTCGTTCGCCGGCCGCCTCTCCTACGGCGGCAACATCGTCGGCCCGCCGGCCAGGACGACCTGGCTCAGGCTGGCGCATCACGTGGATCCGGTGAGCGGGGAGCACGAGTTCCGCGCCGGCTCGAGCCGCGACGGAAAGACGTGGACGTGGGGCGGCGTGTGGACGTTCCCGAAGGACACCGCGCCGCGCATCGGCCTCGTCGCCCACGGCGGGGCGCAGCCGGCGGTCAACGCCGAGTTCGACTACGTACGCATCTATCGCTCGCCTGGCGCAGCATCGGTGAACGGCTGACAGCTCGCCGGATCGTGCGCGGAAGCGCTGGGGCGGCCCACGCGATCGCCCCGGCACTCCTGCTTCCTATTCGGATAGGAGGAAGCTTCCTAATGCAGTATCCTCATGGTTGTGGCCGAGCAGCCTCCCCCACACATACGCCAGCTCGCCGAGGTGGCAGCGGTAGTGGCTGCCCAGGGGCCACCGCTGACTGGCTTTACCACCTCAAGGGCGACATGTGCGCGCTGCGTGTGATCAAAGATGGCATCATCTCGGTTCCCGTCATGATCCCTGCAAACCCCGACGCGACCCTGAGCTATTTCGTGAAGCTCTGAAGCGCCTGGAGGCGGTCGTCGAAAGGATGAGCCGATGAGCAAGGCGATCACCTACGTCATCACCTACGAACGCGGGCGATGGGTGTCGCGTTGCCCCACCGGAGAGACCGAGGGCGTCGGCGTGGCCGGCTCCTTGTCGCAGATGGAGCGTGATCTGGCGCAGATCCACGCCTGGGCCTGGCCTGAGGACACTCCCGGCGTGGAGCTGGTCTTCGACCTGCCCGAGGATCTGGCTGGTGTGGTGGCCGAATACCACCGCGAGAAAGAGCTGGCCGAGGCTCACACGAAGCGCGCGGCGGAGTTGGCGGTCAAGGTCGCGAAGACCCTCACGAGCCACTGGTCGGAGCCTGACGCCGCACGTGTCATGGGCCTGTCCAAGCAGCGCGTCCACCAGTTGAAGGTCAGCGTCTGACGGGTGCGGTGTCCCGGCCTCGGGAGATCAGGCGCCGCTGAGCGATCTCAGGTCTCCGGGGTCTCGGCGAGCTCGGCGGTCGGCTCATGAAGGTCATCCGGTCTTTCCGTGCAGTTCCCCTGCCGGCCACCGGTGGTCATCATGATCGATGGCACGCCCTCGCCTCCGGAGGTCCCTGTGACGGTCTTCCTGCGTGTACTCCTCGCGTCCATGGTGGCGGCTTCTGTCGCGCTGCCCGCCGTACCGGCTGCCGCGGCCACGGCGGCGCCGGCCGGAATGTACAGGTTCGTGCCTCAGCGGGACCTACGCGGTGACGGGCTCGGTGCTGAGGATCACCTGGGACGGGAACGGATGGGAGGAATGGACGGTCAGCGAGCCGATCGCCGGGCGGCTCGCCAAGCTCACCTACCGCGACAGCTCGTTCGGCGCGACGCACGGGTACGGCTACGGCAGCAACGCCACATGGAGCGAGCGCGCGTCGATGGCGGAGATCGCTGCCTTCGACCACACCCGGCTCAAGCACGGCTACCACCTGTGGAAGACCGACGCGGGCACGCCGTACCTCGACGAGGGCGCGGGCACGCCGTTCTGGATGCTCGGGTGGCGACCCTGCTCGAGCGGCCGGTGCCTGGGCGGCGCCACGACGGCCACCGACTACTACCTGTCCACCGCGAACGCCACGTCCACCGACCGCAGGGACACCATCTGGCACTGGCGGCGCGAACTTGCCGACGCCCGCGGCGAGCACTGCTACACCGGCAACTCACACGTGAAGCCCATGCTGCAGATCATCGACAGCGCGGGCGGCTTCCACGGCTGGGTCGCCGTGGAGGCGTCACTCAACCAGACCTCCCCGAGCCAGGGCACCTCGGCCGACGACATCGGCGTCTTCGAACTCAGCGAGTTCTAGCCGCCGGCGGCTGTACGCGGTCGGGCGGCACCAGGCTGGTGTGGTACGAAGTACCCCTATTGCGATGAAAGTGACAGTAGGGGGCAATGTGACCATGCTCAGCCGACGACGGCTCCTCCAGGCGAGCGCCGGCGCCGTACCAGCGATCGCGCTCGGGACGCGTCCCGCGTGGGCCGCCGCGGCCGAGCCGCTGACCACCGGTGTCGTGCCGAGCTCGATGGCCGGGTTCGACCAGGCGATGAAGACGTTCATCACCGAGCGGGACATCTCCTGCGCCCAGCTCGCGGTCGCCAAGAACGGCAAGATCCTGCTCGCGCGCGGCTACGGGGTTTACACCAAGCCGGGCGCCCTCGTGCGGGTGCAGCCGACGTCCCTGTTCCGGATCGCAAGCCTCAGCAAGAGCCTCACCGCCGCCGCGATCGTCCGGCTGGTCCAGGACGGCAAGCTGACGCTGGGCGCAAAGGTGGCCTCGCTGCTGGGGCTGTCCACCACGGCCGACCCCCGGCTGGCGAACGTCACCCTGTGGCGGCTGCTCCAGCACCTCGGCGGCTGGGACAGTGCCGTGTCGAAGGACCCGCTCTTCAACGACTACACGATCTCCACGTCGCTGGGCGTGCCGCTGCCGATCGACCACGACGACATGATCAAGTACGTCACCGCGAGGAAGCTCGACTACGACCCCGGCACGAAGTACGCCTACAGCAACTACGGCTACATGCTGGCCGGCCGGATCATCGAGAAGGTCTCGGGCATGAGCTACGAGTCGTACGTGCGGCAGAAGCTCCTCGCCCCCGTCGGGATCACGCGGCCGCGGCTGGGCCGCAGCCTCCGCGCCGAGGCCTTCTCCACCGAGGTGACCTACACGTCGAAGCTCACCGGCAAGAGCGTCGTGGACCAGTCGGGCGCCGTCGTGCCGCTCCCCTACGGCGGTTTCAACCTGCCGAACATGGACGCCAACGGCGGCTGGGTCGCCTCGGCCGTCGACATGGTCAAGTGGGGCTTCGTCTTCAACGCCGCCGGGCCCGTGCTCAACTCCACGTCGCTCTCCCGGATCTTCGCCAAGCCCGAGACCGGCGTGACCGGCAACGGCTCCTGGTACGGCCTCGGCTGGAACGTGCGCACGAACAACGTCGGAGGCCTGAACACCTGGCACACCGGCAGCCTGCCTGGCACGTTCAGCTTCCTCGCGCGGGTGCAGAACGGCGTCAGCTACTGCGCGATCTTCAACCGCAGGGAGGAAACGGGGTCGCCCGACTTCGACTCGATCGACCCCATCCTCGGCGAGGCGATCGGCACCGTGAAGACGTGGCCCACCACGGACCTCACCTCGAAGTACTTCTGACCGGCACGATCACCGGGCGTCCGTGCGCGCGGGCACCCGGTGATCGGACTGGTGACCGTCGATCACGACTCATGTACCGTCGCGGGAAAGGCAAGACCTACCGAGGAGCGGTAGATGGTAGAGGAGCAGCGACTCGACGCGACAGGACAACCATCACAGACGAGAAGGCAGCTGGTCCGGGCGGTGATCGCCTCCGCCGTGGGGACCTCGATCGAATGGTACGACTTCTTCCTGTACGGCTTCGCCGCCAGCACGATCTTCGCGAACCTGTTCTTCCCGAAGAGTGACCCCACGACGGGTCTGCTGCTGTCACTCGGCACCTACTTCGGCGGGTTCGCCGCCCGCCCGATCGGGGCGGCGATCTTCGGGCACTACGGCGATCGGATCGGGCGCAAGGCCACCCTCATCATCACCCTCCTGAGCATGGGCGTCGCCACCGCGCTCGTCGGCGTGGTCCCGACGTACGAGCAGATCGGCGTCTGGGGCGGCATCCTGCTGACCGCGCTCCGGCTGCTCCAGGGCATCAGCGTCGGAGGCGAGTGGGGCGGCTCCGTGCTGCTGGCCACCGAGTGGGGCAGGTCGCGCGGCGGGCGGCGCGGCTTCCTGGGCAGCTGGCCGCAGTTCGGGGTGCCGGTCGGGCTCGTGCTCGGCTACCTGGCGCTCGAGGTGTTCCAGCCGCTCGACCCCTACTGGGGATGGCGCATCCCGTTCCTGCTCAGCATCGTGATGGCCGGCGTCGGCCTCTACATCAGGCTCGGCATCCTGGAGACGCCGGTCTTCGCCAAGGTCCTGAAGGAGAACCGGGTCGAGCGGGTCCCCGTGCGCGAGGTCATCGTCAGGAACTGGCGGGAGATCGTGCTGAGCGCGCTGCTCAGGACCGGGCAGCAGGCGCCGTTCTACATCTTCACCGTCTTCATCCTGACGTACGCCACCAAGACCCTGGGGTTCGAAGCGGGGGAGATCTACCCGTACGTCATCGCCGCCGGGATCGTGTCCCTGTTCACCGTGCCCTTCTGGGGATACATCTCCGACCTCGTGGGGCGCCGGAGGCTCTACATCGTCGGCGCCGCGGCCATGGTGGCCTGGTCGTTCATCTACTGGCCGCTGCTCGACACCCGCGTGCCCTCGCTGGTCTTCCTGGCCATCGTGCTGGCCGCGCCCATCCACGACATCCAGTACGGCCCGCAGGCCACGTTCATCGCTGAGAGCTTCACCGGGCGGCTGCGCTACAGCGGGGCCTCGCTCGGATACCAGCTGGCCTCGGTGACGGCGGGCGGGCCCGCGCCGTTGATCGCGGTGTGGTTGTACGCCACCTACAAGAGCTCGTTCGCCGTCGCCGTATATATGGCGATATGTGCGCTGATCAGCGTGGTTGCGGCGGCCATGCTGAAGGACCGGTCGCAGCAGGACTACGCGGTCGAGTACGACGACGTGTGACGCCCCCGCGTCACGTGTTATCGCCGTCCTGCAGGTAGTGCAGGACGGCGAGGACCCGGCGGTGGTCGCTGTCCGAGGGCGACAGGCCCAGCTTGGTGAAGATCTGCGTCACGTGCTTCTCCACCGAGCCGTACGAGAGGAACAGCGCGTCGGCGATGGCGCTGTTGGAGCGGCCCTCCGCCATCATGGCCAGCACCTCGCGCTCTCTGGGGGTGAGCATGGAGAGGGCCTCCACGCGCCGGCTGGCGCCCATGATCTGGGTGACGACCTCAGGGTCCAGCACGGTCTCCCCGTCGGCGATCCGGGCGAGGGCGGAGAGGAAGTCCTTGACGTCGGCGACGCGCTCCTTCAGCAGGTAACCGACCCCGCGGGCCCCCTCGGCGAGCAACTGGGCCGCGTACCGGGTCTCGATGTACTGGGAGAAGACCAGCACGCCCAGGTCCGGGTGGTCGCGGCGGATCCGGATCGCGGCACGCAGACCCTCGTCGGTGTGGGCCGGCGGCATGCGTACGTCGACCACCGCCACGTCGGGGCGGTGCTCGGCCACGGCCGCCCGCAGCGCGTCGCCGTCTCCCACGGCGGCGACGACCTGGTGGCCCCGGGAGGTGAGCAGCAGGCAGAGGCCGTCTCTGAGGACCACGGCGTCCTCGGCGATGACGATGCGCATGCGGGTTCCGTTCGGAGGTGCGGGGAGTCAGACGTGCAGGGGAAGGTCGATGCTGATCATCGTAGGTCCACCGGCCGGGCTGCGGAGGTCGAGGTGGCCGTCCACCATGTGCACGCGGTCGGCGAGGCCGCGCAGCCCGGTCCCGGTTTCATGGTCCATCGCCGCGCCGCCGTGGCCGTCGTCGAACACGAGCAGCCTAAGCCGGCCATTCCGCGACCGTACCTCGACCGAGGCGCGCCGGGCGCCGCTGTGCTTGGCCACGTTGGCGAGGAGCTCCGCCGTGCAGTAGAAGGCGATGCTCTCCACCGCGGGGGACGGCCGCTCGGGCAGGTCGGTGTCGAGCTCGACGGGGAGCGGGCTGCGTGCGGCGAGCGTGGCCACGGCGATCTCGAGCCCCTTGTCCAGCGCGGGCGGGTGGATGCCGTGGATCAGGTCGCGCAGCTCGGTCAGGGTCTCCTTGGCCGTGCGGTGCGCGCTGTCGACCAGGGAGCGGGCGCGTTCCAGCCGGTCGGGCTCGTGAGCCTCGGCCAGCTCCTCCTGCGCCATGCCCAGGCTCATCGCCAGCGTGACCAGCCGGGCCGCCGTCCCGTCATGCAGGTCGCGTTCGATCCGGCGCAGCGCGGCCGCGGCGTCGTCCACGGCCAGCGCCCGCGTGCGCTCCAGCGCCTGGATCCGCGCGGTGCCAGGGGCCGGTCCGAGGAGCGTCCGTACGAGCTTCAGCTCGGGGACGAGGGCGAGACGTACGCCCCACGGTGCCAGCACCAGCAGCACCGGCCCGGCCACCACGGCCGGCCACCATGGCGGGGAAACGAGCAGGAACAGGCCGCCGCCCCACAGCCCGGCGGCGACGGCGAAGGCGAGGACCGCCGCCGGCAGCCTGACGAGGCTGTGGATGATCGCCCGCCATCCCGCGACCTCGCCGAGCGCCGCCATCATCCGGTTGAGCAGGCCAGGCTCGGACCGGAACGGGGCCGGCGCGGGCACCCGCACCCCCGTCAGCGCCCGCGCCAGCCCCCGGTTCGCCGCGCCCAACCCCCTGGCCCCCCGCACGGAGAGGGCGAGGAGCGGGAGCCCGACGATGTTGGCCGCCATCAGGCCGCACAGCAGCACGACGAGGAGATAGACCAGACCGGCCCCCGCCATCAGCGGCATGGTCAGCGCGTACCCGAGCTCCCGCCACGCTCGTGCCTCCACCGGCGCGGTGACCGCCGCTCGCCACTTGTCCACCCGTCCAGCTTGGCGAAGACCCGCGCCGGGAGGCCAGCCGGACAGCCCCGGGGGACATCCCGAAGCCGATACGGCGGACGTCCCCGTGGTGTCCGGCCGCTCCGCTCGGCGAGCGTGGTCATCAAGAGTTCCAGGAAACGGAGGATTCGACATGCCTGGCAAGACCAGAGCCTTGGTCGTCGGTATGGCATTGGCGGCGGCGCTGACGGGCACACCCGCGGCAGTCGCCCAGGGGCTGACGTGGCGCGCATGCCCGGGCGAGAACGTGCCCAGGGGCATGGAGTGCGCCACGATCGAGGTGCCCCTGGACTGGACGAAGCCGGACGGGCCGAAGGTCGCACTGGACCTGGCCAGGCTGCCCGCCACCGAGCCCGCACACCGCATCGGCAGCGTGCTCGGCATCCCCGGGGGCCCCGGCGCGAAGGGCATCGACGAGCTCAAGCGGGCCGTGTCCGACCTCGCCGAACTGGGCCGCCGCTTCGACCTCGTCGCCTACAACCCGCGCAACACCGTGTGGCGGGACCACTTGCCCGCGTCCTGTAACCAGCCCGGGACGTCGCTGTACGAGCCCAAGAACCGGAAGCAGTACGAGGCCCTGTCGGCGGCGATGGCCAAGGCGTTCAGGACCTGCCAGAACGACGACAAGACCGGGCTCTTCGCCCACATGGACTCGCTCTCGGTGGCCAGGGACATGGAGGCCGTCCGCGCGGCGCTGGGCGAGGAGCGGCTGAGCTTCATGGCCAACTCTTACGGAGGGGTCCCCGCGGCCGCCTACGCCCGGCTCTTCCCGCAGCGCATCAGGGCCATGTACCTGGACGGAACGATCAACCAGACCACCGGCTGGCTCGGTCAGCAGCTCCTGTCGCTGCGGCAGATCGAGCGGCTGGTGTTCCCCACGTTCACCAACTGGTGCGCGACCACTCCTGCCTGCGCGCTGCACGGCGAGGACGCCGGAGCGGTCTGGCTCAAGCTCACCCGGGACGCCGATCGCAAGCCCATCCCGGTCACCTCGTCGCAGTTCGGCAAGGGCGAGCTGACCGGCTGGCACCTGCGGAGCTTCGGCTTCGTCAGGGACCCGGGACCGGGGAACTCCCGGTGGCTGGCCTTCGCCGACGCCGTGGACAAGGCACGCCGGGGCGACGGCTCCGGTTTCGCCGACTTCGCCCTCGGCAACGCACGCGTCTGGGCCACGCCCGCGGCCCTCGCGATGAGCTGCGGGGACGATCGAGGGTTCGCGAGCTACGCCCGGTTCCAGGAAGCCCGCATCCGGGCGCGCGCGGTCTCGCCCAACTTCGGCGCAGCCAGTTTCGACGCGCTGGGCTGCGCCGGTTGGCCCCTGCCGGTGGCCAACCCGTCCCGCCCCTTGCCGGCCCGCGGGCTGCCGCCCTTCCTGGGTGTCGGCACCACGTGGGTCGATTACGGATGGACCGAGAGCTTCACGAAGCTGATCCCGGGCTCGGTCACCGTGGCCTACGACGGGCCCGGGCACGTCATGTACCTGTCCGGAAAGAAATGCCCGATCAGGCACGCCACCACGTACCTGGTGGATCTGAAGCTGCCGCCGCCCGGCACGGTCTGTCCCGCTGAGTGACCCCTTGGAGGGCACCCGGCCCGGGTGCCCTCCTCGGCGTCAGCCGTAAGCGCGTACCTCCAGCAGCCCGACCGAGCCCTGGTTGTCACGTCTTCGAAGCGGCATAGAGTGTTCGGGCCGACAACACGGGCGGTGAAAATTTCAGTTCCCGAACGCCGCGGCGGCCGCGTGGGCCTGGGCGAGCTCCTCCTGCTCGGCCGTCCACCCCTCGAACTCCCTGGCCAGCGTGGTCCCCGCGGTGGTGCGCGCGTCGGTGCTGATGGTGACGGGCAGCCCGGCGGCCAGGAGCCGGGTGGCCGGGTGTCCGTCCAGGCTGGGGACGGCGCCGGTCAGCACGTTGCTGATCGGGCACATCTCCAGCGCGATCCGGTCGTGCCGCAGCCGGTCGAGCAGCGCGACGTCGGCCGCGCACCGTACGCCGTGGCCGATCCGGCGGGCGCCGAGCACGTCGATCGCCTCCCACATGCTCTCCGGACCCGCCGCCTCGCCGGCGTGCACCGTGCACGGCAGATCCGCCGCGTGGGCCAGGTCGAAGGCGGCCCGGTGCGGCGCGCCGGGGTGCAGCCGCTCGTCGCCGGCCAGGTCGAGCCCGGCCACCTTGTCGCGGTGCCGCAGCGCCGTCTCGGCGATGGACAGGCTCTCCTCCGGCGTCTGGTGCCGCAGACAGCACAGCAGCAGCCCGGTACGCACTCCGGTCGCCGCCCGCCCTGCCGCCAGGCCCTCCGCGACGGCCTCGACCGCCTCGTCCTGAGACATGCCGTGCCGGCCGTGCAACTGGGGGGCGAAGCGCACCTCGCCGTAGACCACGCCGTCGGCCTGCCAGTCCTCGACCAGCTCGCGGGCGGCCCTGCTCAGCGCGTCGGGGGTCTGCAGCACCTGGAGAGGCACGTCGATGTACGTGAGGAACTTGGCCAGGCTGCCGCAGGCGGGCGCCGTGACCAGCCGCTCGACGGGGCCGTCCAGGGTGATGCCCTGGCTGCGGGCCAGGTCGGCGACCGTGCCGGGGCGTACCGATCCGTCGAGGTGGCAGTGGAGCTCGTAGCGCGGGGTCATCGATGTCCTTCCGGGGCACAGGTGTCGAACAGCAACTGCTTGAAGCCGTGCTCGTCGACCCGCCGGACCAGCGTCACGTTCGGGGCCGGAGCGGAGCGGCGACGATCGATGATCAGCTGGCCGCAGGTCTCGTCGCCGAGGGAGACGTCCACGTGCACCTGCTCCTGCTCGACGATCAGCTCGGGCCGGAGCGCCACGGCCATCGCGACGGGATCGGGTAGGTCGTATCCGTCCAGGCCGGTGACGTTCCGGGCCCACGCGGCGACCTTGCGGTTGACGCGGTGGGCGAAGGCGGCCATGGGGGTGTCGAGCTGCTCCAGCCAGAGCTGGTCGGCGGGCGTCATGACGGCGTCCTTGCGCGAGACGTCCCAGCCGATCCAGGTCACCTTGTCCGGCGTGGCCGACTCCAGCACCACCCGGGCGGCCTCGGGATCGGCCCACACGTTGAACTCGGCGGTGGCCGAGATGTTGCCGCGCATGTCGGCGGCGCCGGCCATGCAGTAGACGTGCCGGTACCGGTCGAGCAGGTTTCGGTCGCGGAGCAGGGCGACGGCGAGGTTGGTGAGCGGCCCGAGGGTGACCAGGGTCAGCTCGCCGGGGTGCCGGCGCGGGTGATGCACGAGGACGTCGACCGCGTGCTCGCTCTGGGGAGCGTGCTCGGGGGCCGGCAGGCCGATGTCGCCCATCCCGTCATGGCCGTGCACGTGCTGGGCGGTGGAGAGCAGGCGGGTCATCGGACGCTCGCAGCCGGGGTGGACGGGAATGTCGCCGCGCCCGGCCACCACTAAGGAGATGAGCGCGTTACGGGTCCCGGTCGCCAGGGGCACGTTGCCCGCCACCGTGGTCACGGCGCGGACGTCGCCCCGACCGCTGGCGGCGGCCAGCAGCAGCGCCACCGCGTCGTCGGAGCCCGTGTCGGTGTCGACGATCAAGGGCAGCACGGCACACACCTCCAAGAATCTAATCGTTTAGAAGGCTATATCTAAACGATTAGATGCGAGAATGTAAACCGCTATGACGAAACGCCCGAGCACTCTGGCCGACGTCGCCCGCAGAGCGGGGACCTCGACGGCGGTGGTCAGCTATGTGATCAACAACGGCCCCCGTCCCGTGGCCGCCGCGACCCGCGAGCGCGTCCTGGCCGCGGCGGCCGAGCTCGGCTACCGCCCCAACCGCATCGCCCGCGCACTGCGCTCGCGCACCACGGGGGTGGTGGGCCTGGTGCTGGCGGACGCGTCCAACCCGTACTTCGGCGCTCTGGCCAGGCACGTCGAGCAGGCGCTGGAGAGGCACGACCGGCTCACGCTGGTGGGCAACGCGGGATACTCCCCGGAGCGCCAGGGGCATCTCGTCGAGCGCTTCCTGGCCGCCCAGGTCGACGGGCTGATCATCGTCTCATCTGACACCGCCGGTGACGCGGCGGCGCCGACCGGCGTACCCGCCGTGTACGTCCACCATGGCCCCGCAGACGGGCACGCGCCGGTGGTGGCGGCCGACAACCGCGCGGCCGTGCGGCAGGCGGTCGCGCACCTGCGCGAGCACGGGCACCGGAGCGTCGCCTTCCTGGCGGGTCCGCACGACGGAGGCCCCGTGGGAGTGCGGCGGGAGGCCTGGGAGGCGGCGGTCGGCGGTGACCCCGGCTCCGTGCTCCTGCGCTCCGACTACTCGCGGGCCGCGGCGGACGTACTGACCCGCCGCCTGATCTCGGAGGGCGCCCTGCCGCGCGCCCTGATCGCGGCCACCGACGAGCAGGCCATCGGCGTCCTGTCCGGCGCCTGGGCCTGCGGCCTTCCCGTCCCCGACCGACTCGCCCTGATCAGCCTCGACGGGACCCCCGAGAGCGCCTACACCGCTCCCGCGCTGACGGTCACCGAACAGCCGCTCCAGGCCATGGCCGAACAGGCCGTGGACCTGCTGCTCTCCCTTGACGGGCGCGCCGAGCCGCCGGCAGCGGCCCTGGTGCCGCGGCGTAGCTGCGGCTGCTCGGAGTGACACCAGAGCTACAGATAGGCGTGGCATTACCTGTACCCGATGCCGGGCAGGACCCGCGACGGCGGGATCGAGCCGAGCAGCGGGGGAGCGAAGGTCATGTGTCACGGGGCCGGGATCGCCGTTCATGTCCTGAACGGTGCCGACCTGGGCGCCGCGCGGATGCAGATGGCGCTCTCGCTGGGCTGGCACATCGTGCTCGCCTGCTTCGGCGTCGGGATGCCGGCCATCACGCTGATCGCCGAATGGCGGGGGCACCGCAGTGGCGACTCGCACTACCGGCTGCTGGCCCGCCGGTGGGCCAAGGCGATGGGCGTGCTGTTCGCGGTGGGGGCGGTCTCGGGCACGATCCTGTCGTTCGAGATGGGCCTGCTGTGGCCGGGCATGATGGGCGTGTACGGCGAGGTCATCGGCCTGCCGTTCTCCCTGGAGGGCATCGCGTTCTTCATCGAGGCCATCTTCGTGGGGATCTACCTGTACGCCTGGGACCGGCTGCCACCCAGGGCGCACCTGCTGGCCGGGGTCCCGATCGTGCTGGCGGGGGTGGCCAGCGCGTTCTTCGTCGTCAGCGCCAACGCCTGGATGCAGCGGCCGACCGGCTTCCAGGTGAAGGACGGCCGCGTCGTGTCGGTCGATCCGTGGGGGGCGATGTTCAACCCGGCCACGCCGCCGATGACCACGCACATGATCCTGGCCGCGTTCATGGTCGCCGGGTTCGGCATGGCGAGCGTCTACGCCGTCGCCATGCTGCGCGGCCGCCGCGACCGCTACCACCGGCTCGGCCTGCTGCTGCCGCTGACCGTGGCGGCGGTCATCACCCCGGTGCAGATCGGCGTGGGAGACTGGGCCGCCCACGCCGTCGCCGACCAGCAGCCGGTCAAGCTCGCCGCCATGGAGGGCGTGTTCAGGACCGGGCGCGGGGTCCCGCTCCATCTCGGCGGCATCGCGATCGACGGCGAGATGCGGTACGCCCTGGAGCTCCCGTACGGGCTGTCGCTGCTGGCGCACTGGGACCCGAACGCCGAGATCCACGGGCTGGAGGAGGTGCCGCCCGGCGACCGTCCGCCGGTCAACGTGGTGCACTGGGCGTTCCAGATCATGGTCGCGTTCGGTTTCGCCCTGCTGGCCCTGGCCGCCTGGCTGGCGTGGGAGTGGCGGCGGCGGCGTGACCTGCCCCGCTCGCCCTGGTTCCTGCGCGCGGCGGCGGCGTCGGGCGTGGCCGCGGTGCTGGCGCTGGAGTCCGGCTGGGTCGTCACCGAGGTGGGCCGCCAGCCGTGGATCGTCTTCCGGGTGCTGCGCACGTCGCAGGCGGTCAACCCGGCGCCCGGCCTGGTGTACGGGTTCGTCCTCGTCACGGTGGTCTACCTGCTGCTCACCGTGGCCACCGTCTACGTGCTGCGCCGCCTGGCCCGCGACGTCCCGGTGCCGGTCGCGCCCCAGGAACGCGACATCAGCGGTTACAAGGTCGTGTGAGCATGTCGCTGCCGGAGATCATGCTCGCGGTCCTGTGGGTCGGCCTGACCGCCTACGTGCTGTTCGGCGGCGCGGACTTCGGCGGCGGCGTCTGGGACCTGCTCGCCGGCGGCGCCAAGACCGGGCATCGGCAGCGGGAGCTGATCGAGCACTCGATCGGCCCGGTCTGGGAGGCCAACCACGTGTGGCTGATCTTCGTGATCGTGCTGACGTGGACCGGGCTCCCATCGGTGTTCGCCGCCGTCGCCTCCACTCTCTACATCCCGCTCACGCTCGCCGCGCTGGGCATCATCGGCCGCGGCGCCGCGTTCGCCTTCCGCAAGGTCTCCACGGAGCTGTGGCAGCGCCGGCTGTTCGGCGCCACGTTCGCCTTCTCCTCCGTCGTCACCCCGTTCTTCCTGGGCACGGTCGCGGGCGCCATCGCCTCGGGCCGGGTGCCGCTCGGCATCGCCAGGGGCGACCTGGTGGGCAGCTGGCTGAACCCCACCTCCGTGACAGCGGGGGCGCTGGCCGTCGGCGTCGCCGCCTACCTCGCCTGCGTCTACCTGACCCGCGACGCCCAGCGCGCCGGCGCCGCCGACCTCGTGGCGGCCTTCCGCCGGCGCGCGCTGGTCTGCGGCGTGGCCGTCGGGGCGCTCTCGGCCGTGGGCCTGATCGTCCTGCGGGCCGACACGCCTGATCTGTACACCGAGCTGACGTCGGGGCGGGCTCTGCCGCTCCTCCTGCTCTCCGTGGTGGCGGGGCTGGCCTCGCTCGCGCTGATGTGGTGGCGCGCGTACGTGGCCGTACGGCTCACCGCCGCCCTGGCAGTGATGGGGCTGCTGTGGGGCTGGGGCGTCGGGCAGTATCCCGCGCCGCTCCCCGGCGTCTCCCTGGACGAGGCGGCCGCCACCGACGCGGTCCTGGCGGCCAGCCTGGGATCGCTGGCCGTGGGCGCGGTCCTGCTGCTGCCTTCGCTGTGGTGGTTGTACGCCACCTTCCAGCGGGACCGTGGGAAGTCGCGGTAAGGCTTTCTCGACTTTCGAGAAAGGTGGCAGAGCATGAGATCGTAGGGGAATGGACCCGTTGGAGCTTCTGGGGCAGCCCGTACGCCTACGCATCGTCCACGCGCTACGCGGCGACCGGACGCTGACCACCTCCCAGCTGTGCGCTCGCATCCCCGACGTCTCGAAGGCCACCGTCTACCGGCACATCGAGCTGCTGGCCGCCGGGGGGATCCTGGAGGTGGCCGAGGAGCGGCGGGTGCGCGGCGCGGTGGAGCGCCTCTACCGGCTGCGCCAGGACCGGGCCACGATCGACGCCGGCACCGCCGGATCCTTGACGACGGAGGACCACCGGCGCGGGTTCGCCGTGGCGATGGCCGCCCTGCTCGCCGAGTTCAACGCCTATCTGGACAAGGAACACGCCGATCCGGCGGCGGACCTCGTCGGCTACCGCCAGCACGCCGTCTGGCTCACGCGGGACGAGCTGCTGGAGCTGATCGCCCAGCTGCGCCGTGCGATCGTGCCGGTGCTGGACAACGCCCCCGCGCCGGGGCGCACGCAGTACCTGATCAGCCCGATCCAGTTCCCGATCGAGCAGCCGTCAGGCGATCCCGGCTGATCCCCCAAACCTGGTCCGGTGACGACGGAGCTCACCCTGCTGCCGCGGGTGATTTCGCGCTATGAAGGGACATGTGGAACTTGCCCGCTACTGGCGCTATCACGGGCTCGGCGGCCTGGACCTGATGCGCGCGCAGTTCGTCCGGCACCGGTTCGCCCGGCACAGCCATGAGACGTACGCGCTCGGGACGGTGGAGGCCGGCCTGGAGGAGATCCGTTTCTCCGACGGGGTGGAGCGCACGGGCGTGGACGAGGTCGTGCTGATCGAGCCGGGCGTCGTCCACACGGGCCAGTCCCACACCGCCGACGGCTGGGTGTACCGGGTGCTGTACCCGAGCGTCGAGCAGGTGCGCGAGGTCGCGGACGAGCTCGGTGTGCCGGGCGGGACGCCGTCGTTCGACCGGCGGGTGATCGCCGACGCGCCGATGGCCCGGCGGGTGCTGGCCGCCCACCGCGCGGCGGAGACCGGCGCGTCGCTGGCCGCCGACTCCCAGCTCCACACGCTGCTGGTCCTCATGATCCGCACGTACGGCACGCGCCGGCCGCAGCGCCAGACCCGTGGGATCGGCAGGCGGAGCGCGGCCCGAGTACGCGACCTGCTGCACGCCACGATGCCGGACCCGCCCGGCCTGGCCGAGCTGGCGGCCGTGGCTGGGGTCACGCCGTACGCGCTGGTGCGCTCGTTCCGGCGGGCGTACGGCATGCCGCCGCACGCCTACGTGACCCAGCTGCGCGTGGCGAAGGCCCGTGAACTGCTGCGGCAGGGCACACCGCCCGCCGAGGCGGCCGTGACGGTGGGGTTCTGCGACCAGTCGCACCTGTCGCGGCATTTCCGCCGCCTCGTCGGCGTGCCGCCGCGCGCTTACCAGCGCGGGGTGCAATAACGTCCAATCCTTCACGTACGCCGCCTGTCTACCGTGCCCGGGTGACAACCGACGAACGTGCTCTTCCCCTTGACCTCGACCCCTCCGCCATCGCACGCCTGGGCCGGCACGCGGTGGACTTCCTGGCCGACTGGGTCCGCGAGCTGGACTCGGCCCCCGCGAGCGACTACGAGCAGGCCGAACGGCTGACCACCGCCCTGCGGCGGCCGCCCGGCGACGGCCCCGGCGACTTCGGCGCGCTCCTGGAGCTTTTCCGCGAGGCCGCCGGGCAGGGCGTGGACACGGCCGGGCCGGGCTATCTCGCCTACTTCCCGGCGGGCGGGCTGGTCACCGCCGCGCTGGCCGAGCTGCTGGCCGAGACCGTCAACCGGTTCACCGGCGTGGCCCAGACGGCGCCCGCGCTGGTGGCCATGGAGCACGGGGTGCTGACCTGGTTCTGCGACCGGTTCGGGCTGCCGCCGGGAGCGGGCGGGCTGGTCACGACAGGCGGCTCGGTGGGGACGCTGTCAGCCCTGCTCGCCGCGCGCCAGTCGCTGGCGGACGGCACGGCAGCCGCGAGCCACGCCCTGGGGGACGGCACGATCTACGTGACCGAGCACACGCACTACTGCGTCGCCAAGGCCGCCCGCATCGCCGGTCTGCCCGCCGAACGGATCCGCATCGTGCCCGCCACCGCCGACCTGCGCATGGACGTCCCGTCGGCGGCCACGATGATCGCCGCCGACCGCGCCGCGGGGCTCCGCCCGTTCCTGCTGGTCGGCACCGCGGGGACCACCAGCTCCGGCACCGTCGACCCGCTGGCCGAGCTGGGCGAGCTGGCCCGCAGGGAAGGGCTGTGGTTCCACGTGGACGCCGCCTACGGCGGGGGATTCCAGCTCACCGAGCGCGGCCGGGCCCGCCTCTCCGGGATGGAGACGGCCGACTCGATCGTGCTGGACCCGCACAAGAGCCTCTTCCTCCCGTACGGCACCGGCCTGCTGCTGGTGCGCGACCCGCACGTCCTGCATGCCGCCCACGCGGCCGACGGCCGGTACCTCCAGGACCTCAGCCCGACGGGCGACCTGCCCGACTTCGGGCACCTCGGGGTGGAGCTGACCCGGGAGTTCCGCGGGCTGCGGCTCTGGCTGCCGCTGCACCTGCACGGTGTACAAGCCTTCGAACGGGAACTGGACGAGAAGCTCGATCTCACCGCCGACCTCCACCGCCGCCTCGCCCAGGACGCGCGCTTCGAGGTGCCGTGGCAGCCGGACCTGACCGTGGTGCTCTTCCGGCTACGCGGTACGGACGAACGCAACAGGCGGTTCCTGGCCGAGATCAACGCCACCCGGCGCGTGTACCTGAGCAGCACGACCATCGACGGGAGGTTCTTCCTGCGCCTGTGCGTGCTCAACTTCCGCACCCACGCGGACCGCCTCGAGGAGGCGCTGGGCATCATCCGCACCGCGGCCTCACGGGAAGTCCGTTGACCGGAACCCTTATCTCCCCCTAATGCGTTGATCGGGAAACGGGGAGGTCTCATGGACGTTGTCCTGGCTCTCGTGTCGGCGCTGCTGGGGGCGGTCACCGTCGGCACGGTTCTCACGGCGGAGTTGTCGCTGGCCCGGGCCCGCCTGCGGATCGGCGGGCTGCGGGACGTCGAGCTCGGCTACTACGACCTCGCCTATCTGGCGGGCGGCCCCTGGCGGGTGGCGGACACCGTAGTGGGGCTGCTGTCGAGGGAGGGCGAGATCCGGGTCTCGAGAGGGGGCAAGCTGCACCGCGTCCGCACCGCCGTCTCCGCGGGACACCCGGTGGAGCAGCGACTGCTCGAGATCATGGCCGCGCGGTCGGTCGGCCGCCCGGCCATGCGCGTCAAGCGCGAACTGGCGGGGAGCGCGGAGGTCGCCGAGATCAGGGACAGGCTCGTCGGCCTGGGCCTGATCGTCGATCCTCGGGCCGTGGCCGGGTACCGCGTCTGCCGGGACCTGCTGAGGTGGATCCCCGCGATCGCGGTCGGCGGGGCGGTGGTCAACGTGATCGTCATGATCGTGATGGGCTCGCCGGAGCTGTCGGTGGCGAGCCTGCTGGGGTTCGGCGCGAGCTGGTTGGTGGCCAAGAAGCTCGCACCCCTGTACGCCGGGAACCGGCGGGTCACGCTGGGCCGGGCGGGGCGCCACCACGTGGAGAAGGCGCGGCGGGAGCACCCGCACGGGGTCGTCGCCGACGCGGTGGCCATGCCGCTGGCCCTCTACGGGCTGAGCCACCTCGGGGACCCCGGGCTGTCGGCCGAGCTCAGCACCCGGGCGATCCCCGACGGCCATCTCTACCCGGCTGACCTGGGCCTCAGCCACTCGTACGGGGCCATCCCCGGCAGCGGCGGCTGGGGATGCGGTGGCGGGGGTTGTGGGGGCGGTGGCTGCGGCGGCGGGGGTTGTGGCGGCGGCGGGAGTGGGTGATCCCCGCCACCTGGTCTCAGCGGCGGAAGAAGTCGAGGGTGCGGGCCCGCTCCTGCGCGTCTCCGACCGGGCTGACCAGGAACTCCGTCGTGCCGGCGTCCGCGTACTGGGCGATCGACTTCTCGACGGTGCGCTCGTCTCCGGCGATAACCGTCTCGTGCACGCCGGAAAGGCCCTGGCGCTCCAGCATGGAGCCGTAACTGGCGAAGCTCCCGGCGAAGCCGAAACGTTCGCCGATCTCGCCACGGACCCGTTCGGGATCGTCCGTGACGGCCACCATGGCACTGGCCACCACCCGTGGTGAGGGGCGGCCCGCCGCCCGCGCGGCCTCGGTGATGCGCGGCACGATGTGCTCGCTGATCGCCTGGGCGCCCGTCCAGACGGTGACCGTGCCGTCGGCCAACTCTCCCGCGATGCGCAGCATCATCGGGCCGAGCGCCGACAGCAGCACCGGTGGCGCGGCGACGCCGGGCGCGTCCACCTGTCCGACGGCCGAGAGCGTCTCGCCGCGGTACTCGACCGTCTCGCCGCGCAACAGCGGCATCAGCGCGCTGAGGTACTCGCGCACGTGCCGGGCGGGGCGGTCATAGGACAGGCCGAACGCCCCCTCGACGATCTCCCGGTGGCTCGGGCCGAGGCCGAGCGTGAAGGTGTTCCCGCTGACGGACTGGGCGGTGAGCGCCTGTCCGGCCAGCGCCAGCGGGTGCCTCGGGTACGTCTGCACCACGGCCGTGCCGACGTCGATGCCCAGCACCTCCCGTCCGGCCAGCGCCGCCACAGTGATCGAGTCCCACGAGGTCAGCTGGCTGAAGAAGGCGCTCTCGAAACCCGCGGCCTTCGCGTCGCGCACATGCCCGACCAGGGAGTCCACGCTTGCGCCGCCGCTGTGGAGGTAGACACCGAGCTTCATGGCTGCTCCTAAGGTGAAGACAATATTCCGCTTAAGGAAGGCGGCTACGATAACCTGAATCGGAAATTCCGGTAAGGGGGGTGAATGGTAAGAGCTGACGCGCGGCGCAACCGCGAACGCATCACGACGACCGCGCTCGACCTGTTCGCCGAGCACGGACCCGCCGTGTCCATGGAGGACATCGCCCGCGCGGCGGGACTCGGCGTGGGTACGCTCTATCGCCACTTCCCCGACCGGCTCACCCTCGTCACGGACATCGCGAACACGGCGCTGCACGCTCTGCGCGACCACGCCCTGGCGCAATCGGCCGAGGACATCTCCCGCTGGGAGGTGCTCCTGCGCGTCGTGCGTCACTGCGCCGGTCAGCCGTTCGCCCTGATCACTTCACTCGTCGGGACGCCCCCGGCGCCGCCCTCGACCCGCGAGCTCGTACGGGAGGTCAACGCGTTGCTGACCGAGGTCGTCGAGCAAGCGCAGGAAGAAGGCACGATGCGCCGCGACCTCACGCCGGAGCAGGTCGTCGAGCTGCTCAACGTGATGGTCTGCCGCCCTGGCGCCCGGCCCGACGACCCGCTCACTACCGTGCTGCTCGATGGCCTCAGGGCGCGCAGGACCGCTTGACCGCCTTGCCCGTGAGGTCTCGCTGGACCCGGAGCTGCGGCGCTTCGCCTGGAATTCCTCACGGAGGAGACCGCCACCGGCGCCCGCCTGGGCCCAAGAACGAACCGCCCCGGCGGGTCAGTGCTTGATGGGCAGGTCCCTTCGGGCCTGGTCCAGGTCCTTGGCCCAGATCCACAGCCGGTACGGCGGCGGCACCTCGTGGTAGCCGTACAGGCCGACCTCGGTCAGCGTACGCAGGTCCACGCACACGCGCTGATAGGCCTCCCCGATCGCCTCCGCGGGGTCGTCCAGGTGCTGGGTGCCGAGTTTGACGCAGGCGCGGTACTCGTACCCCAGCAGCAGATCCGGGCCGAAATGTGACCAGGCGCCGCGCTTCTCCTGCCATGCCGCCTCGGCCTCGGTGAGCAGCAGGTTCAGGTCGAAAGTGGGCGGGATGGAGGGGTAGATCACGAAGGTGGCGGCCCAGCCGAGCGCCACCATGTCGAGGTTGAACGTACGCCGCTCGGGATCGTCGCGCGGCGGCAGCGGATCGGACGCGGAGCCGGCGAACCAGGGCGCGGTGTAGGCCAGCAGGCGCCCGTGGCCCTCGACGAGCTCGCCGGTGGCGACGACCGCCATCTTGCGTCGCGTCCCGTCCCGGCGGGTCAGCCGGGTCTTCACCATGGTCCGGTGTGCCTCGGCCGCCAGCTCGCCGGCGGTCAGGTGGTGCAGGGCGGCGTCGGAGGTGATGCGCGAGACGAGGTAGTCGCGCAGGTGCTGGGGGAGAGCGTCGTACGTGCCGTCCTGAAGCCGGGCCTTGGTGCGTTCAAGGGTTGCCTGGGCGGTCGGCGGGCTGCCGCCGTAGTGGCTCTCCGGGGTGTCGATCGACACCATGCGGACCGACATCTCGATCTTCGGGGTGTCGCCGTCGGTCACGTCGACGAACGGGTAGTCGTTGGCCGGGCGGCTGGGCCCGACGAAGTGAAGATCGATCATTCCTTGCGCTCCAGTGACGGCGAAGACCTGGAACCCCAACATCGCAGCCGATCAGGATGCCACGACGACGGACACGCTTGTCCACACTGCCGGAGATCGTAAATTTCCGATTCGGCACCCTCAAGGGCGGCCCGACATGAAAGTTTCACCGTGAGAAAGCCCCGAGGTGGGTCGCTGGCCAGCGGCGATGCTTTTTCGGCAGTGATCGTCACCGGTCCCGGCATTGACGCTAGGAAAGCGCTTTCCTACCGTTGCGGTCGTTCGCTCATGTGTGTGGCGTTCACAAATGTGAACGGCAGTCAGGAAACGACTCGCAAGCACGGGAGGAGAACAGAGATGCGACGCACCTCCAAACTGGTCAGCGGCCTTACCGCCGCGATCACCGGGGTGGCCGGGCCGGCCATGACCGCGCAGCCCGCGTCGGCGGCCGACAGCGCCCCGGTCGGATGGGCTACGCAGGGCGGCGGCACGACGGGCGGTGGCAACACGTCCCCGACGACGGTGAGCTCGTCCTCCGCCCTGTCCAGCGCCCTGTCGTCCGGCTCCACCGCGGTGATCAGGGTGTCGGGGACGATCTCCTGCTCCGGCATGCTCCGCGTGGCCTCGAACAAGACCGTCATCGGCAACTCCGGCGCGGTGATCGCCGGCTGCGGATTCAACGTCTCCAACGCGTCCAACGTCATCATCCGCAACCTGACCTTCCGCAACTGGAACGACGACGGTATCAACGTCCAGTACTCCACGCGGGTGTGGATCGACCACAACTCCTTCAGCAACGGCTACGACGGAGCGGTGGACATCAAGCGCGCCAGCGACTACGTCACCGTCTCCTGGAACAGGTTCTCGAGCCACGACAAGACCATGCTGCTCGGCCACAGCGACAGCAACGGCGGCGAGGACCGCGGCCACCTGAGGGTGACCTACCACCACAACTGGTTCGACGGGACCAACCAGCGCCACCCGCGGGTGCGCTTCGGCAACCCGGTGCACGTGTACAACAACTTCTACTCCAACATCGGCAGCTACGGTGTGGCGTCCACCTGTGAGGCGGGCGTCCTCGTCGAGGGCAACTACTTCGAGAACACCAAGGACCCGTTCCACCGTGGCGAGGGCAGCTCTCCCGCGGGCAACCTCGTCGCCCGCAACAACTACTTCGTGAACTCCGGCAGCGGCAGCGCCGGAGGCAGCGTCGGCTCGATCCCGTACTCCTTCACCCTGGACACCCCCTCCAGCGTGAAGTCGATCGTGACCGGAGGTGCGGGCGCGGGCCGCATCAGCATCTGACCCCCACTCGCTGACGGCCTCCCCCGGGTCCCCTCCACACCCGTGGGAGGCCGTCCCATGCTCGCGTACGCCTCGAAGAGGGTAGTTTTTAATTCAGTCGCTTGACTTAAGCATTCACGCTTTGGTTGGGTGAACCCGGATCGATGTCCACTCTGGGAGGTCACGGTGAGTCAATCCGGCGGTGAGCAGGAGGAAGCCCCGGTGCGGTGGTGAGGATGGCCGTGCGAGCCGAGCGGGTCAGCGCGACCCGTGAGCAGATCCTGACGGCCGCGGAGCGGCTGTTCGCCGAGCAGGGCGTGTTCGCCGTGTCCAACAGGCAGGTCAGCGAGGCCGCGGGCCAGGGCAACAACGCGGCGGTCGGCTACCACTTCGGCACGAAGGCCGATCTGGTGCGCGCGATCGTGCGCAAGCACGCCGAGCAGCTCGAGCGCATCCGCGAGCGCATGCTGGCCGAGATCGGCGACTCGGCCGACGCACGCGACTGGGCGGCCTGCCTGATCCGCCCGGTCACCGAGCACCTGGACGCGCTGGGCAGCCCCACGTGGTTCGCCAGGTTCGGCGCGCAGGTGACGACCGACCCCGCGCTGCGCGACATCATGATCGACGAGGCCCTGACTTCGCCCACGCTCGTCGAGATCGTCACCGGGCTCAACCGGTGCCTGCCCCAGCTGCCCCCCGAGGTACGCGCGGAGCGCAGCGAAATGACGAGCCAGCTGATGGTCCACATGTGCGCCGAGCGCGAACGCGCTCTGGCCGAGGGCCGGCCCACGCCCAGGGCCACCTGGCACGACGCCGCGACCGGGCTGATCGACGCCGTGGTCGCGCTGTGGGCGGCCCCTTTCACACCCGACGAACAGAGAGGAACATCAGATGAAAGTACGCGTTGACGAGGACAAGTGCTGCGGTGCGGGCCAGTGCGTGCTGCTCGCGCCGGACGTCTTCGACCAGCGTGAGGACGACGGCATCGTCATCCTGCTGGAGGTGGAGCCCGCCGAGCATCTGCACGCGTCCGTCCGCGAGGCCGCCGCCGTCTGCCCCGCGGCCGCCATCGAGCTCAGCGAGAACGCGTAATCCCCTTCCTACCGACTTCTCCCAGAAGAGAGCACGCGATGACCGACACCTTGAGCCCGGCCGAGCTTCCGGACTTCCCGATGGCCAGGGCGGCCGGGTGCCCGTTCGACCCTCCGCCGCAGTTGCGCGACCTCCAGCAGGAAGGGCCGCTGGCCAGGGTCCGGATCCCCGAGAGCGGTGGCACGGCCTGGCTGGTGACGACGTACGCGGAGCAGCGGGCCCTGCTGGCCGACCGGAGGGTCAGCTCCGACGTCACCCGCCCCGGCTTCCCGATCCCGGTTCCCGCTGGAAGCGGCGGCGGCATCGGACTCAGCTTCATCCTGATGGACGACCCCGAGCACGCGCGGCTGCGCCGCATGGTGCAGGCGGCGTTCACCGTCAGGCGAGTGGAGTCCATGCGCCCGGCCGTGCAGCAGATCGTGGACGACATGATCGACGACCTGCTGGCAGGGCCGAAGCCGGTGGACCTGGTCGAGGCGTTCGCGCTGCCGGTGCCCTCGCTGGTGATCTGCGAGCTGCTCGGCGTGCCGTACACGGATCATGACTTCTTCCAGGAGAACAGCAAGACCATCATCAAGCGCAGCGTGGCGCCTGAGGAGCGGGCCGCCGCCGGCGGGCGGCTGGCCCAGTACCTGGACGACCTGGTGGGCAGGAAGCTCACCGAGCCGGGCGACGACCTGCTGTCGCGGGTGGCCGAGCGGGTGAAGGCCGGTGACCTGACGCGTCAGGAGGCCGCCCAGATGGGCGTGCTCCTGCTGATCGCCGGGCACGAGACCACCGCGAACATGATCGCGCTCGGCACTCTCGCCCTGCTGCGGCACCCTGCCCAGCTGGCCCTGCTGCGCGAGACCGACGACCCCAAGCTGGTCGCCGGGGCGGTGGAGGAGCTGCTGCGCTACCTCAACATCACCCACAACGGACGCCGCCGCGTCGCGCTGGAGGACATCGAGATCGCCGGCCGGACCATCAGGGCGGGCGAGGGGATCATCATGGCCAACGACATCGGCAACCGTGACCCCTCGGTCTTCCCCGACAACCCGGACGAGCTGGACATCCGCCGCGACGCCCGCCGCCACGTGGCCTTCGGCTTCGGCGTGCACCAGTGCCTCGGCCAGCCCCTGGCCCGGATGGAGCTGCAGGTCGCCTACAGCACCCTCTACCGGCGCGTCCCCACCCTGAGCCTGGCGACGGACCTGGACCGGATCCCGTTCAAGCACGACGGCGCGGTCTACGGCGTCTACGAGCTCCCCGTCACTTGGTGACCGCCAGCTCCGACAGGTTCATCGCCATCGTGTGGTGAACCGCCGGGATGAAGTCCAGGGCGCGCAGGGCCGTGTTGCGCAGGGAGCGGAGGGGGCCGTTGCCCACCGTCGCGATTCTCGTCATCTTGTGCGTGAAGGCGAC
This sequence comes from Nonomuraea helvata, assembly GCF_039535785.1. Lineage (NCBI taxonomy): Bacteria > Bacillati > Actinomycetota > Actinomycetes > Streptosporangiales > Streptosporangiaceae > Nonomuraea > Nonomuraea helvata. Next base: position 2,829,979 of record NZ_BAAAXV010000009.1, read on the forward strand.
GACCTCCTCGGCGACCGGGCGGCGCTCGGCCTCGTACGCGTCCAGGACCGTCTCCGGGACGCCGTCACGCAGCACGGCGGTGAGCTTGCCCGCCAGGTTGAGCGCGTCCTGGATGCCGGTGTTCATGCCCTGGCCGCCGGCCGGGCTGTGGACGTGGGCCGCGTCCCCGGCCAGGAAGATCCGGCCTGCCCGATAGCGGTCCGCGAGGCGGTGGTGGACGCGGAACCGTGAGCTCCAGACCAGGTCGGTGACCGTGGCCGGGTGGGCGACCGGGCCGCGGGTGTCCAGGAGCGCCTGGATGTCGGGGATGTCCGGGCGCTCGGGGGCCTCCTCGACCGTCGCGACGATCCGGTGGCGGCCGCCCGGCAGCGGGGCGACGACGGTCACCCCGGCCGGGGCGAAGTACAGGGAGACCTCGTCGGCGGCTCCCGCCCAGTCGAGGCGCACGTCGGCGAGCACGAACGACTGGGCGTAGGTGTCGCCGGTGAAGGAGATGCCGCTGTGCTCGCGTACCGTGCTGTGCATGCCGTCGGCGCCGACCACGTACGAGGCGCGGATCAGCCGGCCGTCGGCGGTCGTGGCGGTGACCCCCGTGGAGCTCTGCTCGACGCCCGTGACCTCGCACGCGCGGTGCACCGTGCCGCCCGCGGCCAGCAGCCGGTCCAGCAGCACCCGCTCGGTCACGTCCTGCGGCACCAGCAGCGTGTACGGGAAGTCGGTCGGCAGCTCGTCGAAGCCCACCGTCAGGAGGATCCGGTCGCGGTCGCGTACGGTGAAGCGCGGCACGGTGACGCCCAGGGACACCAGTTCGTCGCTCACGTCGATCTCGCGCAGCACCTCCAAGGTGCGGGCGTGCACGACGGAGGCCCGCGAGGTGTCGGCGCCGCTCGCCGCCTTGTCCACCAGGACTGCCTGCACGCCCTGCCGGGCCAGCGCGGTGGCCAGGGCCAGGCCCACCGGGCCCGCGCCGACGATCAGGACGTCCGTGCTCTCCGGAAGCTCTGCGTTCATGTCCGGGATCCCCTTGTCTCAGTAGTAGGTGCGCATCAGCTCGGTCGCCCAGGCCGGCTGGGCGGTCTCACCCTGCGGGCCGAACTCCGCCATGTACGGCTTGAGATCGAGGACCGGGCTGCCGTCGATGGCGTCCAGACCGCGTACGCGCACGTCGAGGCCGTCCACCGCGAGCAGGCGGCAGCGGGAGACCCCCAGCCGGTTCGGCCGGTTCTTGGCCCGCTGCGCGAAGATGCCCACCGGCGGCCAGTCCGGATTGCCCCTGGGGCGGCGGGCCGAGGTGTGCACGGAAGCCGGGTCCACGAGGTGGAAGAGGAACACCACCTCCAGGTGCGAGAACTCGTCCAGCCCGGCGAGCGCGTCCGGTGCGAAGCGCGTCCCGTCGAGGCGGATCAGTGCTTCCTCGGTGTTCCAGTCGTCGTCGAACGCCTCGGTGCGCCCGCCGATCACGGTGCCCACCGGGTGCAGGGTCACGGTCGTCATGGCTCCTGACCGTACGGGTCGGGCCTCGCCGGTGAATAAGTCACGATGACCGGGCGGCTCGCGGGCGCCGGCTGCCGCTTAGGTAGGGTCGGGGCATCATGATCGGGCGTAATGCGGAGATCGCCCTCCTCGAGAAGATGATCGCCGAGTCGGTGACCGGCCGGGGCAACGCCGTCCTGGTGCGCGGCGAGGCCGGGATCGGCAAGTCGGCGCTGCTGGCGGAGGCCGCCCGTACGGCGGGGGACGATCTGCTGGTGCTGCGGGTCACCGGCGTGGAGTCCGAGGCGGAGCTGCCCTTCGCGGCACTCCACCTGCTGCTGCGACCGGCGCGGCACCTCATCCCCGCCCTTCCCGCGGCGCAGCGGGCGGCGCTGCTCGGCGCGTTCGGCGAGAGCGAGGAGGGCGCCCAGGACCGCTTCCTCGTCGGGCTCGCCGTGCTGACCCTGCTCGCCGACCTCGCCGAGGAGCGTCCCCTGCTCTGCCTGGTCGACGACGTGCAGTGCCTGGACCGGGCGTCGGTGGACGCGCTGGTGTTCGCGGCGCGCCGGCTGGAGGCCGAGCGGATCACCATGATCCTGGTCGCCCGCGACGACGGTACGGATTCGCCCGTCCACGGCGTTCCCGAGCTGAGGCTGACCGGTCTCACGCGGGCCGACTGCGAGACGCTGCTCGCGGAGTCCGAGGCCGCCGATCTGGTGCCCGAGGTCCGGGACCGCGTGATCGAGGAATCCGAGGGGAACCCGCTCGCTCTGCTGGAGTTCGCCGCGGTCCTCACACCCGAGCAGCGGGCGGGGCAGCTGGCCCCGCTGCCGCTGCAACCGCCCAGGCTCTCCCTGGCCGGGCGGCTCGAGCAGTCGTTACGCGCCGCGATCCGGCAGCTTCCCGAACGCACGCAGCTCCTGCTCCTGGTCGCCGCGGCCGAGGGCGCCGGCGGCCTGGAGCTCGTCCTGCGGGCGGCGGAGGGCTTCGGGGCGGGGCTGCCCGACCTGGAGCCGGCCGAGCGCCGCCAGCTGGTGACGGTCTCCGACGGACTGCTGCGCTTCCGCCATCCCCTGGTCAAGACGGCCGCCTATCACGAGGCGCCCCTCGCCCGGCGTGTGGCCGCCCATCGCGCGCTGGCCGACGCGCTCGACGGCGACGAGCAGGCCGACCGCAGGGCCTGGCACCTGTCCGCCGCCGCCGTCGGGCCCGACGAGGAGACGTCCGGCGTGCTGGCCGCCGCCGGAGATCGGGCCCGGCAGCGCGGCAGCCATGCCTCGGCCGCCACCGCGTACGAGCGGGCGGCGCAGCTGACCGTCGATCAGCGGCGTCGGGCCCGCCGGCTGGCCGCGGCCGCCGACGCGGCGCTGGGGGCCGGGCAGCTAGACCGGGCCGGCGCCGCGGCCGACCGGGGCCGGCGCCTGACCGACGAGCCCGTCGTGCTGGCCCGGCTGGTCGCCGTGCGGGCGGCGGTCGACTCCGAGCACGGCACCCCGGCGCCGGCGGCGCTGATCGACGCCGCCGCCGGCATCGCCCGCACCGCGCCGGCCGACGCCGCGTCCCTGCTCGCGACCGCCGCCGGCGAGGCCTGGTTCGCCGGCGACCACGCCGCGCTGCGGCAGGCCGCCGAACTGCTCGAATCCGTCGTGCCCGGCGGCGATCCCGTGGCGGGAACGGTACGCGGCATGGAGCGCGTGGCGGCCGGCGACCCGGCCTCGGGCCTGCCGCTCATGCGCGCCGCTCTCTCGCCGCGCGACGCCGCCGACCCGGTCGCCGGCACGTACGCGGTGTTCAGCGCGTTGATGACCGGCGACGCCGACGCGGCCGGCGAGCTGGCCGCCGCGCGCGTGGCCGCCTGCAGGGAGCAGGGCCTGATCGGCGCGCTGCCGCATGCCCTGCAACTGCTCACCCAGGCGCAGATCCTGCGCGGAAGGCACGCGGAGGCGGCGGAGTCGGGGGCCGAGGCCTGGCAGATCGCCCACGACACCGGGCAGGTGGGGCGGCTGCGGCACCTGCACGGCATCCTGGCGTGGCTCGCCGCCGTCGAGGGCGAGGACGAGACGTGCGTACGGCTCGCCCGGCAGGCCGAGGGCGCCGCCCAGGAACGCCACGGGTCCGGGTGGGGCGGTTGCGCGCTGACCCTGCTCGACCTCGTACGTGCCCGCTATGAGGCGGTGGCCGGGCGGATGGCGCGGGTCCTCGACGGCCCGCTCGGCCACACCGTGATCGTCACCTTCGCCATAGCCGGCTACGTCGAGGCCTGCGCCCGGCTGGGGGAGCCGGAGCGTGCCTCCGAGGCGTTCGCCCGGTTCGACGCCTGGGCGGCGGCCAGCCGACAGCCGTGGGCCGCCGCCGTCACGCATCGCTGCCGCGCCCTGCTCGTTCCGCGCGACGAGGCCGAGACGCACTACGGCGCGGCGCTCGAGTGGCACGCCCGGGGAGGGTGCGAGTTCGAGCGGGCCAGGACCGAGCTGCTGTACGGCGAATGGCTGCGGCGGGCGCGCCGCCGCTCCGACGCCGGAGTGCGGCTGCGCGCCGCGATGGGCCGGTTCGCCGCCATGGGTGCCGCCCCATGGGCCGAACGGGCCCGTACGGAGCTGGCCGCGACCGGCGCCCGCGCCGACATGCCGGAGCTCGGGGTCGAGGCGAGACCGCTCGACGCGCTGACCCCTCAGGAGCTCCAGGTCGTCCGCCTGGCCGCGACGGGCGCCACGAACCGGCAGATCGGCGCCCAGCTGTTCCTGAGCCCGCGGACGGTGGGGTTCCACCTGTACAAGGCCTTCCCGAAGCTGGGCGTCTCCTCGCGCGCCGACCTGTCGGGCATCGACCTCGGAAATCGGATGGCGTGAGATCTCCCTTCGCTGTCGAATCGGCGGGAGGCCGTTCGTGTAGCCGGTGAAGCCCAGTGGGCATCATCCACCACATCAAGGGAGGTCACAGCGACATGAGGCACTACCTGCTCAGCATCCAGCAGCCAGACGGCGGCCCGCTGCAGCCCGAGCTCCTGGAGCCGATCATGCGTGATGTTGCGGCGTTCGACGAGGAGCTCAAGGCGGCCGGGGCCTGGGTCTTCGCGGGCGGGCTGCACGATGCGGGGGCGGCCGTCGTGGTGCGTCCCGGGGGCGGCGAGCCCCTGGTCACCGACGGCCCGTACGTCGAGGGCAAGGAGCACGTCGGCGGCCTGTCCATCATCAAGGCGCCCGACCTGGAGTCGGCGCTCGAATGGGGCCGCAAGCTCGCCCGCGCGACCACGCTCCCGATCGAGGTCCGCGAGTTCCAGGGCAAACCGAGCGACCACCTGGAGTAGCCGATGGCAGGGTCCCGGCAAGGGGAATCTTGCCGGGACCTTGCCGAATCGGTGGCCGAGAAAACCCCATCATTCATGCCGTCCCGCGGTGGAATGGGCGATGTCGTGCATCCGAGAAGACGGGATGTCGCAAGTGCTCGATCGGGTCCGTGACGCCGCGGGTATGGCGCTGGTGGCAGACGTCGGCGCCGTCATCGCGGCCGCGTCCGACATGTCCGGGCGGTTCCGGAGCGGCGGCAGGCTGCTGGCGTTCGGCCGGGCCGAGGCGGCCGCGGACGCGGCGCACGTGGCGGTGGAGTTCACGCACCCGGTGATCGTGGGCAAGCGCGCGCTGCCCGCGCTCTGCCTGGGCGCCGATCCCTCGTTGCTGCCGGTACTGGGACGGCCCCAGGACATCGCCGTGGGGGTTCGGCCCGCTGCCGGTGATCTCGCCGCCGCCCGCGCGCTCGGCATGCTGACCGTCGCCCTGACGGCGAACGAGGAGTGCCGGGAAGCCGATCACGTGCTGTCGGCGCGGAGCGAGGATCCGCTGGTCGCGCGGGAGATCCACATCACGGTGTACCACCTGCTCTGGGAGCTGGTCCATGTGTTCCAGGAGGCCGCCGCATGACCGAGGACGCCTGTGACTCCTGCGTGACCTGCGGCGACGTCGCCGTACAGGTCCGGGTGGTCGGCCTGCTGCCCGCGGGGCTGGCACGGGCCGACACCGGCGCCGGGACTGAGCAGATCAGTGTGGCGCTCGTGGACGTGCGGGTCGGCGACACTGTGCTGGTGCACGCGGGCGAGGCCATCGCCGTGCTCGGAAGGGACGAACAGTGACCGGGACGCTCTATCCGTTCCTGCGGCGTGACCCGCTCGACCTGACGGTGTCCACGGCCGAGAAGGCGCTCGAGAGCCTGGAGCTGCGGCGGCGGGTGCTCGACGAGCTGGAGGCGCCGCTGGTGGCGTGCGCGGCGGCGGTGGCCGCCGCGTTCCGCGCGGGCGGGCGGCTGTTCACGTTCGGCAACGGCGGCAGCAGCACGGACGCGAGGTCGGTGGCGGCGCTGTTCACCGGGCGCGGGCTGCCCGCGGTGTCGCTGGCCTGCGATTCGGCGCTGGTCACGGCGCTCGGCAACGACATCGGCTTCGACGTGGTGTTCGCGCGCCAGCTCGCCGCGCTCGGCGGCGCGGGCGACATCGCCTGCGCGCTGTCCACCAGCGGCGGCTCGGCGAACGTGCTGAGCGGGCTGGCCCAGGCCGGGAGCCAGGGGATGGTGACGATCGGTTTCGCCGGCTCGGGAGGCGGGCGCATGGCCGAGGAGCGGCTGGCGGAGCACCTGTTCGTCGTCCCGTCGTCGTCGGTGCACCGCATCCAGGAGGCGCAGGCGACGCTCTACCACGTGCTGGCCGTCCTGGTCTCAGCAGATGCGGGGTAGCGGGTCGCCCACGAGCACGTCCACCACCCTGGTGCCGCCGAAGGCGGTGCGGAGCAGGACCAGCCCGGCCGGCGCGTCGGCGACGGTCCCGACGATCGCGGCGTCGGCGCCCAGCGGGTGGGAGCGCAGGGTCTCGAGTGCCTGTCCGGCGTGCTCGCCGTCCACCACCGCCACGAAGCGGCCCTCGCAGGCCACGTAGAGCGGGTCGAGGCCGAGGAGCTCGCACACGCCGGTGACCTCGGGCCGTACCGGGATCTGATCCTCCCGCAGCACGACGGCCACCTCCGACGCGCGGGCCACCTCGTTGAGCACCGTGGCCACCCCTCCCCGGGTGGCGTCCCTCAGCGCCCTGACGTGCTGCGGCAGCGCCTTCAGCAGCTCGGAGACGATCCCGTGGAGCGGGGCCGTGTCGGACGTGATCGGCGCCTCGATGTCGAAGTCGCCCCTGGCCAGCATGATGGCGGCGCCGTGCTCCCCGATCGGGCCCGACACGATGACGGCGTCCCCCGGCCGCGCACGCGCGGCCGACAGCGTGACCGGCTGCTCGACGAGCCCGACTCCGGCCGTGGTGATGTAGCAGCCGTCGGCCTTGCCGCGCTGGACGACCTTGGTGTCGCCGGTGACGATCGTCACCTCGGCCGCCGCCGCGGCGGCCGCCATCGAGTCGGTGATGCGCCGCAGGTCGGCGACGGGGAAGCCCTCCTCCAGGATGAAGCCCGCCGACAGGTGGGCCGGCCTGGCCCCGCACATGGCCAGGTCGTTCACGGTGCCGTTGACGGCCAGGTCACCGATGTCGCCGCCGGGGAAGAACAGCGGCGACACCACGTAGGAGTCGGTGGTGAAGGCCAGCTGCCCGTCCTCGATCCGCAGGAGCGCGCCGTCGTCCAAGGGGGCGAGCAGCGGGTTGCGGAACGCCTCCAGGAAGACGGCCTCGATCAGGGTCTGCGTGGCCTTGCCCCCGGCGCCGTGGGCGAGCGTGATGAGCTCCTCCCTGATGACCGGCTTGCGCCGCCGGATCCGCTCGATGCGGTCGAGCACCTGCTGCTCGCGGCTCATGCCCGGCTCGCCTCCTCAGCCAGCGGCTCGCGGGCCGCCGCGCGCATCTGCTCCCGGCTGAACCGCCCGAAGTTGTAGTACGCGGCACAGGCGCCTTCCGAGGACACCATGCAGGTGCCGATCGGCGTCTCCGGCGTGCAGGCGGTGCCGAACACCTTGCACTCCCACGGCTTGAGCACACCCTTGAGCACCTCGCCGCACTGGCACGACTTGGGGTCGGCCACGCGCACGCCGGGCAGGTCGAAGATCCGCTCGGCGTCGAAGGCGGCGTACTCGTCGGCCATGGCGAGGGCGGAGTGCGCGATGAACCCGAGCCCGCGCCACTCGAAGTGCGGTCGCAGCCGCATCACCCGGCCGATGGCCGACAGCGCGACGCGGTTGCCGTGCCAGGGCACCACGCGGGCGTACTGGTTCTCCACCTCGCAGCGGCCCTCGGCGAGCTGGCCGAGCAGCATGTGCACGGAGGCCAGGATGTCCAGCGGCTCGAACCCGGCCACCACCATCGGCTTGCCGTAGTCGCGGGCGATGAACTCGTACGGCTCGCAGCCGATCACCGCCGAGACGTGGCCGGGGCCGATGAACCCGTCGAGTCGCAGGTCCGGCGAGTCGAGGATGGCCTTGATCGCCGGAATGATCATGACATGGTTGCAGAAGACGGAGAAGTTGGCCAGGCCCTCCTCCGCGGCCCGCAGTACGGTCATCGCGGTGGAGGGCGCGGTGGTCTCGAACCCGATCGCCATGAACACGACTCTCCGGTCCGGATTGGCCCGCGCGATCTTGAGCGCGTCCAGCGGCGAGTAGACCATCCGGATGTCGGCCCCGGCCGCCTTGGCGTCCAGGAACGAGCCCGTACCGCCGGGCACCCGCATCATGTCGCCGAACGACGTCATGATCACGCCCGGCTGGCGGGCGATGTGGATGGCGTCGTCCACCCGGCCCATCGGGATCACGCAGACCGGGCAGCCGGGACCGTGCACGAGGTTCACCTCGGACGGCAGGTGGTCCTCCAGGCCGTGCTTGTAGATGGTGTGCGTGTGGCCGCCGCACACCTCCATGAACGTGTACCGGCGGCCCGGCCGGCAGCGCGCGGCGATCTGCGCGGCGAGCGCCCGCGCCCGGTCCGCGTCGCGGAACTCATCGACGAACCGCATCAGAGGCCCCCTCGCCCGATCTCACGTGATGTCCGAGGCGCGCAGCGCGTCGAGCTCGTCCGCGTACGGCTGCCCGAGCCCCTCCAGGTAGTCGAGCACGGCCTGCGCCTCCTTCTCGGAGATCTTGGACAGCGCGAACCCGACGTGCACGAGCACCCAGTCGCCCGGCACGAGCCGCTCCTCGGAGAGCAGGCCGATGTTGATGCGCCGGCGCACGCCGCTGACGTCCACCACGGCCAGGTCGTCGTGCTCGGGAACGCGTTCGACGAGCTCACCGGGGATGCCGAGACACACCGGGCACCTCCTCGCCGAAGGTGACGGACTCCAGTACCAGCTCCTCGCCGCCGCTGAGGTCGACGTCGTCACCGCCGCAGACCGGGCAGACGGCCAGCGCGTCCACCGATTCGGAGAGGCTGCCGCAGGTCTCGCAGCGCACGGTCATCGGCGTGACGACGAGCTCCACCTCGGCGTCCTGCGCGGCCGTGCCGGCCGCAGCCATCGTGAACGCCTGGTCGAAGGCGTCGCCGACGACGGCGTGCCGGGCGCCGACGCGTACCCGGGCGGCCTTGACCCGCCTGCCCCCCGCCCGCTGCTGGATCAGCTCGACGAGGCCCTCGCACATCCCGATCTCATGCATGCTGCCTACATTCGTTCCATCTTCAGGTACCGCCGGATGTCCGGCCATTGGTGGACAATCAGCGCCGCCAGCCCGCAGACCATGAGCAGCGATATCACGCGTGACTTCCTCATCTCAGATCACCTCACCGGGATGCCGGATCGCGGGAGCCCGGAACGGTGCTTTCCGCAATCATTTCCATAACCAGGGACTTCACAAGGCTCGCGGCCTCGCCGACCATCGCCCGTACGGGCTCGCTCAGCTCGAACAGCGCCTCCCCGACCGAGACCGGCTCGCAGCAGACGACCCGCACCCGGGCGGGGAGCCGGCCGAGCTGCCGGGCCAGCCGCAGGACCCTGACCGGGTCCATGCCGTGCGTCTCCACCAGCGTGTCGCTCTCGTCCGGGAGCTCGGGCTCGAGGACGGTGAGCGTGCCGGGAGCCTGGCCGCGCGCCGCCGCGTCCACGAAGACCACGCCCGCGTACTCCCGTTGCAGGGCGTAGGCCAGGTCCATGCCGCGGATGCCGAAGTCGACGACGTCCATGCCCGGGACGGCCGCCTCCTCAGCGAGACGCCGGACCACTTCGACGCCGAACCCGTCGTCGCCCAGGAACACGTTGCCGATCCCGGCGACCAGGACGCGGGCGGGGCTTTCGAGGGGCTCGATCTCCTCGGCGGAGTAGAAGAACCGGTGCCCGGGCAGCCGGGCCTCGCCCAGGTCGCGCCCGGGGTCGTCGTCGAGCGTGACCGCGACGTGGAAGGCGCCCTCGTCGTCCTGTTCCACGCTCTCCACCACCGCGACGCGGCCGTCGAGCACGAGGTCGAAGATGTCGGCCCGGTTGCCAGGTCGCAGCCGGACCCTGCTGCCCGGCCCGACCGGCACTCCGCCGACGACCACCTCGCCGGGGCCGCGGCTCTCCATCTGGTCCCAGAATTCGCTCATGGCTCCGTCCTGCGCATGATGCCGTGGAGCCGCATCAGCTCCTCGGGTGTGAGGGACTCGCAGCGGTCGAGGATCTCCCGGGCGCGCGGATCCCCGTCACGGATCTCGTGCCGCTCCTCGTCGCTGAGCGCGAGCACGCTCAGCGTGAGGAGCTGGTCGATCTCGGTCGCGTCGAACAGGTCCCCGGGGCTCTCCGGCGAGATCTTCGGGTTGTCGTACAGGATGATCGGTGCGGACAGGACGGTGTCCTGCCCGACGAGCACCGGCCAGGCGCCGACGTTGTCGCAGCCCGCCGCGTCCGCCCGCAGCTCCTCGGGCGGGTCCATGAGCGAGACGAACCGGGCGCCCCGCGCGCGCAGCACGGTGTGCGCCGAGACCAGCGTGCGCCGCATGGCCTCGTCGCGGGTGCCTCCGTGCCAGGGCGTCGTGTTGGCCACCTCGACCGTGATCCGGAACAGGTCCGGCCGCAGCCGCCGCGCGCTCGCCTCGATCCGGCCGCACAGGGCCTCCCAGCCGCGCGCCACGTCTCCGGGGCCGCGGCGGAGCCCGTCCGGAATGTCGAGCTTCGTGATGACGGGGCCGGACAGCAGCTCGTCCAGGACGAGGCCCGGCACGTTCACCTCGCGCTCCCGTGCCTCCTGGCCGGGCGGGTTGCGGGTCACGACGTGCAGGAAGCGCACGCACACGTCAACGGTGTCGCGGGGCCCGGCTTGGAGCAGGCACTCGGTACGCATCATCGACGGGCTGCCGTATCCCTCGGGGTGGACGCCGCCGATCGTCCAGCGGTGCCGGTTCTTCAGCGCCGACTCCCGGTACGGCCACAGCAGGTAGCCCTCGTACAGCACGGCCCGCGCGATCTGCCTGACATGGTCCATGCGTGGTCAGCCTCCGCTCGTCTCCAACAGCGACCGCACCGCGTCGTCCCAGCCGAGCAGCGTGTGCCGCACCCGGTGCGCGTACAGGCGGTCGAACGTGTCGCGCTCCAGCCGGATCCAGGCGGTACGCGGGAAGTGGCGGTCCATGAGCTCCTTCCACACCTCCACCGGCATGCGGAAGGCCGACTCCGTGTCCCACGGCAGGTGGGCGGCCTGCAGGCGCCCTTCTTCCGCGTAGAACAGGGTGCCGGTGAACAGGAACCGCAGCGGCACCTCGCCGTCGGGCAGACCGTGCAGGTACTTGGCCGCGGCCACGTCGAAGTCGTAGGTGCAGGGGACGGTGACCGGCGCGGTGGTGGCGCCGGTGAAGGCCGGCACGTGCGTGACCGTCTGCGTCCACAGCAGGCTGGACAGGTTGCGTCCCCAGGCCGCGGGCGGGCCGAACAGCTCGGCGAGCCGCTCCCGCGCCTGCTCGTCGTAGCCGCGGCCGGTGGCGTCGATGCGGATCTGCGTGGTCAGCGTGAGCGCGCGGATCGGCGCGTCCGCCTCCAGACGGAGCAGGAAACGCAGCGCGGGCGCGACGGCGGGCTCGGTCGCGTCGACGCCGCGCACCTCGATCCGCAGCGCCGGTGATGTCGGTGGCATGGTGGTCGGGGTCAGGCGGGCGACAGGTTGGGCATGTCGGGGTCGATCGGGTCGTGCTTGGCGGCGTTGATGCCGGTCGAGCGCTTGGCCGTGGAGCGGCCGTCGGACAGGTGTCCGTCCTGTTTGTCGTAGTTGCCGCTCGTGTTGCCCTCGTGGACGCCCTTGACGTGGGCGGGGGCGTCGGGGCGTACGTCGCGCCGGCCCGTCTTGATCGTGCTCTTCTTGGTCATGTCGTGCTCCTGTCGGTGACCGGCGAGCACCGGTCGTCGAGGTCGGTGAAGAATCGGGTGATGTGCTGGCGTACGTCCGGACCGCCCGTCAGACCGCGCCACCGCGTACGGACGGCGCCGACGAGCGCGTAACAGTCGTCCACCGGCACGATCCAGGCGCCGCGGTCGCGGTCGGCGAGCAGGGCCTCGACATCGGGCTCCAGCTCCTGGAGCGCCGGGTTGTCGCGCAGCAGACGCTCCCAGGCGGTCAGATCGACGGACGCCTGCACCGCCCCGGCCGGGCTCGGGTAGTACTGGACCGGGAGCCCGGTGCCCGAGTCGTGGATCACGAACACCGTGCGCACCGGCGTCCGCAGGCCCGCCCAGGTCTCCTCGTCCAGGCTCAGGCCGCTCAGCCGCCGGCGGCGCTCCGGCACCAGCCGGTAGTGCCCGCCGCCGGCTGCCGCGTGGTCGAACAGCACCTGACAGGCCCGGCACGCGCAGCGCAGCTCGCGCTTGGGCAGTTCGAGCAGGTGGCGGTGGGTGGCGGGCAGCGGCTCGCCGCACAGCTCGCACTCCTGCGCCGGATGCGACTGATCGCGGGAGCGCGTGGCGAGCCGGCGCAGCAGACCGGTCATGTCGCCGGCGCCCGGCGGACGGCCAGGCTCTCGACCGGGATCAGGGCCGTGTCCTCGAACTCGATCTCGACCCGTTCGATCTCCGGCGCCGCGTCCTGCACCGCCTGCCGCATGGCGGCCGTGGACGAGCGGCAGCCGCCCGCCCGCAGCCGCAGGCGTACCAGGTCGTCCTCGACGGCGAGCACGTCGGCCGAGCTGCCGGCGATCGCCGTCTCCACCCGGGCCCGCGTGTCCAGCGGGTGCAGGTCGTGCAGCAGGAGCAGCGGCGAGACCAGCTCGTCCGCGGCCAGGCGCGCCGCCGCCTCCTCGCCCGCGACGGCCATGACCCGTGCCAGGCCCTCGCCGTACAGGTCGAGCAGCTCCCCGACGAGCTCGGTCGCGTCCGGGCCGGCCTGTTCGAGCAGGGACTCGATCCTGTCGATGCGCTCGTTCATCGCCCGTCCCTAGCCGGAGAAGCTCGCGCCGAAGGTGGGCGAATGCACCTGCTTGAGCACCTTGCCGTCGCCCAGGTACATGTGCACGCCGCAGGGCAGGCACGGGTCGAAACTGCGCACGGTACGCATGATGTCGATGCCCTTGAACGACTCGGAGCCGTTCTCCTCGAAGATCGGCATGCCCTGCACGGCGTCCTCATAGGGCCCCGGCGTGCCGTGCATGTCGCGCGGGCTGGCGTTCCACGGCGTCGGCGGGTACGGATGGTAGTTCGCGATCTTGCCCTCGCGGATCACCATGTGGTGCGAGAGCACCCCGCGCACCGCCTCGTGGAAGCCGACCCCGATCGCCTCGTCGGGCACGTCGAAGTCGGTGAACACCTGCGTGCGCCCGGCCCTGACCTCGCCCATCGCCTGCTCGAGGAAGTAGAACGCCATCGCCGCCGCGTACGCCACGAAGTAGGCGCGGGCGCGGTTGCGCTCGAGCGTGTTCGCCCAGCGCGGGATCTTCCACTCCAGTTGCGTCTCCGGCAGGGACGCGCTCCTGGGCAGGTTGATCTCCACGCTCTGCCCGGTGGAGCGGACCGTGCCGGTGTCGACGAGGCGGCCGAGCGCCGTGGACCACAGCCGGGCCAGCGGGCCGCCGCCGGTGTCGAGCGCCAGGTAGTCGTCGGTGCGCGAGTCGTACCAGCGGGGGCTCATCACCCAGCTGTAGTTGCCGCTCTCCAGGTCGCGCTTCTGCGGCCTGGGCAGTGTCGTCTGGTTCCACGGGTGGCGCTGGTCCACCGGGTTGCCGAGCGGGTCGTGGGTGACGAACGTCTCCTCGGCCTGCCAGTCGTCGTAGTACGAGCTGCCCAGCAGGATCCGCATGCCGAGGTTGATGTCCACCAGGTTGGTGGTCAGCAGCTCGCCGTCCAGGACGATGCCCGGCGTGACGAACATCCGGCGGCCCCAGCCGTTCATGCTCCGGTAGTCGTAGTCGACCACCGCCGGGTCCTGGAAGGCGCCCCAGCAGCCGAGCATCACGCGCCTGCGGCCGACCTCCTCGTAGCCGGGCAGCGCCTCGTAGAAGAAGTCGAAGATGTCGTCGTTCATCGGCACGGCCCTCTTCACGAAGTCGAGGACCTTCAGCAGCCGTGACATGTAGTCGGTGAACACCTGGGGCGTCGCGACCGTGCCCACGCCGCCCGGGTACAGCGTCGACGGGTGCACGTGCCTGCCCTCCATCAGGCAGCACATCTCCCTGGTGATCCGGCTGACCTGCAGTGCCTCCTTGTAGAGGTCGCCGCTGAACGGGTTGAACGCGCGCATGATGTCGGCGATCGTCCGGTAGCCGTGGACGCCGGCGTTGGGCGCATCGGTCGTCTCGGCCCGGCGCAGCAGGTTGGGGTTGGTCTCCTTGACCATCTGCTCGCAGTAGTCGACGAAGACCAGGTTGTCCTGGAAGAGCGTGTGGTCGAACATGTACTCGGCCGCTTCGCCCAGGTTGATGATCCAGTCAGCCAGGGGAGGGGGCTTGATCCCGTAGGCCATGTTCTGGGCGTAGATCGAGCACACCGCGTGGTTGTCGCCGCAGATGCCGCAGATGCGGCTGGTGATGAAGTGCGCGTCGCGAGGGTCCTTGCCCCTCATGAACACGCTGTAGCCGCGGAACAGCGACGAGGTGCTCTTGCACTCGACGACCTCGCGGTTCTTGAAATCGATCTTCGTGTAGATGCCCAGGTTGCCGATGATCCTGGTGATCGGGTCCCAGGACATCTCCACCAGCTCGCGGGTCTCGCCCGCCCGCTTCTTGGTCGGCTCCGTACGGATTGCCACCTCGCCGCTCTCCCTCTCAACCGTTTCCCCAGCGGGGGTCGAACCCGCTCGTCAGCTTGCGGCGGTTGTGGCGCCACTTGGGCTCCTTGTTCGCCGCGTTGTTGGTGAAGGCGCGAAGGCGGCGGATCAGCCGGCCGTACTGGCTGCTGAGCGCCACCGACACCGCCGCGCCGGGGGGTTCGTCCATGAACGGCATGAACTTGTCGGGGAAGCCGGGCATCGTGCACGCGATGCAGATGCCGCCCACGTTGGGGCAGCCGCCGAGGCCGTCCATCCAGCCGCGCTTGGTGACGTTGCAGTTGACCACCGGGCCCCAGCAGCCGACGCGCACCAGGCACTTCGGCGAGCTGTAGTCGCGGGCGAAGTCGCCCTGCTCGTAGTAGCCGGCCCGGTCACAGCCCTCGTGCACCGTCTTGCCGAACAGCCAGGTCGGGCGGAGCATCTCGTCCAGCGGGATCATCGGGGCCAGGCCGGCGGCCTGGTAGAGCAGCCAGGTCAGCGTCTCCATGAAGTTGTCCGGCTGGACCGGGCAGCCCGGCACGTTGACGATGGGCAGGCCGCCGGCCGAGCGGAAGTCCTTGCCCAGATAGTCGGCCAGCCCCATGCAGCCCGTCGGGTTGCCGGCCATCGCGTGGATGCCCCCGTACGTCGCGCAGGTGCCGGCCGCGACGACCGCCCACGCCTTGGGCGCGAGCCGGTCGATCCACTCGTTGACCGTGATGGGCTCTCCGGTGACCGGGTCGTTGCCCATCGACGTCCAGTAGCCGTCGCCGTTGATCCGCTCGTTCGGGATGGAGCCCTCGACGACGAAGATGAACGGGCCGAGCTCGTCCCTGTGCGCCCGGTGGAATGGGGCCATGAAGGCGTCGCCCACCTCGGCGGCCAGCACCTTGTTGTGCAGGTGCACCTTGGGCAGTCCCGGCACGAGCCCGAGGAGGACGTCCTCCAGACTCGGCAGTGTGGCGGCGGTGACCGAGACGGTGTCACCGTCGCAGCTCATGCCCTCCGAGGTCCACAGGATGTGCACCTCTTCAAGAGCAGTCGGCGTTTGCGTGGTTGTCATGGCCCAAGCCCCCTTCTTGGCCCTGTAGAGGTTTAGGTCGCGCTTCGATTGGTAGCGGACCTGCAACTCTACGTAGCGGACATACCGTATTGAGGAGGGTTGTAAACCATGACCCACACCCTGCCGCCCCGTACCGGGCCATACGCGGACCTGCGGGAACGCGTGGCCGTCCGGCCCCGGCGCTCCCTTCCGCGCGCCGGCGCCCGGGGCGCGATCGGCGCCATGGCGATGTCCGGGCTCCGGCAGCTGACGACGTCGATCGGCCTGGTGGCGAAGGTCCCGCCCGAGTCCGTGCTCGAACGCACCATGCCCAGGATCTTCCGCCGGGTGCGTCCCAAGCAGCGGCCGGCCCTCGTCGAGCTGGCGCACTGGGGGTACGGCGCGTGCGGCGGGGTGCTGTTCGGGCTGCTGCCCTCCACGGTGCGCGGCCGTCCCTGGGTCGGCCCGGTCTACGGGGCGGCGATCTGGGCCGCCTTCGAGACGGCCATCGCGCCCGCGCTCGGCCTGCCCCGCCATCCCCGCACCACCGTGGAGCGGCTCGCGCTACTGGCCGACCATCTGCTGTACGGGGTCGTGGTCGGCGCCTCGCCCTGGCCGCATCAGGAGAAACCCGCCGAGGACTGATCGCCGTCGCGGCTGGAGGCGGTCGCAGGGTCCCGTACGCGCGGAGCCGGCCTCAGGGCTGATCCCCGTACGCGCGGAGCCGGTCACGGGCGGCGGCCACGGCCACCTGGCCGAGGCTGATGCCGCCGTCGTTGGCCGGCACGCCGGCGTGGGTGAGCACCCGGAACCCCGCGCCGCTCAGCCGTTCCACCGTGCGCCCGAGCAGCAGCACGTTCTGGAAGACGCCGCCGGACAGGGCCACCGTCGCCAACCCCGTGGCGTCGCGCAGCAGGCGGCAGCAGCGCACGATGACCTCGCTGACGCCGTTGTGGAAGCGGGCGGCGATGACGGCCGGCTCGACCCCCGCGAC
Organism: Nonomuraea helvata; assembly: GCF_039535785.1. NCBI lineage: Bacteria > Bacillati > Actinomycetota > Actinomycetes > Streptosporangiales > Streptosporangiaceae > Nonomuraea > Nonomuraea helvata. The sequence continues at coordinate 2,846,592 of NZ_BAAAXV010000009.1, forward strand.
CAGGTCCGCCGCGGCGGCCCGCACCAGATCCGCGCCCGCCACGACGAGGTCGTCGGACACGGCCGCCGGGTAGGCGCCCCGCTCGGCCGGATCGGCGAGCCGCTCCAGCTCGATCGCGGCCTGCCCCTCGTAGCTGATCGTGTCCCGCACGCCGAGCAGCGCCGCCACGGCGTCGAACAGCCGCCCCGCACTCGAGGTCACCGGCGCGCCGCGCATCAGCGACGTCACGCTCGCCCACCACCGCTCATGACGCCGGGCCACGTCCAGCTCCGCGCCGTCACCCTCCAGGTACGCGGCGGCCATGCGCCACGGCTGACGGATCGCCGCGCTGCCACCCGGCATCGGCACGGGCGCCAGATGCCCGGCCCGCTCGAACGACACCAGGTCCGCCAGGAGGAACTCGCCGCCCCACAGGGTCCCGTCGAGCCCGTAGCCGAGCCCGTCGAACGCGACCCCGATCACCCGCCCGTGCTCGCCGTTGTCGGCCAGGCAGGAGGCGATGTGCGCGTGGTGGTGCTGTACGGCGGTCAGCTCGACGTCGCTCAGGTCCAGGGCGTGCTTGCTGGACAGGTACTCCGGATGCGGGTCGTACGCGACCACCTCAGGGCGCACACCGAAGAGCGCGGCGAAGTGCTCGATCCCTTCGGCGTAGGACCGGAGCGTCTCGTAGTTCTCCAGGTCGCCGATGTGCGGGGAGACGAACGCGTGACGCCCCTTCCCCAGGCAGAACGTGCTCTTCAGCTCGGCGCCGCAGCCGAGGATGTGCCGGGGCGCCTCGTACGGCAGCGTGAAGGGGCGAGGGGCGTGGCCGCGCGACCTCCGCAGGATCATCCCTCGCCCCCGGAAGGGGCGCACCACCGAGTCGTCGGCACGGAGGTGGATGGGCCGGTCATGCGTGAGGAACGCGTCCGCGATGCCGCCGAGCCGGTCCAGGGCGTCGCGGTCGTCGTACGCGATGGGTTCGTCCGAGCCGTTGCCGCTGGTCAGCACGATGGGCGCGCCCACGGCGGCGAGCAGTAGGTGGTGCAGCGGCGTGTACGGCAGCATCAGCCCGAGGCAGCGCTCGCCCGGTGCGACCGCGCCGGCGACCACCGCCTCCGGGCGGCGCGGCAGCAGCACGATCGGGCGCGCGCGATCGGTCAGCAGCGCCGCGCCCACGCCGTCCGCGCCGCCCACCTCGCACAGCCGCCGGGCCTCGTCCAGGTCGGCGACCATGACGGCGAACGGCTTGTCCGCGCGCCGCTTGCGCCGCCGCAGCTCGGCGGCGGCGCTCTCGTCGGAGGCGAGCACCGCGAGGTGGTACCCGCCGATGCCCTTCACCGCCAGCACCCCGCCCGCCCGCAGCACCTCGGCGGCCCCGGTCAGCGGGTCGCCAGCCGCGCCCATCAGGCTGAGCGTGGGGCCGCAGGCCGGGCAGCAGATGGGCTGGGCGTGAAAGCGGCGATCGGCCGGATCGTGGTATTCGGCGCGGCAGTCGCCGCACATCTCGAACCCGGCCATCGTCGTCAGCGGCCTGTCGTACGGCATCGACCGCACGATCGTCATTCTCGGCCCGCAGTTGACGCAGTTGACGAAGGGGTAGCGGTAGCGCCGGTCAGCGGGGTCGGCCAGCTCGGCCAGGCAGTCGTCGCAGGTCGCGATGTCGGGCGACACCAGCGTGCGGGACGTTCCCGACGGGTCGCTCTCGACGATGCGGAACCGGCCGCCTGCCCGCGTCGCACGGGGGGTCGAGGTGACGGTGACCCGTTCGATCGAGGCCAGTGGGGGCGCGTCGCATTCCAGCCGTACGAGGAACTCGCCGATCTGATCGCGGCCGCCCTCCAGCTCGACGAAGACGCCGTGGGCGTCGTTGCCCACCCGGCCCGCCAGGCCCAGCCGCGTCGCCAGCCCGTGCACGAAGGGCCGGAACCCCACCCCCTGGACCACGCCTTCGACCCGCACCCGAACCCCCATCATTACAGTCTGCAACGGAATAAGCACAGACTGAATCACCCTCGCCGCCTGCCCCGCGTGTCGGGAGGCGGCGGCTCCTTGAGGAGCCGGGCCTACCTGGGGGGAGTCTCGGTCAGCCGCGGGAGATCAGTGACCAGCCGTTGTTGACGGGGGAGAAGGCCACGTTGTGGATCGGCAGGCGCTTCGCGGCGAACTTCCGCATCGTCTGGAAGCACTCGTTGTCGATGCCGCGGGTGTAGAAGGCGTTCCCTGCGACGACGGCCCAGCCGCCGGTGTAGGGGAAGGCGACCCGGGTCACGCGGTGCCCGGCGCGCGACAGCTCACGCATCTTCTGGTAGCACGCCTCGTCGATGTTGCGGGCGTAGAAGCCCTTCGTGGCGACCACGACCCAGCGGTTGCCGCCCCCCGGGGGGAAGGCGACGTGCACGACCTGCTGGCCGGCCTTGTAGTACGAGAGGATCCGCTGGTAGCACTCCTCGGGGATGTTGCGGGCGAACAGCGTGCGGTCACCCGTGATCACCCAGCCGCCTCCAGGGGTGAAGGCGACGCAATGGATCCGGTTGCCGTCCGCGATCATCTGCTTCAGCTTGGCGAAGCACTCGTCAGGGATGTTGCGCGCGAAGTAGCCGCCCTTCTGCGTCACGATGACCCAGCCGTTGGACGGCGTGAACGAGAACGTGGTGATGCCGGAGGGCGCCATCTTCCCCATCGTCTTGTGCGCCTCGTCCGGGATGCGGCGGTTGAAGAAATAGCCGCCGGCCGCTTCGGCCGGGCCGGCGAGTCCGAGGGTGGCCAGTCCGGTGGCGCCGGTCAGCGTGAGAAACCCTCTCCGGTCCATGTCAAGCTCCTCTTACAGATTGTGGATGCGCGTGCCAGTTCGGCCGCATCTGCGAGAGGATGCCATGATCTCGGGAGATTTGCACACGATCGTCCGAAAAATCGGCTGATGTCTGCGATTCGGGGAGTTTGACCGGATGGGCGCGCCGGCCGGCCGGTCTCACGCGAGGAAGGCGCTCACCGCGGCGATGAACGCCTCCGGCCGGTCCCGGTGGACGTGATGTCCCGACGGGATCGTCGTCATGTGCCCGTCGGGTACGAGTTCCGCTATCCGGGCGAGCTGATCTTGCGGCAACTGACTCTGCTGCCCTCCGGCGATGACCAGGGTGGGGGCCGTGATGTGCTTGAGCAGGTCCCAGTAGGCGGGATCGGGCTCGTTGCGCTGGCGGTAGACGGCGGCGACGGCGTTCCAGTCGAAGGGCGCGTCGGGGTCGGGGTCCTCGGGCAACGTCCGTGGCGGGTTCGCCGCCACCGGTGGCGGCGGCTCCTCCAGGATCAGCCGGTCCACGCGCTCGGGATCTTCGCCCGCCAGGAGCCAGGAGACCATGGCTCCGAGCGAATGTCCGATCAACGTCACCTTGGACAGGCCCAGCGTGTCCAGGGCGGCACGCAGGTCGTCTCGCATCAGCTCGAACGAGTACTCGCCGGCCCGGTCGCTGCTGCCGTGCCCGCGCAGGTCCACCGTGTACACGCGATGGGTCCCGGCCAGCGCGGGCGCCACGACGTCCCACGTGGAGCCGCTCTCGCCGAGCGAGTGCAGCAGGATCACGGGCGGCGCCGACGCCGCTCCCCGTGTGCTGTAGGCCAGCCGCAGACCATTCACCTCAACTGTGTCCATCCCCACAGTCTCGCAGCGGCGCGCCCGCGCGAACGGCCACAGGATCGCTGACCTGTGGCCGTTCGGAACACCGCTACTCGCGCCGCCGCTTGCCGCCGTACAGGCCGACGGCCAGCGAGACGCCGAGAGCGGCCAGGGCGATCTGGATGCCGAACTCGATCCAGTCGACCCCGCGGGTGTCGGCGACGCCGAGAGCGGCCGCGATCGCGGTGCCCACGAGCGCCGCGATCACGCCGATCACGATCGTCAGCCAGATGGGAATGCGCTGGCGGCCTGGGAGGACGAGCCGCCCCAGTGCGCCGATCACGATGCCGATGATGAGGCCGGAAATGATGCCAGTGATCTCCACGCTGAACTCCCGGGAAACTCGGTGGTCCGCCTGTCCTGCACAACGAACGCGGCCACGGTGACGTTCCTGCGTCAGGACCCGGTCACGGTCTGCGGCTGCCAGGAGAAGACGGCGGAGGTCCTGGGGTCGGCCGTGACCCGCAGCCAGTGGGCGGCGGTGTCGCCGTACGTCTCCAGGCGGGTCAGATTGGGCACCCCGGCGTACCCGGGCTCCACCTCGTAGACGTGCTCGTCGCCGTGCACGAGCAGGACCGGCTTGCCGTAGGCCCGCGCCCGCTCCACGATCCTGGCCCTGATGTCGGCGAACCCCGGCGTGTCCGTGGGCTCGGCCTGCATCATCAGCAGCACGCCCGGCGCGTTCGTACGGCCGGCGACGGCGAAGGCGTCGTCGATCCAGTCGAGCGCGGCGGCCTTGCGCGCCTCGAACTCGGCCAGCCGCTCCTGCGGGCGGTCGCCGCCGGGCAACTGGCTCCACGGCGCCAGGTCGTTCTCGCTGCCGACCGCGTGCACCGTGGCGAAGACCACGCGGGCCCGGGTGAACAGCACGTTCTCCCGGTAGTCACGGTGGCGTGGGTCGCGGGCCTGGGTCCGCACGCCCATCGGGTGCCCGCCGAGCGTACGCCCCGCGACGGGGTAGAACACGCGGCGGACCGCTTCCAGGCGTTCGGTGGGAAGGTAACCGCCCGCGGCGGTGCGGTGGCAGTCGGTCCACTCGTTGTCGCCGGGGGTCAGCACGAACGGTTCGTCGAAGGTGCCGAAAAGGGTGGCCAGAGTGGCGAAGCGGGCGTCGTCGCAGGTGGTGGAGCCGCTCTTGACGTCGCCCGCGTGGAGCACGAAACGTACGTCCCGGTCGGCGTTGACGGCTCCGATCAGGCTCGGCAGCGCGGCCTGCTGCTCGTCGCCGTACGGGGTGTCGCCGATGAGGGCGAAGGTGACGGCGGACCCGCCCTCCGTGCCGGAGGGGGCGGCGTGCGCCGAGCCGGACGGCACGACCAGCGACGATGCGATGAGGGCAGCCATGAACAGAGATTTGCGCATGCGCGATTCTCAGCAGGCGCCGTACACCAGCCGATGACGTCGAGCCGACGGCTCGGAGAACCCTGGCCGACGAGGCCTCTAGGCGAACCGGAAACCCGCGGGCTGGAAGATCGACGCGGCGAAGCTCTGGATGAAGCGCGTGATCAGCGCCTCAAGCAGCATCAGGGCGGCCTTGGCAAGCAGGGAGGCCAGGAACTCGGACAACTCTCTACCTCACTAACGAAACTTCACTTAAGGACATATTTCGGTAGAAAGGTGTCTATACGGTCACGCTTCAGGTGTCCATTCGGTGAACAGACGATGACTACTCCGAGGCCGGCCGTTCGATCATCGCCGCCACCACGGCCGCGGCCACGGCGCAGCCGAGCCCGATCCCCCAGCCCACAGGGCCCACCGGGCGGCAGCCGAAGAGCTGGCTGAGCCCGGGCACCGAGACGATCACACCCAGCGCGGCCAGGGACGACACCGCGGCGAGCACCACCGTCCGATCCCGGCCGCCCAGCGCCAGAGTCTGCGTCAGCTGGGCCGACACCAGCCCGATGAGCCCCACCGTATCCGCCCTGCCGCGGGTGCCGGTCATCCGGGCCAGCAGCCACGCCGCTCCCGCCGCGACGGCCGTGGTGACGGCGCGCAGGTAGATGTCGCGGGTCAGGGCCGCGCCGAGCGAGGCCTCGGGGCCCTCGGCGAGCAGTTTCTCGGGGCTCGCGGCGCTGGGCGGCCGGACGGCCACCGCCATCGCGGGCAGCATGTCGGTGAGCATGTTGACCAGCAGGAGCTGGCGGGCGTTGAGCGCGCTGCGCCCGGTGAGCAGGCTCGATCCGAGGGTGAAGGCGATCTCTCCGACGTTGCCGCCGAGCAGGATGCCGAGCGCGTCGCGTACGGAGGCCCACATGGCCCGGCCCTCGACGATCGCGTCGATGATCGTCTCGATGCGGTCGTCGATCACCACGATGTCGGCGGCGGCCCTGGTGGCGGGGGCGGCGTGCGACCCCAGCGCCACGCCCACGTCGGCCAGCCGGATCGCGGGCACGTCGTTGGCCCCGTCGCCGGTCACGGCCACGACGCTGCCGGCCTTGCGCAGGCAGGTGACGATCCGGGCCTTGTGCTCGGGTGTGACCCTGGCGAACACCGCCACCTCCGCCAGCGCCTCGGCCAGCTTGTCGTCGTCCAGCTCCTCGAGTTCGGGGCCGGTCATGACGCGCAGGCCGTTCAGCGCGCCGGTCTCCGCGGCGATGGCCTCAGCCGTGCTGGGGTGGTCGCCGGTGAGCATGACGACGCGTACGCCGGCCCGGATGAGCCCCTCCACGCTCCGCTTGGCCGTCGGGCGCACCGGATCGGCCAGACCGAGGAACCCAAGGAAGCACAGGCTCTCGATGCGGGACTCGTCGAGGTCGGCGCGGCTGGAGGCGGGACGCTCGGCGACGGCGAGCACGCGGTAGCCGCGCAGGGCGAGCCGGTCCACCTCCTCCTCCAGCTGCCGCCTGATCCGGTCGTCCAGCGGGACCTTCTTCCCGTCGATCACGATGCTCGTGGAGGCGGTCAACACGATCTCGGGAGCGCCCTTGACGCTCAGCAGCTGCCCCGACTCGGACCGGCCGAGCACGGCGTGGTAGCCGCGGGCCGGCTCGAAGGGCAGCTCGTCCACGCGCTGCCAGGTGCGCAGGCCGTACCGGGGTGTGACGCCGAGCCTGCCCGCGCCGTCCACGATCGCGCGGTCCGTCGGGTGCGGGATGGCGCGCCCGCCCTCGAACCTGGGCCCCGCGCGCAGCGCCGCGCCGACGATGGCCCTCAGTTCGGGCGTGGCCTCCTCCACCGCCTGATCGACCCGGCCGTCCGACACCCGGCGCAGGCTGATGTGGCCCTCGGTGAGGGTGCCCGTCTTGTCGAAGCAGAGCACGTCCACCCGGCCGAGCGCCTCGATCGTGGACGGGTTGCGTACCAGTGTGTTGTGTGCCGACAGCCGCTTGGCCGAGGCGAGCTCGGCCACGGTGGCGACGAAGGGCAGCCCTTCGGGGACCGCCGCGACCATCATGCTCACCGCGGGTCCGACCGCCTGCGACAGCGGCGAGCCGCGGAGCAGCTCGACGGCCATCAGGAGCAGGCCGGAGCCGAGGGCGGCGGGGAGTATGCGGCGGCTCAGCGCGCGCAGGCGCAGCTCCACCCCGCTCGGCGGCGGGCCTTCCTGGGTCAGCCTGGCGGTCCTGCCCGCCTCGGTCGCCTCTCCCGTGGCCACGACCACGGCGAGACCGTGCCCCGCCGCGACGGTCGTCCCCTCGTACACCATCGAGGCGCGCTCCGCGATGGCGGGCGCCGCGGTCGGCGCGTCGGTCTTGGTGACGAGCTGCGACTCGCCGGTGAGAGGGGACTCGTCGATCTCGAGCCCGTGCGCCTGGATGAGCCTCCCGTCGGCCGGTACGGCATCGCCGGCCCGCAGCTCGATCACGTCCCCGGGCACCAGGGAGTCGGCGTAGCCCGCCACGGCACCGGTGGGGCGGCGTAGGCGTACCCGGACGGCGGTGGTCTCGGTGAGGCTGTGCAGCGCCCGGTCGGCGCTTCGCCGCTGGGCGCCGCCGAGCAGCGCGTCCACCCCCATCACGCCGCCTATCAGCACGCTGTCGAGCAGCGAGCCGACCGCGGCCGACACGCCCGCGCCGGCGGCCAGCACCGGGGTCAGCGGGTTGGCCAGCTCGTGCATGGACGCGCTGAACAGGGACTCCGGGCCGGTGACCAGCGGGCGTGCCGGGGCCGTCCTGCGGCGTTCGGCCTCCGCCTCGGTCAGCCCCTCGGGCGAGGTACGGAGGCGGGCCAGGACGTCGCGGGCCGCCATGGCGTGCCAGGGCGTGTGGTCGGCGCGCACTGGCGCGGCCGTCCGCCCGGCGCTCCGGCCCGCCCACTCCCCGGCCACGATGGCGGCGAGCGACGTGCAGTCGCGGACCAGGTTGGCACGTCCGACCGCGGCCGTGGCCGGGCCGAGCAGTGCCAGCCCGGCCCCCGCGATCGAGCCGCCCCCCGCCACCCACACGCTGCGGACGCTCGCCTTCCTGGCCGCCGGCAGACACCGGAGCAGCAGGTACGCGCCCTCGAGCGGGCCGATCACGTCCGCGTCCCACGGGACCGCGCGCATCCCGCCGAGCACGCCGATGCCCAGGTCGGCCTGGCGCAACCCGCGCCGGCCGCGCCGCGACACCACGGCGACCGCGTACCCCTCGGCCTGCAGCGCCCGCACCGACGAGGCCAGCCGGTTCCCGCTCTCGACGACCCGCTCCACGCCCAGCCGCCGGGCGAGCGCGGGGTCCCCGCCGGCCAGGATCACCTCGCACGTCGCCCTCGGGGCCGTCACCAGGGCCTCGGCGAGCGGATGCAGCTCGCGGGCCAGGTGGACGAGGGCGACCGGGGTCCCCTCCCGCGCCACCTCGACCGAGCGGACCCCCTCCTCGGGCGTCTCCGTACGCGGCTCGGCGCTCCACCCGTCGAGCTCCCGCCGGGCCGAGGGGTCGGTGAGGTCGAGGAGCGCGTACAGCCGGGTGTGCAGCTCCTCCGGATCCACCTCGGGAGTGAGCGGGACGACACCGTCGATCGTCCACGCGCCCGTGGTGAGCACGGCGGCGTCGAGGACGACGGCGTCGATGCGGTCCATGCGGTAGAGCGCGTCGCGGTCGAGCACGATCGTGCCACGTCCGGCGAGGCTCCGGCCGACGGCGCTGGTGAAGGCGTCCCTGCCGTGGCTCGCGGCCCTGGGGATGCCGGCGATCAGCACGGACAGCCCCCGCTGGTTGTCGCGGCTGAGCACCGTGGTGATGCCGTGCCCGGCCAGTGCCGCCACGCTCGCCGCGTCGGCGTAGCGCTCCACCGGCCCGTTGGGCAGCGGGGCCGGGCGCGGGGCCGCGGCGGCCCTGGTGTGACGGTAGGCCCCCTCAGCGGCGGCGAACTCCTTCTCGCGCAGCTCCCAGGCCTGCGACCCGGAACGCGCGGCGGCGTACCGGCCGGCCGCGGCGATGGAGTCGATCAGCAGCGACGACGGCCGCATGGCCAGCGCGTACGTGACGATCCTGGTCGCCGTCATCAGCGCGTCCGCGCCCGGCTTGCCGATGCGCTGCTCCAGCTCCCGGTGGACCCGCGGGCTGTTCTCGGCCAGCGAGAGGAAGCCGGGGACCGCCGTGGACAGCCGCGGGACGCGGGCCAGCCGGCCCGCCAGGGCCAGTCCGGTGCCGGCCAGGTGGAGGCCGAGACTGACGGCGGCGCGGGCCTGCTGCTCCGCGCCGTCCAGCACACGAGCAGGGGCGGGTGTCCCGTCCGGTTCGTCGAGCTCCTCCACGACGGCCACGAACTTGTCCACGTCGTCCGTCTCGGTGTCGCACGCCACGAACACGGAGCCGAGCGCCCCGTTCACCTCGGCGCGCGGGGAGCCCAGAGCGCGCAGCCGCCCTTCCAACAGGCGGGCGGGCCGCTCGGTCCGCGGTCCGCCGATGTTCCGCAACTCGATGCGGACCCCGCCGGGGCACGGCTGTACCCGGCGGGAGCGCGGGAGGATGCTCCTTATCGGCTGGGGGAGCATGTCGAGCAGCGTGTCAGCACAGAGCAGGCCGAACAACGCCATGTGGCCTCCCGTCTACGGCGTCGCGGCTTCACTTGCTCGGCGAGGTGCTCTTTCGCCTGCTGGTCGACGTTGACGTGGTCTTCCCGGCGGTGGTCTTCCCGGCGGTCGTCTTTCCTGCTGTGGTCTTGCGCCCGCCGGCCCCCGCGGTGGTCGTGGCGGCCTTGCCCCGGGTGGACGTGGCCCGGGTGGTCGCGGCGCCGCGCCGGGTGGTCGTGGCCCGCCCGCTCGTTGGTGTGGGCTCCTTGGCCGCCGCTGCGGTCTCCTGCGGCCGGCTCGGCTGCCGGCCGAACATCGGTGCCTGCCGCGGCCGCCGCTGCGCGATGACCGTTCCCGCGCCGATGGCGGCCGCCACGGGCCAGTCGAGCACGCCGAAGACCGCGAGCGCGCCGAGCGCCCCGTAATAGGCCATGCGCTCCGGTGCCGGGAGGAACGTTCGGGCGACGTCCATGTAGTGGCCGATCTCCCGCCTGCTGATGCGCGGCATCTCCATGTGTGGCATCTCGATGTGCGGCAACCGGACGTCCGGCTGCCGGACCTGAATGCTCATCATCGGCAGGTCCAGCGTGTACTGCTTTTTACCGTCGGACGTGGCTCGCGGCTGGGCAACAGCCATGACCCCTCCTCCAGGACGAGGAAACCTGTAGGTCTCCCTATCCACCACCAGGCCCGTTATTCCGGACAGGGGGTATTTGAAGGTTTTTGCCGACCCAAATTTGGGGCTAGGGATGCAGGGGTCAGTCGGACACCAGGCGGGCGGGGAAGCCGCCGGTCGCGATGGGACCCCAGCCGTCGATGTGGATGCGGATCAGCGACTTGTCCTGACGGCGCATGGCGGCGCGGTACTCGTCCCAGTCGGGGTGCTCGCCGGAGATGCACCGGTAGTACTCGACGAGCCCCTCGAGGGCGTCGGGCATGTCGAGGACCTCGGCACGGCCGTCGACCTGGACGTACGGGCCGTTCCAGTCGTCGGACACCACGCAGATCGACACGCGCTCGTCACGGCGGGCGTTGCGCGCCTTGGCGCGGTCGGGGTACGTGGAGACCACGATCCGGCCGTCCTCGTCCACCCCGCAGGTGACGGGCGAGAGCTGGGGCCGCCCGTTCTTGCGGGTGGTGGAGAGCAGGCCGTGGTGCCTGGGGCGGAGGAACTCGAGCAGTTCGGGCAGGTCCACGTGGCGGGCGGTGGCGATGTTCGGAGCCATCTCATGTGCCTTTCTGTCAATCCTCAGTACTCCGATCCTTCCATCCCTCATCGACCTCTATCCTTCGTGCGGTGAACGGTGAGCAGCTCCTCCAGCGGGTCCACGGGCTGGCCGCGAGTGGTGAGCGGGTCGTGGTGGGCATCGCGGGATGCCCGGGCGCGGGCAAGTCGACGCTGGCGGGCCGGCTGGCCGAGCGCCTCACGGCGTCGGGGCTGCCGGCGGTGTGGGTGCCGATGGACGGCTTCCACCTGGCCGACGTCGAGCTCGAACGCCTCGGCCGGCTGCGGCGCAAGGGCGCCATGGACACCTTCGACGCCCACGGCTACCTGGCGCTGCTGCGCCGCATCCGCGCCGAGACCGCCGCCGTCGTGTACGCGCCGTCGTTCGACCGTGAGATCGAGCAGCCGATCGCGGGGGCCATCCCGGTGCCGCCGGCCGCGCGCGTCGTGGTCAGCGAGGGCAACTACCTCCTGGCCGACGCCGATCCGTGGCGGCAGGTGCGAGCGGCCATGACCGAGGTCTGGTACGTCGAGATCGACGACCGCGTACGCCTGGACCGCCTCACCCAGCGGCACATCACGTTCGGCAAGTCCCCCGATCAGGCCGTCCGCTGGGTCGCCGAGGTGGACGAGCCCAACGCCGCCGCCATCCGCGCGACCCGCGAGAGCGCCGACCTGCTGGTGGACCTCGACGCGCTCTCCTGAAAAGCCCTTATGCGGCGTGCGCCTTGATCGCCACGCTGGTCAGGGCGAGGAGCAGGTCGAGGTCGGGCTCGGCCTCGACCTTCAAGGTCACCCACGTGTGGTCGGCGCAGAGCTGGACCTGATCGCAGTCGCCCAGCTCGGGCTCCAGCCGTTCGATCGCGGGCGCCGTCAGGCGCAGGCGCACCTCGTCCGCGCCGGTCAGGCGCAGGATCTCGATTCCCTGGACCGTGAACGCGATGCCGCGCCGGGTGTCGCGCACCTCCAGCGCCGGCCAGGACAGCAGCTGCACCACCGCTCGGGCCACGTACGGCCCGCGGCGCAAGGTCGATCTCCGCCTGGCGGAAATGACTGACACATATCCATGCTGCTGCATACGGCCACAATCCCGCTATCGGCTGTTCTTCAACTGTTATCCGCGGGAAAAGGTCGGCCGTCCGCCGCTGCAGCGCGTACCAGCCGTTCTTCCTGGTCAAGAGGCGTTTACCCGAGTGATATCCCGCCAAGGCCGGGGCAGCTGACAGGTCTTGCGGAGAAATCGGGGGAAAGCGATATGTGCGGCATCTGCGGATGGGTGGATTTCGAGCGGGACCTGCGGGACGCCGGGGACATCGCCCAGGCCATGACGGACACGATGGCCTGCCGCGGCCCCGACGACCAGGGGCTCTGGACGGCGCCGCACGCCGCCATCGGCCACCGCAGGCTCGCCATCATCGACCTCCCGGGCGGCCGGCAGCCGATGGTCGCCGACGACGCCGGTCGGGCGCCGGCCGTGCTGACGTACAGCGGAGAGGCGTACAACTACCGCGAGCTGCGCGCGGAGCTGACCGCCCGCGGGCACGGCTTCCGCACCCAGAGCGACACCGAGGTGGTCCTGCGCGCCTACCTCGAATGGGGCGAGGAGCTGGCCGCCCGCCTGAACGGCATGTACGCCTTCGCGGTCTGGGACGCCGCCCGCGAGGAGCTGCTCCTCGTACGCGACCGCATGGGCATCAAGCCGCTGTACTACTACCCGACGCCGCACGGCGTGCTGTTCGGGTCGGAGCCCAAGGCGATCCTGGCCAACCCGCTCGCGCAGCGGGTGCTGGACGCCGACGGGCTGCGCGAGCTGATGTCGTTCGTCAAGACGCCGGAGCACGGGATCTTCAAGGGCATGTACGAGGTGCGTCCGGGCCAGCTGGTACGGGTGGGCCGCGAGGGGATCAGCAAGCGCCGCTACTGGCAGCTGGAGTCCAAGGAGCACCCGGACGACGTGGACTTCACGGTCAAGACGGTGCGCGGCCTGCTGGACGACATCGTCACCCGCCAGCTGATCAGCGACGTGCCGCTGTGCTCGCTGCTGTCCGGCGGCCTCGACTCCAGTGCCATCACCGCGATCGCCGCCAAGGGCCTGCGGGACCAGGGGCTGGGCCCGGTCCGCTCGTTCGCCGTCGACTTCGCCGGCTACACCGAGCACTTCAAGCCCGATCTCACCCGCTCGACGCCCGACGCGCCGTACGTGCACGAGCTCGCCGGGCACGTCGGCGCCGAGCACACCGACATCGTGCTCGACTCGGCCGAGCTGATGAACCCGTCCGTGCGTGCCGCCGTCCTGCGCGCCCGCGACCTGCCGGTCGGCATCGGCGACATGGACAGCTCGCTGTACCTGCTGTTCAAGGCGATCCGGGGGCACTCCACCGTGGCACTCTCGGGGGAGTCGGCCGACGAGGTCTTCGGCGGCTACCGGTGGTTCCACGACCCCGAGGCGGTCGGGGCCGACACCTTCCCCTGGCTCGTCGGCGGGCTCTCCCCGCTGACCGGGGTGGACCGCCTGCTCGAGGACGACGTGCTGCGCCTCCTCGACCTCCCCGGCTACCAGGACGAGAGCTACCGCAGGGCGCTCGCCGAGGTGCCCGCGCTGCCCGGTGAGACGGGGCACGAGCGGCGCATGCGGCAGATCAGCTACCTGCATCTCACCCGGTTCGTGCAGATCCTGCTCGACCGCAAGGACCGGATGAGCATGGCCGTCGGGCTGGAGGTGCGCGTGCCGTTCTGCGACCACCGGCTGGTGGAGTACGTCTTCAACGTCCCCTGGGCGCTGAAGACCTTCGACGGGCGCGAGAAGAGCCTGCTGCGCGCGGCCGCCGCCGACCTGCTGCCCGACTCGGTCCTCCAGCGCGTCAAGAGCCCCTACCCCGCCACCCAGGACCCGGGGTACGACCGGGCCCTGCGTGAGGAGGCCCGCGCGCTGATCGAGCGCGGCGACCCGGCCTGCGCACAGGTGATCGACCTGGACCGGGTTCGTGCGCTGATCGACGGGCCGGCGGCCGAGAACGGCGGCGACCGCGCCGCGCTGGAGCGCATGCTGCAGCTCGACGCGTGGCTCGGGGAGTACGAGGTCCGGCTCGCCCTCTGATCGACGAATCCTTGGCCGGCGGAGCACTCTCGCCAACCGCGCTTCCACCAGGGCAAAGAGTTCGTGCCGATATGAGCGACACGCCGGGTAAACCGATCGCTGCTGGCATCTAGCGGGAACTTTCCTCGCATTCGACATAAGAGACGCTTTGTCGGGTTCGGGTTACTAGCCCGAGGAGGAAGTATGTATCGCCCGCTTGGTGCCACCTTCACTGCGGCCCTGGCCACCATGATCTGCATGCCGGGTGCGGCTCACGCCTCGCCGTCGGTCGACAACATCGCGCACCGAGGCGGCGCCGCGTACGGCCCCGAGAACACCATCGCGGCCTGCACCATGGCGTGGATGCAGCGGGCCGACGCATGCGAGTTCGACATCCAGCAGACCAAGGACCAGCAGCTCGTCCTGATCCACGACCAGACGCTGTCCCGCACCACCAACGTCGAGCAGGTCTTCCCCGACCGGTCCCCGTGGCGGGTCGCCGACTTCACGCTCGCGGAGATCCGTCGGCTGGACGCCGGTTCGTGGTTCTCCTCGGGGTACCGCGGCGAGAAGGTGCCCACGCTCGGCGAGGCGCTGCAGGCCATGAGGCGGTACGGCGTCGGGCTGCTGCTGGAGATCAAGCACGCGCCGGGCAGTGCCGGGATCGACCAGCGGGTGGCCAACCTGCTGCGACAGAACCGTTCCGTGTGGAGCGGCCGCGGGCTGGTCGTGCAGGCGTTCGACTGGAACGCGATGCGGTCCTTCCACCGCATGATCCCCGAGGTCCCCATCACGCTGCTCGGCAAGCCGGACCTGAGCAAGCTCTCCGACCTGGGCACCTTCGCCAAGGGGCTCAGCCTGCCGCGCTCCAGCCTCACGCCGGAACTGGTCAGGACGGTGCACGGCAAGGGCATGCGGGTCTATACCGGGCCGACGGACCGGCCTGGTGTCATGCGCCGCCTGCTCTCGTACGGCGTCGACGCCATCATGACCAACCGGCCTGGCGAGCTCGACAGCATCAAGCGGTACTGGTAAGTCGCGAAAAATGTCAGTACTAGCCCATTCAGATAGTTCGTTAGTAAATGCGATGATTGGAGTCGTTTGTCCCCTGAGCGATAGGCGAATGCATGACAGACGAACACGGGCGAAGGGCTCTCGTGGTGAGGGGCGGCTGGGAAGGGCACGCCCCGGTCGCGGCCACCGAGCTCTTCGTCCCCTTCCTGGAGAAGAACGGGTTCGAGGTGCACCGGTCGGACTCTCCGGCCCCGTACGCGGATCCGGCGTTCATGTCCGGCGTGGATCTCATCGTGCAGTGCTACACGATGGGCACGATCGAGCAGGCGGAACTGCGGGGCCTGGAGGCCGCGATCCAGGCGGGCACCGGGATGGCGGGCTGGCACGGCGGCATCGCCGACTCCTTCCGCAACTCCTCCGACTACCTGCACCTCATCGGCGGGCAGTTCGCCTGCCATCCGGGTAAGGACCCGGCCGAGCGCGAGGGCTCGCAGGCTGACAACTTCGTGCCGTACACCGTGAACATGCTGCCGGAGGCGGCCACGCACCCCATCACCGAGGGCATCGCGGACTTCGACCTCGTCACCGAGCAGTACTGGGTCCTGACCGACGACTACATCGACGTGCTGGCGACGACGACGCAGAAGGTGCGCCCGTGGGACCCCTGGCACCGGGAGGTCACCTCGCCGGCGATCTGGACCCGGCAGTGGGGGAGCGGGCGGATCTTCGTCGCGACCCCCGGGCACAGCCTCGACGTCCTGGAGAACGACAGCGTGCGCACCGTGATCGAGAGGGGGATGCTGTGGGCCAGCAGGTGAACGTCGGCGTGGTCGGATGCGGCGCCATCTCGGCCCAGTATTTCCAGACCATCGACCGGCTGCCGCACGTGCGGCTGGTGGCCGTCGCCGACCTCGACCTCGACCGGGCGCGGGAGGCGGTGCGGCCCTACGCGGGGGTCGACGTGGTGAGCGTGGCGGAGCTGATGGCGGATCCGCGCGTGGACGTCGTGCTCAACCTCACCGTTCCGGCCGCGCACGCCGAGATCGCGCTGCAGGCCATAGCGGCGGGCAAGGACGTCTATTGCGAGAAGCCCCTTGCCGCGACCGTGGCGGATGCCGGGCGGATGCTGCAGGCGGCCGACGCCGCCGGGGTGCGTGTGGGCTGCGCGCCTGACACGGTGTTGGGGACGGGTACGCAGACGGCGCGCAAGGCGATCGACGACGGGTTGATCGGCAGGCCGATCGCGGCGACCGCGACGATGATGACGCCCGGCCACGAGCGCTGGCACCCCAACCCCGACTTCTACTACGTCCCCGGCGGCGGCCCCCTCCTCGACATGGGGCCCTACTACATCACCAGCCTGGTGACCCTGCTCGGGCCCGTGACGACGGTCATCGGCGCCGCCAGCCGTACGCGTGCCAAGCGCACGATCGGGTCAGGCCCCCGCCGGGGTGAGGAGATCCCGGTCACCGTCGACACCCATGTCACCGGAGTGCTCGTGCACGAGTCGGGAGTGCTGACCACGCTGGTGATGAGCTTCGACGGGGTGGCGACCAAGTCGCCCAACATAGAGGTGCACGGGGAGAAGGGCTCGCTCGTCGTACCCGATCCCAACCGCTTCGACGGGTCCGTCCTCGTGTCGGGGATGGGTGAGGAGGGCTGGCACGCCCTTCCCGAGGCGGCCGGCTACGTCGAGGCCGGGCGCGGCGTGGGTCTGGCGGACTTCGCCTCGACCCCGGCGGGAGAGACGGCCCGTACGGACGGATCGCTGGCCTTCCACGTGCTCGACGTCATGGAGTCGCTGCTGGCCTCGGCCCACTCCGGGGCGGCGGTGACCATCACGAGCACCTGCGCACGGCCTCGCCCCGTGGACCTGCTTCCGGCCGAAGGCACGCAGGGTTAGGCGGTCGGCGGCGCGTTCCTGCTCCGGGAGTGCGCCGCCGGCCGGTCCGGTCAAGGAGTGACGATCGCTATCTGGTCGACGTAGTCCTCGGTGACCCAGAGGTTGTCATCGGGCCCGTCCGCGATGTCGAACGCCCCCGAGAAACTCGTGGGCAGCGAGTACTCACTGATCGTTCCGGACGTGGTGATGCTGCCGACCTTGTCGCCGATCTGCTCGGCGAACCACAGGTTGCCGTCGGAACCGGTGGTGATGCCCCACGGGAAGCTGTTGATGTCTTCCAGCCCATATTCGGTGAAGTCTCCTCCGGTGGTTACGGAGCTCACCTTCCCGTTGGCGTCGGTGTACCACAGGTTGTCGTCCGGTCCCGTGGTGATTCCGACGGGCATGGCTCCGGAGGAGGGGACACTGAATTCGGTGATGGTCCCGCTGGTGGTGATCTGTCCGATCTTGCCGGCCATTGGCTCCGTGAACCACACGTTGCCGTCCGGTCCCGTGGTGATGCGCATCGGGTAGGCGCCGCTGGTCGGCAGGCTGTATTCGGTGATGGTCCCGCTGGTGGTGATCCGGCCGATCTTGTTGCCCAGATACTCGACGAACCACAAGGCGTCGTCCGGCCCGCTGGTGATACCCCAGGGGTAGGCGTCGCTGGTCGGCAGGGTGTATTCGGTGATGGTCCCGCTGGTGCTGATCCGGCTGATCTTGTTGCCGACCGCCTCTGTGAACCAGAGGGCGCCATCCGAGCCGACGGCGATGTGAGCCGGCTGGGAATCGCTGGTGGGAATGGAATATTCGGTGAACAGCCCCCCTGTGGTGACGCGTCCGACCTTGTTGGCGTAGTTCTCGGTGAACCACAGTGCGCTGTCCGGTCCGCTCGTGATGCCGACGGGAGTGGCGGGGCTGGTCGGAATCGCGATTTCGTTGATCGTCGCGCGCTGGGCCTGCGCCGCGAGCCTGGCAGCCGAACGATGCCGGGGCGGGGGCGGGAAGTGGCAGCGTATACGCCGGTGGTCGGGCATCCGTTTGAGTTTGAGACAGAGGTTCACCCACGGGCGTCGTGGTGACGTGTCGGCTTGCGCGTCAGCGGATGCGGTCGAGAGCGTGCCTGCCGCCAGGGCCATTGCCATGACCACGATCGGGTACTTCAGACGTCGAGAACGCATGACATCCTTTCCGGACGAAGAACGGAAGGCCGCTGGACCCGCTTGGCGCATCGGGGCCGGGGCTGTCAGGCCGCCGCCGGCAGGGCCCTGCGGCACCGGTGCAGGCCTTGAAGCCCTGGTTGGCCATGGTCGCTCCGGCACTCCCAATATCACGCACGGTTACCGCCCGACTCGTGCCATCTGTGCTCGTGGCTGGTCATGGAAGTGCCAAACCCATCAGAGGGCCGCTTGGTTCTCGCCGGTTGCCACAAGACGCACTTTCGCCGCACGCCGTACACGAGGCGCGCCCCGGCTACCTGGTACGCACCCGACGCCGCCGGACGATGAACAAGATCATCATGCAGGCGAGTACCGCCACCGCTGCCACGTAGAAGGGTATGTGTGACGCATTCAAGTTGATCGCTTTACCCACGCCGGCGGCGGGGAAGGTGATCGTGCCGGTGGCGGTGTGCTCTACTCTGCCGCTGCGTAGCCACAGTCGTGCCTGCCAGGGGCCGTCAGGTAGTTGTTTATCCAGTGTGGCGGTCACCTGTGCCGTATCGCCTGGTAGCAGGGACGTGCCTGGCGGTACGGCGAAAGGGCCTGCTTGCAGGCCTGCTGGACCGTTGGAGAGCCAGAGTTGTCCCGTGATCTCCAGAGCGCGTTCGCCGGTGTTGCGAATGTGGGCGGTGAGCTGTGGCTCGCCCTGGGCAGAGCGTGCCGGAACGAGTTCCAAGATCTCGAATGCCGAGGGTGGCTCACCGCCGGGGCCCACGTCGAGATAGATCCGGATCCCAACCCGGTTGACCACTTTGACCGTGCCTGCGCCGGTACTGGCGACCTCGGCCCAGACAACGCCGTACCGCTCGCCTCGCGAAGCGGTGGGCGGTACGCGGATGGTGATCCGCGCGGTCTTCTTGCTGTCCGGCACCAGCTTGAGCACGGGATGGTCAACCGAGGTCCACTCCGTGAGCTCGTTCTGGGCGCGACCGGCGGCATAGGTGAAGGTCCGCTTGGCGATTGAGGCCGCGGCAGCATAGAGATCGATGCTCAGCGTGCGGGAGGTCGTATTGCTGATCTCCACCCGCCGGTGGATGGTCGTGCCCGGGCTGAGGTGATCGACGATGGAGGTGTAGGCGCGGGGATCGTCGCGCCGGGCGACTGGTGCCTCCAGCAGACGGAGGGTGAACACTCCCTTCGGCTCTCCAGGCTGGTCGTCTTGTCCCCGCTGAACCACCATCGCACCGGAATCGCCGATGGCCGCAGTCTGGAAGAGTGCGGCCATCGGCAGCAGCACGATCAGTGCGGCCAATCGCCTCAGGCCGAGGCTAAGCAGCGGTGACAGAGTGAGTCACCGTTCCGGTGTAAATGGCCGCGCCATTTTGGATCGGCACGTTGACGCTCATGGTCGGGACCCACGTGGTGGTGCTGCTCCCAGCCCCTGACGCGTGTTCCATGATGAGGGTGGCTGCGGTCATGTTGGTCGAGTCATGGGGAGTTACGGACCCGTTGTTAGTGCTGGGAGTCCCTGGAGAGTAGCTTGCCTGGCTGGGCGCGATGTCGAGCTGTCCTGATGCCGTGAATGCCGTCGACACGACTGTGGCCTGCCAGGCCAGGTTGCTGTTCCGGTTGTCGGTAACGGTCACCGGGTCTCCGGCAGGCCAAGAGCCGGTGGCCTGCCGAGTGGTGTTGTTGTAGGTGAGGGTGACGCTGGAGGGTGCCGTCATACCGAGAGCGCCCGCCGTCACCTCGAATGTCACCGTGGTGTCACAGGGCGTGGACGGCGACCCGCTCGGACATGGCACCGCCTGAGCGGCGGGGGCGGGGCCGAGCAGCGCGAAGATGATCGCCCCTGCCGCCGGCATCGCCAGGCACCTGCCGGGTTTGAACCGCATGGGAAACTCCTTTGTGATCGAGGTCGGGTCCGGCCTGGTGATCGCTCCAGAGGCTCCAGGGGTTGCTAGACGATCTTCCCCACCCGGATGAGATGAGGCTACGTTGCGCGGATACGGTGCAGTGAAATGACGCTCAGCATGCTGGCAGTCAATTGACGAGGTCTTGGCGCATAGTTGTGAGTAGTGAGCGTTGCGCAACGTATGTTTTGTCCCGACAGTGACGTTGGGTTGGCGGCGGGGTTCAACGAAGGAGCGCAGCGGGCGGCCGTCTGGTGGGAGCGGCGTGCGCGGATACGGGCGCATTTTGCTGTCAGGGCCAAGGGCATGGCCGGGTCATGAGTCTTTAATTCACCGGCCGAGCGGCGCGAAGGATTCGAACAACTCAGGCGACTGAGTGGGTGATGGTGCCGGTGTAGGTGCCGCTGACAGCGGAGACCGGAATAGTGACGACGAGGGTCGGTTTCCAGCTGGTGGATGTCGTGACCGCCAGGAGCTTGCGTGCGCTGAACGCGGTGATGAGCGCGGAGAGAGAGACGCGATCGGCAGCGGTGGGCTGCCCCGGGGTGCGGTTGCTGGCACCGGATTGGGCGGTGATCGGGCCGGACCAGTAGGCGATGTTGCCTTTGGCGATGGTGCCGGCTGGGGGTCCGCTGGTGGTGAAATCGGTAGCCGACACGGTGGCCGTCCAGAGGGGGTTGCCCGGACGGGAGTCGACCACGGTCACCGTGCCGAGAGTAGCGCTGATTGTTCCCTTGGCACCAGCGCTACCCAGGCTCGCCGTGGTGGGGGCGGTCATCGACAAGGTCAGCGCGCGCACCGCGAGGGTGGCGTGTCGTGCATGTCGGGCATCGGCTGCTTGGGCGCACGGGGCTCCGACGGCGAGCGTCAAGGCGATCGCGGTCATCAGCGATGCGGGGGCTCGCCCTGCTCTCCTCACGTTGCGACTCCTTACTCCCTGCTGGGCACATGTGCCTGGCGCGTCTCTTCGGCTGGTGGGAAGTGGTGGCAGCCTAGAGCGCAGAGCGTAGAGCCGCGATATTGGAGCTCGCCTGCGACCGGTAAATTCTCCGGCAAAGCCACATGAGGTTTTCGGCCGCTTCGCCGTCGTGCCGGACCGTGGCTCCAACGAGCCGGCGTCATGGATCAAGCTCGACCGGGGACCGACGGTGGACAGCCCAGGTCGTGGCGGCCGTCGCCAACACCGGCGAGCGCGCCATCGACATCGACGGGCACCTGACGCTGACGGAAGGGCCAAGCCCCATGAGCACCGGGCCGTTCCAGGTCGCCCGTGGCACGACCCTGGCGCCTGATCAGCGCGGCTAGGCTCTGCGCGCGATCGTGACGATCGAGCGGCCGGCATCGGTGACAGGCTCTCGGTGCCAGCCGCCGTACTGCGCCTCGATCTCGAAGCCCGCCTCGCTGAGGAACGTCCCGAGCTCCGGCACGTCGAGGAAGCGCAGGCTCGCACGATCGACGCGCAGGACGGCGCCCTCCTGGTCGCCGGTCGTCTCGGTGAACGTCACCACATCGTCGACCACCGACTCGACGTGGTGCGACACGCGAAGCCGACGGCCCTCTCCGTCCACGACGTCGATGGCGTTCGACGGGTTCCACTCTTCCCACCCGCGCGCCCGGGGGTTGCGCGTCTCGAAGACGAACCGCCCGCCGTCACGTAGCGCCCTCCGGATCGCGGCCAGCGACTCCGACAGCTCTTCGTCGGTGACGAAGCACTGGAAGGCGTTGCTGGCCATGATCGCCAGGTCGAACTCGCGATCCCAGGCCGCGTCCGCCGCGACGCCGGCGACCCACTCGATGTCCGTGCGCCGCCGGGCCCGCTCCAGCGCGGCCAGGTCCGGATCGAGCCCGACGAGCCGCCCGCGGTGGCCGAGCGCGCGGGCCTGGTGGAGCATGCTTCCGGTGCCGCACCCCACATCCAGCACGGCGTCCGCGGCCATCACGAACTCGTCATAGAACGCGCTGCTGGGATACCGGACGGGGTCCCACGGGTTGAGCAGGTCGTACAGGGCGGCGGCGTCGGCATCCGTGAACATCTGTGCAGTATCACGACACCGTCAGCGGCTGCCAACCGAATATCAAGGTCACCCGTCCCTGGAAGAGCACCCGTACGGCGCATCGTGACAGAGGACGGGAAGCCTGCTGCCCGCGTCCAGCATCACGCGATCGCCCAGCGGCTGCTCCAGCCTGATGACGTCCTTGCCGAACAGGCCGACGCCCGCGCACGGACCGAAGCTCAGACCAGGGACATAGAGCCCCAACACCACCACGTCCGGCCGCTCGCTGACGCGTAGCCGGACGTCGGGCGGCTCGCCGCCGCAGGAGCCGTAGTCGTATCCCACCAGCAGCGTACGTTCGTCGAGCACCTTGACGTCTGTGACCCCCTCGCCTGACGCGTGTTCGCCGACGGCGTCTTCGACGCTGCCGATCGCGTCCTGATCGACCGCGACGTGGTCGATCGGGCCGGGCAGGTTCGCGAAGTGCAGCCGCCACGCGGGCACGGTCGCCAGGCCGCGTACGGTCTCCAGCCGCATCGTCGTGAGGGTGGCCCCGGTCAGCTTGTGTGTCTTGTCGTCCGGAAAGGTGTACTCCTCCGGCCAGGGGGACAGCGCCATCAGCGCCTCCCGTGGCTCGATCACGGGGACCCGCATCGTGGACCCGTCGTCCCAGCGGATCTGGGCCCCGGCCGGAGGAGCGGGGAGCGGGCCGGCCACGACCCAGCCGTACTCCTCGTCGTCATGCTCGATCTGCTTGCGTACCTCCGGCGACATCGCGCTCAGGTCCCCGAGTGGTACGAAACCGTGGCGCCAGATCTCCGCGGCGCCGCTGGTCCGCCAGGTCCGGACGGCCTGCGCGGCGTCGTCCTCGAACTCGAGCGGTCCGATCAGGTATCTGCCACCGCTGAGGAGCAGCATCGCCACCAGAAGTGTCATGACTAATCGGTCCATGTGGTGATCTTGGCACGAGCGCCGGGGCCTTACGAGCTGGTCGGCGCTGACGCGGCCGAGCAGTTCGTTCGGCGCGTGCCTCAGCCCCACGCCGGGTCCTGGGCCAGCTTCTCGGCGATCCGGTCGTGGAAGCTCTTGCGCTCGAGAGCCCGCTCGATGTCGGTGACGACCCGGGAGAGCGGATAAGGGATCTCCGCCTCGAGGTCCGCGAGGGCGGCCTCGGTGGCCCGCCACTCCGCCGCCAGGCGACCGACGACGGCGCGGGCGTCGTCCGTGAGCGTCACCTTCTTGCTGCGCGCGTCGTCGCCCGTGACGGTCTCCACCCAACCGGCCGTGCGCATCGCGGCCACCTTCTGGCTGAGCGCCGAATGCGTCCGGCCGACCGACTCGGCCAGCTCGGTGATCGTCATCGGCCCGCGGGCGTGCAGCCGGAGCAGCTCCATCACGAAGCTGGGCTTGAGGCCGTCGATCTGGTTCTCGGTGTAGAGCCGGGCGATGTCCGCGTCCATCGACTCCTGGAGCAGCCGCAGCGGCCGCCAGAGGCTCTGACCGGTGGGATCTGGTGTTGGGTCTTCCGCCATGCCCGAATTATAACAGTCCTTATATAAATACTGTTATGTCGGACTGGCGTCGGCGATCCTGACGGAGAAGACGACCCGTTCCTCCTCGCCTTCGGTGAGCCCCCCACAGCTCGCCGGTGCCGTACCAGAGTGACAGGTCCTCCGGCCGGTAGGCCCAGCTCGTGTGGGCGCGGATCGTCCAGGTGGAGGCGGCGCCGCTGACGTTCACGGTGGCGAAGCGCCTACTGGGGTCGGGGCCGGGGTGAGAGCCGGCCGACATGTTGAGATGGAGGACGTTGCCGTCGGCCTGAACACCCTGCACGTCGCTGATGGCGTCGGCCGGGTTCGCCGGGACGGTGGACACCCAGGCCTGCACGGGGGTGGTGATGAGCCGGTAGTCGCCGTCGGGCGGCGGCTGGAAGCGGTAGCGGACCAGCTTGGTGCCGGCCAGGGAGGCGGAGGTGCCGCTGGAGCGCTTGTACGTGCCCGCGACCAGGCTCGCGCCGCCGGAGCTGCGGCGGTCGAGTGAGACGAAGTCGAGCAGGATGGGGGTGACGTAGTGGCGTACCTCCGGAATGACGTAACGGTAGTCGCCGCCCCCTCCGTCCCGCTGGCGGTAGATCTTGCGGGTGTCGAACACCCGGATCGTGTGCCGGGTGGAGTCGGGGCCTGAGTAGCCGTTCCAGTTGGAGCTGGAGGTCATGAACAGGTAGGGGCCGTACCACGCCAGGCCGCCGCCGTGTCCGTAGACGCGTCGCAGCTTGCCCTGGCTGTCCACCCACACGGGCAGGACGTTGCGGTAGCGGCGGTCGTCGAGGTCGACGACCTTCAGGATCACGGAGTTGGTGCGGTAGTCGGGGGTGTTCGGGTCGGGTGAGTTCAGCCAGGCCCAGCTGGTGATGAGCGCCCTGTGCTCGCTGCCGATCGGGGTGCCGCCGAGCTGGGCCTCGCCGGAGGTGGCCAGCCCCTGCGGCGCCCAGGGAGAGTGCGGGAGGTCGTCCTTGTCGCCCTGAACGGCGGCGTCCCAGCAGAACCAGGTGCTGACCGGCACCAGCGGCCGGTACGCCGCCCGGGCCGCGCAGCCGGCGTCTTCGCTGCCCGGCAACGCGGTACGGTCGCTGCCGCTGAGCACGCCGCCCATGCCCACCTGCTCGTACTCCGCCGAGAGCGGCACCGTGTAGGGGTCGGATCCGGCGCGCAGAGCGAGGCCCGTCAGGCTCAGCGGCTGGAGCGGCGCCGCGGCGGTCGTCAGTGCCGCCGCGCCGGTAGGTGACATCACGGGCGCGGCCAGGGCGCATGCGGCTGCCATACGTACGAACCAGGTCAGAGCGGACGTCATCCACTGCTCGGCCACGAAGGTCTCCCTTGTTCACCCACTAAGATCGACTCATACACCATGCACGTGGACGTGACCATAGGCCGGCTCCAGACCACCCAGAGGACACAGGTGATCGGCGATGCTCAACGTGGTGGCATGGACCAGGCTGGAGCCGTGGCGGGTCGCCCGCGCCCGCACCGACCGCGACGAGACGGTGATCGTCAAATGGACGGGTCCCCACGTCGACGGCAGGCACAGTGAGGCATGGCGGCTGTGCACGGAGGTGGCGGCGCTCAGGTTCCTGTCGGAGGACCTCGGAGCGGACCTGGCTCCGCGCGTGCTGGCGGAGGACCTGGGAGTCGGCCTGGCTCCGCGCGTGCCGGCGGAGGACCGGCCCGGCGGGCGCATCGTGCTGGAGGAGCTGCCCGGCGGGCGCATCGTGCTGGAGGACCTCGCGCCTCGGATCGCGCTGGACGGGCTGCTGCGCCGTGACGGCGCCGACGCCCATCTGGAACGGCTGACCGCTGCCGCCCGCGCTCGCGGCGAGCTCGGGGCGCTCACCGCCGGCCGCGCGGAGCCGTACTACCGGCGCCGGGCCGCGCTCGGGCCGGTTGACGCGGAGGCCGACCGGCTCGGGCGCGTCGCGCGGCTGCGCGCGGAAGGAGTGCCGCAGGCCGAGGTGCTGGGGGCGCCGGTCACCGGCGCGGTCGAGCACGAACTCGCCTCGGCGCTGGAGGTGCTGGCCGATCCCGGGCCGTTCCTGGTGCTCAGCAACGGCGACCCGGAGGCCAACAACGTGCTGGTGCACGCCGATGGTCCGCCTGACGCGCGCCTGATCGACTTCGAGTTCGCGGGCTTCACCCACGCCCTGCACGACGCCGTCTGCCTGTACGTCCCGGGCCCGGCCTGGATGTCGGTGGGCACGCCCGCAGCGGCTGCTCAGCGGGAGCCGGCCGATGCCTACCGGCGCGCGCTGGCCGCCGGTGTGCCGGAGGCCGAGGACGAGCGGCGCTACGGCACGGCCCTGGCGGCGGCGTGCGTGGCGTTCGCGCTGGCCCGCCTGTGGCGCCTGTCCGTGCTGGATGCCCGTCCGGCCGGTGACGACAGCCGGGCCCAGCTCGTCGCGGTCCTGGAGGCCGCCGCCCGCACCGCCGAGGCTTGGCGGGCCCTGCCGCGACTGGCCGGCTGGTGCCGCCGCCTGGCCGACGCCTTACGCCGGCGCTGGCCGGACGCCGACGTGGACCTCGCCGCGCCGGCCCCGTACACGCCGCGCCGTTCTTGAGGGGCACTGTCAGGAGAGGCGGCGGTCGTCCATCTCGACCGACAGCACCTCCCACGAGGAGAGCAGGCGTGCCAGCTCCCCGTCCGTCGCGCCTGGGAGTCCGTCCGGGCGGAAGTGGACGACCGTGCCTGTGGTGCCGTCGTCGGCGATCGGCACCAGATCGGTCACGGGGACGCCGTGCTCGTACCGCTGCGTCCATGCCCCGCCCCGGCGGCGGTTGGTGTGGACGAGCCACTCGCTGAGCGCCGCGACGACGGACATGCCCCGGCGCGGCTGACCGTCGGGAAGCACCTGCGTACCGGGGTGGTCGAAGAACCGCAGGTCCTTCGAGGCCATGATCGGTTTCTTCACGGCGTGGCCATGCTCGTCGAGGCGGGTGTCGGTGCCCCGCCCGGCATCCGCCACCGACACCGAGCCGTCGGCATGGAGGGTGACGGTGCAGTGCCCGCCGCCGTCGCTCTCGGCCTCGTCGGCCGCGTACGCGACGACTTCGAGCACCAGGTGGCGAAGACCGCCAGGAGCGAACACGAGCGGGTTCTGACGGATCTGGGCGAGGTGCTCGAGGTCCACGCCACTTGCCCAGTCATGTGTCGTGTTACGCCACGAAGCCCTTGATGTGCCCACCGGAGGAGCTTATGCCAGGGCCAGCTGGTCGCCGCGGTCGCGATGAGTTTCCGCCCCGCCGTCGGTCAACACAGTCATGACAACCTTCGCTCTGATTCACGGCGGCGGTGGCAGCGCCTTCGACTGGCACCTGGTCGAAGCCGAGCTGCGCGCCCAGGGACACGACACGGTCGCGGTGGACCTTCCGATGTCCGACCCGCAGGCGGGGCTCTGGGACTACGCGGACGCCGTCGTCCAGGCAGTCGACGGCCGCCGGGACCTGGTCGTGGTGGCCCACTCGTGGGGCGGTTTCGTCGGCCCGCTCGTCTGCGCGCGGGCAAAGGCCGACGCGCTGGTGCTGGTCACCGCCATGATCCCGAGCCCGGGGGAGACGCCGGACGACTGGTGGGAGCGCAGCGGCCGGCCCGCGTCGGACGTCGAGGACGAGTACGAGCTCTTCCTGCACGACGTCCCGCGCGAGCTGGGCGAACGGGTGCTGGCCCATGACCGCGCGCTCGCCGAGAAGATGAGCATGGACCGGGCGGTTCGCGAGCCGTGGCCGCTGGCGGCCTGGCCGGACGTGCCGACGAGGTACGCGCTCTGCCGCGACGACCGCTTCTTCACCCCGGACTTCGTCCGCCGCCACGTGAAGGAGCGCCTCGGCATCGTCCCGGACGAGCTGCCCGGCAGCCACATGGCGATGCTGTCGCACCCGCGCGAGCTGGCCGACTACCTGGTCGGCGGGTCATGACGCGCAGGCGGTACAGGGTCAACGATGCGCGGCGGCGGCTTCGCGAAGCAGGCCCAGGAACGCCGACAGCGGCGGATGGCCTTCGGTCGATTCCTTAACGACGACGAAGATGGAGCGGACCGGAGCGGGCCGGGTGACCGGCACGCAGGTGAACGTGGTGGCCGGCATGGTGCTGAGCGCGAGCCGGGGAACCATGGTCACCCCCAGTCCGGTCGCGACGAAGGCGACCGCGGTGGCGTAGTCGTGGGCCTCCACCACGAAGTTGGGGCTGAAGCCGGCCGCGCCGCACGCGTCGAGCATGGTCTGCCGGCAGACGCTGGTGGGCCACTCGTTGTCGATCCACGGTTCGCCGCGTAGCCTGCCCAGCTCGATGACCTCTTCGGCGGCGAGCGCGTGCCCCGGCGGCAGGATCGCCAGGAAGGGGTCGTCGAGCAGGTGCACGGCCCGCAGCCCGACCGGCACCTGAACGGTGTCGTCCAGCACCATGATCTCGGCGTCGGCGGCCTCACCGGTCAGTCCCTTGCCGAGCCGCAGCTCGACTCTGACCTCCGGGAAGCGGCGGTTGAACTCGGCGATGACGGGCGGGATCAGCACGGCTCCGGCGGTGGCGAAGTAGCGGACGGTCAGCCGGCGCGTTCTGCCCGCGCGCAGGTCGGCGAGGGCGGTCTCGGCGCGGGCGATCTGGGTCTGGATCTGCCCGGCGTGGCTCGCCAGGAGCCGGCCCGCCTCGGTGGGCCGGATGCCGCGGCCGTGGCGCTCCATGAGCACCGTGCCCGTCTCCCGCTGCAGGGCGGCGATGTGCTGACTGATCGCGGAGGGCGTGTAGCCGAGGTTGGCGGCGGCGGCCTGGATCGAGCCGGTCTCCACGACGGCCCGCAGCACGGCCAGGCGGTGTACGTCCAGCACGGGGCCGATCATACAGTCCCACTTCACAATGGTTAAGAAATCATCGCTTGTGCTGAAATTTCCCCATAGTCGAGGATTTGTCCATGGAAATGGGGAGCAAGATCCGCCTCGGCGTCATCGGCCTGGGCGTGATGGGCGCTGAAATGCTCGACGTCGCGCAGCGACACCCGCGGTTCGAGGTGGTCGTGGCCGCGGATCCCAGCGAGCAGGCGGTCGAACGGGCGCGGGCGGCCCACCCCGGACCGGCCTATGTCGGTGACCCGGAGGAACTGCTCGCCCGCCACGCGCTCGACGCCGTCTACATCGCCTCGCCGCCGGCCACGCACGCCCACTACGCGGTACGCGCCATGAAGGCAGGGCTGGCGGTCTTCGCCGAGAAGCCGCTCGCCGTGGACCTGGCCGAGGGCGAGGAGATGGTGACCGTGGCCGCGGCGACGGGCACGGTGAACGCGCTGAACTTCGTCATGTCCGACCGGGGCGCCGCATTGGCCGTCGCGGAGGCGCTGCGTACCGGTCAGGCCGGCACCGTGCGCGGGGTCGAGCTGCGGTTCACCTTCCCCGAGTGGCCCCGCTCGTTCCAGGAGAGCGCCGGGTGGGTGGCCGGGCGGGCGCAGGGCGGGTTCCTGCGCGAGGTGGCCTCGCACTACCTGTTCCTGACCGACCGGCTGCTCGGGCCGCTCTCACCCGTCCACACCCACGTCACCTACGGCGCAGCCGCGGAGGACACCGCCCACGGCCTGTTCCTGGCGGGCGACGTGCCCGTCACCCTCTCCGGCCACGTCGCCGCGGGTCCGGAGACGTACGAGTGGACCCTGTACGGATCCGACCGGTCGTACCGGATCACCGACTGGTCGCGCCTCTGGCACGGCGACCACCGGGACTGGACCCCGGTGGACCTCGCTGAGCCGCGCGGCAGCGAGCACACCCGGCTCAGCGAGTTCGCCCGCGCGATGCGCGGCGAGGAGACCACCCTGGCCGACTTCGCCGACGGCCTGCGAGTCCAGCACCTCGTCGAGCACTTCCACCGCCACAGAACACCCTGAAGCGGGATCGCAGTCCACCCGTGAGAGGATCTCCTGGCGATATGGCCTGGTTCGAGCGTTGGGGGCATGATGTACGCAATTTCCCTGGGCGAGGACGGCGCGGAGTTGCGTCCGCTGGAGCCGTGGCGGGCCGAGGAGTTTCTGGCCCACATGGAGCGGGGCCGGGAGTTCATCGGGCAGTACATCAAGGTGCCGGACGCCGTCACGGACGTGGAGTCGAGCCGGTCGTACCTCCAGTCGTACGCGGACAAGGCCGCTGCGGACACCGGCCGGGTCTACGGCATCTGGGCAGCGGACGGCACGCTGGTGGGCGGGGTGCTGTTCCGGACGATGGATGTCACGCTCGGCAACGCGGAAGTGGGCTGCTGGCTGGAGCCGGCGGCGGTGGGCAAGGGGCTGGTGACCAGGGCCGCACGTGTGATCATCGACTGGGCCGTCGAGGAGCGGGGCATCCACCGCGTGGAGTGGCAGGTCGCGGCGGGGAACGCGGCCAGCGTCGCGGTGGCCCAGCGGCTCGGGCTGACGAAAGAGGGCGTGCTGCGGGAGAGCTACCCCTACCGGGGCAAGCGGCACGACATCGAGATCTGGTCGGTGCTCGCGCCGGAGTGGCGGTCGGCACGCACCCGCGCCCAGGGGTCCTGACGATCATCAGGCGCGCCCAGCGGTCCTGACAGGTCTGTCTCAGGCCCGCCTGCGCCACCATGTGACGAGCACCGCGCCGGCCAGGACCACGGCCGCTACGACGCGGTAGCCGGCGCTCATCCCGTACGTGGCCATCACCGTGCCCATGACGGCGACCCCGACCGCGCTGCCGAGCTCACGGGTGGCGCTGTTGAGCCCGGAGCCGAGCCCGGCCCGCTCGCGCGGCAGCGCGGCCATGATCTCGTGCGACAGCACCGGCAGGCAGACCCCCATCGCCGCGCCCATGACCACCAGTCCGGCGGCGTACACCGGGTACGGCATGGCCGCGTCCGCGAACGACAGCAGCGCCAGCCCCGCCACGATCCCCGCCAGCCCGGCCGGGACGGCGGTGCGGGCGGGCAGGCGGCCCGAGAGGCGGGACAGGATGATCATGGGAATGGTGAGCGGCACGATCGCCAGGCCGGTGACCAGCGGCGAGAAGCCCTTGACCTCCTGCAGGTAGCGGGCGTTGACGAAGAACAGCGCGAACAACCCGAAGAACGTCACCGCCACGCCCAACGTCCCCGCCCGCAGGCGCGTCAGCGCGAACAGCCGGGGGTCGAGCAGCGGCCGCCGCGCGCGGAGCTGGTGCCCGACGAAGACGCAGAACAGCACCACCGCCGCGCCGAACGCCGACAGCACGAGCCCGCTTCCCCACCCGGCCTCGGGCCCTTCGATGACCCCGGCGAGCAGCGCCACGGACGCGGCCGTGAGCAGCGCCGTCCCCGGCAGGTCGAGCGGGGCCGCCTCCAGGCGGGGCGCACGCGGCACCACCACGGCGACCAGCACGGCCAGCACGCCGGCCAGCAGCACCGGCACGCCGAACAGGGCCCGCCACGGCAGGTACTCCATGACCACGCCGCCGCCCACGTTGCCGATGACCCCGGCGGCGCCGGTGGCGGCGGTCCATGCGGCGACGGCGTGCCCGCGCTCGGCGGCCGGGTAGGCGCCCACCGTCAGCGCCAGGGAGGCGGGCATGACCATGGCCGCTCCCGCGCCGCTCACCGCCCTGGCGGCGATCAGCGTGCCGACGTCCGGTGCGAGCGCGGCCACCAGGCAGCCGGCGGCGAACACCCCCATGCCGGCCAGCAGCACCCCCTTGCGGCCGAACCGGTCGCCGGCCGCTCCGGCGGGGATGAGCAGGCAGGCGAAGACGATGACGTACGCGTCGACGATCCAGAGGATCTGCGACGGCGACGGGCGCAGGTCGCTTGCGGCGATCGTGGGGATGGCGAGGTTGACGGCGGCGACCAAGGCGACCGCGAGGACCACGGAGGAGGCCATCACGGCCATGATCCGCGTTTCGGGCCGGATGTCCGGTTTCCAGCATTGGTGCGGGCATGCGAAACCTCCGGTTGGTGGAGATGGGTGATCTGTCGAGCGGAGGCCTCCCGCGTGATTCACCGTAGACTCGGCCGCGGCCTTACCTCAAATGCATCTTTGGCAGGTGATATATGCGCCAGACGCAACCGAGCCTCGACCTGCTGATCGCTCTGGACGTGCTGCTGGAGGAGTGCAGCGTCTCGGCCGCCGCGCAGCGGCTGCACCTGTCGGAGCCGGCCATGAGCCGCACGCTCGGCCGCATCCGCAAGGCGATGGGGGATCCCGTGCTGGTCCGCTCGGGGCGGCAGATGGTGCCCACGCCGCGGGCGCTGGCCGTGCAGGCGGAGGTGCGGGGGCTGGTGGAGGCGGCGAGGAAGGTGTTCACGCCGCCGGGCCGGCTGGATCCGGCCACGCTGGTACGGCGGTTCGTCATCCTGGCCTCGGACGCGGTGATCACCGCCATGAGCGTGGCGCTGCTGACGGAGGCGGCCAGGTCGGCTCCGGGGGTCCGCTTCCACTTCATCCCCGAGGGGTACGGCGACGCGCAGGCGCTGCGTGACGGGAGCGCGGACCTGGAGGTGACCGTGATCTCGGACCCGGCGCCGGAGACCCGCGTCGAGCCCATCATGGTGGACCGGGCGGTGGGCGTCGTACGTCCCGGGCACCCGCTGCTCGACGGCCCGGTCACGGCGGAGCGGCTGGCGGCGGCCGAGCACGTGATCGCCTCCCGGCGGGGCCGCGCGGAGGGCCCCGTGGACGAGATCCTGGCCGGCATGGGGCTGAGGCGCCGCATCGCGGGTTCGGTGCCGACGTTCGAGGCCGCGCTGGCGGTGGTGCGGCAGTCCGATCTGGTGGGAATGACGCCGGAGCGGCTGACCGGGCCGCTGGTGGAGGCGCTGGGGCTGGTGAGGTTCCCGATCCCGGTCCCGTTGCCGGAGATGACGCTGTCGCAGGCGTGGCATCCCCGATACGACGTGGACCCCGCGCACGTGTGGCTGCGGGAGCTGGTGCGCGAGGTCCTCGGCGGCCACGGCTGAGCAACCTTCAGTCGAGGAATCCGCGGAGTACGGCACGGGCGATGGCGGGGGTCTCCATGGCCGGCACGTCAAGGGTGAGGCGGTCGAAGGCGATGCCGGTCAGCAGGGAGGCGATCGCGTCCACCTGCTCCTGGGTCACGTGCGGGTAGGCGGCCCGGATCTGGGTGGCGCGGCTGCGCAGGGTGACGGCGCGGAGCTCGCGCATGAGGGCGGCCAGTTCTGGGCTGCGCGCGGCTTCCAGGGACAGCTCGAACCGGGCGAGGTAGCGGTTGCGCGCCGGGCCGGTGCCGGCGTCCACGGCGGCGGCCAGGAGGTCGGCGACGTCCTGCGGGGTGGCCGCGCTGGGGCCGGCCGGTTGTTCCTGCTCGGCGGCCAGCTGCTGGTCCAGGATGCGCCGGGCGATGGCCTCGTACAGGGCGGCCCGGGTGCGGAAGTAGTTGGACGTGGTCCCGGCCGGCACGCCGGCGGCCTGGTCGACGGCCCGGTGCGTCACCTGGGCCAGGCCCAGCTCGTCGATCAGGCGGAGCGCGGTGTCGGCGAGCAGCTCTCGTCGGTCGGTTCTCTTCGGCATGCCCTTGACTCTACTACGCCGTAGTACTACAAATAAGTACTACAACGTAGTGATTCGGAAAGGGGCGGTCTGATGACGCGGAACATCGAGGTCCTCGTGGTGGGTGCCGGACCGACCGGCCTGACCCTGGCGCTGGAGCTGGCCCGCCGCGGCGTGCCCTACCTGGTGACCGAGAAGAGCGCCGGCCCGGCGATCGGCTCGCGCGGCAAGGGCCTGCAGCCGCGCAGCCTGGAGGTGCTCGACGACCTGGGCGTGATCGACGAGATCCTGGCCAACGGGGAGACCGGCCTGCCGCTGCGCCTGCACCAGGGCCACACCCTCAGCGTGGAGCTGGCCACCGCCGCCGGCACCGGCGCCCGGCCGGGGGTCCCGTACCCGGACCTGGTGCTGCTTCCGGAGTGGCGGGTGGAGAAGGTGCTGCGGGACCGCCTGGCCGAGCTCGGCGGCGAGGTCCTGTACGGGGCCGGGCTGGCCTCCTTCCAGCAGGACGCCGACGGTGTCACCGCCGTGCTGGAGAACGGCGAGACCGTCCACGCCCGGTACCTGGTCGGCTGCGACGGAGGACACAGCACCGTACGGCGGCAGCTGGGCGCCACCATGGACGGACGCACCCACGACGACCAGTACTTCCTGGTCGGAGACGTGACGATCGACGGGCTGCGCGACGACGCCGCCTACGCCTGGTTCGGCGACGACGGCGGCTACCTGGCCGTGTCGCCGTTGCCGAACGCCGACGGCGCCTGGCAGTACCAGGCCAACGTGGTCCCCGGACCCGACGGCTCGGTGCCCGACCCGACCCTCGACATCTTCCGCGAGCTGTTCGCCGCCCGCTCCGGCCGTACCGACGTGACGCTGACCGAGGCGACCTGGCTGTCGCGCTACCGCTTCAACGCCCGCATGGTCGAGCACTACCGCCACGGCCGCGTCTTCCTCGCCGGCGACGCCGCCCACGTCCACTCCCCGGCGGGCGGCCAGGGCATGAACACCGGCATCCAGGACGCGTACAACCTCGGCTGGAAGCTCGCGGCCGTCCTCGACGGCGCTCCCGGCGCACTGCTGGACAGCTACGACGCGGAGCGCATCCCCGTCGCGGCCGAGGTGCTGGCCGGCAGCTCCCGGGGTTTCGAGTCGGTGTTCGCGCTGCGCGGCGCTCGCCGCTTCCTCCGCGACCACCTCATCTTCCCGCTGGTCAAGCGGCCCGCCATCATGAGCCGCCTGCTTGCGAAGACCAACCAGCTCGCCATCGCCTACCCCGACTCCCCCCTCACCGTGACCGAGGACTCGAGGCACGGCAGCCCGCGCGCCGGCGACCGCGCCCCCGACGCCCGTGGCATCACGGCGGACGGCGCCCCGGTCCGGCTGTTCGACATCACGCGCGGCACGCACTGGACGGTGCTGGGCTTCGGAGCCGAGACCGCCGGGCTGCTGCGGGAGCTCCAGGCCACCCACGGCGCGTACGTCCGCGCCTGCCTGGTCGTGGACTCCGGCCCGGCGGACTTCCCCACGATGCTGGCCGGTCCGGAGGCCGGGCGCCTGTTCCGCGCGCACCCGGGGACGCTGGTCCTGATCCGCCCCGACGGCTACCTCGCCCTGCGCGCCACCAGCGCCCGCACCGTCGACGACTACCTCGCCCGGACCCTGTCGCCGGCCGCCGCACCCGCCACGGCCTGAAGGCAGGTCAGCGCGGCGCGACGGCGCGGCCGAGAAAGGCCAGCAGCCGGTGATGGGCGAGGGAGCACGCAAACGCAAGCCGATACTGCGTTAAGGGTGGAGCTGGTCCTGGCGCCGGCACAGGCCAGGGGCGACGCCGATCAGCCGGCGATCGCCGCGATGAGTTCGTCCCGGCTCTGCGCCCCGGTCTTCCGGTACACCGATTTCAGGTGGTCGTTGACGGTGTAGGTGGACAGGTCCAGGGCGCGGGCGATCTGTTTCGCCGCCGCCCCGGCATACAGGTGCTCGATGACGCGGCGTTCGCCGGCGGTGATGCCGTACCAATCGCAGAATGACGGCAGCAGCAGTTTGCCGCCGGCCGCCTGGATGAGAATGGCCACGTCGCTGTCGCCGTTCTCATCCAGGGGCTGGCCGTGGATCAGCACCCAGCGCCCGAAATTGGCCGCCGGCGCACAGATCAACGGCGTCCAGGCGTGCGGATCACGCGTATGTGTCCGTACGTGCAAGGAGAGCCCCACCCAGAATGCGTCGGCGATCCAGTCCGGCACCCCGCTCCCGGCGGCCGGCCACATCTGCCGCGTCCACGCCCGCGCCTGGGGCGAGATCGACCGGACCGTGTGATCAGCGCCGATCGTGATGACCCCCGTCGGCAGCGCCGGAACGGTCGGCGCCAGCGGGCCGGCCGTCACATATCCGCGCAACGCCGCCAGCAGCGCGGGGGCGAGCTGCTGGACCTGGCGGACGTCCGTCTCGCCGAAGGGCCTGCACCCCTCGGCGCGGAGCAGGCCGAGCAGGCCCCACACCCCCTGGCGGTCGCGTATCAGCAGGCGCAGTTCGCTGCCCGCCCCGTGGGAGGCCAGCACCCGTCGGATCTGCGTGTTGCGCCGGCCGTCGCCGGCGCCCGCTCCCACCACGCACACCGGCACGCTCTGCTGGGCGAGGACCGGCAGCGGGCACGGGTCGCCGTGCAGATAGCGGTTGAGGACGAGGTCGCTGATCAGCGCGGGCCGGTATTCGTGCCAGAAGCTGAACGCTCCCAGGCCGATGCCGAGCGCCGGATTGAGGCCGACCAGCCGGAGCGCGTCGTGCGCCACCCGGCGTCCGACGATCTGCGAAATCGCCGCACCCACCTCGGCCGGGCTGCCGGGTGAGCCGAGCGCCGAGCACAGCTCGCGGGCAATTCGCGCTTCCATCAGATATGAATTCTAGTTGCCGCCCAAAAGAATAACCAGCCATTAGAATTCGGTAATTGTTGGTGCTTTTTCTATCGTCTGCACCATGTGTGTGGGATTTTGTTGATGTGATTCATATATTCCTCATGGGAGATCCCTCTCGGCGCTCAATGCGGTCAGTCCCGCCATATGGTGAAATATGCATATGGAACGCATGAGGCAGCTGGTGGGGGAGATGCTCATCTACTGTTTTGTGGTTGCCCTGGCCTCGGGGGCCTTCCTCGCGTACTTCTACGTGCCGAGCGGCCGGATGGTGCCGTACGGCGGCAGCTATGAGCCGCTACGGAACATCCCCATGAGCGCCGCGTACGACTCCGTGCTGAAGATCAGCCTTGACGTGCGCGGCGGCGTGTTCATGCGGCAACTGCACCACCAGTCCTCCGTCCTGCTCGTGGTGGGGACCGTCGTGTGGGCGCTGCTCGGTCGTTTCCGGTACGCGTTCGCGCTGGCAGGGCTGGGCCTGAGCCTGCTCGGCGCGCTTGCCGGCTACGGATCCGCCGACGACCTGCTGGCCGACACCGTCCTGGGCAGGATCCCCGTTCTCCTCTGGTACGGTCTGCACCTTCTCGCGGCACTGGCCCTGGGCGTCGCGCTGGTGGCCTCTTCCCGCAGGGAGGCCGTCAGCCAGCCCAGAACGCCGGCCTTCATGGCCCTGAGCCTCTGCCTTGCCGTACTGGTGATCTTCTGGCTCTGAACGCGCCGACTCAGCCGATGAAGGACTGAGGGCCGAAGCGGCCCCACGCCACGAAGAGGGCCAGGGCGAGATAGGCGAGGTTCACCACGATCACCCGGTTCTCGTGACGGCGCAGGTGCGTGATCATCGCGCCGACCATCAGCAACGCCACACCGACGGCGGCCAGCGGCACCAGGACCGGTGCGATGCCGAGCACCGCGGGCAGGACCAGGCCCACCGCGGCCAGAACCTCGACGGCGCCGATGGCCTTGATGGCGCCGGCGCCGAAGTCCTCGGTCCATCCCCCGCCGGGGGCGGCGGCCAGCTTCTCCTTGGACAGGGTCAGCTTGAGGACGCCGCCGGACAGCAGGGCCACGGCCATCAGCGCCGCAATGATCCACAGAGCGATGTTCATGAGGGGTTCTCCTCGCAGGTGATGTGTTCGCCTCAGGAGTACGACGACACAGCCCCTCGGAAGGTCAGGGAGGTACGGCTGGCTGTACCTGAACGCTCCAGTGGGCGGGATCGATCAAGGGCGTCCTCCGTCGACATGCTGGGTGATGTCCGAAGCGGACGACCCCCACCAAGAAATCAGGAGCGTTTCCATGTCGCGTATCTCTTCCGAGCCGCAGTCCTCCCGGCGCGCGCCGGTTCTGGCGGCGGCGCTGACCGGGCTGGCAGGGCTGGTCGTGGCGGGGACGCCGGCCGCCGCAGCCACCGGCCTCGACCGCGGCGACCGGGTCGTGCAGCAGAAGCTGGACGGGCTGGTCGCGAAGGACAAGTTCCCGGCGGCGCTGGCCGCGGTGCAGGACGGCAAGGGGCGGACCCGCCACTACACCGCAGGAGTCGCGGATCTGACGACCAGGGCGAAGGTCCCGGTCGACGGTTGGGTACGGATCGGCAGCAACACCAAGATGTTCACCGCGGTGGCGGTGCTGCAGCTCGTCGGCGAGGGCAAGGTCGGCCTGGACGAGCCGATCGAGACGTACCTGCCGAAGGTGGTCCGCGGCAAGGGCATCGACGGCAGGAAGATCACGGTACGGCAGTTGCTGCAGCACACCAGCGGCCTGCCGAACTACACCCGCTGGATGCCCAGCGCGTTCAAGACGCGTGATGTCTACCGCTCGCCCCAGGACCTGCTGAAGATGGCGTTCGCGCACAAGGCGTCGTTCGCGCCGGGCAAGAGCTGGGAGTACAGCAACACCGGATACGTCCTGCTCGGTCTGCTGATCGAGAAGGTCACCGGGCGGCCGGTGAGCGATGAGCTCAACGACCGGATCATCAAGCCGATCGGGCTGCGCCACACGTACTGGCCGGCCAAGCGGGACCAGACGATCCGCGGGCCTCACCCGAAGGGGTACGGGTCGGAGAAGCCGGGCGGCAAGCCGGTGGACATCACGAACCTGGACCCGTCCTGGGGGTGGGCGGCCGGCCAGCTGATCGCCACCCCGAGCGACGTCAACCGGTTCATGAGCGCGCTGATGGACGGCAAGCTGCTCAAGCCGGAGCAGCTCGCGGCCATGAAGGACACGGTGAAGGCGCCCGGTTTCCCGGCCGGCTGGGAGTACGGGCTCGGCCTGATCAAGATGCGACTGACCTGCGGCGACGTCGCCTGGGGGCACGGCGGCGACATCGACGGCTACGAGACCCGCAACGGGGTGACCGAGGACGGCCGGGCCGCCACCGTCGCCGTCACGGCGCTGCCCGGCTCCGAGAAGGCCATGCAGCATGTGATCGACGCGATGGACACCGCCCTGTGCCGGTGACCGTCTCCGGGCAGCCGGGCTCCCATTCGTCCAAGACCGAGCGGATCGGTCGCGTGGTAGCTTCCGGGCAGAGCGAGCCCTGATCCCACGAGAGGAGCGGGTCGTGGCTGTGACCAGCACCGGAGACGAGCAAGCCCGGCCGTCGGCATGGGAAGCGGCATGGGAGGTACTGGCACCCGTGACGGACCTGGTCACGCCGATGGCGGTACGGGTCGCGGCCACGCTGGGCCTGACCGATCTGATGGCCGGCGACGTGGTGCCCGTCGAGGAGCTGGCACGCCGGTCCGGCACCGACGCGGACGCGCTGGGCAGGCTGCTGCGTCACCTGGTCTGCCACGGTGTCTTCACCGAACGCGAGCCGGGCAGGTTCGCGGTCAACAAGCCCGCCGCGCTGCTGGCATCCGACCACCCTTCCGGGATGCGGGAGCAGCTCGACCTGGGAGCCTTCGGCGGGCAGATGGACCTGGCGTTCACCGGTCTGCTGCACACGGTCCGCACGGGGCGACCGGCGTGGGAGACGGTCTTCGGCGCCCCGTTCTGGCACCATCTCGCCGCGAACCCACAGCTGAGCCTGTCGTTCGACGCGACGATGGCCGCCGGCGCGGACTACGTTGCCGACGCGGCCGGCGGATACGACTGGTCCGGCGTGCGGCACGTGGTCGACGTCGGCGGCGGCACCGGCGCGCTGCTCGCCGAGGTGCTGCGCGCGTACCCGGACATCCGGGCCACGCTCGTGGATCTGCCGGAGACGGTGGATCGAGGCCGGCGGCACCTGGCCGAGCGCGGGTTGGAGACGCGGTGCGAGTTCGCCGGCCAGAGCTTCTTCGACCCGCTGCCCGCCGGGGGCGACGTGTACGTCCTCAGGCGCGTGGTGCACGACTGGAGCGACGACGACGCCCTGCTGATCCTGCGTCGGTGCGCCGACGCGGCCGGGCAGCGCGGACGGGTCGTCGTGATCGACTCGTCCGGCGGTTCCGGCGCCGACCCGGCCATGTTCGCCGAGATGAACCTGCGCATGCTCGTGCTCCTCGGCGGCCGCGAGCGCACCGCCGAGGACTACGTCGCCCTCGCTGCCGGGGCCGGGCTGGACCTCGCCGACGTCCACCGCACCCCGCTCGGCCACGTCGTCCTCGACCTACGGGCCGCGGGTCAGGCGCCGCAGGAGCAGGGCGGAGGCGGATCGGCCCAGCGCAGGGCGATGTACGGCTCGACCTGGCCGCAGTAGCGGACCCGCTCACGGGTGATGCGGTAGCGGGCGCACACCTCGGGTTCGTCGGGGCGGCGGAAGACGGTCCAGCGCGAGGCCCCGAGCGTCGCGGCGGCAGCCCGGGGAACTCGACCCGGGCCGGCGGCGCCCCGAACACCAGGCACAGCGCGGTCGCGATGGTCGCGTCGGCATTCGCGGGGGCTGGGGCCGGGTCAGCAGACGCCGGGCAACTTGCACACCTTGGCGGCCATCTTCTTGGCGTCCTTGGTCAGCCGACCGGGCTCGTAGGATCCCTCGGAGGTGGTGTAGATCATCAGTGCGCTGCCTCGGCGCGCGACCACACCGGTGACGGTCTCGATCATCCTGCCGTGCTGCCAGGTCTGGTAACCCATGCCCGCGGCCTCCTCACCCACTCTGACCTTGGTCGTCCGCCACCGGATCGTGAGTTCGGGCTCCGCCGGGTCGCCCTTGCGCGCACACCGCTTGACCTCGGCGCGCAGCTGGGTGAGCGCGGCCTGGGCGGCACGGGGGCTCTTGTAGATGACGAGCTGTTCGGAGGAGCCGCTGGGGGCGCTGGTCCAGCGCGTGATCGTACGGGCTGCCACCCTGCCGCGGTCGACGGCGCGCCGGCGCCAACACGGGTTCAGCTCCAATGGCGTGGTGAGGTTGTCGCTGATCTTGTAGCCCTGTTCTTCTGCCTCCATGGGGCCGGGGTGTCTGCGCGCGTCGCGTTCGGTGAGCAGGAAGTTCTTCGGGATCTCGGTCACGGTCGCCGGGGAGAAAGCCAGCAGTAAGGAGAGTGCCACGCTGATCATGCACCATTGGACGCCCGCGGGAACGGCTTGGTTCGCGCATCCGCGCCGCGTCGCAGGCGTACCACGACATCGGCTCTGCGGTCCCGGGCGGGCCTTCGACGCCGGCCCGCTGCAGGTGGTCGTCGACGTGAGCGCCCTGGGGACGAGCGCGTCGTCAACCAGTCGTCGCCGGTGCTGTCGGCGTTCTCCGAACGAACGTCTACGACAACGGATCAGAGCCGCCGTGGCAGCTCATGCCGGGTGCCCGGTTTAGCTCGGCTCGTGAGCGGTAGCGGTGACAGGTACCCCAGCAGACGTGGGCGGCCGCCGGCCCAACCCCGATGTGGTGGCCGCCGCCCCTCACCGTGGAGGTGAAAGATCGTGGCGTTGTCACCCCGAGGTCATCGTGCGGATCTGTGGAGCGATGATCGGCGACGTGAGCCCGAAGCAGGCCTGCCGGCCGGTACGCGCAGGCAATGACGGGGGAGGTCGAGACCCATTTTCGTTCTGGCGTTCGCCGTCCCCGTCGTGGGATTGATCTGCTTGATGCTCATGCAATTTCTGGAAGAGGCGTTGCTGCCTCAGCCTTCTACGCCCGATTCCCCGGAACCTGAACGTCCGCCCGAGGAGCCCGCCACCTCACCCGCGCCGGTAACCGCCCCTGCCATGCGGCGTTCCCTCATGGGCAGAAGCCACGGCCGGCACCAGCAGCTCTCCTACCGGTCACACCGGCGTCCAAGCCGGCGGCCGGCCTTGCGGGATGTGGGGTTCGCCGCCTCGGTGGCGATGGCGGTGCCCGAACGACGAACCGGATCCGTCATCGAGGACGGGCACGAGACTCTCCCTCCTTAGCCGAGCCTTTCGCTCTGTTTGAGGACCGGACCTTCCTGCATCAGGCTCACCAAGCCAGGCTGCCCATAGCGGGGCGGACTTCGACCGGGCATGGCTTGCCTCGCAGATCGCCGGCGACAGGCGTTAAACATGACCAAGTCAGGGCATGCGCCAGCCATGCCAGAACAACCGGACAGTACGCCACCCGCCCAGAAGCAGCCGTACCCGGGGCACACCGAACGCATGGAGCCCGAGCCGCGTGACGAGATGCGTCACTACACCGGCACCGGCCTGCTGGACGGCAAGCGCGCCCTGATCACCGGAGGCGACTCGGGGATCGGCCGGGCGGTGGCCGTGGCCTTCGCCAAGGAGGGCGCCGACGTCGCCATCGCGTACCTCAGTGAGCACGAGGACGCCGGACACACGCTGAAATTGGTCGAGGCCGAGGGCCGGCGATGTGTGCTGATCCCGGGCGACCTCGCTGACAGCGACCACTGCGCCTCCGTCGTCGAACGTGCGGTCGCCGAACTGGGCGGCCTGGACATCGTGGTGAACAACGTCGCCTACCAGCAGCCCGTCCAAACGCTGGAAGAGCTGACCGAGGAGCAGTGGCAGCACACCTTCGACGTCAACATCCACAGCTTCTTCCGCGTCACCAAGGCGGCGCTGCCGCACCTGCGCGAGGGCGCGGCGATCATCAACACCTCCTCGATCAACGGGCTACGCGGCAACAAATCGCTCATCGACTATGCCGCCACCAAGGGAGCGATCAACGCCTTCACCTATTCGATGGCGCAGAGCCTCGTGGAGCGCGGCATCCGCGTCAACGCGGTGGCTCCGGGACCCGTCTGGACCCCCCTGATTCCGGCGACCATGCCGGAGGAGAAGGTGGAGCAGTTCGGCAAGCAGGTTCCGATGAAGCGGGCCGCCGACCCCGACGAGATCGCCCCGTCGTACGTGTTCTTCGCGGCCGAACGCCTCTCGTCCTACTACACGGGCGAGGTCCTGGCCCCGATCGGCGGAGAGACCCTGCCCGGTTGAGGCGCGTAGTGTCCGCCCGACAGCGGTACTGATGGTTCATGGGGGATGAGACTGCGGTCCCACGAGGCGACACTGCTGTGCCGTTCGGGGGCCCTCGATGAGCCAGGTGTGGTGGATCGTGGGGCGGGGATTGCTCGGAGGCCCGCTTGGGCGTCAACCTCTCGCCGACCAGGGCGAAGGCCATCACGAGACACGGGCTGGGCGCGACCGGCAATGATCGTCCGGTCATGCCGGTCACGGGCCGTTGAGTGAGCCGAACAGCAGCGCGCCGGCGATCCCGGTGAAGAAGAGGGCGAACAGGATCTGTACGACGAGGTCAGTCCCGGTGGGCAGGCCGTAGGCCAAGGCGTCCGTCGTCATGTCCACCGGCAGGAAGCTCATGAACATCCAGGCGAAGGTGCGGAAGGCGAGCATGAAGAGCCCGTCCCACCAGCCGAACAGCAGCCCCCACAGCAGGACCCCGAGGCCGAAGAAGGCCAGGTACAGCCAGCCGCCGAGCGTGGTGCCGGACTTCGGCAGGAACCACTGCGCGCCACCCATCACCTCCACGCCGACGACCTCCCCGCGCCAGAGCCGCAGCGTGGCCGGTTGTCCCTGCTTGGCCTTGGAGTAGAGGCTGGATGACACGTCGCGGGCCTGCCGGGATCCGTCGGCGCGCTGCCAAGTGATCTCGTAGTGGGTGGTCGTGCTCGTCGTCGTGTACGTGCTGCCGTTGGCGTCGGTGTGCGTCGTCGTCGAGGTCGTGGTGTACGTGCGCCGTCCGGCAATGGAGCCCGGCTCGCTGCCGAAACAGTCGCCGACGCCCCGCTCGCAGGCCATGACCTGGTGGAACTCCTGGGTCTGCCGTAAGGGGCCGGCCGCGCCGGCGAGTGCCGCCACGAGCACACCCAGACCGAGCGCGACCACGATCCACCGCCGGAGGGAACGCTGGGGCAACGACACGCGGCGCGGCCGCAGACTGAACCGGCGAAACCTCATACTCCATCCATATAACGATCACTGGCTTCCATGGACCAGGGTTCGGGCTCAGCGACCCAGCCGGGCAACGTCATTCTGCTGAGCCTGGCTAACGGCGAGCGGTTCGGTGCTGATGCGGGGAAGTGCCCGTGGGTCGCGTCGGTGACCGTGGCCAGGCCGAGCGCGGTGGCCCAAGCCGGGTGCAGCGGCAGGTTCGGCCGGGACCACAAGCCCAGCGCCGACCGGATCACCGCCAGGCGCCTACGCCGGCCATCACGACCGATCCACCCGAACAGGTTTCCACCCACCGGGCGGTCAGTGCGTTCGCTGCGGCCACCGGATTCTGCTTCATGCGCGTGACCGTACAAGAGATCCCCGGCGAACCCTGTCACTGCCCGCGTGCCTCCGCGGAGAATTCCTCGATGCCGAGCACCCGCAGCAACTCCAACCGCTCGCGGGTCTCGGTGTCCGCCGGGGTGAGCACCACCAGCTCCTGACCCTGGTCGGGAGTGACCAGGGTCTCGCAGTCCATCACCAGGCGGCCCACCCGCGGGTGCAACAGGGTCTTGCGGTCGGCGCGCCGGACCGCCACCTCGTGCTCGGCCCAGAGCCGCCGGAAGTCGGCGCTGGCGGCCCGCAAACGGTCGACGAGCCCGGCGATCGTGGCGTCGCCGGACCGGCGGCCCATGGCCGCGCGCAGGTCGGCCACGAGCTGACGGGCGTGATGCTCCTGCTCCTCGGTCGGGCGGACGGCGCGGGCGGCGGGCTCGGTGAACCAGCGGTACACGACGTAGCGCCGGTCGCCGGAGAAGCCGGTCTGGTCGCCCGTCAGCAGGACGGCCGCCCGGTTCTGGGCGAGGACCTCGCCCAGGTCGGACAGCACCACGGCCGGGGTGTCGCCGAGCAGGTCGAGCATGCGTATCAGGCCGGCGCGGGCCAGGCGGGCCACCCCGTCGGCGGGCGGTGGCCGGTGGCCGGCCAGGTGGAACAGATGGTCGCGCTCGTCGTCGGACAGGCGCAACGCCCGGGCCAGCGCGCCGAGCAGCTGCGTCGAGGGCTGACTGCTGCGGCCCTGCTCGAGGCGTACGACATAGTCCACCGACATGCCGGCGAGCATCGCCACCTCTTCCCGGCGCAGGCCGGTCGCGCGGCGGCGGGGGCCGTCGGCGAGGCCCACCTCGGCCGGCCGGATCGCCTCGCGGCGGCGGCGCAGGAAGTCGGCGAGCTGGTCACGTTGCATGGCTTCATCCTGCCTGGCGGCCGGCGGGCCGAGCCAGGGAGCGGCTCTCCCATGATGAACGCTCCGCTTCCGCCCGTCCCGAACCGGGCCCAGGGTTGAGGGGACGACAACGACAACGAGGGAGAACGTGATGCAGACACGAACCCTGGGCCGCACCGGACCGGCCGTTTCCGCGCTGGGCCTGGGCGCGATGGGCATGTCGGGCGCGTACGGCGCGGCCGACCGCGCGGAGAGCATCGCCACCGTGCACGCCGCGCTGGAGGCCGGCGTCACGCTGATCGACACCGGCGACTTCTACGCCATGGGCCACAACGAGTTGCTGCTCGCCGAGGCGCTGCGCGGCAGGGATCGCGACAGCTACCGGCTGAGCGTCAAGTTCGGCATGCTGCGCGGGCCGGGCCCCGGGTTCGGCGGGCATGACTGCCGTCCGGAGGCGGTGAAGAACTTCCTGGCCTACTCGCTGACCCGGCTGGGCACCGACCACATCGACATCTACCGTCCCGCCCGGCTGGATC
The DNA here is from genome assembly GCF_039535785.1 of Nonomuraea helvata. NCBI lineage: Bacteria > Bacillati > Actinomycetota > Actinomycetes > Streptosporangiales > Streptosporangiaceae > Nonomuraea > Nonomuraea helvata. The sequence continues at coordinate 2,891,396 of NZ_BAAAXV010000009.1, forward strand.
CTGCCGTACCGATCGAGGAGACGGTGGGCGCGATCAAGGAGATGGTCGACGCCGGGTACGTACGGCACATCGGGCTCTCGGAGGTCGACGCGGCGACGATCCGCCGGGCGCACGCCGTGCACCCGATCGCCGACCTGCAGATCGAGTACTCGCTGATCTCGCGGGCGGTCGAGTCGGACGTCCTGCCCACACTGCGGGAGCTCGGCATCAGCCTGACCGCGTACGGCGTCCTCAGCCGCGGCCTCATCTCCGGGCACTGGACCACCGGCCACACCCCCGGCCCCGGCGACAGCCGCGGCTTCAGCCCACGGTTCACCAGCGGGAACGTGGAACACAACCTCGCCCTCGTGGACGCCCTGCGCCGGGTCGCCGAGACGAAGGGCCGCACCGTCGCACAGCTGGCCATCGCCTGGGTGGCCGCACAGGGCCAGGACATCGTGCCGCTGGTCGGCGCCCGTACCCGCGAGCGGCTGGCCGAGGCGCTGCCCGCGATGGACCTGAACCTCACCGCGGACGACCTCGCCGAAATCGAGAAAGCAGTGCCGCCGGGCGCTGCGCGCGGCGACCGCTACCCGTCCGCGTTCATGTCCAACCTCGGCGTGGGCAACTGAGTCCGGCCCGCGACTCGATCACCACCCACGCGCGTCGGGGCGGTGGCTCAGGCCTGTCGCGGGGAGCGGATCAGTAGGGTGGCCAGTACTTCCTCCGGTCCGACAGTGCTGTAGACGTGCGGGACGTCGGCCTGCCAGGAGATGTGCTCGCCCGGCGCAGCCAGCAGGGGAGCGTCGGCCGGGCCGGCGCGCAGCACGCCCGCGTGGACCGTGATGTGCTCGGTCACGCCGGGGGCGTGGGGCGGCGAGTGCTGCACGATGCCGGGGCGGACGCGCATGCGCAGCAGCTCGAACGTCGCAGTCGGCTCCTCGAAGACCTCCAGTAGCGTGGCCGTCACGGCGGCGCCGGGGACAAGGACGGCCTCTGCGGGCGGTGCGCCGGGCTCAAGAACCAGGGCCGTCAACGGTACGCCCAAGGCTCCCGCCACCGCGTAGAGCGTCTCCAGCGTCGGGTTGCGGGTGCCCAGTTCCAGGCCGGACAGGGTGGCCTTGCCGATGCCGGCGCTGCGGGCCAGCGCCGACAGGGAGATGCCGCGGGCCTCCCGCAATCGCCGCAGCCGGCTCCCGATATCCGTGTCACGGCCGTCCACCCGCCAATCCTTGCATTCCACCGCCGGACTTGTCCCGCGGTGGCCACGTGGCTATGGTTCGTTCCGTAAACGGAACGCTTGGCGACGTTGAGGGGTGGGCGTGCGGGTTCAGGCCGTCATGGCGGGGCTGGTCAGCGCGGTGGTCGGCTACGCCAGTTCGTTCACCGTCGTGCTCGCCGGGCTGCGTGCCGTCGGGGCGACGCCGGGACAGGCCGCGTCCGGGCTGCTCGCCCTCTGCTGCGGCGTCGGGGCGGTGGCGATCTTCCTTGGGCTGCGGTACCGCATGCCGATCAGCATCGCCTGGTCCACCCCCGGCGCGGCGCTGCTGGTGGCGACCGGTCCCGTGCCCGGCGGCTTCCCGGCCGTGGTCGGCGCGTTCATCGTCTGCGCCGGGCTCATCGTCCTCGCCGGCCTGTCACCCTGGCCGGCCCGGGCGATCGCCGCCATCCCGCGCCCGATCGCCGGTGCCATGCTGGCGGGCGTCATCCTCAGCCTGTGCACCGCACCGGTCCGCGCCGTCGTCGACGTCCCGCTGCTGGCCGTGCCCGTCGTCCTGACCTGGGCGGTGTTGCAGCGGTATCTCCGGCAGTGGGCCGTTCCCGGCGCGCTCGTCGTGGCGGTCATCGCCATCGCGGTGCACGGGACCGGCAACGGCCTGCCCGCCGCGGCGCTGCGGCCGGCGATCGAGCTGACCACCCCGACGCTGAACCCGTCCGTCGTGGTGAGCATCGCCATCCCGCTGTTTCTCGTCACCATGGCCGCGCAGAACGTCCCCGGTATGGCGGTCATGGCGACGTACGGGTACCGGCCGCCCCTGCGCCCGGTCCTCGTCGCGACCGGCCTGGCGAGCGCGGCGGCGGCGCCGTTCGGCGGTCACGCCGTCAACCTGGCCGCGATCACCGCGGCGCTGACCGCCGGCCCGGACACCCACCCTGACCCCGGCCGCCGGTGGATCGCGACCGTGGCCCTCGGCGCCGGGCAGCTGACGCTCGGCCTCGGCGCCGGCCTGGCCATGGCTCTGGTGCTGCTGTCCCCACCCGTGCTGGTCACCGCGGTGGCCGGCCTCGCGCTGCTGTCGGCGCTCGGCTCGTCGCTGGCCGGTGCGGTGACCGAGCCGGAGGGCCGGGAGGCCGCGGTGGTCACTTTCGTGGTCACCGCGTCGGGGATGACGATCCTGGGCATCGGCGCGGCGTTCTGGGGCCTGGTCGCGGGCGGCCTGACCGCACTCCTGCTGCACAGGCGACCACCGTCGGAACAGCGATCGCCATCCACCGCGGAAGCCGGGGCGGAAGGTCCCGAGGGCCGGACGGAGGTCATGTCCGCCACCACGGACAAGGGCGCCTCGTGACCCCTTGCCGTCCCCGGGCGGCATCGGCTAGACATGTGATCTTCCTATGTCTCCGAGGGCATGAGATGACCGATGCTCCGATCCCGGATATGCCTGCAGACTTGTTCCGCCGCGCGGCGATTGCCGGATAGGCGGTGCGGCGAGACGGTCGGCTGGTCGCTGATCTTGTGGCCGCGCGCCTGGCGGCGGTCCGATGCCTGAGTCAGTGCGGAGACCGGACCGGGCGTTCGATACGGGTGGGGTTGCCGCGTACGAGCTCGTCGTGGATGCGCCAGCGGGCTGTGGTGACGGCGAGCTCCGCCGCCTCGTCGCCGTGTTCGATGCGTTCTCGCAGCAGCCGCATGGCGATGCGGCGGTTGAGGCTGAACTGCCGCTCGGTGTCGACCACGACGACGATCCCCGTGGGCCTGTGGGTCGCCCGTACCGCCGTGCTGGCCTTGTTGCGATGTTGACCGCCGGGGCCGCCGGTGCGGCAGGCGACGATGTCGACGTCTGCTTCCGCGAACGTGGTGCGCGGGGTGCCGACCTGGCACGGCTGGGCGATGACGTACCAGTTCTTCCGGCCGGTGCCGGCCCGGTACGGGCTGGGGGCCTGCCAGCAGAGGGTTCCGGTCCACGAGGCGGCGAATGCCTCGGCGCCGTCTCCGGCGATCTGGACGAGGACCGATCGGTAGGTGCCGGGTCGGTCGCCGGGAACGCTCTGGGCCCGATGGGTCTCCAGGTTCTGCCGGACGGCGTCGGTTTCCAGGCGGTGCAGCAGCTGGGCCAGCGCCCAGGCGCATTCCTGCGGGCCGCGCCCGGCCGACAGGAGCAGGTGGACGCTCACGACCGCCCCCGCTTGCGGCGGCGGTCCCGGGGTGTGGACCCTAGATCGGGCGTCTTGTAGGTGACCAGAGGGATCGTGGTGGCCACGGGCGTGGCCAGGTCATGGTCGACGAGGTCGTCGATCACTTGCTCGATGCGCTTGTAGGCCGTCGGCGCCTCCTCGAAGAGCAGTTGCCGGTCCCCGCACACCACCAGCGACCCCACCGGTGTGCGGCGCAGCTCCTCGACCGTGTGCTTGGCCCGGCCTCGGCGCAGGGCGTCGGCACGCGACATCTTGCGGCCCGCGCCGTGCGCCACGGAATGGCCGGCCTCCGGCCCGGCGTGGGCGGCCACGAGGTAGGAAGGGGTGCCTCGCGTACCGGCGATGAGCACGTCGCGGCCGTCGCCCGGCGCCGCACCCTTGCGGTGCAGGTAGATCCCGTCGCGGACCTCGACCAGGTTGTGGCACTGGTCGACGATCGGCTCGGTGGGCTCGGTCCCCAGGGCATGGGCGACCCGGGCGGCCAGCAGCCGCCGGTTGAGCGATCCCCAGCGTACGGCGTCGTCATGCATCGCCAGGTAGGCATCGGGATCAGGGGCCGGGCCCGCGCCGTGGACCTCGGTGTGCGCCCGCAGGATCCGTTCGCCCAACCCTCGGGAGCCGCTGTGGACGACGAGAACCAGGTCACCGGCGGCGAGCTCGAGACGGCTCACGTGGCCCGGCTCGAAAACGGTCCCGATCCGCGCCAGCTCGACGAAGTGGTTGCCCCGGCCGACCGTCCCGAGACCCTCGACGTGACCGGCGGGGATATCACCCTTCACCACGGCCCAGGCGGGATCGTCGGCATCCTGCTCAGGGTCCAGCGCGCGATCGAGATCGGGGAACCGGGCGGCCAGCTTCTCGGGTACGGCGCGCTTGAGCTTGATGGGGAACACGGCGATGCCGCATCCGATGTCGGAGCCCACCAGGAACGGGTACAGGATGGTCGACGCCATGGCGGCGCCGATGGGGGCGCCCTTGCCGGGGTGCAGGTCCGGCATGGCGGCGACGTGCATCATGCCGTCGAGCGCGGCCACCTGGTGGCACTGCGCGACGGCGTCGGACTCGATCCAGCTTGTGGGGGAGGCGAACACGGTGACGGTGGCCGTGGTGGCTGGCGGCAGAAATTCCTGCCGGGAGTGTTGCTGAGACAAAACGCTCTCTTCGCTGAACAGAGTATGGGCGGGGCAGCATGACGGCGCGAGCAGGCGCCGTGGCATCTCGAAATAGCGGGTGCTGTCCGTCAGAGCATCATGGAGACCACGTTCCCCGAGCTCACCACGCGAGGCAAGTGGTTTTCGGCCCGTACGGCTCTACTCTGAGCCCCTTGACCTGCTGCCCTCGAGGGTGGACGACGGCGGCTGGACGATCAGGAAACGGATCCTGGCTCTGCGTCAACCCTGGACAACTCCAGCGCGAGCTGGAAGCGGCTGCGTGCGCCGTACCGGTCCATGAGGGCGCGTACGGTCGCCGTGACGGTCCGCTCGCTGATCCCGAGACGGCGGGCGACGACCGTGTCCGTCCAGCCCTCCGCCAGCAACGCCACCACCTCCCGCTCACGGCAGGACAAGGCGGGCGGCGGGGCGGCGGACCAGTGCCGGTCGAACAGCGCGATCAGGCCGGCCACCAGGGGACGGGACCAGATCTCCAGGTAGCCGGCCTCCGGGTCGTCCTGGCGGGCGGGCAGCAGGGCCACCCGGCGGTCGAGGACGGTGAGCGACGTGGGCAGCTCGGCCGCTCTCCGATGGTCGCCGTCGAGCACCGCGAGGTCGTCGGCGGTCACCGCCGGCGTGGCGGCCCCGATCGGCGCCATCGTGCGCAGGAGCACTCCCCGTGCCCGGCGTTCCCTGGCCCCGGGCAGGGAACGCTGGACCGCCTCGTCGTCCACGGTCATGGCGTCGTACATGGCGAGATGCTCGTGCCGTGCGCGGGACAGCAGCTCACGCACTCGCGTGCCCACCTGGTCGGCGGGAATCCGCTGCACCTGAGGCCCCCGCGGGGCGGCAGGAATGAGCACGGCGCCCATTCTCACATGCTCCACGCCTCGTGGACGGTGGTGACGGCCGAGGAGGCGGGCCGGCCGTCGGATCGGATCACGGTGGGGCTGCCGGGCACGGCGTGGCCGTTGACGGTGATCGAGGCGTGTTCGCAGGGGATGACCTGCATGGACAGTCCGTGGCTCACGCCCTGCAGGGGGAAGTCGGCCAGCGCGAAGGGCCTGGCGTCGAGGGTGCCGGTGATGCTGACCTCCAGGCCGGCCGCTCTGGCGAACGCGCCCTTCGCGGGGTCGATGCGCAGATGCACGGCTGCCCGCTCCACCCGTACGGCAGGCCAGGACGGCAGCGCCGTGGCCTCGTCGAAGTGCCGCACGAAGTGCTCCTCGATCCACGCCGCCAGGCGCGGGTCGTCCCCCACGACGCGCAGTCCGGCGGGCGTCCACACCACCAGCACCGCGCCGGTGCCGTGCGTGGACCAGTCGACCTTCCACATCGACGCGTATCCGGTGGGCGTGGTGCCGTCGTACAGGGTGACGTACGGGTTGGCTCCGGCTAGCAGCGGCTCGCGGGTCACGTAGGCGGTGGCGGCCTGCGCGGCTGTTTCCGTGGTCACGTAGGTGGTGGCGGCCTGCGCGGCCGTCTCCGTGATCACGATGCCGCCTGCGGCGGCCAGTCCGGCCACGGCGCCCGCCCGCAGCGCGCCTCTCCTGTTGATCGCAGCACTGAGCATGAGGCGATACTGGGCGCTCGAGCGGCGCGAGCAACAGCGTGTTGCGGGTTCCCGCAACATGCTTGACCTCGGTCGATGTAGCGAAAACCACTGCTGCTCTGGTGACATTTGCCTCTGTTGGACGCCGCCCCCTTCGGACATGGTGGGCACCACAAGCTGATCGATGGAGGAAACGGAGTGCCGCACATGGCGAAGCTCGTTGTCTGCAACATCATGTCCCTTGACGGCTTCTACGCGGCGGCGGACGGCAACCCGCTCGTGCTGCCGATGGACGCCGCCTTCGACGCCTACAACCTGGAGCGGATCCAGGCCGCCGGCTCACTGCTGCTCGGCGCCGACTCGTACCGGATGTTCATGGGGTTCTGGCCCGCCCAGGCGGGCAACCCTGAGGCGTCCACGGTGAACCGGCAGTTCGGCGGGGTCTACGGGCGGATCGAGGTCAGCGTCATCTCGGACTCGCTCACGGACGTGGACGTCTCGCCGTGGGCCGACCGGACGACCGTGGTCAAGCGCGCCGACGCCGAGGGGTGGGTCAAGGAGCTCAAGCAACGCACCAGCGGCGACATCGTCACCTTCGGCAGCCGGATCACGTGGAACGCCCTGCTCCGCGCCGGGCTCGTCGACGAACTGCACCTGGTCGTCGGGGCGAAGGCGCTCGGCGAGGGGACGCCGATCTTCACCCAGCCGGTCGAAGGGCTCACCGTCGCGGAGGTCCGCCGCCTCGACGGCTCCGACAACGTCCTGCTGCGCTACGCCACGACCGGCTGACCTGCGGGGGTGCCGTCCGGCGAATCGCATGCACGCTGAACCGCCGCTCCGGCGCTCTGGCCGGGCCATCCACCAAGAGGGACGGCGTGAGCTTCTTCCGCTGCGCCGGCGGTGGCCGCTGGGTCGGGGCGTGGGCCGGCTTACGGTGGTGCCCGTAGTGCTCAGAGACATAGTGATGAACTGGATGCCCAGCCACCATTCAGGTTGATCCGATAACCGCCGACTGATGCAGTGCGGCTTTGCCCCCTGGTCGGTCGCCCCGGCCGCTTCTACGCTTTCTCCGTGGCGGACATCAGCTACTTCGACGCATGGGGCATGTGGCTGGCCGGCAAATCCACGCTGGGCCATGACCTTCTCGGCCTGCCGATGATCTGGTGGGGCCGCTTCGGCAAGATCCTCTCGTTCGTAGCCGGCGCGGCGGTCGTCGTTGATCTGGTCGGTCCAGAGAGATTGACCCGCTATGGCGAACGCATGACAAGGTTCATGGCCCGAAGGCCCACCGGAGGTCCCTTCATCGCCGGTCTCGTAACGGGAATAGCAGTCCTCTTCGTTGCCGAACCAATCGGAGTCCCTTGGCCGTTGGAACTGTTGCTCGGGGGAATGCTCGGCGGGGCCGCAGGCTTGCTCGCTGTCAGGGTCGGCCGCACGCTGCAGGACCCCGAACTGCCGATGACGCTGAAATGGGTGTCCTTGGGGCTGTTTTTCGTCGGCTTCCACTTCGACCTGCTCGCCTCCTAACCGCGCTCGAATACGCGTTCGAGCCGTTGGGCGCTGCTCTCGCGAGCATGTCGGGATCTGTCCTGGGTCGCCCTGCCGGGCCACCACGCCAAGGCAGGCGGCCTGGTCGAGTGGAGCAAGCGAGCGAACGGGGGAGTGGGAGGCGTTTGTCGTACGACTGGCCGACTTACCTTCAGGACACTCTCATACGCCCCCTCTCATGATTACCGTCTATCCCGGGGGCCCATTTGAGATAGACGGGCAGAAAGCACAGTGCATGGTTTATGCCGCGTCATCACGGGGTTTTTCGTAGTAGCAGCGCTTCTGGTGGCCACACCGGCGTCGGCAGATGCGGATCTGGTGGCCGCTTACGGGATGGAAGACTGACGGTGCCGGACGCGCCGAGCCTGCGCACACAGGCCGGCTGACGGTGGAGGCCTGGCTCAAGACCGACAGCTACTGCCCGATCCTCGCGGCCAAGGACAATTCCTACTGGATGGGGGAGACTTGGGGCATCAGGACGGGCGGCCAGGACCACAACGGCGAGTGGATCGGGGGATTCTCCGGAGACTGGATCCACTTGGCGCTCGTGTACGACGGGAGCACGCTGCGCTACGTGCTCGACGGCCTCAACTGGGGCAGCGAGGCACTCCCGTGACCGGGGCCGTCGACTACAACTCCGGTCCACTGAAGATCGGCCAATCCTGTTCTGACGCGATCGATGCCCACGACCGTCACCGTGCCGAACGACTGCATCCAGGTCAGCAGCACGGCGTATCCGGTGCTGGTGGCGGTGAACTGCTCGCTGCCCAGGACCCGGCCGACCGTGTCGATGACGGCTGCGGTGTGAGTGTCTTGGTGGGTGTCGACTCCGCCGGCGACTCCGTTGATCGCCGGGTCTTCAGGTGTAACGGAGGGCATCGTCGTCCTGTGCCGTTGACCGATGGGCAGGGCGGCACGCACCGGCCGGGCAGCGTGGACAAGACAGGGAAGGGGCCTCTGGCCAGGCTCCTATGAAGTCACAACGCCACGTCCGGTGAGTGCACATGAGCGCCTCCCGGCCAGGGCCGACAGATCCCGTTCAGGACCCAAGGTCAGTCAGTCGCTGGGTCAAACCCTGGCGGGAGGCGTTCATTCACATCATCACTGTCAGTCGCCGATCTAGTCACATCAGGAAAGTCCTGTTATCGACATATCTATTGCTGTTTCGGGTGGCGTCCTCATAATGTCTAAGCCAGCAGTGATCATGCGGTCTGGGGCGACCGCTCCTTGTTGGGGGCACATTTATGACGATCATGCTTTCCCGGTTCACGCGCGCCGCGGCTGATGCCGCCCGGCTGACGATCGAACTGCCGGACTCGGTGGGCGCACTCGAATGGCACGGACTCACCAAGATGGCAGGGCCGGGTTTCGCCCACGCCTTCACGCTGGTCCAGAAGGGCGGCAACAGCGCCCTGCCAACGCACATCTTCCCGGGTGGTCGGGTCGAGACCTTCCGCCGCCACGGCTACGACCTCACCCTCTACGAGAGCATCGACCGCACGAACAGCTGCCTGGTCTGGGTCGGCCCGTACAACGAGGCCAAGACGTGGTTCGCCGGTCCGGCGCCACGCCGATCGGTGCTCAACGCGCTCGTCGCGGCGGTCGAGTTCACCGACAGCCCTGAGGGCGCCACGCTCAGGCCGCGCGTGCGTGCGGCGACCCAGCAGTTCGCGACCAAGGTCATCGGGCGCAACGACCGGCTCATCGTGATGGCGGGCGACGCCCGTGCCGCCCGCGAGACGCTGCCCGAGTTCCAGGGCGCCCGCCGTGGTGACGCCGAGGTGTGGAAGATCCCACTCGACCTCGATCCGGAGCAGAAGGCCAGGGTCGGCGGCACGCCGTACGAGCACAAGTACATCTACGCCAACAGCACCGCGGTCTTCACCGTGCAGTTCACCTTCGACCCGGAGGCGGGTTCCTTCCGCGCGGCCGACGAAGGCTTCGTCGAGGACGTCCTGGCCGGGTTCAAGGTCGAGTGGGCGGCGTGAGCCTGCCGCTGGCCGTCTCGCTGCTCGCACTCCTCGTCTCCCTGTTCACGCTGGTCGCCGTCGGGGCGGTCTACGCCAGGCTGCGCGCGCTGGAGCAGAACGTGCTGAACCCGAACACGGCACGGCTGGACAACGAGAGCACGACGGTCGTTCCCGCGCTCCGGCCGCAGGACGGCGAGGTGGCATCGGTCGTCCTCCTTATGGACAGCACCTGCGCGGTCTGCCATCAGGCGTGGACGACGCTGCACGAGTCCTCCTGGCCGGGCGTCCGCGTCCTCGGGCTGGTCGTCGAGAAGGAGATGGCCGAGGCGTTCACCACCGGCCAGGTGCTCGCCGACGCCGGCCAGTGGCGCGAGTTGTATGAGGGGTACGCGCCCTGCCTGTTCGCGATCGATCCTTCGGGGGCGGTCATCGCACGCCGGTTCGTCTACGGCGACACGGACCTGCCCGAGCTGATGAACTCACTTCTAGCTGCGAGGAGCAGCCATGCGCTTTGACGAGATCCCGGCGATCGACGCCATGCCGGAGGGCGCCCAGCCCAGCCGGGTCAGAAACCTGATCGGCGCGCTGCCGTCCAGCCGCCGCACCCTGGTGAAGGGCATGGCCGTCTCGGTGATGGCCGCCGCGCTCGTCCCCTTGGACTGGGCGCTGAACAAGCGGCAGGCCAAGGCGGCCGGGCCGACCTCGGTCTGGGACGAGAACAGCTGCGAGAGGTCCTACCCCGACGGCGGTTACGAGGAGGGACGCAACAACTGGTGGGGCGATGGCAAGGCCGTCTGCTTCGGCGGCTGGCGCATGGGCGCCTACCCGTGCAACAGCACGCGCCGCCACTTCGAGGGCAGTCGCACGCACAAGCCCGGCGCCTCCGACGAGGAGAAGTACACCAACGCGACGCGCATCGACGAGAGCTGCGGCACCACCTCGACCAAGAACGCCTGGCGCTGGAAGTCCGGCGGCCAGCAGTACATCTGCTCCGACGCCTTCACCACCGTGACCTGGCGTGACGGCACTCACCACACCGACCTGACGATCGCGATGTGCTGATGCCGCCTGCCCTTCGCCGGCTGGCCCTCAACCCGCTGACGCTGGCCGTCCCCATCGCTCTGGGGCCGGTACTGCCGATCACGGTGGGGGGCCCGCTGGCGCTCGTTTTCTTCTTCGCGGGGCTCAATGCCGGATACGCGAACTCCGGCAGCACTTGAAGCCACAACTCGGCATTCCTGCTGAGCGCGTCGGTCTGGCGCGGTCGTGGTGCCCTCGCCTACTTCGGCGTGGGATTGTTGCTGGGCGCGCTGACGGTGGCCGCCGTCGGGGTGATTCTGGGCGGTATCGTGCAGGGCCTTCTGCCTTTGCCGGTACGGCTGGCGGCGCTCGCCGTGCTGGCGGCCGCCGTACTCCTGCGTGAGGTTGGCCTGATCAAGCTGCCGGTGCCGGAGAACGCCAGGCTCGTGCCCGAGCACGTGCTGCATCGCGGGCGGGTGCTGGGAGGCATCCAGTTCGGCTTCGAGATGGGCACCGGGATGCGGACGTACTCGCCCTCCTCCCTCCCCCACCTCGTGCTGGCCGCGGTGCTGCTCGCACTGCCATGGAACGGCGCGCTGGCGGCCGGGGCGGGCTTCGCGGTCGCTCGCTGGATCATGGCGGCGGCCAGCATCGGCCACAGCGAGGATGGCGGCTGGAGCGATGTCTGGTCGATGAACGCCCGCCTGCTGGCCTCGGTCACGGGGGTCGCCACGGTCGTCGCGCTCGCGTGGGGACTGTGGCCTTGGTAGAGCGGCTGGTCGTGGTTGCCGACAGTGCCTGCGGGGGCTGCTCGGCGATCGCGGCCGCGCTCGGCGGCGTGCTGGCCGTGACGGTCGTGGTGCGTTCGTGCCGCGACCCGCACCTGGCCGAGGAGTTCCCCGTGCTGGCGGGCCGCCGTCCGTGCGCCCGCCCGCTGGCGCTTCATGAAGACCGGGTGCTGACGGGCTTCCGCTTGCTCTGGCGAGCGGGCAGGCTGGTGGCACCCGGCAGGCGTGCGGCCGCGCTGCGGCTGGCGTTGCGGGTAGTACGGCTGCGAGCGGCGCACCTGCTCGGAACCTCTCGTCTCCACAGAAGGCAGAGCGGTCATGAGAAGACTTCTCACCCTCACCGTACCGGTGATCCTGCTGACCGTCCTGATGGCCGCGCCCGCCCAGGCCAAGGCCATCTCCCACGGTGAGCTCACCGGCCCCGGCCTGTCCGCGCCGATCGTGATCAAGCCCGGCAGCCAGGCCAGGGACGACCGTCTCAACAGTCTGCGCACCGGCACCGCCGCGCACGCGGCGCTCTACCGGGGCCTGCCCCAAGCATTCGGCGCGCGCCCGAAGGGCAGGCTCGGTCCCTGCTACCGCCTGGAGTGGTACGGCCCGCCCGGCGACACTCTGGCGCTGACCCAATATGTCTACCCCTACGCCAAGCGTGGCCCGGTGGTCCGCACGCCTCGTCAGAGCGGTGCGGTCCAGCACGGATGGCTCCGCGCACCGTCGTACGTGAGGAGCATCCTTCACACCCTCGGCCTGCCGACGAAGCCTCCGCAACCGCCAGATGTCACCTGTAGGTCGCATCCGCGGCCGCCGGTGCGGTAGATCGCCCTGCTCGGTGTGCCGGCGGAGATCTCCAGGCAGTAGGGCAGATTCATATTCGGCACTTCAATCCAACCGTTATGTGCCGAGCCGGTCACGTCGGCCATCTCGGCCATCTCGGCCATGTCGACGGCCCAGGCCGGCGCCTTAACGACGGCATCGCCTGTGACGTCGTGGATCAGCCGGGCTGTATCGCCCAAGATCTTCTCCACCGTCTCCGCGTGATCACCAGCCGTGACAACCGACCTGATCGGCCTCCAGTTGCGGCTCCAAAGCGGCGATCTGCTCCCGGATCTCCTCGATCGGCTGCCGACCCCGGCTCCCGCCGCGCCGGCTTCTCCAGCAGCGAACCCACAGTTCACTACCACCGCACGCGCCCGCCCCAAGGCAGAGCATGGTTACCCGATCAAACAGCCACAACCTCCGTCTATCGCTGAACGATGATGGTGTGCCCCATATAAGGGATCAGCTCGCCGATCACGGGGGCGCCCGGGATCTCGCCGGCCGTGAGCAAGCCTCCCGAAGTTTGCGCGTCGGCCAGCAGCAGCAGCGTCTCCTCCGGAGTGTCGCGGGGGTCGAGGTACGGGGTGATCCAGTCGAGGTTGCGGCGGGAGCCGCCGGGGACGAAACCCTCCTGCACGGCCTGCGCCGCGCCGTCCAGGATGGGAACGGCAGACGCCTGGATCACGGCGGTCACGCCGGAGGCGCGGGCGAGTTTGTGCAGGTGGCCCAGCAGGCCGAAGCCCGTGACGTCCGTGGCGCACTGGATTCCGGCGGCCAGGGCGGCGCGGGAGGCGGCCGCGTTGAGCTGTGTCATGGTTTCCACGGCGTGCGGGAACACTTCGCCGGTGCGCTTGTGCCGGTTGTTGAGGACGCCCAGGCCAAGTGGCTTGGTCAGGGATAGGGGCTGGCCTGGGCGGCCTGCGTTGTTGCGGAGGAGCCGGTCGGGGTCGGCGACGCCGGTGACGGCCAGGCCGTATTTGGGTTCGGCGTCGGTGACGCTGTGCCCGCCGGCCAGATGGCAGCCGGCCAGCGCGACCACGTCCGCGCCGCCTCGCAGTACCTCAGAGGCCAGGTCGTAGGGCAGCTGGTCGGGTGGCCAGCACAGGAGGTTGAGTGCGACCAGGGGGCGCCCGCCCATGGCGTAGACGTCGGATAGAGCGTTGGCGGCGGCGATGCGGCCCCAGTCGTAGGGGTCGTCGACCACCGGGGTGAAGAAGTCGGCGGTGCTGATGATCGCGGTTCCGTCGTGCGTGCGCACCGCGGCGGCGTCGTCGCCGGTTTCGAGACCCACCAGGAGCTCTGCTGCGGGATTCCGGGGGAGTGGCATCTTCGCGTTGGCCAGCAGCGCTTCCAGGTCGGCTGCGGGGATCTTGCAGGCGCAGCCGCCGCCCTGGGCGTACTGTGTGAGCCTCTTCATGATCATATTTTAGGGAGATAATGGCCGCTATGGCGGATTCTCTGCGGTCGATTCCTCGCACCGACGACCTGCTGAACGACCCGGGCTTCGCCGTGCCTGTGGCCAGTCTGGGCAGGGAGCGGGTCAAGGCCGCGATCCGTCAGGCTCAGCGGCTGGCCAGGGATGGGGCGATCACTCCCGCCGACGTGCGGGCCACCGCGCTGGCGAATCTCCCGCTCGCGGGGCCCTGCCGGGTGATCAACGCCACCGGGGTGCTGCTCCACACCAATCTGGGTCGCGCTCCGCTGTCGGCGCGGGCGATCGAGGCCGTGGCGGTGGCCGCCGGGGTGACCGATCTGGAGCTCGATCTGGCTACGGGGCGACGGGGGCGGAGGGGCCGTACGGCATTGGCGGCGCTGGCCGCGGCCGTGCCGGCGGCGCAGGACGTGCATGTGGTCAACAACAACGCCGCCGCTCTCGTCCTGGCCGCGACAGCCCTGGCGAGGGGCAGGGAGATCGTCGTCAGCCGAGGCGAACTCGTGGAGATCGGGAACGGTTTCCGGCTGCCCGATCTGCTGGCCTCCACCGGCGCCCGGTTGCGTGAGGTCGGCACGACCAACCGCACTCACCCGCGCGACTACGCCGAGGCCATGGGGCCGCAGACCGGTCTGGTGCTCAAGGTGCACCCGTCCAACTATGTGATCGAGGGGTTCGTCAGCGCTCCGACCGTCGCGGATCTCGCGGAGATATGCCGACAAGCCGAGGTGCCGCTGGTGGCCGATGTCGGATCGGGGCTGCTGCATCCCGAACCCCGGCTGCCGCACGAGCCTGACGCGACCTCATGGCTGAAGGCCGGTGCTGATGTGGTGACCGCCAGCGGCGACAAGCTGCTGGGCGGCCCGCAGTGCGGCCTGGTGCTGGGCCGCGTCGATCTCGTGGAACTGCTGCGCGGGCATCCGCTGGCCCGGGCGCTGCGTGCCGACAAGCTCACCCTGGCGGCGCTGGAGGCCACGCTGAGTGCCGAGGAGACCCCCGTTCAGGCGGCATTACAGGCCGATCCGGCCGTTCTGCTGGAACGGGCGTGGCAACTGGCCGCGAAACTGACCGCCGTGGGTGTGCCCGCCCAAGCCGTCTCCACCACGGCCGCGGTGGGGGGCGGTGGAGCCCCTGGCGTCGACCTGCCCAGCGCCGCAGTGGCAGTGCCCGAGACGCTGGCCGTACCGCTGCGCATGGGAAGGCCCGCGGTGCTGGGCCGGCTGGAACGGGCGCGTTACCTGCTGGACCTGCGCGCGGTGGTTCCCACCGAGGACAAGGACCTCTTCGCGGCGGTCGTGACCGCATGCAAGTGATCGCGACCGCTGGGCATGTCGACCACGGCAAGAGCACCCTGCTGCGCGCTCTGACTGGGATGGAGCCTGACCGCTGGGAAGAGGAGCGGCGTCGCGGGCTCACCCTTGATCTGGGCTTCGTCTGGACCGACGAGCTGACCTTTGTGGACGTGCCGGGACACGAGCGCTTCATCACCACCATGCTGGCCGGGGTGGGCTCGGTGCCCGCCGTGCTGTTCGTGGTCGCCGCCGATGGCGGCTGGCAGGTGCAGTCGGAAGAGCACCTGGCCATATGCGACGCTCTTGGCATCACCCACGGCGTACTCGCGGTCACCCGTAGCGATCTTGCTGACCCTTCGTCGGCGCTGGCCGAGTCGGCCGGCAGGCTGGCCGGCACCACCCTCGCCGACATTGCCGCGATCCCGGTCAGCGCTGTCACCGGATTCGGGCTGGAGCGGCTGCGCGCCGCTCTGGCGGCGATGCCGGTGCCACAGCCGGACCCCGAGGGCGACATCCGACTGTGGATCGACCGGGTGTTCACCCTGGCCGGTCACGGCACCGTGGTCACCGGCACCCTGGCTGAGGGCACCATGCGCGTCGGGGACGCCGTCCACGTGGCGGGCGAACCGCTGCGGGTCCGTGGTCTGCACAGCCGCGGCCAGGCCTGCGATCAGATCACCGGCTGTGCCAGAGTCGCGGTCAATCTGCGAGGTGACACCGAGGGGCTGCGCCGGGGGAACGTGCTCGTCTCTCCCGGGCGCTGGCTTGAGGTCACCCATGTGGATGTACGGCTGGGCGGTCCCGGCATGGAGCTGGGGCGGGTACCGGTGTGGCTGACCTGGCATCAGGGAACGGCGGCCGTACCAGCCAGGGTCAGAATGCTCGGAACCGATACCGCCCGGGTCACTCTGCCAGGGCTGCCGGTTCGGATCGGGGACCGTGTCCTGCTCCGCGAGCCCAGCAGCCGCAGGATCTGGGGCGGCACGGTGCTGGACGTGCGCCCACCCGACCTGCGGCGCCGAGGCGGCGCCCGGGTGCGGGCGCTCGAGTTGGAGTCGATGAACGGCCGACCCGATCTGCCGTCTGAGCTGCGCAGACGCGGGCTGATCACCCGGTCGGAGCTGGCCATGATGGGGGTGCGCCCGAACGGCGCACCTGTGGTGGGCGACTGGCTGGCCGACCCCGATCACTGGGCGAACCTCCGTGCCCGCCTCGCCGAACTGGCCGGCGACCAAGGCATCGGCCAGGAGGAGGCCAGGCGAGCGCTGAACCTGGCCGACCGCGCACTGGTCGACGCGCTCGCGGCCGAGGTCGGCTTGCGACGACTACGTGGGCGGCTTGTCCCAGCAGAGCCCGCGCTGCCCGTGGAGATCGACAAGGCGCTTGCCACGGTCGCACGGGGCTGGCTGCGGGAGCCCTTCGTCGCGCCTTCCGGCGAGGCCCTGGCCGAGCTGGGCTTGGGGGCGCGCGAACTGGCGATGGGTGAGATGGCCGGACGGTTGCTGCGAGTTTCGCCCGGGGTGGTGCTGCCGCCCGACGCGGCCGAGCGTGCGATCACGCTCCTGCGGACGCTGCCCCAGCCCTTCACCACCGCCCAGGCGCGCCAGGTTCTGCAAACCACCAGGCGCGTGGCCATTCCCCTGCTCGAACATCTGGATCGGCTGGGCCTTACCCGCAGAAGAGCCGACTTCTCAAGAGACCTCGTTGATCGCTAGGGTGGCGGTGGAGGCGTCAGGGTGTCTGGTGGCCCCCACGGTCTTCAAAACCGATGGCGCCGAGTCGCTCGGCGCGGCGGGTTCGATTCCCGTCCGCCTCCGCCAATCAAGGAGCTTCCGATCGATATCGACGGAGTGTTAGCCCAGGCCCGCGCCGGACTGACCCGGCTGAGCCCATCGCAGGCATGGTCAGCGGCAAGCCAGGCTGACAGCTTCATCGTCGACACCCGGCCCGCCGCTCAGCGACGTGCGGGAGAGGTTCCAGGGGCCATCATCATCGAGCGCAACCAGCTGGAATGGCGGTTGGATCCTCAATGCGAGGCGCGTATCCCCGAAGCCGAACACGCTGACATCCGCTGGATCATTCTCTGTGACGAGGGATACTCCTCCAGCCTCGCCGCCCGGTCACTGCACGATCTCGGCCTCTCCCGCAGCACCGATGTGATCGGCGGCTTCCAAGCCTGGCTAGGCGCGGGAACGCCGATCATCGTCCGCGAGTCGCTGACGCCCCCGCGGGGCCCGGGCGAGGGACCCCGCGAAGCTTGAGCACTGAGCGTTACGGTCCCAGCTCCAGGAGCTTGTCGTCTCCGGGCCGAGGACTTCCGAGCTGCTCATGGTTGCTCGTCGTCAGCCATAGGCGCCCGGTGATGATCTCGGCGTGGCCACCGGTGGCGAACTCGACCCGCTGGAGATAACGGGAGTGGAAAATAAAGACCTGCGGCAGAGGAACCGCAGGTCAGGGGCTGAAATGCCTGATCAGGTGCGTGCCTCCGGCGGGATTCGAACCTGCGGCACCCGCTTTAGGAGAGCGAGCGCTCCTACGGCTCCTCTGACATGTTGAGCTGGGTGATAGTCCTCTGGACGGCCTGTGTCGATGAAGATCGTCCCTCATATGTCCCGTACTGCTGGCACGTATGGGTCATCAAGCGGGTGCACGCCGTATTGGACGGATTGAGGACAGGTAGATCGGGATAACCGCAGCGGGCTCGCGGGCTACACCCTCAAATTCCTGCTTGAGCAGGGTGGCGTCTGACGTGCTGATCTCAAGCAAGGCGCGCCGGAGGCGGATGGACCAGGCGCTTTTGTTCGGAAAGGCGTCCAGCCGTGGAATGAGAGAAGCAAGGTCGAGACCCATGAGATATGGCGCGAGCGCTCTCACCGTGATGTCGCAACCGCGAGTGAAGTCACGGCCTGCGATAGCGACAGGCTTCTCGTAAGGCACGACCTCTGAGGTGACCACGGCTGTGCCGATGACCCGCGTGCGGTCGCGGGTTGGGTTGTGCCAGCACCGTCGGGTGGTAACGACGAAAAGATCGTCTCCGACCTTGAGCCGGTTCACCTCGCTGCGATTGGTCTGTGGGAAGGCCATCTGTGACTCACGCAGCACCCACGCGACAGCCTCGCGCTCACTGAGGATCAATAGGTACGCAACCACGACCGGCACGTTATCCCATAACGCGACCTGCGACTGTGGGGCACCGCAGTGGACGATCGTCAGGGCCCCAGCAAGTTCCACTCGCTGCAGGAGAGCGCGGGCGGTGCCGCCTATCTCTATGTGGATTGACCTGCTGAAACACGGGTGCAAGAGTGTCTGACTCGCTGGATCATCCCGCAGATGTCCCGCATTGCTGCTGACTGCGGCCACCACGACATCCGATGGCAAGCCGACCCGGAGCGCAGGGCCGCCAAGGCCCGAGCACCGGAAGCGGCGCGGCAGCCTGGGCCAGCACCCCGCTTAGGAGAGTGAGCGCGTTCCATCTTGCTAGGCCTCTGCCACACCGCGCCGGCTAAATGGTCAAGACCATCCACCTCCACACCCGCAAAGCTCGCATTTCGGTTTCGGCACGGCCAAGCAGAAACTAAGAGGGGCAGAGGGCCCGGCCGATAGTGTTTCCGTGACGATCCGAGAAACCTGCGAGGGTGGGGTACGTGGACCACGAGACCAATGTCCTTGATCAGCTGCTCAGCCGAGTCACCGACGAGACTCTGCGCAGCCGGTTGGCGCGTGAGATCGAGCTGCTTAGAGGTTCGCGCCGGTTTGGTCTCGTGTTCGACAGGCACCTGCCCGAGTCCGTCAAGCTCACCGACCACCCGATCCGCAAGGGCGTCAAGGTCGCGCTGCGCGACGAGTCGAGCGCACTGACGTGGCGAGTGGTCGGCTTTGCCGACATGACCCGTACAGTCGCGGTGCTCGACGGCGACGGCGGCGAGCAGGCCGTTGCCGATCTTGTGGTGGTCCGCGAGTTTGGCGAGCCGATCTACCCTGGCCTCCAGTCGATCGAACGTATCCAGAACGGCCCGGCGGACGCCCCATGGCACACAGTCATCAACGGCGAGAACTTCCACGTCCTCCAGGCGCTTCGCTGGACCCATCGAGGCGCGGTGGACATCATCTATATCGACCCTCCGTACAACACTGGCGGCAAGACCTCCTGGCTCTATAACGACCGGTTTGTGGACCGGGCAGATCGCGCTAAGTCGTCAAAGTGGTTGTCGTTCATGGAACGGCGTCTAAAGATTGCTCGCGACCTTCTCAAGCCGTCGGGCGTCATCTTCATCAGTATCGGGGATGACGAACAGCACCGTCTCCGAATGCTCATGGACCAGGTATTTGGGGTAGAAAATTTCGTCAATCTGCTAGCCATTGAGATGTCGACCACCTCCGGCCCTAAGACGACCAACGCACAAGACGGCATCATCGTCAAAAACATCGAGTTCGTCCTCGTTTACCAGCGAAGTGATGCCTTCGATCAGATTACGCATACCCCGCTCCTGGATGGCGTTGCCGAATGGGATAGCCACTACTCCATGTGGTTGAACGAAGATGGGACCATCACTAAATTCGTTGACGAACTCGCAGCCGACCCGGCGGTCGCTGCCGACATCAAGAAATTCGGCTTCGTCAACAGCAGGGGCGAGTTCCTTGGCATGCGCTGCATGGACAAACTGCTTACGGTGTCGGATGCGGCCAACAAGTTTGTGCTGAGTCATCTCGATCAGATTGCTCGTCCCGATAGTCCTCCCGTATCATGTAAGGACATAGACGCCCCTGTGCAAGGGTGGATCGACGTGGAAGCGGACCACCGCACATATACGTTGACGAGGTTGTCGACCGGCACTCTGAATCAGGTCTATCGACTCAGCCGCAACTATCGGACATCTGATGATTACAGGCCCCGCTACGGGCGAACGGTTATCCGGGGAGACCTCTGGAAGGGATTTCATAGCGATATGGGTAACATCGCCAAAGAGGGTGGTGTCAACTTTAATAACGGTAAGAAGCCTGTGCGGCTCATCAAACAGTTGATCCGGTGGGCCAACAATTCTCCCAACGCTGTGGTCCTTGACTTCTTTGGCGGCTCCGGGTCGACGACGCACGCCGTGATGGATATGAACGCCGAGGATGACGGCCGGCGGCAGTCGATTTTGGTCACCAACAACGAGGTTGGCATAGATGTCGCCAACTCGCTCCGGAAGAAAGGGATCTACCCCGGCGATGCAGAGTGGGAATCGAAGGGTGTGTTCGAGAATGTCTGCCGCCCTCGTATCTCGACCGTGGTGACAGGCGCGCGACCAGACGGTTCGAAGTACTCCGACGGCCTTGCCGCGAACGTTGAGATGTTCCGCCTGACGTATCTTGATCCGGGGCGTGTGCGGCGTGGTAGTGAGTATGGTCTGGTCGCGCCGTTGATGTGGATGGAAGGTGGCGCTCGTGGTGAGCGGGTCGACGAGGTCCCTGACGACGGATGGGCACTGACGGAGTCCTACGGGGTGCTGTTCTCGATCGACGCACTGACGCCGTTCGCAAATGCCGTGGCCAAGGCAGCAGCGGGAGAAGCGCCGCCGCAGGTGTTGTTCATCATCACAGATTCGCCGACGGAGTATCAGACGGCCGTCGAGCGACTTCCGACTGGGATCGAGACGGTTCGCCTGTACGACGAATACCTGTCGAACTACACGATCAACATCCCGGGTGGTGCCCGGTGAAGTTCACGCTGGAGGACTACCAAACCAAGGCAGCCGAGGACGTCCTGACAAACCTCGCCAAGGCTCGCGCAGGGTTCGCCGACGATGGCGAACTCACCGCCGTCGGCCTCACCGCCCCGACCGGGGCAGGTAAGACGGTGATCGCCACCGCCGTTCTGGAGGGTCTGTACCTGGGCACGCCGACACGTGAGCCTAATCCAGACCTGACGGTGCTGTGGTTGACCGACGACCGGTCTCTAAACGCACAGACGATCAACAAGATCCTTCAAGCCTCCGGCGGCGAGATCGACGTGAACCGGGTCCGGTTTCTCGGCGACACCGACGAACCCACGCTGGAGGCCGGCTACATCTACTTCGTCCACATCCAGGCGTTGCAGAAGAACTCCACGTTGCACGCTACGCGACCTGACGGGTCCAGGAACGACAAGCGTACTTTCGGCGCCTGGGACATGATCGCGAACACCGTCAAACAACGTGGCCAGGACTTCCTCGTGATCTGGGACGAGGCGCACCGGGGCTCGGGCACGACCAAGACCGAACGCAGGACGATCGCGGGCACCATCGTCAATGGAGGCCTGACCAACATCGGTACCGTCCAACCGGCCGCGCCGGTCGTGCTGGGCATTTCGGCGACGCCGGATCGGTTCCACGCCGCGATGGAAGCGGCGAGCCGCACGATGCGACTGGTCAACATCCCGCCCGGCGACGTTCGCGAATCAGGCCTGCTCAAAGACCGCATCCTGCTGCGTAACATTGCCGAAGCTCAGTCGGCGGACAACACGATGCTGGCCTTGGCCGTTGACGACCTCAAAGCCGCGAGCCAATCTTGGCGCACGCATCACGACAACACCGGCGACCGGCTGGTGGAGCCGCTCCTTGTGGTTCAGGTCGAGCCGAAAGTCACCGATAAGCGGCTGGCCGAGATTCTCGCCGTCCTGGAGTCTGCGTGGCCGGAGCTGAGCGACTACTCCGTGGCTCATGCGTTCGGCGACCCGCATGGACCGCTGAAGGTGGGGGACAAGATCGTCCGCTACCTGCCTCCTGAGGCGATCTCCGGCGACGACCAGGCCCGCGTAGTCTTGTTCAAGTCCGCTCTGACCACCGGCTGGGACTGCCCTCGTGCCGAAGTGCTGGTCTCGTTCCAGGGCAAAGACTCCTACACCGAGATCGCCCAGCTGATCGGCCGGTTGGTCCGCACCCCACTGGCCAAGCGCGTCGACTCCGGCGATGACCGGCTCAACGAAGTGGCGGCCTACCTGCCGGGGTTCCGCACCGAACACGTCGCGCGCGTTGTTAAAGCACTGACCGAAGATGAGACGGTTCAGGTAGAGGTGATGATCACGCCCGAGGTCTGCGGCCGGTCGAAAACAGTCCCAGCGAGGCTGTTCGAATTGCTCGACACTCTGCCGTCGTACACGAGGCCAAAGGCCACCTTTCCGACGCGAACGGCGCAGCTGTTGCGTCTGGCCGCCGCACTCAACGAACACGACCTGGTTAAAGGTGCCAATGCCAGGGCGCGAGCCTGGATCGTCGACCAGATGAAGGCAGCTGACGGCCAGCGTAAGGACGAGATCGACGCCAAGGTGGACGACATTCTCGCCCTGACGGTGAACACTACTGTGGTCAACTACGACGCCGCGATCATGCTGACCACCGGGGTCAATGAGGCGGCCACGTCCGAACGTGACCTGGACGCCTATTACGCCCGCGCGGTACGGCTGCTTCCCGACGCATCGGCAGCCTGGTACTACAACGACCTGTGCGATCGCGGCTACGACGAAATCGACGCCGCCGCCCGGGTCGCCGCAATGGCCGGACTCGGCTTCAAGAATGTCATAGAAGAGCAGGCAGCCGAGTTGATCGGCACATGGCGCAAACAACACCAGGCCAAGGTCTCCGTCAAACCGCACGATGTTCGTGATCTGATCGAACCGCTCTTCTACATCGGCACCTCACCGATGCACCCGACCACCGTCCAAGCCCGCGACGTCTATCCGGTG
This sequence comes from Nonomuraea helvata, assembly GCF_039535785.1. Lineage (NCBI taxonomy): Bacteria > Bacillati > Actinomycetota > Actinomycetes > Streptosporangiales > Streptosporangiaceae > Nonomuraea > Nonomuraea helvata. The sequence goes on from NZ_BAAAXV010000009.1 coordinate 2,914,063, forward strand.
GCGACGGAGAGAATCATCAAAGGTAAGACCGAGTCGATCCCAACGTATGCGCACCACCTGTACGTCATCGGTGACGGCAAGCCCAACGCGGGCAGGTTCCCGGTCGATACCTCCCGATCATCGTGGGAGAAAGAAGTGCTCGACGCAGAACTGGCCGCCGAGACCCTCGTCGGCTGGTACCGCAACCCATCTTCCGGGCGTCACGCGCTCGCCGTTCCATACGAGTTTGGCGACAAGCACCTACTTATGCACCCGGACTTCCTGTTCTGGCATGAAGACGGCGACGAGAATTACGTGCTGGACATCGTCGATCCGCACCGGCATGACCTAGGCGACACCTCGGCCAAATGGACGGCGCTAGCCAAATACGCGCAGGATCACCCCGATTGGGTTCGACGATGCCTGGCGGTCATCAGAGTCGACAATAGCCTGCGGGCGCTCGACCTCACGAGGAGCGGCATCGACGCCAAACTCTCCGTGGCCACCAACAAAGCCCTGATCGAGGATCTCTTCGACAGCGACGGCATCAACTACCCATAGCTGCGTTGCTGGCGCGTGGGCGGTGCTGGCCGCGACCGGCCGGAGAGCCGCAGCGCGGCCAGCAGACCGCCCGGACGCGCGGCAGGCCGCCGCAGGTGGCCTGCCTTGAAGTCGTAGGGAAAAGTCTCATCCAGCAGATCGATCGATCGATGTGCTGTCCCGGGACATGCTTGACGCGTGAGTCCCAAGACATCGGCGACAGGTGCTGTTTTCGGCCAGTCTGGCGTGCGTCGTTGCGGCGTCGCGCGTCAGGAGGCCGGGATTGGCCCTGGTGGATATGTCCGTTGTCGAGCAGCGGTATCGGGCTGTGCTGGCGGTGCTGGCCGGCGCATCGGTAACCGAGGTCGCGCGGGAGGTGGGGGTGGCGCGGCAGACGTTGTCGGGCTGGGTGTCGCGCTATCGGGAGTCGGGGTTGGGCGGTCTGGTGGACCGTTCTCGGCGGCCGCATTCGTCTCCGTCGCAGATGCGGCCGGAGGTAGAGGTGCTGGTGTGTGAGCTGCGGCGCCAGCATCCGCGGTGGGGACCGGTCCGGTTGGCGCATGAGGCTGGGCGTCGGGGTGTGGATCCGACGCCGTCGCGGATGGGGGTGTATCGGGCGCTGGTGCGCCATGGCCTGATCGAGCCGGGTGCTGGGCGGCGTAAGCGGGTCTTCCGTCGCTGGCAGCGTGAGGCGCCGATGGAGTTATGGCAGATGGACATCGTCGGCGGTGTGTTCTTGGCCGATGGTCGCGAGGTGAAGGTGGTCACCGGCGTCGACGACCACTCCCGCTTCTGCGTCATTGCCAAGGCGGTGGTGCGGGCCACCGGTCGGGCGGTCTGTCTGGCCTTTGTCGAGGCGTTGCGGGCGTTCGGGGCGCCGGGTGAGGTGCTGACGGACAATGGCAAGCAGTTCACCGCGCGGTTCGGGCACGGCGGTGAGGTGTTGTTTGACCGGATTTGCCGGGACAATGCCATCGTCCATCGGCTCACCCAGCCGCGTTCGCCGACCACGACGGGCAAGGTGGAGCGTTTCCATCAGAGCCTGCGTCGTGAGCTGCTGGATGACGCCGGCCCGTTCGAGGACCTGGCGGCGTTCCAGGCTGAGCTGGATGCGTGGGTGGAGCATTACAACACCGCCCGGCCGCATCAGAGCCTGGACATGGCGGTCCCGACTGACCGGTTCACGCCCGTGAGCGCGACCGAGCGGGAGCTGCTGCCGCTGCGGCTGCCGGCGATTCTGACCGTCCAGCCGGACCCGGCACCCGCTGCAGATGGCGTGATGGACGAGACAGCTGCCGACGCCACTGCTGCGCCGCCGAAGCACCGGAAAAGCAGCGACGAGGACACACAGGTGGCCAAGCGGCCGACGACATCGGCGGCGTCCTGGTCGGGTGGGCCGATCGAGTTCGATCGGGTGGTGCCGGCCAGCGGCAACCTGGGCGTGGCGGGCAAGCAGTTCTGGCTCGGCCCGGCCCGCGCCGGCCAGGTGATCACCTTCTGGGCGGACGTGAACGTGATCCATCTGCTGGTGGGCGGGGCGCGGCTAAAGAGCCTGCGCTCGCATCTGTCCACCAACGACCTGGCCCGCCTGTTCGCCGGCGGTGGCCGTGTGGCCGGGCCGTCGCCGCTGCCGCAGGCCGAGAACGACGCCGTGGTGGAGGTGGAGCGGACGGTGAACAAGTACGGCCTGGTCAGCTTGGCCGGTCGCTATCTGCTGGCTGCCGAGATTCTGGGCGGGCGCCGGGTCACCATCCGGATCGAGGAGAAGACGCTGATGTTCCTTGACCCTGACACCCGGCAGTTGCTGCGGGTCCGGCCGAATCCGCTGATCTGGCAGAAGTGCCTGCAGTTGCGCGGCGCCCGCCCCGCCGGCCCGCCGCCGGTCCCGGAGCGGTCGCCGATCATGGTGCAGCGCCGCGCGAACTCCTTCGGCGTGATCATGGTCACCCGGCAGACTGTCTCCCTCGGCCGGCTGTATGTCGGCCGGGTCGTCACCGTGCACGTCAGCGACACCACCCTGACCATCGACCTGGACGAAGGGCCGCGCACCGTGCACCGCACCACCGACCTTCCGGTCCGCAACGTCAAAGCGCATCGGCCCTACAAGGTCGACCATGTTTCCTAGATCACCTGTCGCCTGTGTCCTGGGACAGAAACGTCAGGCATCTCATGGGACTAGACAAGATCGATCGATCGATCATGCCTCTGAGCTGCGGTTATGTGTCGTTGTCGCATCCGTCGCGGTTGATGCTTGACAGCCGGTGTCTATGGCTGATTTAGCCGATGTGTGGGCCGTTGTCTTCGAGGTAGTGGTTGACCCTCATACGCATGGAGCGGTGCATGCTGTACATGTCGAGTTCGTGCCGCGGCACCCAGCGCACCTCTCTCGATTCGCTGCTCGGAGTCGGCTGGCCGCTGATGGCCCGGGCGATGAGAACGAGGGAGAACTCCTGCCGCACCTCGTCGTTGCTGGTGTAGTGGATGACGTGGAGGGGATCGCTGTAGGTGCCGACCAGTCCCGTGATCTCGCAGGTGATCCCGGTCTCTTCGAGTGTCTCCCGGATGGCTGCCTGCGGGATGGACTCGCCAAGATCGATGGCGCCGCCGGGTAGAGCCCAGTTGCCGTTGTCGGAACGGCGGATCAGCAGCACCTCGCCGGCGTCGTTGGTCACCACGACATTCACGGACGGGACGAGACTGTTGGCCGCGGGGGCGTTCGGGTCGTTGTGGTAGTCGATCCGTTGGCTCACGGGCCGGAGCCTACTCCGCCGGCGGCTCCTTGGCCTCTTTGCTTCTGCGTACCTCGCCGTCGGCGTTCACGAAGCTGCCCAGGTTCGGGACGGTGTAGACCTTGCCGGCGGTTCTGAGGCGTTCCATGGCCTTACGTATGGTGGGGCGGGCGACCCCGAACTCCTCCATGAGCTTGACCTCGGAAATCTTGAACTTGGGTCCCCACTCACCGGAGTCGATGCGCGCGACGAGGACTTCGAGGATCTGCTCCCAGCGGGAACGGTCCTCGTCGAACTCCCAGGTGCGCGTGTGCTCGACATATCTGGCCACGCTATGAGAGTAGGAGGGCGTTTCACGGCCCTTCGCACCAGATCATGAAGCGCCATGGAGCTTCATGGGGTAGACAGGCACTTACAGGCTTGCTAGCTTGGAGGCATGGCGTTGGTGAGCGTTGGTCCAGGACCCCTCCGGGTGGGGCTCCGCTTGTGCGGTTCAACTGGGCGCCTCACAAGAGCGCACAATGTGACCAAAGCTGGCCGCTGGCTCACCAACGCCTACCTAAGCCTCCTGGTCCTCGCCTGGTGCCACCGACCGGGCGTGGGTGCTCGTGTGAGACGAGGACGGTGAGCGGTGACTGAGTTTGACGGCCTTCACAGCATGCACCCTGCACCGCCCCGCCCTGATGCGGCTGCGGTCAGATGGTTGCCCAGCGAGCGACGCGCGAACTGTATCCGAGTCCGGGCCTACACGTGCGAGTGCTCGCCGCTGGTCTTCGAGCAGTGCGTTTCCGCTGGGCTGGGATTCGTGCGGCGGTACGACCGATCCGTCTCCCCGGTGACCGTCGTCGAGAGCCCGTGGGTGAGGGTCGCTGACGCCGAGGCGCTTTGGCGACGGATCATGGACGGCCAGGCGAGGTGAGGACACGCCGAACTGACAGCCCGCACACGTAGCGTCACGTTTTGCAATTACTGCGTGACGGCGCGTTTCCGCAGGTCGAGGGCCGACCTGCGGTTTCGCATGCTCGCCCACTGGCAGTTTTTCTGCCAGTGACGCAGGTCACCCGTCTTATCGTCGAAGCAAGCGACGACGAGAAGAAGGGGCGGGGACGTGGCAACAGAGTACGTGACGCAAGGCCAGCGGATCGCGCGGGCTCGTCACCGCAAGGGCTGGGATCAAGCAACCCTCGCTGAGAAGATCGGCCGTTCTGTCTCCTGGCTGTCGAAGGTCGAGAACGGTCGGATGCCGCTCGATCGGATGAGCGTCGTCGGGCAGCTCGCTGACGTCCTCGGGGTGGAGGTCGCCGAGCTGACCGGTCAGCCGTACCGACACGAGACGACGGAACTCGACTCCGGGCACGCCGCCGTGCCGGGGCTTCGCCTCGCACTCCAACAGGCCTCGCTACCGAGCGGGGTGGTGCGGCCGGCGGCGGGGGAGCCCCACGCACTGCAGGAACTGGAGGCGAACGTTCGGCTCGCGGAGCAACTCCGCCAGGACGCCAAGTTCACCGCCCTGGGTGAGGTGTTGCCCAGGATCCTCACCGACCTGATCGCCATCACGAACGATTCGTCAGCCGATCGCGATCGAGCCGAAGCGCTGATGCTGCGGGCCTGCCATATGGCACGGGTGTCCTCCAATCTCCTGGGACATCACGACCTGGGCTGGACTGCGGTACAGCGCGAACTCGTCGCCGCTCAACGGGTGGGCTCGCCCGGCCTGATCGCGGCAGCCAGCTGGGATCTGTGCGGGGTATGGCTGCATGAGGCCCAGCTCGACCCCGCCAAGGACGCAGCCCTGTCAGCGCTCGACCAGATCGAACCGCACGTGGGTACGGACGACACCATCAAAGCGATGTGGGGTGCGCTGCACCTGCGGGCGGCCGTGGCGTACTCCCGGCTGTGGGATCAAAGAGAAGCGGAAAGCCACTTTGAGGAGGCTCGCCGCGTCGCCGAGGTCCTGCCGCGGGACGGCAACGTCTTCCAGACGCAGTTCAACCGGGTGAACACCACTATCCACGCCGTCGAGGTCAGCATGGAGCTCGGTCGGCCACGCGATGTCATCTCCCGGGCTGAACACGTAGAGATCGCCGAGATCGCCTCGTCGGAGCGGCAGGCTCACTACTGGACCTGTACTGCGGCGGGATATCACATGAACAGAAAGGACAACGAAGCGGCGGACGCTCTGCTGCGGGCCGATCGGATCGCTCCGCAGCATGTCCGCAACCGTCCGTTGGTACGCAACATCGTGCGTGACCTTCGCGACAGCGGGCGGCTGCATCGTCAGCGCGAGATCCTTAATCTCGCCAAGGTGATGCGGCTGCTCTGACCGCAAGAACGGAGCCTATCCGCGCATTGGTTCCCCACCCGTCAGGTAACCCGGGGGCGCATCGGCGTCCTGCCTACACGAATGGGGTAGTAACTCGTGGGTCTCAGTGAGATCGAACGACAGATCTTGCTACGCGAGCTGGCAGAGATCGCGGTCGACCTGGCCGAACTCCAGCGTCGAGCGATCAGGATCACTGCTCGGCTTGATCAGGACGGGTCCGAGCATCTAGCTCGTCCAGCCTGACCGTCAGCTTGTGCATGTACTGGCGCATCTCGCGCAGCTGCTCGGAGATGATCCGGAACTCTTCGCTGTGCTCGCCAGGGGTGGGGGCGGCGGTTTCGTCGTCGGGCGTACGGCTGACGAAGCTGCCGGCTCCCTGGCGGGTCTCGATGAGTCCCTCGTCGCGGAGCACGGCCAGGGCGTTGCCGATGGTCATCATGGCAACGCCGTACCGCTCCGCCAGTTCGCGGGCTACGGGGAGGCGTTCCCCGACCGCGTACCGGCCCGATGCGATGTCGCGCCGGATGTCCTCGGCAATCCTCAGGTACGGCCGGCGCCGGTCAGTGGATGCCATATCCCCACAGTAGCGGTTCTAGATGCCTAGGTCTCTGGGCAACCTGTAAGAAAATCTCGAGCCAACTTAGCTATCTCGGTTTACAGAGCTAGATACCTAGATATCTTTGTATCTAGCACATCACCTTCAAAGGAGACCAGCTCTCATGCGCACCGTCCCCATCCCTGTCGACACTTCCAAGCTCGTGATCACCTGCGTGAAGTCGCCCAAGCCGCGGCTGCTCAACAAGGACACGGGCGAGATCAAGACCGACAAGAACGGCAACACCGTGTACGAGGTGACCGTGTCGGTGGAAGACGAGTTCGGCCGGATCGAACTCGTCAAAATCGCCACATCGGGGGAGCCCCCGATCGGCGCCGGTCAGCAGATCAACCCCACGGGCCTGGTCGGCTACGTGTGGGAGATCGCCGGCCGGTGGGGCATCTCCTACCGCGCCGCGGCCCTCCTACCGGTTGACGCGGAGCCGCTCCGTGTCTGACACAACCCTCCTGATGCTCGGAGTCCTGGCCGCTTCGGCGGCCGGGCTCTGGGCCTGGCGCCGCTGGCACTACCGGTCGTTCTGGCTCGTGGTTGCCTTCCCGCTGACCGCGATCACCGTACGGGCCACCTGGCGCAAGGTCGCCCTCGGCTGCAATCTCACCAAGAAGCGCCAGCGCTTCTGGTTCACCACCGTCCCAGGCCTCGTCGCCTCGACCGGCGTCGTCCGCGTCCGGCGTAAGTGGCAGCGCATCGCCGTGGACACCAAGCCATTCATGTGGCTGCCCAAGCCCACCCGGTACGGCTGGCGGGTCACCCTGCACACGCTCGAGGGCCAGATCCCCGCCGACTACGCCGACGCTGCCGAACGGCTCGCACATTCCTGGGGCGTGCACGCCGTTCGCGTCTCGTCCCCTCGTCCCGGACGAGTCGTCCTGTCCGCCACCGTGCGAGATCCACTCGTCCGGGTCGAGACCCTGCCTTCCTCACCCGAACTGCTCAAGGTCAACGTGGGCCGGCTGGAAACCGGCGGCCCCTGGATCATCGACTTCAGAACCGTCCCGCACTGGCTCAACGCCGGAGCAACGCAGTCCGGCAAGTCCAACCTCGCCAACGCCCTTGTCCAAGGGCTGGCACCGCAACCGGTCGCGCTGGTCGGCTTCGACCTCAAGGGCGGCGTGGAGTTCACCCCGTACAGCCCGCGCCTGTCGGCGCTGGCCACCACGCGGGCCGAATGCGTCGCTCTGCTGGATGACCTCGTCGGCCTGATGACCAGCCGCATGGCCCTGTGCCGAGAGGCCGGCGCCCGCAACATCTGGCAACTGCCGGACGATCAGCGGCCCACGCCCATCGTCGTGCTCGTCGACGAACTGGCCGAGTTGTACCTGATGGCCGACAAGAGCGAGAAAGACGAGATCGCCAAGACCTCGACAGCTCTCCTGCGGGTGGCACAGCTCGGGCGGGCGTTCGGCATCTACCTGTTCTGCTGTGGCCAGCGGATCGGCTCCGACCTCGGGCCCGGGGTGACCGCACTGCGGGCCCAGTGCTCGGGACGGATCTGTCACCGCGTCAACGATCCAGAGACCGCCACCATGACGCTCGGCGACCTCGACCCTGCCGCGCTCGCTTCGGCGCGCGCGATCCCCGCCGAGACACCGGGCGTCGCGATCGTCGCCTCGCAGGACGGTCAGTGGTACCGGGCCCGCTCTTTCTACGTCAGCGAGCAAGCCGCCGAACACGCTGCCACTGCCTACGCCGACAGAACACCCACCTGGGCTGACCTCGTCTCCGGCCATGCCGCGCAGATGAGCGACGCCGACCTCGCCGAGTTCCTCAACTCCATCCCGGATCCGCGAAAGGCCTGAACCGATGCGACGCCTCGCCCGCTGGCTGCTGGACACCGGCCCCGTCCTCGTCCTGGCCCTCATCGCTGGAGCTGGGTCCTTCACCCACATCCGCGACACCGCCAGCGAACACGGACAGTCCGGCTGGATGGCCTGGGCCGTGGCAGTCTGCATCGACCTCACTTGCGTCATGGCTGCTCGCGAACGCCAACGCGACAAGAAGACCGGCCGCAGGCGGCGCGGCTTGATCTCCTGGCCCGTCCTCGTCCTGGCCGGCGGAATCGTCCTGTCCCTGGCCGCCAACCTGCAACAAGCCGACCCAACGGTGTGGGGCTGGATCACCGCGGCAACCCCGGCGGCCGCCTTCCTCGTCGCGGTCTCGATGCTCGAACGCCGGACGTCCGGCCCTCGTCCCATCCCGTCCCCGGACGTCTCCGAGACATCCCCGGCAGACGTCTCACCGTCCCGTCCCCGTCCCGACGAACCCGCAGCCGTCCCTGCCGCCGATCGTCCTGCTCTCGTCCCAGCCCGGGACGGCCAGGACGAACAACCAGGACCGTCCCCGGCACTTGTCGACTACGCCCACCGCGTAGCCGACGAACACCAGGCCAGGCACGGCAAGCCCATCACCCGCGACATTCTCCGCGCCCGCCTGGGCGTGTCCAACCAACTCGCCTCCGACCTGCTCCGCACCCTGCGGACCACATCGGAAGCCACCTGAAAGGCGATCACCATGAACAACGAACGAGACGCCCTCATCGCCGGACTCATCGCCCTGGCGGGATTCCTCAAAGCCAACCCCGAGATACCGGTCTCGGTGGCACCCGTCATCATCCGCGCCTTCCCCGCCAACGGCCCCGACCACCAGATGTGCGCCGAGGTCGACAAGGTCGCCGCCCTGCTGGGCACGGAAATCGACCTCGATCACCTGCCCCACGGCCACTACATGACCGCCATCGACTTCGGGCCGGTCCGCTACGAATTCACGGCCATCCTCGCCGCCGCCCGAGCCCGCCACGCCGCCATAGACAGCTACCGCGACTGCATTAAGACCGACGACCTCTAGGAGATACCACCATGCGAATCCGCCTTGAAGGCAACCGCGCCGAGCTCACCCTCGGCATGATCCACCTCCGCCAGCTTTTCACCGTCACGTCAATGTCGCGGGCCTTCCCGGACCGGAACCGTCCGCGCAACTACCGGATATACGTCACGATCACCCCGCGCAAGGGCCACTGAGCCATGGAGCCCGAAGTGCCCGAGGCCGACTGGCCCGACATCCTCGACGTCGTCCTGCTCGCCCACGGCCGCTGCTGCACCTGCAACGGCACGGGCCTCGACAGCGAGCGCGACACCTGCCGGGACTGCGACGGCACCGGCATCGACAACCACGGCGCATAGCCGAGATCCCCTCACCTGGCCACACAACCGCCAAGTTCCGCGCCAGGTGAGGGGCCATCCCACTCCAGAGAACATCCGGATAGGACGGATCCATCTTGCACCACCCACACGCCATAGCCGGGATGATCTCCCGACTTCATGACCCGAACTACGACCGCTGGGCCTGCCAGATCAAGCGGACCGGCGGATGCCGCCAGCCCATCCACCTGCGCGGCAAAGTCGAACACTACGACCGCGCAACCGGTCAACTTCTCCACCGCTACAGCACCATTCACGAGCCGGACGGCGTCCTACGCGTACCGTGCAAGACCCGCCGCGCCTCCCGCTGCCCGGCCTGCGCCGAGGTCTACCGCGCCGACACCTACCAACTCATCCGCGCCGGCCTCGTCGGAGGCAAGGGCGTGCCCGAGACCGTCAGCGCCCACCCGTGCCTGTTCGTCACCCTCACCGCACCCTCCTTCGGAGCCGTGCACGTGCAGCGAGAGAAGAACGGCAAGACCCTGCCCTGCCACGCCCGCCGCGAAGCCCAGACCTGCCCGCACGGGCGCGTGATGTCCTGCACCACGCGCCACAGCGCCGACGACCCTCGACTCGGCGAGCCGCTGTGCCCCGACTGCTACGACTACGACGGCTCCGTCCTGTTCAACGCCATCAGCCCCGAACTCTGGCGCCGCTTCACCCTCGCCCTGTGCCGCCGCTTCGCCAAGATCAACGGCCTGACCGTCAAGGCCCTGCGCGAACACGTCACCATCGCCTTCGCCAAGGTCGCCGAATACCAGCGCCGCGGCGTCGTCCACTTCCACGCCGTCATCCGCCTCGACGGGCCAGACGGACCCCACTCACCGCCCCCCTGCTGGGCGACGGCAGACGCCTTGGCCCAAGCCGTCGATCATGCAGCCTCCGCGGTGACAGCCGAGATCAAACCACTGAGCCGCACCTTCCGCTGGGGCACCCAACTCGACGTCCGCCGCATCACCCTCGACGGCGACCTCACCGAACAGGCCGTCGCCGGCTACATCGCCAAGTACGCCACCAAGGCCGCCGAGTGCGTCGGCACCCTCGATCGCCGCATCCAACCCCTCGATGACCTGGCCGCCCTGCCCATCCGCGAGCACGCCCGCCGGCTCATCGCCGCCTGCATGCGCCTGGGCAGCCACCCCGACCTGGCCGACCTCCGGCTGATCCACTGGGCTCACATGCTCGGCTTCCGCGGCCACTTCTCCACCAAGAGCCGCCACTACTCCACCACCCTCGGCGAACTCCGCGCCGCCCGCGAAGAACACATGCGCACCGAAGAAATCACCACCGGACGGCTCCCGCTCTTCGAGGAGGACACCGTCCTGGTCGTCACCCACTGGCAGTACGCCGGGCGCGGGCTCTCCCTAGGAGAGCAATTCCTGGCGGCTGCGCTCACCGGCGTTCGGCTCCCAAGCGTCGGCGGTGATCCCCAATGAGCAGAAGTGACGAACTGCTGACTGTTCCGCAGGTCTGCGCCGAACTGGGCGGAGTCTCCCGCCGCACCTTCTACCGCTGGCGCGAGCTCGGCCGTGCCCCGGTCTGCGTCCAACTGCCCAACCTCGAACTCCGCGTCTGGCGGAGCGACCTCATGACCTGGCTCGACTCGCGGCGGGAGGCGAAGTGAACACTACCTATTACGTCCAGATCGGCCAGGTCCAGCAGCGCACCAACCGCGGCACGCCCGCCTACATCGCGCGTTGGCGAGTGGCGAGCAAGGACAGATCCAAGACCTTTCGCACTAAGGGGCTGGCCAACGCCTTCATGTCCGACCTACGCCAGGCGGTCAAAGCGGGGGAGGAGTTCGACATCGCCACTGGCCTGCCAGTGTCGATGCTCGCGCAGAAGACCTCGGGACCGTCGTTCCTGGAATTCGGTCAGGCGTATGTCCTTCGGCGGTGGAACACCTCGGCTGCCAGGACTCGCGAGACCGACACATACGCGCTCCTGACGCTGATCCCAGTGCTAGTGGCTGATGGGCCACGTCGTCCCACCGCAGAAGAGCTGCGGGAGGTCCTCAGGGATCACGTTCTCCTTCCCGAGAGCAGGCGGACTGCCCTTTCTACGGCCCAGGCTGCAGCGTTGAGCTGGCTGGAAAGGGCATCCCTTCCGCTGTCAGAGCTGGCAGACGCGAACGTCCTTCGTACGGCGCTCGACGCCATCTCAGTCACCTTCGCCGGCGCCCCCGCGGGGGCGAACTCGGTACGACGCAAGCGCGCCGTCCTGCATCACCTCCTGGAGCACGCGGTAGAGCAGAAGGTGTTCAGCAGCAACCCGCTGGACGAGATCAAATGGACAGTGCCCAAGGCCGTGACAGTCGTGGATCCCCGCACGGTGGTCAACCCTGCACAAGCGCGGCAACTCCTCGACGCCGTTCCCAAGGTCGGTCGCAAGCGAGGCGCGCGGCTCCAAGCGCTGTTCGCCTGCATGTACTACGCCGCGCTCCGACCGGAGGAGGCGGCTGACCTCAGGCTGAGAAACTGCACGCTGCCCGAGACGGGCTGGGGTCTGATCGTCCTGGAGAGAGCACGACCCCAGGCAACGAAGCGCTGGACCAACTCGGGCGAGACCCACGAATCGCGCCGTCTGAAGCACCGCGCGGACAAGGAGACTCGAGAGATCCCCATCCCGCCCGTACTGGTCGCGATGCTCCGCGAGCACATCGCCAAGTACGGCAGCGCGGAGGACGGCAGGATCTTCACCACGAGCACCGGCGGCACCTACTCCAGCTCGGCACACTCCTCCGTCTGGAAGGAAGCCCGCAAACTCGCCCTCACCCCAGAACAGGTCGCCTCGTCGCTGGCCGCCCGGCCGTACGACCTCCGCCACGCCGCAGTCTCGCTCTGGCTGAACGCAGGCGTTCCTGCACCTGAGGTCGCCAAGCGTGCCGGCCACAGCGTTGACGTGCTCCTGCGGGTCTACGCCAAGTGCATCGATGGCCAGCAAGAGCAGGTCAACAGCAAAATCAACAGCGCCCTGGACCTATAGCCCACATTTATCCGTCTCCGGCCCTGGTCGTCCCGGGGCCGGTTCGACTGGCACTGCTCTCTTTGCCGAGTCGTTCCCACTGGTCATGGTCGCGCTGCGGCACGCTGGCAGTCACGGGTAGTGAGTAGGGAGGATTATGCACAAAGATCAAGGCCACCCCACCCCCTCGCCCGAAGAACCCCGTCCGATGCGGCGCCCGCCGTGCGGCCTGCCGATCCGAGCCCGGCCCCGGCTCCTCGCAGCGTCCGACTCCTTCAGCTGGCGAAGGTACTCGACCCCAACTCCACCAGAGCCCTCAATGCTGAGAGATCGGGCTCGCCTGACCCGGTCGGCGCTCATCGTTGGCTTTCTAGCCTGCGTAGGCCTCGGCATCTGGTCGAGTGCGTGGGGCACCGACAGCGCCTCGACTCAATCGAACGTCGTCTCGATGCCGACACCCCGCCAGAGCGTTGGCGCACGCTCGATTGTGGCCACCTCGCCGCCGACGTCCACGCCTGCACCGCAGACGCTGTCCGCGGCGACGCCGAACCCAAGCCTCAAAGCGTCGAAGAGCCAGGCGATATCGTCGGGGAACCGTCGTCGATCGGCGGCCTCGGCCATGCCTCGCCAGCGCCATCGGCATGTCCCGGAGTCCCCACGGAGGAAGACCACGATCATCGCTGATCGTGCGAGAACGACCAGGGACGTCGATCCGAAGGACAGCAATAGGAATCGCGTGGCCTCGCTGATCTCCGCGCGGTGCGACGAGCTGTTCCCACCTTCCCGTCCCGAGTTCCGGATTCGCAACCGTGTTTGCCATGAGTTGTTGGGTTAGGTATTCGACCCTGGCGAAGCTTCGGCTACGTCCAGACTTATTACGGTCAAACGCATATAGACGGTTCAACCTCTTTGTAAGAATGCATAACATGTTTACCCGAGACGTCCGTTGTGCTTAACTCCCGGCGTGTAGCCACACCCTCCGGGAGGGTCCATGGGGGAGTTCGTCGGGATCGATCCCCTCGGCGCAGACAAGCTGATCCGGCAGATGGAGGCCGGAAAGGATGTCCTGGGGAGGGCGCGGCCAGGGCTGGAAGCGGCGATTGCTGAGGCCGGTGAGGACTGGGCAGGCCACGAGGGGGTTACCCCCATGCACCGCACCTGGGCTTTCTTCCATGAGTCGCAGCAGGACCTCAAATGGCGTGTCGACACCCTTAAACGAGTGGTGCCGACACAGCAGAAGGGCATGCTAACCGGTACCTTGCCCTTCAGCAGCGAGGCGGATGCAGTGCAGGCGGCAAAAAGGGATGCCACCGCCATCACCGAAGCGCTCAAACACCACGATCAGTACCTATCGGGGCAGAGCTGGAGCGAGGTGGAGAAGGCGCTGGCGGCACTCAAGGGTAGGGCCGACGATCCTGCCTACGCCGCGACGCTCCTTACCGCGCTCGGCCCCGAGGTACTCGAGAAGTTGTTCCGTGACTGGATGAACACCCAAGCCAAAGGGGACCGCAGAGGATTGACCCCGGACGCGCTGAAGCGGGCTGCTGATGCCTCGCCGGGCCTCCTGGCTAGGGCCTTCGCCAGCGCAGAGGGCTCCGGGCGACTCGGAAACGAGTGGCAGAAGATGGCCGAGACGGCCCCATCGGACATCCTGACGGCTCTTGTTGGGTTAGCTCCGCAGTCTGGCACGTTCCTCAACAAGGTGGCGACCAGTCTGCTGAACCGGCCTCCGAACTCCGACGCGTTTCCCACCGATCCCAACTGGAACCTGTACAACCTGGCCAAGGCGTATGAAGCCAATCCAGAGGCGTTCCAGCGATTGCTGGCCGAGCACCCCAAGGAGGCCGGTGTCCTGCTGGACGCCTACACCATCAGGTCGACTGGTGTTCCCGCGTATGAGGAAATGCTGGCGAAGGCTCTTCATGGCGCGTTGAAGCCTGGCTCCGGGACGGACGACGCGCGAGATCGGGCTTGGCTCACCGTCATCAACAGCATCGGATCCGAGAACAGTCTCTGGGTCGGCGGCAGTCTCGGAACCTTCGCCAACTCGCCTATCAGCCGAATGCTGGCCCAGGACATAAAGCCTATCCTCGACAAGCTCGCCCGAGGACAGGCTGTGCGCAATTCGCCGGAGGTGCCTTATCTGAAACCTGGACCGCCGTGGGACAAGCTGGACGCCACCGTGAGCGCCCGCTTCATGGGTGCGCTGATGCAGGACCCAGCCGCAGCCGACACGTTGATGAAGGCGGCGAAGGAGTACACCAAGGAACTGGACATGGGTCGCTTCCATCCCTTCGCCCCGGACTCCTACAGCCGAGAAGCACACGTGAACCTCGCCGAACGCACGGGGGCGATGGCGAACCTCTTGCTGTCAGGCTCAACGTACGCGGAGTGGAGCGACGACGAATACGCCGAACAGATAGCCGGTTACGTCCTCATGCCCGTCGATTACTTCAACAACAAGTACCTGCCCATAGAGAGCGCGCTCGTCTCGACTGGCAAGGACAAGGCTCTCGACGACTTCAAAGACGTCATGAAGGACATGATCACGGACTATCTCGATAAGAAGACGCCTGAGACAGCCGATGCCGTTGCCAACAAGCTGGTGGAACAGCAGGTGGCTTTCCTGGCTGAGTCGCTCAAGGCCCATGGGCAGCCGCCGCTCGGGGCGGCAGACAGAGCCATGATGCGAGAGGCGATCAAGGGACGGCTCCTGAGCGCCTTGACTGAAGCACTAAGGATACGGGGTGGCTGACCATGCCGATCAAACACCAACTGCTTCGTGAGGCGGCGGAGAAGGAGGCACTCGCCACTACCTTCATTCGATATGCCAAGACCCTTGCCGACGTGTTTGCCGGTATCCCGTCGGAACGAAGCGGCAGTGAGTCGTTCTGGAAGGGACCGGCCGCAGACCGGTACCTCACCCACGCCGTCCAGCTCAGGCGCCAGATGGCCAACCTCGAAAACGGCTGCTTGGCCACTGCCGAGAACCTCCGCCGCCGCGCCAGGCAACTCCGCGAGGAGGCCGCTCAAGTGTCGGATCCAATGTAAGCGGCTTCAGCCGTTGCGGGGATAGCACTCCGTCTTTCCGACGATCACGAGATTGGGAGTGTCGGACAAGCGCCCTAGGAGCACAAAGGTCAGCTTGGCCTTGTCGTTGACTACCACCGTCACGCCGAGATCGTCCTCTGAGAGGTCGAGTTCATCCACAACCTCCCGGTACCCCATGGTGTCAAGCTTGCCTTTCAGCAGCGCGATACGGCTGAGCGGATCCTGCCTGGCCGGGTCAGCAAAGTTCCCCTTGGCCACGAAATATCGCTGGGATTGGCCTGTGCTGCATGAAGTCGTCCGGTCCTGGTCGGCCCGCTCCTTCGTCAGCCCCGTCAGGTCTGACTCAATCAGCGACATTAGTGCGTCCCCGTCGCTCACGAGTTGGCGGGTCGACTCATCAAACGTTGGCGGGTCCGACTCTCCCGAACAGCCTGCTAGGACCGCGAAACAGGCAAGTATCGCGGCAACTGCCCTAGATAACGCACTCAGGCGCACGATTCGGACCTTATCTGACCAGTCCCCGCTCGTACATCCAATTCGTTCCTGCTATAGCGAGCCGTGATAGAGGTCAATCCGCGCTGCCGCGAACGCCGTCATAACAGTCCACCCGGCACCCGCCGCAGTGAGATACGGCCAGGCGATCAGGGGCCGCCACAGCTCTGCCTGGCCGGCCAGACGCGGGCGCGCAGGTGGAAACGGGAAACACGATAGCGGGGCTTGTTCGACCGGCACCGCTGACGCACTCTTACAAGCAGTGACTCTCGGCTGCAGCGGACTGCGAGGGAGGTCCAGGTGGTTCAGGAGCCGCTCAGCTTCGGCCGGGAACTTCGCAGGCGACGTCTAGCCGCCGGTCTCACACTCACGAGCCTGTCCAAGCTCGTCCATTACAGCAAGGCTCAGTTGAGCAAGGTCGAGCGAGGGCTGAAAGCGCCAAGCCGGGAGCTGGCGCGCCTGTGTGACACCGCGCTTGACGCTGGGGGCGACCTCGCGACCCTTGCCCCCATTCGGCCTATCAACACGGAGGCCATCGAGGCACATAACAGCGGGGAGGAGGAGGTGTGGTTGATGCGGTTGTCCAGTGACGGGCAGAGCTGGTTCCAACCATTGAGCCGTCGGCAGATGATGGCTATGGGTGTCGCGTCGGTCGCCGGTATGAGCATCGGTCCTCCGGACATCACCTTCTCCGCCGACACGACTCTGCTGGGCATGTCCAGGGCTCTGTTCGACCACTATCGGCAGCTCGGCCAGGTGGCGGGCCCGGGCCTGGTGTTACCGGCCCTCATTGCTCAGACGCATTCGCTGCAGGAGCTGTCCTCTCGTACGAGGCCACCTACTCGCGAAGGGCTCCTCCGGCTGGCCTCGCGGTATGCCGAATACACCGGATGGATGATGCAAGAAGCCGGAAATGATGAGGCCGCATTGTGGTGGACGCAGCGGGCGATTGACCTCGCCGCAGCTGGTGGCGATGGTGATATGGCCGCGTACGGGCACGTCCGCCGCGCCCTGGTCAAGCTGTATCGCGACGACGCCGTACAGACAATAGCGCTGGCCAGGCAGGCACAGGCCAGCAGGCTGCCGCCGCGCATCCGTGGATTAGCCGCGCAGCGTGAAGCCCAGGGCCACGCCCTCGCCGGTGACTACGACGCTTGCATGCGCAGCCTCGACAGGGCTCGCTCATTGCTCGCCCGGGAGACGCCGCAACCGAATACGCCCACCATCGGCACTATGAACCTGTCCGACCCGGTAGAGATGATCAAGGGTTGGTGTTTGTACGACCTCGGACGTCCTCAGCCTGCGGCTGAGATTATCGGCCGGCAGATCGCCCTGGTACCGCCACAGGCGCTGCGCACACAGGTCCGCTATGGCATGCGCCACGCGCTTGCCCATGCAGTGGCGGGCGAGATCGAGCAGGCCTGTCATCTGATAGGGCAGCTGCTCGGCAGCGCCATGGCCGTGAGCTCAGCGACCATCGCTCAGGACATGCGCAAGCTCGCGCGAACGCTGGCTCGGCACCCGAATAACGCGGCGGTGCGCCAGCTGGCGCCCGAGCTCGGCGCGGCCTTCGACGCCGTCAATCCGTAGACCCAGAGAAGAGGTATCAAGTGGCGAACGAGGTGTTCATCAACTACCGCACTGGGGATGGCGAGAAGATCGCAGGCCTGCTCGAGCGGGACCTCTCTCACCGCTTCGGCACCGAACACTTCTTCCGCGCCTCCAAGTCCATTCAGCCAGGAGCCGTATATCAGGAAGAGCTGATCAGCGCGATACGCCGCAGCTCCGTCGTGCTGGCTGTCATCGGCGAGAGCTGGTCCAAGCACCCCAAACTGCACAACGAAAGCGACTGGGTTCGCAAGGAGATCCTGGAAGCCTTCACCTGCGGCATTGAAGTGATCCCAGTCCTGGATGGGCGGAAGACTGAGCGGCTGAACCCCGCCGACCTGCCTGCGGAGTTGCAGCGGCTAGCCGACGTCCAGTCGGTCCGACTGGACCTACATGACCTCCAAGCAGGTCTGACGCGCATCGGGAACCTGCTCGCCGCGAAAGTGCCCGAGCTCAAGACCGCGGATCGGATCGCACATCAGGAGCCGGAGGTGGGCGAGGTGCGTAACTCGGTCGACGAGGTGCGCGGGAATGTTGTCCAGAGCCGGGAATTCACAGGCGACGTCGCCGGCACCGTCATCAAGGGAAACCAAGGGCCGATCCACACTGGCAGAGGCGACCTTTATCACAACTCCCCGCATGTCTCGGGGACAGGAGCGACGTACATCGCGGGCGACAACCAGGGCGGAATCCGACATGACTTCGGGGGCTCGCCCCGCAAAGAGGAGGGGGAGGACGAGCGTTGACCGGCCCCGTGCCGCCTCACATCTCGGACGTTCACGGGCCCGTCCATGCGGGGGCAGGCAACTTGTACTACACGGCGATCATGGCCGATGCGGAAGCTCGAAGCCGGAAAGCACGCTTGACCTCCATCAAGGATCTGGATTGGCTCTGGCAGCGCTTTGTGCACCCTCCCGGCTACGGTCAGGCGCACGAAACCCTGGCGACACACCGGCTTTTGCTCCTTGACGGAGAGCCGGGCAGCGGCAGAACTACCGCAGCCAAGGTGCTCTTACGCGAGTTGTCCTCAGGCGGCGAGCGATTCTACGAGCTGTCCTGGGAGGACGAGAACGGAAAGTACCAGGTGGAGCCGGATTTCATCGTCGACGATGATCGCGTGTGGCTCGACCTGTCACGTGCCGACGAGGGGACCTGGCACGCCCTCCAGGAAGATCTTTCGTCTTTGCGCAAGCGCGTCGATCAGCACGGCGCTCTGCTGGTGGTCGTGCTGCCCGTTAGAGGGAGTGAAACGCTTCGGCCGGAGTTCGGGCAGTTCCACTCCTGGATCAAGCGTCCCTCGGCACACGAGGTGCTTCGTCGACACCTGCGGTTGGAGGGTGTCCCTGAGGCCACTACCAGCCCTCAGCCCGCGTTCCTCAGTACCGACAGGGCCATGCTGGAGGTTGCCGGGTTCGCCGGTTTCGTCAGGAAGGCGTACGAGAATGCGCCCGGCGCCGGCTACCTCGCCTGGTATAAGGCGGCGGAGTCTGCGTCCACCGGCCGCGGCGCTGACGTCGCTACGGCAGTGTCCAAGCTGCGTCTCGGTCCTCAACGGGCATTGCTCCTGGCCACGGCCATGCTGCATCAGGCCCACGTAGACCATGTCTACAGCGCCGCCGCGGCGCTGCTTGAAAGCGTCGAGTATGCGGATGAGCGCCATACTCTGGAGCGTTCCGATCTGGTCGAGAGCCTGGACCACATCGGTGCGAAGCTGGATAGCAACCGTCATGTTCGTTTCAGGGAGCTAGGGTACGACGCTGCGGTCCGCACGCACTTCTGGCACAACATGCCAGGATTGCGTGACGGCATACAGCGGTGGGTCGCAGCGATGGTCGACCATCCGGAACTGGACGAAATGGAGCGCGACGACCTAGTCATGCGCTTCGCTGAGCAGTGTCTGCACCCGAGGTACCGGCAGACACTGGTCGATTCAGTTACCGGATGGACCAGGGGATCAAAGACCTACCGCAGACAGATGGCGGCCGACCGGGCACTGCGACACGCGCTGAGTGTTGAAGAGCACGGCAGATTCTTCCGCCAGCAGATCTACAACTGGGCGACCGATCGCCGCACCTCCGAGGCGTTGGCCCAGGTGATCATCATGATGTGCACCGACGTCATCGCCGTCACGCACCCGGATCAGGCCATCGTGCGCCTCCACCATCTGGCCAGGCGGGAGAGCCAGAGTACGGATGCTCGAACCGCACTGTTAGGGATGGTGGCCGGTGACCCATGGATGCTCCGGCACCTTCTCCAGCGGCTCACCCGGCTCCCCACGGTCGGCAGGCAATGGGACATTGACATCGATCTCTTCCTAGAATTGGCTAATCCCGCGGCGTTCACTGATCCCGTGAACCGCAACCGGCCGCTGATCGCCGAAGCAGACGTTCGCGACATGCTGGCCGAGGGGTGGAGGCGCGCCTTTCACGAACGCGGTGAGGTGGCCTGGAAACCAGGGTTGCGCCAATGGCTCATCGCGGCCTTCCATGACGATCGACACCGTGACGCCCTCATCGGCGTCCTCGTCGCCGGAGGCGAGCAGCGCGGCGGTGTCCTGGGCCGCCTTTACACCGAAGCCCGCGCCCTGCCCCGCTTCATCGCGGGCGGCCGGGAGCGCTCCGCCGCCTTCGTCGATCTCGTCCTGCGGAAGATCTGCACCGCCCAAGGCATCCAGGTCACTTGATCAACCATGTGGAGTACATCATGAGCTCCGGCCGTAACACGGTCACGATCTACGCGTTCGCCGTCGGTGGGATCCTGCTGGCCGGCCTCATTGCCTTCGCTCCGCGTGGGATATGGCTCACAGCCGTCGGGATCGCGCTTGTGGCCTTGACGGTACTGCTGTTCAGGCTCTGGGGCCAGCGCGGGAGGCACGGTCCGGTAGAGCCGTCGACCCTCTACGTACCTCCTCCGCCGCCTCCGATCGAGCCCCGTGAACAGCGGGTCGAGCAGGTCCCGTTGCCAAGCCAGGAAGAGGACTACGACTTCCTGTTCTCCGCGACGGTTCTCTGGTCACCCCTCAAGCAATCGTGGGACAACACGCTGGTCAATCCCGCGGCATTGGCCGTGGACGCGATACTCAGGCGTGCCAGGGATATCACCGAACGCCGGGAGCCGGGACGGGCCGCGCTCGTCGCGCATGAGCTGGGCGGCGTCCTGGGCACGATGCGGGACGACGCCACCGGCTATGTACAGGCGATGGCCGAATCCGTGCAGGTCACTCTTTCCACCCAGGATCAGGAACGTCTGGACAAGCTCGCCATGGTGCGCAAGGACCGAGTGGTCTGGGAACACGACCGCAAGTACGAGCAGAGCAAACGCGAGTACCTCGGCGAGGACGTGCTTAAGGACACCGGCAGTGCGGTCGTCTGGTGGCTCGTCAAGAACGACGACCATGTGGAGAAGACGGTGAACGACATAGGCCTGCTCGCCACGTTGTCATCGGCGGCCAACAACAAGGAAATGCCCGAGCCGGCCACCTACACGAGCCTGCCCTTCGGACATTACGGCGAGAAGCCGTCCACGAACGGCGCTTCACCGGCCGACTGCCTGGCCGCCTTCCTCCGCACCCTCGATCTACAGGAGCAGAGAGACCTATTCATCCACCAGATCGCCATGCTGGTCAGCAAATACGGCCGGGCCGATGTGGCCGATGAGATCTTACTCAGGTTCGGCCTGGCCGACCCTGGAGCCGCCTATGACGACGATGTGCCACCGGACACCACGGCCAACAAGCCGGATGCCTTCCAGGACGACCAAGACGACTACCGGCAGGACGGTCGTTACGAACAGAACTGAGGAGACCATGGAAGCCGAACTGATCGCATTGGCCACCTCCGGTGCCACGACCTTGATCACCTTGATGATTTCCGATGCCTGGACGCAGGTGAAAGGGAGACTCACGCACATGCTCGGTCGGGGTGACGATGAGGAAGGCAACCTGCTGCAGGAGCTGGAGAGCTCCCGCGCCGCCCTCCTGTACGCCCTCGCGAGCGGCGATGACACGCGGGTGGCGACGATCGAGGCGGAATGGCGCACCCGCCTATTGCCCCTGCTTAGACGAGATCCCAGCCTCGTTGAGGAGCTGCAGAACCTTCCGGCTCCATCAGCGGGCACCGTTTATAACCACATCAGCGGTCGAGTTCGGTCAGGCCTGGTCATCCAGGCTGGGCGTATCGAAGGATCCACCTTCCACGCTCCACCGGACGGGCGCACTGGCGGAACCATGGGTGATTAACGGACAGGGCGCAGACAAGCTTGTCTCCGGTCCACCTCACATTGCCGCGGGGAGCCCAAGGCGTCGTCGCCATCCAATCCCAGATCAAGGACACCTCGGCCCCTGCAAACGAGGCACGTAAGGACGCCAGGCAGTTGGACACAGTGAAGGCGACCACATCGCACAACGGCCGCCTCCACTGTGTCCAAGCGCTACTTGCTGCCGATGGCGAACCCGATGGTCGCACCCGACTTCGCCAACACCACCGCAGCGGCGGTGGCGACAGCCGCCCACGCCAGGTGGATGACCCACGCAGGAATCTCAATAATGATCTTGACGCGCCTCAAAGCGAGCCCTCCTAACTTGGGGAACGAGGGCCCGACCTGGGGTTAGCGCGCTATCCTTAAGAGTGGTCATATCTTAATGATGTTCGCGCCGGGCCCCGGCCGGACCCGTGAATAGCCCAACCCCGTGCCAGGGGTTGGGCTTTTCTCGTGCGACATCGTAACCCGTGCCGCTTCCGTTTGCCGGGCATTCCCGAGTTCCTACAGAACCCTACGGTGCTACAAAGAATCTGTAGCGTCGTAGCGCTCGGAAGATCAGTGGACTGGTTAACCAGTCAACTCCACACTGTCCACGTCGGCAGCGCAGCGCCGTACTCGTGCGCCAGGTCGGCCGCGTGGTGCACCCCGCGCTAGGCGCTACGCGCGCCCGTTCACTCCACCGTTCTGTCGACCATTTTTGCTGCCATCTTTTCCACCGTCCGTATGTGCTTATGCGGTGCCGTTATTTTCGCCGTTTTAGATCCCGATAATTTGCGGTTACCGCATCTCATTTTTCCTTTGGTGTTGGCATCGAAGGGCGGAGCGCGGGTTGCAGGCGTCTACGGCCATCTCAGCGCCATACAGAGTCAATCGAACACTTGGGCCCTTTGTTGAGGTCGGAGTGGGCATCGCGCGAGTTGATGCCCTTTTCGTCCTTTGCCTTAGGGAAGGCGGGCTGGTCAGGGCGTTATCAGTCGGGCTGGGGGGCGAGGCTGAGCGAACAGTCCTGGCTCGGTCTCGACAAGAATGCCCCCATCCTGCTGAGTGTTGATCGACAGGACGGGCTCCCACTGGGGCATGACGACCTGCCTCGCCCAGCTGGACACCGGGATCTTCGCCTCAAGCGCCCTGGTGGAGCGGCTGGTGTTGGCCAATTCCGGCCAGATCAGACCACGAAAGGTTGGGGCTGACCGGATGTCGATCTAGTGGTCCGGCTGAACACCGCTGCCACTTCCGAGACGAACGTGTCCGCGGAAGCGCCATCGCACGCCCTACTGATCCGGATCCTGGTGAACAGTGCACTCCTCCGGAGGAGGCAGAAGTAGACCAGGAGCGGCGGCGGGCAGTCCGAACGAGGAGGGGGCCACGCCGGAGGCGGCTCGCAGATCCACTTCGCCGCCTTCGAACCGTGCCCCTTCGAAGGTGACCTCGCTCCCGTTGAACGTCGCTGTGCCGAAATAGGCCTTACCGTTGCCGAACCGTGCCTGGTCGAACCACGCCTTGCTCCCGCCGAATTGTGCGTTGTGGAACCAGACCTCGGCACCGCAGAAGTCGGCATGTCCAAAGGACACCTCTCCGCCGCGGAACTCCGCGCCCACCAGCCAAATCACGCCGTTGGAGAATGTTGCGCCCTGGAACGACAGCTCGCCTCCGATCAACTCCATGTTGGACAAGACCACCTCACAGCCTGAGAACTCGGCGTTGTGGAACCAGACGTTTCCACTGACGATCTGGGCACCGTTGAACATCAGCGTGCCGGCTGAAAGCCGCACCCCGAAGAAGGGGACATCGCAGTCGATCATGGCGCCGGTGAAGTCGAAGTCGTGCCCGCGCCACGACGGTCCTGCCTCCAGCCGCAGGTGAGCTCCGATGATCCGCCAGATCGTGCGTCTGACCTCGGTCATCGACCGCAGATGGAGCCGGTGTTCCATGGAGGCATCTGGCTCGGGGCTGATCTCGTAGGGCATGCGTAGGTAGGCGCACAGTACGTCGATGCACGTCTGACGGCCAGCAGGCCAGTCGTCAGCGAGCCCGGCGAGCGCATGGACGCCTGCCAGCCGCACCGCCGCGTTGTCCTCGCCGAGCTGGCCGCAGGCGGTTGCGAAGCGTTCGTTGAACACACGAGAGCGTTCACGGTCCTCCTTGGAATGCTCGAGCGCGGAAGTCGTCTCAACCACGCGCTGCCGCCGGTAGGCCACAACGAGCGCGATCACGCCGCCGACTCCGGCGACTGAGGCGCCAGAGATTTTGATCATTTCCAGGAGGCTCGCAAGTGACAGCGTGGGGGTCCGCTCCATCACGGGAGCTCCCCAGACAAGCAGCAGAGCCGTGACCAGGCCGGCTACTCCAACAACGGCCAGCAGCAAGGCGCCTGCTATGGCCACGCCGATCGGCGTCAAGCGGACGCCCCCCATTTCGCTCGGGGGAAGGACTTCTCTTCGGTTGCGAGCGAGGGGTTTCTTTGCCACCTGCCCAAGCTTGGCAGCCCGCAGTCGTCTCCCGGGGTGCTTTGGCACGATGGCTACAGAAAGGGGCCACCTGATCCCAAGTCGGGTGGGAGCCGAGTTGCTATGTTTCGCGTCCAGCGAGGTACGGCCGGAGGCGGACACCGATCAAGTTGGATTCGCTTCGGTGGCGGGGGCTGTCGGCGTTCGGCGTGACGTGTCCCGGTCACGCTGGCCTGATGATCGTGGTGGTTGCTGGAGACCTGAATGACTCAGAATTGAGGTCTGACCTGGGGGTACACCATCAAGATCATCCCGAGCATATCCCCGGATCATGGTCCTACGGCTGCATATGGATGCTCTCGGCGACCTACCTGCGCCTGACAAGCAAAAGACCTGCGGCAGGAAAACCGCAGGTCAGAGGCTGAAATGCCTGGTGAAGAAGAGTGCCCCCGGCAGGATTCGAACCTGCGGCACCCGCTTTAGGAGAGCGGTGCTCTATCCCCTGAGCTACGGAGGCGGACTCTCGTAAGCCTAGCGAAAGTCTGGCACTGCGTGGGACGTAGGGCCGGGGTCAGTTTGGTGGGGTTGGTTATGGGAGCTCTGAGCTGCGGTAAAGGCATGACAAGTGATCAGAATCCGCCGCATCCCGCGTGGATAGCGTCTGCCTGTGACCACGAGGCGATGCAAGCAAGCACGTCGGCGCCCCGTCGTGTTGTTCGGGGCGTTGTTGGCGCCGGCGATTCTGGCCGGGGGGTTGTTGGCCGGGGAGATGCGGGGGTTTGAGCAGGGGGGCGGCGGCCGGGTGGTGTTGGGGGAGGGCGTCGGGAGGCTGGGCTTCGGGCCGGTGTTGATGCGGGCGCCGGCGCATCCGGATCGGGTGTACGAGGGTGGTGTGCCGGGGCCCGTGCGCGAGGCGTCGCGGCCGCAGGACGTTGTGGCTCCCCGTCCCGTCGCTACTGAAGAGCCCAGGTATGAGGAGCCCGTTACGCCGGCTCCTGTGCGGACGCAGGAGGGCGGGTGTCCTGAGGAGTGGGCGGATACCTGGTTGTGGGATATGTGCCTCGAAAAGGAGCGGCAGGCGGGGATGGAGATCGGGATCCCGGTACTGGGGTCCGGCGCGCCTGATCTGTGAGGGGCGGTACGTCGGGGGCGCTTATGTGGAGGTGACGGGACAGGGTGGGTCTTTTGTCTCATAACAGCTCTCCCGAGTTCGGCTCGGGCACTCGGGGGGCTGTAGTAACGTGCGTGCCTGACCAGGGTAACGAGTTTGCAAACGGAGGAGTCGAACGTGCCAGCCCCTCGATCAGCGGGTCTGATCGCGGTTGTCATGGCGGTGGCTTCTCTTCTGGTGCCTTCCGGGCAGGGGCGCGCGCAGGCGCAGGCCGTACGGGTGCAGGAGAAGCCGGATCCCGGCAGCCTCAGCGCGCTGCGGAAAGAGGCCGAGCAGTCGGCCAAGGAGCTCGAGGACGCCACCAAGGCCCTTGAGAAGCGGCGGGCGGACATCGCCGCATCCGACAAGCAGCTGAAGGAGAAGCTGGCGGCGCTGCAGGAGCTGGAGCGGCGGGTGGCGGTGATGCGGCAGCCCGTGTCGCAGATGGCCGAGCTGCTGTATGAGCAGCCGCTCCTGGGGGACGGGATCACGCCGTTCGTGTCCGGGAGCGCGAATGAGAACACGCTGCGGGCGCTCAGCGATGTGACGCAGATCCTTTCCGTACGGCAGCAGGCTGTCGAGCAGACCAGCGCGCTCTACCAGGAGGCGGAGCGGCTGGCCGCGGAGGCGCAGGAGCTCCGCGCCGGGAACCTGCTGGCCGAGGCTCAGGAGTCGGCCGAGGTGGACACGTTGCGGCAGCGGTCGGACAAGATCGTGAAGTCGCTCACGGCGGCGCTCGTGAAGATGGGGATCAAGGTTGACAAGGTCGGGCGGGCGGCGCTGGGGTGCAACCCGCTGCGGGCGGCGACGGCCAACGAGTATCCCAATGGTCTGATTCCCAAGGCCATGCTCTGCCCGTTGCAGCAGAAGGGGTTCAGCCTGCGGGCCGACGCCACCATCGCCTTCGTGAGCCTGAACGAGGCCTATCGGCGGCGGTTCGGGAAGAGCATGTGCGTCAGGGACGCCTATCGGAGCCTGGCCGAGCAGCAGTCGATCTACTACCGGCGGCCGGGGTTCGCCGCCGTGCCAGGGCGTAGTAACCACGGGCTCGGCCTGGCCGTGGACCTGTGTGGCGGGGTGGAGAGGTCCGGGTCCACGGAGTTCGTCTGGATGGAGCGGAACTCCAAGAAGTATGGGTGGTTCCATCCCTCCTGGGCCTACACCGGCCCGTTCGAGCCATGGCACTGGGAGTATGACCCGAAGAGCAATTCGCTGCTCTAGCGGCTGGTCCTAAGCCATCTGCGCGGTGCAGAAGGCGCAGCGGGACGCCGCCTTCGGGATCTTCGACAGGCATTCGGGGCAGTCGCGGGTTCTGGACCCTATCTTGGCTGCGGTGCGGTCTCTGTGATGTTTGTACGGCCTCATCACCAGGAAGTAGATCGCTGCGGAGATCATCAGGAACGAGATGGCCGCGTTGACGAAGTGGCCGTACGTGAAGTCGGATCGGCCCACTGTGATCTTGAGTGTGGAGAAGTCGGGCAGGCCTCCGAGGGCCGAGATCAGCGGCGTGAGGACGTCGGCCACGAACGACTGCACGACCGAGGTGAAGGCCGCACCGATGGCGAACGCCGCGGCCAGGTCGATGACGCTTCCCTGCATGAGGAACCTCTTGAGTCCGTTCATGGGGGAATCGTAATCGATCGATTACGTTAAGTTGGGTTTCATGGTGATCGAGAGATGGCCGGTGGTCTGGGCCGCCGCCAGCTCTGCCGCCTGGGTGGGAGTGGTCGCCAGCACCACCAGGGCGCCGTGGGCCTCGCTCGCAGCCTGGGCCGGCGGTGGGATGGTGATGACCCGTACCTCCTCGGCCACAGGGCGGGCCGGCTGGGCTTCCTCCCACGTGGCCAGGACGGTGATCGTGGCGCCGGGGGAGAGGAGCTTCGCGGCAGCCGCGTCGGCTATGCGCACAGGTGTGGCCACCATGCCGGGCGGCAGGCGGAACGACTGGAGGAGACGGACGTCGGTCAGCGGCTCGCCCTTGCGCATGGGGCTCGCCAGCACCTGGCCCGCCGCGGCCGCGCGTACGGCGCCGGTGGGTGGATGGTTGAGCGAGGCGGGGACGAAGTCGCCCGGGCTGAGAGGGCCGGGGGACAGGTCGCGGGTCGCCACCAGGACGGTGGCCTCGGGGGTGGGGCGGGTGGCGACGAATGCGGACATGACGGCGAGGGCGGCCAGCGCCGCCGCGATGAGGCGGCGACGGCGGCCGTAGCGGGTCAGCCAGGACTGGATCACGGCAGCTCGAAGGGGAGCTTGATCCCGTCGAGGGCCGTGCCGCAGGGGCATGTGCGCTCCTCGGGCAGGGCCTGCACGGCCTCCGCCACCAGGGTGCGCATGCGCGTGACATTCTGGGCGAAGAACTCGAGGACCTCGTCGTGCGTGACGCCCTGGCCGGCCTCCACCCCGGCGTCGTGGTCGGTCACCAGGGAGAGCGACGTGTAGCAGAGGGCCAGCTCGCGGGCCAGGATCGACTCGGGGAACCCGGTCATGCCGACGATCGACCAGCCGTTGCCGGCGAACCACTGCGACTCGGCCCGGGTCGAGAAGCGCGGGCCTTCGATGACCACCAGGGTGCCGCCGTCGACGGTCTCCCAGCCGGCGGCGCGGGCGGTCTCCACCGCGGTGGCGCGGCCTGACGGGCAGTAGGGGTCGGCGAAGGAGACATGGACCGCGCCGTCGATGTCGTAATAGGTCTGTACGCGCCCTGAGGTGCGATCTACGAGCTGGTCGGGGATGACCATGGCGCCGGGGCCGTACTCCGGTCTGAGCGAGCCTACGGCGCTGGGCGCGAGCACCTGTCGGACGCCCAGGGAGCGCAGCGCCCAGAGGTTGGCGCGATAGGGGATGCGGTGCGGCGGGAAGCGATGATCTCGCCCGTGTCTGGGGATGAACGCGACGGAACGCGAGCCGATGCGTCCGACCGTGACGACATCGCTCGGGGGCCCGTAAGGCGTGGCGAGCTCGATCTCCTCCGCGTCGTCGAGCAGGGAGTAGAAGCCCGATCCGCCGATGACGCCGATGTCTGCGCGAGTGACCATGGCCGAGAGAGTAGCCGGATCGGCGGCGGGCCCGGGCGGCCCGAATCCCGTTCTGTGGATAACTCGCCATAGGTGGCCGCGCTGGGCGGCCACGCACAGGTCAGCTGGAGGCGGCGGCCGGAGCGGCGGCAGGCTTCGACGAGCTCGTGTCGGCGGACTTGCTCTCCGACTTGCTCTCCGAGGTCTTCGACGACGACGAGGAAGAAGTGGTGGAAGCCGAGGTCGAGGACGAGCGGTTGTCAGTCCGGTAGAAGCCCGAGCCCTTGAACACGATGCCGACAGCGGAGAAGACCTTCCGCAGGTTTCCCTGGCAAGCTGGGCAAACCGTCAGCGCGTCGTCGGTGAACTTCTGAACGACCTCGAGCTGCTCACCGCAGTCGTTGCAGGCGTACTGGTAGGTCGGCACGCGCTCCTCCTTCAGGTCTGGCACTCGAGGGATGCGACTGCTAATGCTAACCGATTAGGTCAAACGCCTATTCCAGTCCCCGCTCGCCGTACCAACCGGCCAGCTTGCCGCTGCGGCTCACCGCGCGCAGGCGGCGCTCCACCTGGTCGCGGCAGGAGGCCGTGGTGACCAGCAGGAGCTGGTCGTCCGCCCTGATCCTGGTGTTGCCCTCGGGTACGAACGATTTGCCGTCGCGGACGACCAGGGTCACCTGCGCGCCCGCGGGCAGGCGGAGCTCGAAGACCTCCACTCCGTGCAGCTTGGAGCCGATGGGCACCTTGACCTGCAGCAGGTCCGCCTTGAGCTCCTCCAGCGGCGCCGACTCCACCTCGAGATCGTGCGCCTCCCCAGGCGCGGCCACGCCGAGCAGCCGGGCCACGAACGGCAGCGTCGGCCCCTGGAGCAGGGTGAACACGATGACGATCACGAAGACCTCGTTGAAGATCTCCTTGGACCCTTCGACGCCGGACGCCCACGGAATGGTCGCCAGCACGATCGGGATCGCGCCGCGCAGCCCCGCCCACGACAGGAACGCCTGGTCACGCCAGGTCACGCGGCCGACCCGCAGCACCCACGACAGCAGCGAGCTCGCCATGACGGACAGCGGCCGCGCCACCAGCACGAGGACGGTGCCGGCGATCAGGCCGGGCACGATGGCCGACGGCATCTCGCTGGGGCTGGCCAGCAGACCGAGCATGACGAACAGCCCGATCTGCGCCAGCCACGCCGCGCCCTCCGCGAACCCCCTGGTCGCCGCCCGGTGCGGCAGGCGCGAATTGCCCAGGATCAACGCCGTCAGGTAGACGGCCAGGAATCCGGACCCGTGCAGCAGCACGGCGCCGCCGTACGAGACGAAGGTGAGCGACAGCACGGCGAGGGGATAGAGGCCGGAGGCGGGGAGGGCGACGCGGCGCAGCGCGTACGCGCCTGCCGGGCCGACGGCCAGGCCGACCGCGGCGCCGATGATCAGCTCGAGCGAGGTCTCCAAGAGGAACGTTCCCAGGCTCGGCGACGACTGCGAGGCCCCGCTCAGCAGCACGACCGCGATCACCGTGGGCGCGTCGTTGAAACCGGACTCCGCCTCCAGCACGCCCGCGAGCCGCGCGGGCAGCGGCAGCCTGCGCAGTACGGAGAAGACTGCGGCGGCGTCCGTGGAGGCCAGGACCGCGCCGAGGATCAGCGCCGACGTTCGGTCTATGCCGAGAAGTCCCTGTACGACCAGCGCCACCACCACGATGCTGACCGCCACGCCCACCGTCGCCAGCACCAGGGCCAAAGGGACGGAACGCCGCACATGGGACCAGTTCGTGGTGAGGCCGCCTTCGGCCAGGATCACCGCCAGCGCCGTGAGCCCGATCTGCTGGGCGAGCTGCGGATTGTCGAAGGGGATCCCGAACCCGGCCTCGCCCAGGACCAGGCCGAACCCGAGGAACACCAGCAGACTGGGCAGGCCGGTGCGGTGCGCGACGCGTACGGACGCGATGGCCGCGATGACGATCGCGGCGCCAAGAAGGAGCCAGACATCCAGCGTCATCTGGCCCCCTCTCGTACCTGCGTTCACATAAGACTAGTGAGTCCTTCTGGTGTCACGGCAAAACGGACGTGCCGGTCATGCGGCTCCGCGGGGAGATCGTCCATCAGTTCCCCCTCGTGGAGCAGCGCGACCGTCGGGACGTTGGGACCGACTCTGGCCAGGGCGCGGTCGTACGAGCCGCCGCCGCGTCCGAGCCGTACACCTGTCTTCCTGTCCACCGCCAGCGCGGGCACGATCACGAGCGCGGCAGTGCGGATGGCGTCGACGCCGCGGCGGGTGTCGACCGGCTCCATGATCCCGAAGCGGCCCGGGGCCAGCGAGTCAGGCCCGTCGTACACCGCCCAATCCAGGTCATAGTCCTCACGGAGGACGGGGAGGATAACGGTGGCTCCATGTTTCCACAGAGCGAACACGAGCCCGTGCGTCTCCGGCTCGGACCCCGTTGACCAGTAGCAGGCCACGAGACCGGCCATCTGGACCCACGGTTGGTCGAGCAGTGTTTCGCGGACCCTGATGGCGTTTGCGCGCAGTTGTTCGGGGGAGAGGGAGGCACGCGCGGAGCTCAGCTCCCGACGCAGGTTCAGCTTGTCCACAGGTACCTCCACTAGGGTCTACTCATGGCTGACTTCGACCCTGTGACGAAAGCCGTCGTGCCCGCCGCGGGTCTGGGCACCCGGTTTCTTCCGGCGACCAAGGCGACACCGAAGGAGATGTTGCCCATCGTCGACAAGCCCGCGATCCAGTATGTCGTCGAGGAGGCCGCCTCGGCGGGGCTCCTCGATGTGCTCATGGTCACCGGCAAGAATAAACGGTCCATCGAAGATCATTTCGACCGCGCGTTCGAGCTGGAGGAGGCCCTTGAGGCTAAGGGAGACGAGCACCGGCTGTCCCAGGTACGCGAGCCCGCCTCGCTGGCGACCCTTCACTACGTACGGCAGGGCGAGCCGAAGGGGCTCGGCCACGCGGTGCTCTGCGCCAAGCAGCACGTCGGTGACCATCCCTTCGCCTGTCTGCTCGGCGACGACCTGATCGACCGTCGCGACCCGCTGCTCAAGCGCATGATCGAGGTGCGTGACACGTTCGGTGGGAGCGTGATCGCGCTGATGGAGGTGCCCAAGGAGCAGGTCTCCCTGTACGGCGTCGCGACCATCGAGGCGACCGCCGAGGACGACGTCGTACGCGTGACCGATCTGGTGGAGAAGCCGCCGGCCGACGAGGCGCCGTCCAACTGGGCGATCATCGGACGTTATGTGATCGATCC
This sequence comes from Nonomuraea helvata, assembly GCF_039535785.1. Lineage (NCBI taxonomy): Bacteria > Bacillati > Actinomycetota > Actinomycetes > Streptosporangiales > Streptosporangiaceae > Nonomuraea > Nonomuraea helvata. The sequence goes on from NZ_BAAAXV010000009.1 coordinate 2,945,694, forward strand.
GGCGGTGTTCGAGGTGCTGGAGAACACGCCGCCGGGGCGTGGAGGCGAGATCCAGCTCACCGACGCGCTGCGGACGCTCGCCGGGCGCGGCTCCTCGGAAGGCGGTCCCGTGCATGGGGTGCTGTTCCGAGGGCGCAGGTACGACACCGGTGACAAGCTCGACTATCTGCGGACGGTGGTGAAGTTCGCGGCGGATCGGGAGGATCTTGCGCCGGAGTTCCTGCCGTGGCTGCGGGAGTTCCTCGATGAAGTCGGTTGATCAGCACCTGGCTGACATCCTGGCCACCGTCCGTCCGCTGGCGCCGATCGAGCTGGAGCTGGAGCAGACTCTGGGGGCGACGCTGGCCGAGGAGGTCTCGTCGCCGGTGCCGCTGCCACCGTTCGACAACTCGGCCATGGACGGATATGCCGTACGTGCCGCCGACGTCTCGGATGTCCCCGTCACGCTGCCGGTGATCGACGATGTGGCGGCCGGTTCCATGGAGCTGCGGGCCGTGGGTCCCGGGCATGCCGTACGGATCATGACCGGCGCTCCCATGCCTGCCGGGGCCGATGCCGTGGTGCCGGTGGAGTGGACGGACGGGGGGACGGTCTCCGTACGGATCACACGTCCGGCGAGCGCCGGCAACGCGATCCGGCGGGCAGGGGAGGACGTAGGGGCCGGCGAGGTCGTTCTCAAACCGGGCACGGTGATCGGGCCGGCCCAGCTCGGGATCATCGCCGGGGTGGGGCGGCGGCGGGTCTGGGCGCGGCCCCGGCCCCGGGTCGTCGTCATCTCGACGGGCGCGGAGCTGGTCGAGCCGGGCGGCCCGCTGGCTCCCGGGCAGATCTGGGACTCCAACAGCTTCACGCTGACCGCGGCCGTGCGCGAGGCGGGAGGCGAGGGGTTCCGGGCGGGGTCCGTCGGGGACGATCCGGCGGTGCTGCTCGACCGGCTCGACACGCATCTGGTACGGGCCGATGCGATCATCACCAGCGGCGGGGTGTCCATGGGGGCGTACGAGCCGGTCAAGGAGGCTCTGTCGCCGCTGGGGACGGTCCGGTTCGAGAAGGTGGCGATGCAGCCGGGGATGCCGCAGGGGTTCGGCGTGCTGGGGGAGGACCAGGTGCCGATCTTCGCGCTGCCCGGCAACCCGGTGTCGTCTTTCGTGTCTTTCATGCTGTTCGTACGTCCGGCGCTCGACAGGATGCGCGGGCTTCCCGCGGAGGTGCCGGAGGCGGTCACCGCTCGCGTCACCGGGCCGTTGCGGTCGCCTGCGGGGCGCCGGTCGTTCCTGCGCGGAGTGCTGGCCTCCGACGGCACGGTGACGCCGGTGCACGGGCAGGGTTCGCACCAGCTCGCCGCCCTGGCCGCGGCGAACGCGCTGATCGTGGTGGCCGAGGACGTGACCGAAGTGCCCGAGGGGTCGATGGTAAAGGTGATTCCGCTGTGAGTGAGCAGAGTGGGCTGACCCATGTCGATGAGACAGGGGCCGCTCGCATGGTGGACGTGTCCGCCAAGGACGTGTCGGCCCGGACTGCCACGGCCACCGGACGGGTGCTGCTGTCCGGCGAGGTCGTGTCGCTGCTGCGCTCTGGCGAGGTGCCCAAGGGGGACGCGCTGGGGGTGGCGCGGATCGCGGGGATCATGGGTGCGAAACGGACGCCCGACCTGATCCCGCTCTGCCATCCGATCGCGCTGCACGGGGTCAAGGTCACGCTGGACGTCGAGGACTGGGGCGTGGCGATCACCTGCCGGGTGAAGACGGCCGACCGCACCGGGGTGGAGATGGAGGCGTTGACGGCGGTCTCGGTGGCGGCGCTGGCGCTGTTCGACATGGTCAAGGCGGTGGATCCGGGCGCGGTGATCACCGATGTGCGGGTGGAGGAGAAGCTGGGCGGCAAGACCGGTCGCTGGAGCAGGGACGCGACGTGATGCGGGCGCTCGTGATCACCGTGTCGAACCGGGCGTCCGCCGGGATTTATGCCGACAAATCCGGTCCACTCCTCGCCGATCTGCTCCATCGTGAGGCGGGCTGCGAGGTCGTGGACGGCCCCCTGGTGGTGCCCGACGGGGAGGCGGTCGAAGGCGCCCTTCGTGACGGGGTGGCGGAGGGATACGACGTCATCGTGACCACCGGAGGGACCGGGCTGACCCCCATGGACCTGACGCCGGAGATGACCGCCCGGGTAATTTCTCGGGAAATTCCCGGTATAGCCGAGGCCATCCGGCTGGCGAACCGGGACAAGGTCCCTGCCTCCGTGCTGTCCAGAGGTCTCGCAGGCCAGGCAGGTGACACGTTGATCGTGAATCTGCCCGGATCGTCCGGTGGCGTACGCGATGGCGTCGCCGTACTCGCGCCGATTCTCCAGCACGCGGTCGATCAGGTTCGGGGCGGCGATCACCCGCGCTGACCTCGATTCCGTGATCCGTGGCGACATCATGCCCGATGGGGGGATGATGAGTGGTGTGGATCGACTTCGTGGCTGGCCGGCGACACTGAACGACGGTCCGGTAGGCCTCCGGCCGCTGCGGCTGGGCGATGTGCGCGTGTGGCGCGAGACGCGGCTGCGCAATGCCGACTGGCTACGTCCTTGGGAGCCGAGCAACCCCGAGACTCCGCTGTTCAGGACCGGCCTCGGGCCCTACGTCTCCATGGTCGGCACCCTGCGCCGCGAGGCGAGGCAGGGCCTGGCGATGCCGTGGGTGATCACGTACGGGGGGCGCTTCGCGGGGCAGCTGACCGTCGGCGCGATCGTGTGGGGGTCGGCCCGCTCCGCCCAGGTCGGCTACTGGATCGACGGCGCGCTGGCCGGCAAGGGCATCACCCCCACCGCCCTCGCCATGGCCGTCGACCACTGCTTCTTCACCACGGGGCTGCATCGGCTCGAGGCGAACATCCGTCCCGAGAACCAGGCCAGCCGTCGGGTGGTTGAAAAGCTCGGATTTCGGGAAGAAGGCATTCGGCGGCGCCAACTCCACATCGACGGGGCCTGGCGCGACCACATCTGCTACGCGCTGACCGTCGAGGACGTTCCCGGCGGGCTTCTCGTGCAGTGGCGTCGCGCCCGTGAGTCAGCCGCTCATGGAGGGTCTCCCGTCGAAGAGGTTTGACGATCTCGCGACACACCGCACCGAATGCTCGTCAATTAGTGACACGCGGTCTTACGGTGCGTGACGTGAGCACATTGAAGGCGCGACGAGCAGACTCGCGTCTTTGTGCTGCCCGGAGGTGGCCGTGAGCAGCGTCCTCCTCTATCTGGCCATCGTCGTGATGTGGCTTTGTGTCCTGATTCCGATGTGGCTGCGCAGAGACAAGACCAACCTCGCCGAGCTGGCCGAGCTCGAAGAGCACTACACCGGCGAGCATCAGCTTCCCGACCTCGACAATCTGGGCCCTTCGGACGCGGACGAGGACGACGGGGCCGAGGTGGAGAAGGTCGACGTGCGCCAGTTCCGGCTCCGGCGCCGCGCCATCATTGTGGCCCGTCGGCGGCGGCTCCTGTTCTTCACGGCCCTGCTGGTCCTGGCCTCGATCGTGACGGCCGCGGTCAAGATGATCCCGTGGTGGGGCGTGGCGCCCTCTGTCGTCGTCATGTTCGCGTACGCGGCCTTTCTCCGCATCGCCGTACAAGTGGACCGGGAACGGCGCGAACGCGCCCGCCGGATGCGCGCGGAACGGCTGCGGCGGGCCCGTGAACAGCGGCGGGCGGCGGACGAGGCCGCCCAGGCGGAGATCATCGATCTCACGACGCTGCATCCGGACGTTCTGTTCGATCAGTACGCTGAGCCGCCCAAGCGGGCAGTGGGTGACTGAAAGGGTGGCGCGAGGACCCTCAGGAGTTTGCTAATCTGGTCGAGTCCTTGGGGATGTAGCGCAGTCCGGTAGCGCACTTCGTTCGCATCGAAGGGGTCAGGGGTTCGAATCCCCTCATCTCCACCAGGGGCCGTTCTTGAAACGGCCGGACTGAGGTTGACGGGATCCCGTCTGATCATCGAGATCAGGCGGGATCTTGTCGTTTCAGGAGTTTCCGAATCAGGTTCGTCCCGGTTTGGGGACCGCAGTGCGGGTGTCCGGGAAGGCCAGGGTGGTGTCAGGCCGCTGGTGGAGGACAGAGATCCGGCCGTTGGGCATGGCGAAGCCGACGGTGAGCGGGGCGCTGCGGCAGGGTGGCGGGTTTTGCGGCTTATGGGGTGGGTGGTGGCCTGCTCTGGCCGGCGGATGGTGTGTCGTCGAAGGGCTGGGCTGGAGTCTGCGGAGTGTCAGCGAGTGTGACGGGCTCGTCGTGGGGCTCGTGGATGTGGCGCCACTGGTCGAGGAAGTGGTCGTTGGCGACGGTGACGAGCAGCGCGATCAGGATGGTCTGGGCGACGCGGCCGTGGGCGAGCCGGTTCTTGGCATTGCCGAGGTCGAGGTCGTGTCCCTTGAGTCTGCCGTTGATGCCTTCGGTGTTGGCCCGGACAGACTTGTAGGTCCCGATCCAGGCGGAACTCAGGTAGGCCAGGTCTTGGCGGAACTTGTCGAGGTGGCCGAGATCGTCCTTGCGGACGGTGATGGTGTGCTGGCTGCAGATCTTCGGCAGTTGGTCGGCCTTCAGATCAGGTTGTGGCGGCAGGATGCGGGGTTTGGCCGCGGGGTGGGCGGCTCGCTGCCGGGCGTCGGTCAGGTCGACTGCGGTGGGGCGGCCGCTGGGCACTGGTAGCGGACGGTGCCGTCTGCGTTCGCGCTCTGTTTGAGGCGCAGCAAGTACGGCTCTCGCGCGGCGATCAACGCGGTGAGCTCTTGCGATGGTGTGCGGATGGCGGCGTCGTCCAGGCCGGTGGTGGCGTGGGCAAGCCTGTCGGGCGTCAGCGGGCAGGCTGGGGAGCCGTCGATGAGCGGGCTGTCGTGGACGCTGCCCTGCACTCCCCGCTGCTCCACTTTGAAATCGAGTGCGAGCCGGTAGCCGAGTTCGCGTGCTGGCTGAGCGAAGTGGCCAGGTTGCTGGTCGGTGTAGGCGCGGTCGGCGACGGCGAAGCCGGTGGGAAAGCCGAGCGTGGCCAGGGGTTTGAGGGTGGCGATGGCGTTGGCGCCGATGCGTTTGTGCGGGGTGTCGAGGACCAGGCCGAGCGCCAGTTGCGGGAAGGAGCCGAGTGCCGGGCGGGTGCGGGCGGCGACGGTGAGGGTGGCGCTGTAGCCGTACTCGGGTGGGCCGTTGCCGGCCGAGTGGTGCCAGCCAGCGGTGATCTCGGTGGAGGCGATGAGTTCCCCGGTGGAGCGGCGGGTTCGGGGTGGGCGGGCGAAGACTGGGGTGGCGGTGGTGTCGATGCCGACGTCGCCGCGGAAGTGGTGGAGGTAGCCGCGGCCTTTGGCCCAGTGCACTGGGGTGAGAACCAGCGCGGTGGCGATGTCCTGCAGCAGTTCCCGCTTGCGCGAGTGTGCTGGGTCGTCGTCCTCCCAGGCGGTGGCCAGCGTGTCGGCCTGCTGCTGGGGCAGGCGGGCGCGCCGATCGTGGCGGGCTGGATCCAGCACGGTGGTCAGCCGGTCGAAGGCCCGGTAGAAGCGGCGCGAGGAGGCGAGCACCTGGTGGACATCTGCGGGGTTGATGTCGGGCAGGCCGAGCCGATGGCGTGCGACGGCGCTCAGACAGAACGCGGCGATCCGCCAGGCCTTGATGAGAGTGGCTTTGCCGGTGTGGTTGATGGACAGCAGCAGGCAGGTCAGCACTGCGGCGATGGGCAGCCCGGGCGGGCCGGGCCTCGGGCCGAGCTCGTCGTCGATCAGCGGCAGGATGCCGGAGTCGTCCAGCAGCCGGGCGTAGTGACCGACGACGGCGTTGGGGATCTGTGCCGTCTGCTTGGCAGGAGGCCGAGGCCGGGTGGCTCGGGCTCGGGTGGTGCGCGGCGGCCAGGCGCGTGGCTTCGCCGTACTCACATGGCGCGGCCGCGCAGCAGCGCGACCGCGGTGGGCTCGTCCAAAGCGGGGACGAAATGTTGGTAGCGGGCCAGTGCGGAGGTGCTCATTCCGGCCGCGGCGGCCACGACTCCCAGATCGATGCGGGCGCTCAGCAGTTCGACGATCCAGGAGGAGCGCAGCCGGCGCACCGACAGGGCGGGCAGGCCGCCGGTCGGGGTGTGGCGGGCGGTCCAGGAGCTGAACAGGTTCTTGGCGTGCCGGGCGGCGCGCCCGGGCCGGAACACGAACCGGTCGTCGGGCTGGTCGGCGGCGTGGGCCAGGACGTTCTGCCAGGCGGCGCGGCAGACGATCAACCGGTCTGTGCCGGGGACGGTGACCACGACCGCGCCGGAGTCCAGGCGGCGCAGATGCCCGGTTTGGACGGCGGCCACCTCACCGGAGGTCAGGCCGCAGCCGCAGGCGAGTGCCATCAACGCCAGCGCGTCGCTTCTGGCTTGGCTGGGCAGGGGTTCGGCCCAGCCGCGGAGGCGGCCGAGCTGGGCGGGCGAGTAGGGCGGGCTGACCGTCTTGGGGGCCGTCATCGGTGGCGGCGCCTGTTCGCCGCGTTCCAGCCAGGCCAGTGTGGCGCGCATGTGCCGCAGCCAGCTGCGGTAGGTCTGTGCCGAACTCGGGGCCAGGTCGGTGCAGCCGGTCAGGATGAACGCGTCGATTGTCTCGTGCCGCAGCCACACTTCCGGGTCATCGGGGAGTCCGGAGCGGTGACACCACACGGCCAGCCGGGTGGTCGCGGTGAGCAGCCGTTGCACCCGGTAGGGGGAGCGGTCGGCGCTGGCGGCGACCAGCATCCGCACGTGCCCGGCGATCTGTTCCCATTCCGGCGGGGCCTGTTGTGGCCGGTAGCTGGTGATCGTGGCGGAGGTTTCCGCGTCGAGGGTCACACCCCATCCATAGCGGCAGAACAATCTGCCGTTACGGAGGGCGACGACATCTACCGAAAGGAGTCGTTTGTCATGGTCGGAGGACGCGGGCGTTCCCGTTCTCCCCGGGAGTTGGCCGAGGACCCGGAGAACTGGCCCCACGCGGATCTGTCCGGCCATCCGGCTGCCGCCGTCGTCCAGGCCATCGCCGCGGCTCTGCGAGGAGTGATGGCCGAGCGGGGGCTGAGTTTCCGCCGGTTGGCGGAGGTTAGTGGGGTGAACCGGCAGACCGTCAATGACGTGGTCGTCGGGCGTTGCTGGCCGGATGTGGCCACCATCGCCCAACTGGAGGCTGGCCTGGCCGTCCGGCTGTGGCCTACTTCGCACACCGGGACCGGTGAAAGCTGACCCGCGCCGGATCCCTTCTCGCCCTGGTGAGGGCATCGTCGATCCTTCCTGCCCCTGCCCTGCCGATCGCAGGGCAGGCGAAATCCAGGCTCGACGCCTCCCCCAAAGGACCCCATTTGAGTTACTCTCGGGAGTGCGCGAGCCACTGTCAGTTAGAACCTGGAGGGTGCTCACGCAACCTCGGGTGCCGCCGAGGGCCTAATCTCGGCGGCACCCTGCTCGTCTTGTCCGGCGCCCGCACGACCGTCGTTGTTGAGCGCCTGACCTGCGATGTGTCTCTTGCTCTATGCCTCGTCGTTGGCGACTCCCCCCAGCGCGTGGCCATTGATGTGCGGGGCGATGGAGAATAGGCCCGGCTCGTGCTGGGTCAGCCAGCCCAGCGCCGTCAGCCGCTTGAGCCGTGCTCGGGTGGTCTCCACCCGCCCCCGCACGTCGGGCTCGCCCAACGCTTGAGCCACTTCCTTGGCGCGCATCGTCCGCCCGGAACTCGCCATGATCACAACGACCTGCTTGTCGAGCCCGGTGACCGGTTTCGGCGCCGGCGCGGCTTCCTTCGGCGAGGTGTGCGTCGGGGCGTCAGGCGTTCCGTCAGAAGGCGCTTGCTCGGGCCGGGAACGCCCGGCCAGCATCGGCGCGACTATCCTTCGGGCGGTGGCCAGGTCGCGCAGTTGCTCTTCCAGGGTCGCCACCTGCTCACGCAGCGACTCAAGTTGCCCGCGGACGGACTCCTCGTCCGCAGCCAACTGCTCCAGCAGCGATGCTTCGCACGTCATGCTCGACCTCCACGTACTGGCGCTGTGCGTAACCCACAGGGAGTGTGCAGTCACACACAGTCACGCAGCGCCTGCAAACCGTACTGTAGATGGCTTTGCAGCTCGCGTGAAGAGACACATTTGCAACAGCCCTCACAGTCGAGCACAGCTCCACCTCCACGACTGCAAACCGCCTGAAGGCTCGACAGCGGCGCTGTACCGGCAGGGTTCAGTAAGATCGCAAACTGCTGTTGAGGATGAGCCGCTGCCTGCGACGCAAGGTGAAGGCTCCGGCGGCCTGTGGACGGGAAGGAAGAGACCATCCATCGTCAGGGAGTAATCGCTGAGCTGTCACTCTCCCGCTGTTCGGCACATTCAGGGACCCTGCCTCTCAGATCGGACACGTCATATGCGCCAGCCCTACACCGTGCTCGTTTTCCTTTCCGGATAACAGCGGGTATGCCGGAATACGCTCTCTTTCAGAGAGCGGATGATTCTCATTGGCAGAGCGTGGCCGGCGGCGTCGAGGAAGGCGAGGATCTGGAGAGCGCGGCCCGTCGCGAGTTCGCCGAGGAGACCGGCCTGCCTGCGGCAGGACCGCTGTTCAAGCTCGACATGGTAAGCGGAGTAGAGAAGAGTTGCTTTGCGGCGAGCAAGCTCTGGCCCGACAACCTCTATATCGTGCCTAAGCACTTCTTCGCCTGCGACGTCACCCGAGAAAAGGCTCAGATAGTGCTCTCCTCGGAGCATCGAGACACACAGTGGCTGCCGTATCAGGCCGCATACGAGTCGCTGCGTTACGACGACGACAAGACAGCGCTTTGGGAACTCGACCAGCGGATTCAGCGCCGAGACCTGCCAGGCGCTCCATAGCAGGCGACGTACTGCAGCAAGCGTCCACTCGTCTGCCCCCGTCGACGACGCGGCAGTACGGGAAACGATCACCACCCCTTCGGGAAGCGATCTTCTCGACGCTTTGCCGCTGTGGTGGATCGAGACCATCAGACAGACGAGCACCGCCCGGATCGGCACTCCCGCCGGTCCGGAGCGTGGGCCGAGTTGCGTCGATCACTGTCATGATGCCGGAGTCATCCGGCAGCCGGACGTGGCCAGTCCTTCTGCCCACAAACCTCAAGGGGAGAGCCACATGACACCTATTGTCCCTGCCCGGGACGGCGAGCGGATGCTGACGCATTCGAACGGCCAGGATTGGCTTGTGTCCTGGCACCCTGTCGACGACCCACAGGAAGGCAAGGCTCATGGAGCCGCCGGCATCTGCGTGACGGCTGCCAATGAGATGGTCCTGATCAGCCATGACGGCGAGCACTGGGGTTTCCCGGCCGGACGTCCTGAAGGAACAGAGACTATCGAGGAGACCCTTCGCCGGGAAATGCTTGAAGAAGCGTGCGTCACCGTCATCGGTAGCCGCTTGCTTGGATATTCCCGCAGCGAATGCGTGCGCGGGCGCGAGCTTGGCCTGGTCCTCATCCGCTCTTACTGGCGTGCGGAGGTCCGGCTGCAGGAATGGGAGCCGGAGTTCGAGATACGGCATCGGCGGGTGGTTCCCGAGTCCGAGGCGAAGAAATACGTCCGCGACCCCGACTTGGCCGCGACCCGGGTCTCCTTCCGTGCTCTGGACGAGGCAGTGGCAGGTGACGGCCCCTGACCCTCCTGAGCGCCATACCCGTCCGCCCGGGGCCCTCGCTGGATATGCCTCGGGAAGCGATCTTCGTCGCCTCGGGAAGCGATCTTCGATATACCCTCAGCGCCCCAGGCCAGACCTACTCGTGAACACCCCACCAGGAAGATGCAGGTGAGAAGGGTCTTCGGAGTAATCCGGAGGCCCTTTTCTCATGTCTGGAAGTCGATGGGAGCCATCTCAGTCGGACTCTCAACCCTTGGACTTCTCGCCGAAGATGGTGTTCATGGTGTGGGCGCCCTTGGTGATCACTGGTCTGAGCTGGTGCCGGTAGACCGCTTCCGTGAAGCTGGTGCCCGCGTGCCCGACGAGATCGGCGATGGTCTCGATGGGTACGCCTTGGTCACTCATGATGGAGACGAACGAGTGACGTAGTTCTCGGGGACTCCAGGCGGTTCCGAGTCCCGCTCGTTTGGTGATCTTGCGGAATGCCCGTCGTACGTTCGAGGCGTTCAACGGGGTGCCGACGCTCGTGCAGAACACCAGTCGGTGATCTTGCCAAGCCTCGCCGGCCTTGAGCTTGAGCACGGCTTGGTGGGTGTGGTGTTGCCGGAGCGCCTGCGCCGCGAGCTTGGGCAGTTCGAGCGTGCGGCGTGACTTGCGGGTCTTGGTGTCCCCTCCTTCTCGGTCGGCACGCCATACGTAGATGGCGAACTTCTTGTGCTTGAATCCCACCCCGGTCACCGGATGCCAGGTCTTGAGGCTCGGTATCCAGGCGACGACGTGATCCCAGCGCAGCGCCCGTGCCTGCTCGGTGCGGACTCCCGTGGTGAGGCTGATCACCACGTAGGCGTGGAGTTCGGAGACTTGAGCACGGCTTGTGCCTGTTGCTGCGTGAGTGCCTTGCTGGGCCGTCCATCCGTACCGGTGGGTGTGGTGACCAGCTCGGCAACGTTCCTGAGGACCATGTCGCGTGCCTGAGCTTGCCGGATGGCTCTCTTGAGCACGCTGTGGATCTCGCGGAGGGTGGTGCTGGCCAGCTTGCTGGCGAGCTGGTCAAGCCACTCATCCACGTGATCGGCACGTAGGTGCTGGAGTTTGATCTTCCCCAGTCCTGGGATGACGTGCGTCTCGGCGAGGATGCGTAGCTTGGTGATGCCGGGCACGATGATCAGCTCGGCGTACGAACTGGTCCTTGCCAAGCCACAGCTGCCCCTCTGTGCGTGTGAGCGGGGGAGGAAACACTGACGCAGATGCCGGACACCTAGTGAGGTGTTCCGCCACTCTTCGGCAAGGAGATACCTGTGCGAGATCCACGCGTGCCCCTCGGCGCGCGCGATCGTTTCGAGGCCCTCTACCGCGCCTGCTATCCGGCGATACAGCGCTACGCGCTCCGCCGTACCGATTCGGTGGACGACGTCGCCGATGTGATCGCGGAGACCTTTCTCGCCGCGTGGCGGCGGCTGGACGACGTTCCAGAGGGGGACGCCGCCCTGCTGTGGCTGTATGGAGCCGCCCGTCGCGTCCTGGCCAATCATCGACGAGGGGAATCGCGCCGCAGCGCGCTGGCCGCGCGGCTTCGCGGCGAACTGGCCGTCCGCCAGGAGCCCGCATCCGCCGATCCGCGAACCGAGGAGATTCGCGCCGCCTTCGCGGCCCTGAACCCCGCCTACCGGGAGGTGCTCGCCCTGGCCACGTGGGAAGGGCTGACCGGCCCCCAGATCGCCACGGTACTGGGCTGCAGCAACACCGCCGCCCGGCTGCGACTGCACAAGGCTCGTAAACGACTGGCCCGGCTACTCGGCACGACGGATGAAACCCCTGTCATGACCTCACTGAGCGGAGAAACCCGATGAACAAGATCGACCGCATGCTGGCCGCCATCGACCCGGCCTCCGAGCACAACGAACTCGTCCTGAGCCAGGGCATGGACGAACTCCTGGAAGAGATCGTCGCCACGCCGCCCGTGCGCCGTCGCGCGTCCTGGCTGCCGGGCAGGCGTGCCACCGGGCCGGGGCATGCCCACCCGTCCCCGGAGGTCACGGCGGCGGCGCCGCGGCACGGCCCCTCCCCGCTGCGCCGCCGCCTGCTGGCGGGGACGGCGGTCGCAGGCCTCGCCGCGGCTGTGGCGATCGCGGTGCCGTTGACCTTCGGGGCACAGAGCGCCGCGTACGCCGTGGTGAAGAAGGACGACGGCACCGTCCAGGTGACGGTCCGGGAGTTCCGGGATCCTGACGAGCTGGAGGTCAGGCTCAAGGACGAGGGCATCACAGCGGACGTGACCTTCACCGAAGCGGACAAGCAGTGCGCCCCTGGCCGCTTCGCCGGCGCGGACCTGACCTACGATCCGCCGAGCACCAAGAACATGACCGAACAGGAGCGCAAGGAGTTCGACAAGCCGGAGAACTGGCGCTCCCGGGACGCCGCCAGCCCGATCAACCGGAACACCTTCGTGGTCTCCCCGAGCTACATCCGGCACGGGGAGACGCTGGTGCTGGAGTTCCGGCCAGGTAACCACCTGGGAATGGCCTGGCGGCTCGGCACCTATCTGGCCAAGGCCGGTAGCCCGGTCGCGCCTTGCACCCTCGTGGACGCGGAACCCGATGCGGCAATGGTGAAGGAGATGGCCGGAAGCTGACATATGCCGATTGGGGTGCGGACGCCCGCCGCACCCCAACCGGCACTGCGCTCGTCAACCCGGCCCCTGGGCAGGGGGCGGGGCCTTGGTCTTCGGATAGGGCGGAAGCCGGATGGACGTGCGAGAAACGATCACTGTCTTTCCGGGAAGCGATCTTCGAACTGCCCGCTACATGCCGGTTCGGACTCACTCGTGAACACCCCACCCAGGAGCCGTTCTTGAAACGGCTGGACTGAAGTTGACGGGATCCCGTCTGATCGTTGAGATCAGGCGGGATCTTGTCGTTTCAGGGGTTCCTAATCGGGTTCGTCCTGGTGCGGGGAACCGCAGCGCGGGTGTCCGGGAAGGCCGGGGTGGTGTCAGCCGGGGCCGAGAAGGCGCTCAGCCCGTCACCGTCCCAGCGCCCGCGGGGAGCGAAGAGCGTGCGCGTGCACCCACCAGGCGAGCGGAAGTGCGATCAGCGCCACCGCCTGGATCGCGAGCAACGCCGCTACGATGCCCCAACGGTCTGCCACCAGGCCGGCTCCCAGGGCGACGAGCGCGTAGAGCACGCTGCCGAACAGCGACGCGAGCGAACCCATTGTCGCGCGTTCCCGGTCGGTGAACTCGCGCTGCAGCAACGTCTGCTGGGCGATTGTCGACATGCCGTAAGCCGGTGACCCAAGCAGCACGGGCGAAAATACCGTCGGCTTCAGCAGCGCCACGAAGTTGGCCATGTTGTCGAACAGCTCACCGAACAGCAGAGTGCGGGCTGCGCCCACCCGGCCGATCGTCCAACCACTGACGCGGAAGCCGACGAAGGCCACGCCGTGGCCGAAGGTGCGCCACAGACCCAGCGCCCAGAGCGGCCACAGCCCTGCCACGAAAACAGGCGACAACTGGGCCGCGCTTTCGCCGCTGTAACGCAGCGCCGACACCAGAGTCATCCGGCGGAGCACCGGATTACGGCGGATGCCGCGCAGGGCCGATCCGAGATGCACCAGCACGTTCGATTCCAGCGGGCCGCGCGCCCGCGGTTCCCTGACCCGCAAGGCGACGAGCACGCACAGCACCTGCGGCACGACCGACAGCACGACCACCACACGCGGCGACCACGCGCCGGCGACCACGCCACCTATGGCTGCCGCCAGCGCGAGCGCGATCTGGAACATCGAGTTCACCCGGCCTGAGTGCCGGGGAAACTCCTCCTCCCTGCCGGCTTCGAGCAGCGTGTCGTAGAGCAGAGACTCGTTGTTGCCGCTCCACAGTGAGGTCGCCAATCCCTCCAGCACGACAGCTGCCAGGAGGAGGCCGTAGCCCCAAGCGCCGGCGTACCCGAGATGGGCGGCCACCATGACGACGGCACCGGCGATCATCGTGCCGCGTCGGCCGAGGCGATCGGAGAGCACCCCGGTAGGGACTTCGAACGCTGCCGAAGACAGCATCTTCACCGCCAGGAGGCTGGCGGCGGCGGTGTACGAGCCGGTGACCTGCGCGAAGTAGATGACCATGATCGGCCCGTACATGCGGAAGTCGCCGAAGAAGTTGAACCAGCTCAGCAGGCGGACATTCCGGTTGACAGTCTGATCAGCGGAGTCCGGAGCGGGCGGAGCCGACCTCGGCCGTTGAGATTTCCTGCCGAACGGGGCAGCGATCAGGCGTTCGACCAGGACACGTGCGCGGAGCAGCGAAGAATGACGAGCGGACACAGCAGAACTCCCGGAAAGGCGAACGGAGACGCCAAACAGCGCCAAGGGCCGGTGATACGTGTCACCTCGCCCCGGCGACCGGGATGTGTGCCGACTTTGCTGCTACACGCGCGGCGTTACAAGCCTGCGATCGCGGTCACCAAGGGGCGAACGGAAGCTCCGGTCATCGTTGTAGACATCAATGCTCCTCAATTCCCCAGGCGGGCGGGATTCCGCAACAGCTACAACTCTAGCCACCGAGGGACCTACGTGTCCGAACATGCAGAACTGTACCGGCAGAGTTCGGGAAACGATCACTCCTCGCGCGGGAAGCGATCTTTAGAGCCCTCAGTCCGGCCAGGTCACCCACACTCGTGAACACCCCAGAACGTCTCCGCGCTGACCGCCGACCAGTTGCGCGGCCTGGGCCGCCGCGCTGTCTGAGCAGAGCAGGGCGAGAACGGTGGGCGTTACCTCGACGATTCTTGCCTCGGAGCAAGCGTGATGCCGTGGAGGCACGTGCTGACGAGGTGATCGACGAATTTCGGCGGGACCTCGATGTCGGCCACGGAGTCGCCCGTGAACAGACGGGGGAGGATCAGCTCATGGCACGCCCCGACGATCATGGTGGCGGCGGCATCGGGATGCGCTTCGGGACTGAGGCGGCCCAGGGCCTGCTCGGCGCCGAGGTAGGCGGTCAGCTCGGCGTGCAGGCCGCGGCCCTGGCCCATGGGGTTGCCCAGCTCAGCGAAACGGGCCAGAACGGCGGGCTGCGCCAGCAGGCCGGCGAAGGCGGGCAGAATCGCCAGGTGAAGCCTGACGCCGTACGTGACGTAAGCGCGCAGATTGTCCTCCAGATCGCCGTGACCCGCACGGCTCGGCAGCGGGGGGAGGCTCTGTTGGACCGTTCGGACGTGCGCGTGCAGCGCCAGGGCGAGCAGTTCCTCCTTGTCGGCGAAGTGGTTGTACAGCACCCCGTCGGCCACCTGGGCCTCGCGGGCGATCGCCCGGACCGTCAGATTGGCGGCGCCGTGCCGGCCGAGCAGGCGTTCGGCGGTCGCGACGAGATGCTCGCGCAGCGTATGGCCCTCCCCCAGAGCGGCGGCCTTGCGGGCGCTCACGGGCGGGTCGCCGTGATCAGGTAGGCGGCGCCGCGCAGCCGTACGGCATCAGCCTGCCCGTAAGGGAGAAGAGCGTCGACGAGCGCAGCACGAGCGCGCGACGCGGCGGTGGCATCGACTCGATCGAGCAGGAAACGGACGGGCCCCCAGGCGGCCAGGAAATCGGCGGCGTCCTGGGCGTCTCTGCCCCATACCTGCAACGCCTCGACAGGCGTCGCCGTCACGCCGGTGAAGCCCGCCGCGGTGAACACCTCATGGATCCGGATCGGATCGGACAGCGAGGTCGGCCCGTCTCCGTCCGGCACGGGCTCGGGCTTCGGCAGGTGGCAAGCCATGGCGGCGAACACGGGGCCGAGGTCATTGTCGGCCATGCCGCGCAAGCTCAGGAAGGCCACGCGACCGCCTGGCCGCAGGGCGCGGGCGATGTTGGCGAAGGCGGCCACCGGATCGGCGAAGAACATGATCCCGAAGCGGCTGATGGCCAGGTCGTACGAGTCTGCGGGAAAGGGGTGAACTTGAGCGTCGCCCTGCTCGAAGTCGATGTTGGCGACACCCTCATCGGCCGCAGCGGCGCGGGCCCTGCCCAGCATTGGCGCCGACAGGTCGACACCTGTGACGTGCCCGGCGCGCCGGGCGGCCAGCCTGCTCACCTGACCGTTGCCGCACCCCACGTCGAGCACTCGGTCCCCCGCCCTGACGCTCTGCAGCAAGTAGTCGTTGAACCCGCTGTTCACGGCGTCGTACCGATCATGGTGGTCGGCCCAGTGCTTACCCTCGTAGCCGTTCCAGGCCTCGGCTTGATGGGTGTTGACGATCGTCATGTCGGCTCCTTATGAACGAACGTTCATGAACATTTGTTCATAATGATGGACGACTGATCCTCCGTCAAGCGCCACAATGGCCACTGAAGTCAGCCACTGTGCATCCCCTGTTGCGAGTTGATTCACCTTTTCGATCTTTTTGGCGACCCTGGCGAATGCCTAGATTGCTCATCCATGCGCAAGTCAGCACTAGCTCTGGTGTTCGCCATCGTGGCGTCACTCTCGGCCGGGCTCGCGGCCGCCACCCCAGTGGTTGCCAACACATTTGGCTTCTACGCCTACCACCCCACCTGGTGCTGCCCCAAGACGGACAACCGCGACGTCTACTGGAACGGCTCCACCCTCACCAGCAACATGATCACTGCGGCCGACTACGGCATGGCCAACCTTGACTACCAGACCGACCTGAGAATCGGCGGTTACGACAGCACCGCGGGCACGCACACCGATCTGGTGATGTACGACGCCTACTACACCGACTACTGGGGCAAGGACTGGGACGGCTCGAGCACGGGCGTCAACATCACCGCATCCACCAAGTGCGTCAGAGCCCTCTACCAGATCGGCGGAGAGTACCTGTGCGACCGCGCCGAACTCCGCTTCGACCTGGCCGACATGACCAGCTCGACCGTCCGTAAGAAGACGGCCTGTCACGAGATCGGGCATGCCATCGGCCTCGGGCACACCAATCTGACCTCCTGCATGAAGCAGGGCACATCCACCACCCAGACCTACAGCAGCCACGACCGCTCGCACGTCAACGGGGCGTGGTAACCATGAAGAACCGCTTCGCGGTGATCCTCACCCTCGTCGCCGCCATCGCCACCGGCACCCTCGCAGGCACGTTCCTCAACAATCCGGAACCCTCCTTCTGGCAGCGGCTCAGCTACGGCGTCAGCATGTCCGACGGGGACTACCTGTTCGACTCGGTGGCCGACATCGTCCCCGGAGCGCCTGACTCCGGTGCCTTCAAGGCCGCCGGAGCGCTCGTCCAGGGCACCGTCGTAGACATCGAGCCAGGCATCGCCTTCGCCTCCGACGACTCGGCGGGCGGCTCGGCCGTCGTGGCCTACGACAGCGAGGCCGCGGCCATGCGTTACGCCAGCCTGGTGGTACGCGTCGACAAGGTGCTGGCCGGCCGGCTCGGCCAGGGCTACACCGACGGCAAGATCCGGATCCAGGTCGAGCAGCCGGTCACCACCACGCTCGCCGAACTCAAGGAGTCCATGGGTACGGCGGGCACAGGTCTGATGTTCGTCCACAACCTGGCGGAACGGCAGCAGCTTCTCGGTCGCCCCATCACCGACGCCACCCAGCTGGCCTATGCTCAGTCCGTCTACACGCCGATCGGCGAGGGTCTTTTCGTCGAGGAGTCGGCGGGCAGCCCCGTGATCGCACCGCTCATGGACGGCCAGCGCGCGGCGCAGCTCCTCGGGTACACCTATGTCTCCGAGGACGGCGAAGCAGAGCCGTCTCCCTCGCCGACGTGCGACGACCTCATCGACCCCTGCTACACGCCGACGAGCAAGCCTTCGGCTACGGCGACCTCGGTTCCCGCGGGCGGCACCGAGCCGGCGAACAGCACGCCGCCGAGCCTGACGACCCTGCGCACGACGCTGGTCACCGCGGCCTGCGCCGAGGGGACGGCGGTGGACTCCTCCTCGTGCTGAGCCGGCCGACCTGGCCTCGGCCTTTACGACGACCGGGCCGCCCCCGTATCTGATCGAGTCGCCGATCCGCAGCAGGCACCCCTATGCCAGTTGAGCAGCTCCAATGTCGCGGTCCTCGCCCTTGCGGTGCTAGCCGCACACATCCCACCGGTAGGGGACGTAGGGGATGTAGTGCCGCCACTCGGCCTCGGTCAGCGACCGTCCCGCTCTCGCGCAGACGGCGTTCGCGGCGCGTGCGGGGTCGGTCGAATAGTCCAGCAGGTCCCGTCCGTCGCTGGTCGCGTGGAGCGTCCCGTCCGAGTCGAAGGCCAGCGACTCGGCGTTGGCAGGGCCGGCGAACGGCGGCCCTGCCTGCTGGCCGGTCATGGTGTCCCACAACCGAATCTCACCGGACGTGAAGCGTTCACCAGATCACTATCGGCGCTGAGGAGTCGTGGGTGTCGTCGGCGTGGGCTCGTGGTTCGGTCGGGTTTCCGCCTGCTCCCATGCGCGGGGTTCGCTGATCTTTGCCCAGCTACTGCCGAACGTCATTCGGCGCAGTGGCGCAGCCATGCTGCACAGACGGAACCAGCTGCGAGAGAAGAATACGTCGATCGGGTTACTCATCAGACCCTGGCGGAGGGTCTTCATGGCCAGGTCGACCGCTTGGAAGCCGTATTCGCGCATCTCGGCTTCGTACTCGCCGATCATGTCGCGTAGGGGCGCCTCGCCTCTGACGGCCTGCGACAACTGGTGAGTGAGCAGGGCGGCGTCGCGCAGGGCGGTGTTGGCGCCGTTGCCGCCTGCAGGCGGCATGCCATGCATGGCGTCGCCGAGCGCGGTGACCCGCGAGGGTGTCCAGGGCACCGGCCGGTCCGAGGCCTGGAACGGGAAAGCGCTCACGTCGTTGACTGGGCACTCGTCGATCAGCCGGCGTAGCAGCGGGTGCCAGCCGGTTGCCAACTCGGCTATGTGAGCCTTGAGCCGGGCGCCGTCGAGACGCTCGGGGTGTGGCGGGAACTGGTCGTTGCGGGCGACGAAGGCGCACAGCAGGTAGTCGTCCCGGCCGGGTTGTTGACGTTCGAACACGGAGGTGAAAAGAAAGTACGGCGCGCCGGTCAGGACAAGGTTCATGCCCTGACCGAGCCGTGCGGGCAGCCAGGCCCGGGTGTCATCGTCAAGTGGCAACTTGAGTCCGACTCCAAACGCGCGGGCGTCGCGGCGGGTGGCGGCGGGCAGGTACTGCGATCGCAGGCGAGAGTTGATCCCATCGGCGCCGATGAGGACGTCGCCGGTGGCCGAGGTGCCGTCGGCGAAGTGGGCGGTGGGACGGCCGTCAGCGGCGAGCTCGTAGCGTTCGAAAATCTTGCCGTAATGGACGACGTCGGCGAGCCCATCGAGGAGGATGCCACGCAGCGTGTGGCGGTCGACGGGATAGGACCGCTCGGCGGGATCAGCGGTCTCCGGGTACATGATCGCGTCCTCGACAACGACCAGCGGGCGCAGGTCGGTGCGGAGGAAGCCGAAGCCGCCGCCGGGGCGCCCCGCGGTGTCCAGGAACGCCTGCCACCGCTGGTCCGGCAGGCAGGCACGCAGCGATCGGCTGCCTGCCGGGGATATGGCGAGCCGGTAGCGGTCCACGCGGTCGTCGCGGTGCGTGTCACGCTCGTACACCGCGACCTTGACGCCGTTTTTGCGTAAGCCCTGCGCGAGCGCAAGGCCGCCGATGCCGCCACCGATGACGACTACATTGATCACGCTCGGGCTCCTGTTGAGAAAAGGTCGCACAGCTGCTTGGCGACGGCCTCGGCCGTCTCGGGACGCAGGCGACTGCCTTTGAGGGTGGCGATCACCAGCTCCACACTGGCGTTGACGTCGAGATCCACTGACCAGATCCGTTGCTCGACGCCTTCTTCGAAGATCGCCACGAGCGCGTCTCGCCAGCCCTGCTCGTCGCGTTTGATGGTGGCCGCCATGGATGCGTCGCGGCGGGCACGTAGATCAAACTCGTCGAGCACGATGAACAGCTCGGGCCGCTCCACCACTGCCGCGGCGATCTCACCCAGGTGGCGGCGCAAGCGCGCCGCGGGCTCCAGGGCAACATGCATGGTCGCCTCGAACTGGCTGGTGACGTGCTGGAGCACCGCGGCAATCAGATCCGCCTTGGTCGGGAAGTAGTGGTGCAGCGTGGAATGGTCGATGCCCGCAGCGGCAGCGATCGGGCGCAACCGGAAGCCTTCGAAGCCCCGCTCTGCAATCGCCGAAAACGCCGCATTGACCAGCGCCTGCCGGCGGTCGACCTGTTCGGCCATCCCACACACCTCACTATCAACCAACTGCTTGGTGGAGCGTAGTGCATGGCAGCAAACGCGGTCAACCAACTGGTTGATGGATTACTCCGCCTTCGGCGGCCGTGAGGCACAACCGACATCGGGTTCGTTCTGGTTTGGGGTCCGCGGAGTGTCGGCGAGTGTGACGGGCTCGTCTGGGCTCGTGGGTGTGGCGCCACTGATCGAGGAAGTGGTCGTCGGCGACCGCGACGAGCAGCGCGACCAGGATGGTCTGGGCGACGCGTCCGTGGGCGAGCCGGTTCTCGGGGTCGCGAGATCGAGGTCGTGTCCCTTGAGTCTGCCGTTGAGGCCCTCGGTGTTGGCCGGACGGACTTGTGGGTTTCCGATCCAGGCAGGATTGAGGTAGGCCAGGTCCTGGCGGAACTCATCGAGGTGGGCGAGGTCGTCCTTGCGGATGGTGATGGTGTGTTGGTGGCAGATCCTCGGCAGTTCGTCGGCTTTCAGGTCGGGCTGTGGGGGAAGGACGCGGGGTTTGGCCGCCGGGTGAGCGGCTCGTTGCCGGGTGTTGTTGAGGTCGACCGCGGTTGGTCGGTTGGGTCTGCGCTGGTGGAGGCGGGGCGAGCCGGTCGGGCATCAGTGGGCAGGCCAGGGAGCCGTCGACGGGCAGGGATTCCCAGATGGCTCGATCGGAGCGGTCAGGTGAGCGGGCGCGTCCATCGTCCCCGCACTTGAGCGGCAATGCCGCGCTGCTCGCGATGGGGCCGCCCATACCGGCGGGTGCCGGTGTGGGCGGCCTTGAATGGCGTTTACGGGCCGGTGCAGGTGTATCCGGATGGCAGGGCCGTGTTGCCGTCGGGACGGCTGGCCTGGAAGCCGAAGCTGGTGGTGCTGGCTCCGGGGGCCAACGTGCCGTTGTGGCTCACGCTCTTGGCCGTGACGGTCTGCCCGCTGGTGGTGACGGTGGCGTTCCATGAGCCGGTCAGCGTGTGCCCGGCCGGGAGCGTGAAGGTGACCGTCCAACTGGTGATCGTCGAGGTGCTGGTATTGGTGATGGTCAGCGGTTGGATCACGTAGCCGGTACCCCACTGGGACTGCACGGTCGGCGTGGCCGTGCAGGTTCCGGTGGTGTCGCCGCTGGTGGTGACCTGGACCGTGTTGGACACCGGCGAGAGGTTGCCGGCGGCATCCCGCGCGCGGACCTGGTAACGGTAGGTGGTGCTCGGGGTCAGGCCCGTGTCGCTGAACGAGGTCGTGGCCGAGGTGCCGACCTGGGCGAAGGTGCCGCCGGTGGCCCCGGGTGCGCGCAGGATGTCGTAGCCAGTCACTCCGACGTCGTCAGTGGAAGCGGTCCAGGACAGGTTGGTGCTGCCGGTGGTGGTGCCGGAGGCCGCCAGCCCGGCCGGGGCGGTCGGTGGCGTGGTGTCGCCTCCGGTGGAGGCCGTGGTGAACGTGACGAGCGCGGAGTTGGCCGACAGGTTGCCCGCGCCGTCCCGTGCTCGTACGTAGACCTGGTATTGGGTTTCGGCGGTCAACCCGGTCAGGGTGATCGAGGTGGTGGTGGACTGGCCGAGTAGCGGGTCGGTGGCGCCCTGCTCCCGGTAGACGTTGTAGCCGGCCAGGCCGGAGCCGCCCTGGTCGGTGGATGCCGTCCAGGTCAGGGCGGCACTGGTAGCGGTCACGTTGGAGACGGCGGGAGTGCCCGGAGCGGTCGGCGGAGTGGTGTCGTTCGTGCCCTGGAACTGGTTGAAGAAGTTCCACACCACTCCCTTCGTCCAGGTCCGTGCGCCGTCGTCGGCGGTGGACCCATCCACTGGACCGGGGGTGTGACCACCGTCGAACGCCGCCCATACGACCGGGTACCCGGATCGGCATCCCGAGTAGGCGGTGACGATGTGCGTCAGGCTGCCCTGTGCCGGCTCGCGGGGGTTTTGGGAAGTGCAACCGTTGTTCCTGACGAACGTGTCCCGCAGCGACCGGCCCAGCGAGATGTTAAGGACGTTGTCGCTGATGCCGTGTAGCCCGATGTAGGCGATGGGCTGGGTGCCGCCGCTGCATCCGCTGAGCTGTGCGCCGGAGTAGACCGCGACCGCGCGGAAGACCGTCGCCCGGGCGCAGGCCAGGGCGTAACTCATGCCGCCGCCGTAGCTGAAACCTCCGGCGAACAGCTGCGTGGTGTCGACACACAGGTCTGCTTCGATCAGCCTGATCATGTTGTCGACGAAGGTCAGGTCTTCGCCGCCGGAATTGGCCCAGCCGTTGTTCAGCCCCTGGGGGGCGACGAAGATCGCGGTGTTGTTCGCCAGTTGCCTGAGCCCGTAGTAAGACCAGGTGAATCCGCTGGACCCGCCCGAGTCGACGTCGTTGGCGGTGCCGCCGTTCCAGTGGAACCCGAAGATCAACCGGTAGGGGTTGTTGTTGTTGTAGTTGTCGGGAATTCTCAAGATGAAGGAGCGAGTCCGGCCGCTGCTCTGAATCGACTGCGTGCCACTTCTGAGCGTTGGAGTCTTGCCGCATCCTGGCGTCGCTGCGGCGGCGGTCGCCGCGCGTGACGTGGTTTCGCTGCTGCTCAGCGCCGTGCCACCGGTGGCCACCACGAGAAGCGCCGCGACCATGACAGCGGCGAAGACGGATTTACGCCGCAACATCACTCACCTGCCTGTGGCACCGCCGGGAAGGGCGCTGCCAGGGCCTCGGTTAGCGTTAACATGAGGTTGATCAGTCCTCTCATCCGTGCAGACTTGGTGGCGGTTGGAGAGCGTGACCGGAAAATCGTGTTATTGCTAACGTCGCTCTGCCGCGCCTGCCCTCCGCCGATGGGTGGTGCGACGGAGCAAATACGAGGCGTGCAGGCCCCGTCAAGGCGTGGCCCGCTCCTCTGTCGGGACGAGCGGCGACCCATGCCTGTCTTGCTGGCACGTATCGAATCGTTCACCCGCAGACATGCTGAAAGTTTCAGGGCAACAAGCGTGCTACACCTGGCGACGCCGAGCACCGCCCCGCCGCCGGCCCGTCGAAAGGTTCCACGGCCTGGGCCCAATTCTTTCGGTAACACGGGCTCCCGCGAGGGATGTCAGGGCTTGACCGCGATGCCGCCGTACGCCCAGGCGTGGCCCCCGCCCGGGATCGGCTCCTGGTATTCGTCCTCGTCAGGACGCCAGTCCACCACTTCCACCACTCCAGGGCTGATCAGCCGCCAGCCGTCAAAGAATCGCAGGACGTCGGCGCGCGTCCGGGGGACCATGCGGGCCGCACTGTTGTCGTACGGCTTGCTGAATTCGTCGCTGCTGACCTGCGGGGCGAAGTCGAGCGTGATGTGTGAGAGCAGCAGGTGGCTGCCGGACGGCACCGCCTCCTTGAACTGCTCGACGCTCGCGTACGGATCCTCGGCGTCGGCGACGAAGTGCAGAACCCCGGCCATGATGAGGGCGATCGGCCGGCTGAAGTCGAGCACGCTCAGCACGTCGGGATGGGTCAGGATGTCCTGCGGCCGGCGCAGGTCGGCCTCGATCACCTCGGTCACGCCGGTGGGACTGCTGGTCAACAGGGCGCGGCCATGTGTCAGAACGATCGGGTCGTTGTCGACGTAGACCACGCGAGCGTCCGGGATCGCCTCCTGGGCGATCTCATGGACGTTGCCCAGCGTCGGGAGGCCCGCGCCGATGTCGAGGAACTGCCCGATCCTCGCCTCGCCGACGAGATGGCGCACCGCACGCCGGAGGAACGCCCGGTGAGCCCGGACCCCCTCACGCGTGCCGGGGGAGATCGCCACCAGTTGCTCGGCCGCCTCCCGGTCGGCCGCGAAGTTGTCCTTCCCGCCCAGCAGGTAATCGTAGATCCGTGCGGGATGGGGAATCATGGGGTTGATCCGCCACGGTGCGGCATCGGGCTCGATCAGCTCGGACATCTGGTCCCTGCGCTTTCTGGCATGGCATAGGAGGGCCGCTCCCGTGCCTCCGGGAAGCGGCCTGTTAACGATAAAGAATTACTGCCCGACTGTGGGGGGTTGGCGGGAAACGGCGTCGAAACTTGCCACAGCGACGCCCCGATCGTTTCGATGCGCGCCGACTCGCTCCGGTAGCGTCCGTGGGCCCCGGGCCCTCCCACGTGAAAACTTCGCCGAGGTGACTGGCCTGCAGGGGGCGGCGGGCGCTGAACGTTTCACTTCTCGATTGCTCCGCACTAGGCCGATCGGCATCGTCCGGCGGAAGAGTCTTGACACAGGGCGCTCTCCTCATGTTCGCCCGGCACGGCGCTTTGCATGAACATTAACCGCTCGCTCGACCTTGTGAAATTTCCGCGCCAGAGGGTTGTAGTCAGCCCGGGAATGTTAGCGCTCCCAGCAACAACTGATCCACTGATCGCCGACCGTCCGGAACGCGGCCGGCTCCGGCCGTGACCACAGCCTCCGGACGGGGCCGCGCCGTCCGGATCCCGCGCGATCGCGTGACAGCCCGTCCCTCCACCCCAGGACTGAGGAGCCGCCACGATGACCGGACCATCAGCGCCTACGGGCCGGGAGACGTCCGCGGAAACGACCCCAACGCCGTCACCGTCCTGTGGTTGGTCGAGTACGGCGCTGGCTGCTGCTTGTGGTCCATGGCGGGCCATGGACCACCCTATGGCTAGGGCGACGGCGGTGGCTTCTGCGAGCGAAGGACTGGGGTCAGGGCCTGCGTGTCCGGGTGGAGGGCTCGGGCGCACAGCGTGAGCGTTTCCGCGATTGTCGTGCGGTCCGGGTCGTCGATCTCGGCGAGCATGACGGCTTCGATGCTGTCGAGGGAGCGGTCGCATCGCCGGAGGGTGCTCAGGCCTTTCGGGGTAAGGCGGGTGCGCAGAGCGCGGCCGCCACGGGGGTGCGGGTCGCGGCGGATCAGGCCGCGTTGTTCGAGATCGCGGATGACCAGGTTCATCGCCTGCGGGGTGACGAAGGCGATGCGGGCCAGGTCGGCCGAGGATGGGGCGTCGCGCAGGCGCAGCTCGCTGAGCGCCATGTATTCGGTGGTCGTCATGCCGTGCCGGGCGAGCGCTTCATCCAGGCAGGCGCGGATGCGGCGTTCCAGCCGGAACACCAGGTAGCTCACACGGGGCGGCGGTGCGTCCGGCGCAGCGGCCGCGGGGACACCCGGATCGGTCACCAGGAGACGATATCGCGCCCCGTCAGAACGGGCCCCGATGTAAGTTTCGCGCACCGTTATCAAGGTCCTTGATAACAAGTTACTTGATAACCAGGGGAAACAGCTTTCTGCCAGGTGAACTGGCGGGCATACGCACCAAGCGTGCATTGACGGTGGATCGTGGCCCTTCTATTTTCCAGCGACCGACGTCAATACGCGGCGGACCGATCCGCGGCGCGCCGCGGATGCGGAGAGGAGGAGCGCGAATGAGACGATTGACCACGGTGCTGGCTAGTGCCTGCGCCGCGGCGCTCTTTGCCGTCATGACCGTGGTACTCGGATCGCCGGCCGTCGCCGCCACTCTGGTGGAGGTGACCAGCTTCGGCAACAACCCGGGCAACATGCGGATGCACGTCTATGTGCCGGACTCGCACCCGGCCTCGCCGGCGATCGTGGTTGCGATGCATGGCTGCGGCGGCTCCGGTCCTGGCTTCTACCAGGGCAGTGAGTTCGCCTCGCTGGCGGATCGATATGGCTTCATCGTCATCTACCCGACCGCCACCCAGTCGGCAGGGTTCGGCAACTGCTTCGACACCTGGTCGGACGCGGCCAAACAGCGCGGCGGCGGCAGCGATCCGGTCTCGATCATCTCAATGATCAACTATGTCGAGCGGAACTATCAGGGAGACCCGAACCGGGTCTACGCCACTGGAAGCTCGTCCGGCGGCATGATGACCCAGCACATGCTCGCCGTCTACCCGGACGTGTTCAAGGCAGGGGCCTCCTTCATGGGTGTGCCCTTCAACTGCTTCGCCGGCGCCTCCGACTATCCGCCCGGAAGCAGCAGGTGCACCGGCGGGAGCATGGACCGAACACCCCAGCAGTGGGGCGATGCGGTCCGCCAGGCGTACCCGGGATATTCCGGCCCCCGCCCGCGCATGCAACTGTGGCACGGCACCAGCGACACCCTCGTGCCCTACTCGCTGCTGCGAGAGTCGATCGAGCAGTGGACCAATGTGTTCGGGCTGAGCCAGAACCCGACCAGCACCGACACCCCGCAGGCGAACTGGACCCGCAGCCGGTACGCCAATCCGTCCGGCACCGTGCAGGTGGAGGCGTACAGCATCCAGGGCGCCGGGCATGTTCTTCCGCAGAGCGGTATGGCCCGCTACGCCATCGAGTTCTTCGGCTTGACCACCAGTCCGGCCGACACCACGCCGCCGAGCACGCCAGGCACCCCGGTCGCGTCCAACGTGACCGCCTCCACTGCCACACTGACCTGGACCGCGTCCACCGACCAGGGCGGCTCCGGCTTGGCCGGCTACAACATCTACCGGGAGCAGGGCGCCACCGACCCGCAGCTCGGCCAGTCCACCACCGCCTCGATCACCTTGACCGGGCTGAGCGCCAACACCCAATACCAGGTGTACGTACGGGCGCGTGACGGCGCGGGCAACCTGTCGGGCAACTCCGTGCCGGCCACCTTCACCACGGCCGCCACCGGAGGCGACACCACGCCGCCGACCGCCCCGGCCGGGCTCACCGCCTCGGGCACCACCGCAACCGGCACCAGCCTGACCTGGACGGCCTCCACTGACGACACCGGTGTGACCGGCTATGAGATCCTGCGCGCTCCCGGCGCGACGGGCGGCACGTTCACCCTGGTCGGCACCTCGGCCACGACCTCATTCACCGACACGGGCCTGACCGCGAACACCACCTACCGCTACCAGGTCCGGGCGCGCGATGCCGCTGGTAACGTCTCACCGATCTCCAACACCGTGCAGATCACCACACAGGGAGGCACGACCGGTGCCTGCTCGGCCACCCCGACCGTGCAGTCCCAGTGGGGCAACGGGTATGTGATCCAGCCGCTGACCATCACCAACACCAGCACCTCGACGATCACCAGCTGGACCGTCACCTTCACCCTGCCGGCCGGGCACACCCTGACCGGCTCGTGGAACGCCACCGTGACCA
This sequence comes from Nonomuraea helvata, assembly GCF_039535785.1. Taxonomy (NCBI): domain Bacteria; kingdom Bacillati; phylum Actinomycetota; class Actinomycetes; order Streptosporangiales; family Streptosporangiaceae; genus Nonomuraea; species Nonomuraea helvata. The sequence continues at coordinate 2,972,567 of NZ_BAAAXV010000009.1, forward strand.
CCAGCGGCCAGACCGTCACGGTCAGAAGTGTCAGCCACAACGGCACGCTCGCGCCGGGAGCCAGCACCACCAGCTTCGGCTTCCAAGCGAGCAGGCCCAACGGCAATACCGCCCTGCCGTCCGGCTACACCTGCGCCTGACCGTCAGCGCACTTCCCTGATGACGGCCCCGGTCGTTGACAGGTGGGAGCGGGCCGTGATCAAGGGATCCGCGTCGGCGGGAGAACCGGCTGCGTACCGCCATCGTGCTGTGCCGGCCGGGCGACCAAAATCCCGCGCGGGCCAGCTCGGGGCCGTTCTTGAAACAGCTGGATTGAGGTTGATGGGATCCCGTCCGATCATCTGAATCGGACGGGATTTCGTGTTTTCCGAGGTCTTCGGATCGTTGGGCGGGCTGGTTCTGGCTCGTGTGGCGTTCGTGGCGAAGGGCGCTGGTGGTGTTGACCGCTGGGAGCGCGTGGAGGGCTGGCGGGCGGGCGTGCGGGTCTCGGGGCCCGGGTGCACCCGAGGAGAGCTCATGATCACCGTGCAAGACAGAGAGTTCAAGACCGTCCAGGAGCTGATCGGCGAGCTGCTGATCACGCGTTCCGACCTTGTCTGGGACAACACCTTCGGCTCGGCGCTGCAGGAACTGGACGCGGCCGACACCGTCATGACCGACTACGAGGAGCTGCTGCAGCATCTGCGCACGTACGCCGCCAAGGCGCCGCGGAACCAGGTCTACGACCTGCCGCTGGAGATGCTGGAGCTGTTCACCCGGCCCGCCGCACAATTCGCCAAATCCGCCGGAAGAGGCCAGCGGTCGTGCGGGCCCTGAGGCCGGCTCGTTCGACTCCGACGAGCCATGACGCACCCTCGCGGCGGCCGTCCAGGTGGTCGAGTCCGTGGGCGCCCAGCCGGGCCGGACGAGCTTGCCCTCCCTTGTCCGCCATCGCGAGCGCGGTGCGGAGCCGACAGGCTCGATCAGCCGATCGGTGGTGCGAGGTATTCCAGCGCATAACCGTCGCCGGAAGGGGTTACACGGGCGATGCCGGGTGAGTCGAGGTGGGCGCCGGCTACGAAGTGGTGTGGTCGGGTCAGTTGTCGGAGAAGGGCCGCTCGCGCGGCGCGGGCCTGGGACTGGTTGCCGTCGAGCTCCCAGGACACGTTCGGCTGATCGAATTGGAGCGTGGGAACGTGAACGGTGTCGCCCCAGACGAGAAGGTGGCCGGTGCCGCTCCTGACGTCGTAGACGGTGTGACCGGGTGTGTGGCCCGGTGTCGGGATCGCGGTGGTCCAGTCGTTGATCGCGACCTTCTCCGACACGGGCACGACCCGGTCGCGGATCGGTTCGAGCCGCCCCGTGAACACCGAGGTGTCGCCCGCGCCGATCCACACGCGCTCGAGTTTGGTGAACGCCTCTGAACCGTCCGGCGCGATCAGGCCGCTCGCGTGGTCTTCGTGCTTGTGGGTGATGGCCACATCGGTGACATGCGCGCGGTCGATTCCCGCTTCGTCGAGCGCGTCGTAGATCAATCCCATGGTGGGGTCGTGCCAGGCGTTGGACGCGCCGGTGTCGATGAGAACCGACCGCGTGCCGTCGGTGACGAAGAAGGCGTTGACCGACAGCCGCAAGTTGTCGCCGGCCAGCGGGACGGCGGCCGGCAGCTCATCGAACGTGCGCCCGTCCTCGTCGCGGAGCCGTGTCGGCGGCATGTCGATGTACCCGTCTCGCAACGAGATCACCTGCAGATCGCCGAACTCGAACGTGGCATGGTGCCGGCCACTCGAGATCAAACGCATGGAACCTCCGTCATGTCTCCTATAGAAGATCTTATCTTCTTTAGGAGAAACACTACACTGTGGGCGGCGAGGTATCCATCGATCGAGGAGCACAGTGGTCGAGCAAGACGGAGACGCGGCCGAACCACAGCACGGTGACGACCTGGCTGGCGCGTTCGGCGGTAACGTGCGGCGACGCCGCGAAGAGGCGGGCCTGACGCTGGAGCAACTGTCCACACAGTCGTCGGTCAGCCGGGCGATGCTGTCCAAGGTCGAACGCGGTGAGAAGAGCCCGACGATCGGCGTCGCGTCCAGAATCGCCCACGCGCTCGACGCGTCACTCTCGGACCTGATCGGTGCGCCGGCTGCTGCCGCGTCTGGTGTGGCCATTGTCATGCGCAAGAACGATCGCCCCGTTTTCCGTGACCCGGAAACCGGCTTCGAGCGGCACATGGTGTCAGCGGCCCCGGGCGCGGGAGGAGCCGAGATGGTCGTCCACTACCTCCCCGCGCAGGTCTCTACCGGGCTGCTGCCCGCGTATCCGCCGGGTACGGAGAAACAACTCGTGGTGCTCGAAGGCACCCTCACTGTCGCGATCGGCGGGATCAGCGAGACTCTGAACACAGGCGACTCCCTGTTCTTTCAGGCCGACGCGGACCACGGCTTCGCCAACCGAACGAACGCTCCCTGCGAATACATCATGGTCATCTCGCGCAGAACCTGATCGTCCGCAGCTTGCGGGCCTGGACAAAGCCGGCAAGGGCATCGCCACTCCCCAGCACTCGGCTGACCTGCGGCTCAGCGCTTATCGAGAGGCCTCGTCGGAATATGGCCACAACCTCTTGTCAGCCCTGGCCTCGTCGGCTGAGCTCGAGTTTCCTTGGCCTGTCGCCGTACGGGCCGGGATGTGTAGCAGTTCTTGGGGGGACCGGGTGTCGAACCGAACTGACTGCAGGGAGAGGAGCAGCCGGGGGAGGCTGGCAGCTGGTGGTCCACGTTGACGGACGATCTGCTGTTCCACATCAACGTCGGCGATTGCGGGATCGGCTACGCCTTCGTATCGCCGGGCGGCGATGAGGGCCGCTTCCTGCGGCAATACCCCCTGAGGCCGGGAAGCGATCCTCTCAATCCTTCGTTTCACCCAGGTCGGAATCACTTGTGAATAGCCCATGGTGAGCTGCGGATGTGCGTTCCTGGCCGACCTCATCGGCACCGTGTACCCCCCAGCAGGCATCGACGTGTCGCCGGCCTCCAGAGAAAAGTAGTAGATAAGCAGATAGTCTTTTACAAAACAATCTGCTACTGTCCTAACTCGTCGCGGCCTTCACCGACAGGAGATGTCAATGTCCACGCGCGCCCTCATCGTCGACCCGTCCACCCCTACCAGCATCGGCTTCGGGGAGATCGCCACTCCCGTCGCCGGGCCTGGACAACTGCTCGTTGAAGTGCGGCATGTCTCGCTCAACTATGCGGACCTCAACAATGCGCTCTCCGGACGCGTTCCGGTCGGGGCGCCGCTGGGCCTCGACGCGGCCGGGGTCGTCCTGCAGGGAGCGGCGGACGGCTCCGGCCCCGCTGTCGGAACGCGTGTCGTCCTCTTCGCCTACGGTGCGTTCGCGGAGCGGGTGGCCGTCGATGTGTCGGCGGTAGCCGAAGTTCCGGCCGGTGTAGGACTGGCCGAGGCGGCCGCATTGCCGACGGCGGGTCTGGCCGCGCTCCGCTCGCTGCGGAGCGCCGGGATCGCACCCGGCAAGCGCGTGCTGGTGACCGGCGCCTCGGGTGGCGTGGGACGATACGCCGTGCGACTCGCCGCCCACGCCGGAGCGCATGTCATCGCCTCTGTCGGCTCCCCCACGCGCGGCGCCGGCCTCGCCGACGTGGGCGCCGATGAAGTGGTCGTCGGCCTGGACGACCTCAAAGAAGCCGTCGACATCGTCGTGGAGACGGTCGGCGGACCCCATCTGGTCACCGCCTGGGAGCTCCTTGCTCCCGGCGGCAGCCTCCAGTCCGTCGGGTGGACCTCGGGCGAGCCGGCTGTCTTCCCGCCCTATGCGACCGTCGGCCCGCCCAAGACGCTCACGTCGTATGTCAACGAGTTCGCAGCCGCCGACGACCTGGCCGAACTGGTACGACTCGTCGCTGAAGGCACCCTTGTTCCCGAGATCAGCTGGCGCGGCTCCTGGGAACGCTTCGCCGAGGCAGCCGACGCGCTGCGCGGCCGGCGCGTGGCAGGCAAGGCGGTCTTCGACGTCAAGCCTCACGCGTGAGCACACGTCGACGCTCGCTCCGTGGTGTCGCGCTCAGCGAGCGGGAAACGATCACCCGGTACGCGGGAAGCGATCTCCTAGCAGGGGCCTTTCGTCCTGGTCAAACGCAATCCGGCGCCTACAACGCCGGCATTGCGGCGCGTACCCGCCTGGCCCGCTGCTACCAACGACGAGCGAAGGTCGTGGAAGCCGTCGGCAGCAGACGGGGCGGATTTGGCCAGTGCCCGGTAGCGCCGGAGCTCGACACGCCGGTGCCTGCCGATGAGGTGGGTGGCGATGCCGTACAGCCAGGCTCTGATGCCGCCTTTGGCGGCGTCGAAACTGCCGCGCCGGCGGAATGCGATGAGGAAGGTCTCGGCGGCGAGGTCCTCGGCGATGTCGATGTCGAGGCGACGGCCGATGTAGCGGCGTATCTCCTCATAGTGCGCATCGAAGACGGTGGCGAACCGCTCGGGATCGGCGATCGCTCCGTCCAGGGACATGGTCATGCAAGTCTCTCTTGCCAGGAAACATGGACAACAGTGATTGCCCGTTCCGGGCAGCCCCTTCCGTCAAATCGGCGATCTTCTCGCGGGGTGACTCAGATGCGGTGATTCGGCGGCACCCGACGATTCCCGCTCCGGATCGGCCACCTGACAGCTGTCCGGAATCTGCGAGGCGCCGCACCTTGACCCATCAGGAGACTCCTCGACGCTTTCTAACGGTTGCCTCCGCGCAGAGCCGATCACTATCCTGAAAGGAGCGTGCGAGGGCGCTGCCAGTCCGCGGGCAGGGATTTTCCCACCTCGAGCAGCACGTCAACGCACCGGACAAGATCAACCTCTTTCCGGCCGGGCAAGCGGACCTCGGCGATGGAGGGGGTTGCGATGTCCGATCGTCATTTCGAGCTGCCGGCCCATCCGAATCTGGAGTACTACCGCAAGCAGGCCAAGCACCTGCATCACGCTTACGCGGCGGGCGGTGCGACAGCCGGAGCCCGGGTCGCCGACGTGCTGGGCGAGCGGGCCGCCGAGCGGTTCTTGCTCAGCGACGCACAGTTCGTGCTTGCTCAGGAACACGGATTCCGGACCTGGGCAGAGTTTCGCGCCCACGTCGAAAGCCGCAGCGCCACCGAGGACCGGCCGGTCTCCCGCCTCTTGGGGATCAGTTCGGGCATCTACGCCTCGATGGCCGACACTCTCCTCGTCGAGTTGCGCCGCGACGATCCCGGCGCGCTGCAACGGTTGCGGGCCTACGTGCCTCGGCACGCCACCGCGACCTCCGCCACGACCGCCGATCTTCGCGACGCGCGGCTGATCATCGCGCGGGAGCTCGGCTTCCCGACCTGGCAGGAGCTCGTGTCGTTCAGCGAGAAATCCCGGCGCGATCTCGACGACCGTCGGGAGAAGCGGCGGCGGCTGCACCGCGAGGCCGAAGCCCTGCTGGCCGGCGACACTCATCGGCTGGCCGATCTGACCGCCGAGCAGGCCGACACCCTGCTGCACATGCTCGCGGGCCCCGAGATGATCCCCGGTGTCCGGCTCGAGAGGGAGCTCGGCGTACCACGCGCCGCAGTCGATGTACTGCTCGGCAAGGCCGGCAACCTGGATCTCCCGCTCGCCTGGGCTGCTCGCTGCAACCGGGTCGAGTACGTGCGTCTGCTGCTGGACGCCGGCGCCGATCCTGGCATCCGGAAATGGGGCATCACCCCGCTGGAGAACGCCATCTACCACGACAACACGGAGGTCGTCGACCTGCTCGCCGAGCACGCAATCGTCCCGCAGGCGCTCTGGACGTACGCCGCCTGCGGCCGGCTGGATCTCGTGCAGTCCTGTTTCGACGCGGACGGCAGCCTCCGGCCGGACGCCGCGTCGACGCGCCCCAACCTCGCCGACACCGGCGCAGGCTTTCCCTCCCGGTTGCCGCCGACCGATGATCCGGAGGAGATCGTGGGAGAAGCGTTCGTCCATGCCTGCCAGCACGGCCGGATCGAGGTCGTGCGCTGGTTCCTGGACCGCGGCGTCCATCCCGACGTCGCGCCCTACCTCGGACGGACCGGCCTGCATTGGGCAATTCCGGGCGGTCGTCTCCACGTGATCCGCCTGCTCCTGGAACGCGGGGCCGACCCATCCATCCGCGACGATCTCCTCCAAATCGACGCCGACGGCTGGCTGCACATAGCCTTCGCGGCCCGCCCGCACGATCCCGTGGCTCAGCAGCTCCATGATCTGATCGAGTCTCGATCGCGCTGAGTTGCTGCCGCGGGTCCGGGCTGCACACCGTGCAGATCATCCGCTTTCGCCTCGTCTTCGAGTCCACGAGGGACCCCGCCCCCGACATTCAGGTTCGTCGGGGGCTCGGGTCGTGGGCGTAGCCCGTCCATCTGCGTGTCTATGGGACATCATCCTTGGCCCCAGACAGACAACGAGCAGCCGAAAGCCTCCTGAGAGCCGACAGGAACCGCATGATCACGACGCTTCATCAGGTTGTGACACAGGCACTCGTCTGCGGGCCGATGCCGGACTGCGGCGCGATGCGCGGCAGTCCGGCTTCATCCCCGCAGTCACATGGGGCAACGCTCAGTGGGCGCTGGTCGCGCCCAGCATCCAGGTGCCGGGCTGGCTGACGTCCGCGCTGGAGAGCAAGGCATTCGCGCCGGCCAAGAACTCCTCGCGGGAGATCGCGCCATCCTTGTCGGTGTCCAGGTGGTCGAAGGCGACTCGCGCGGTGTCGGCCTGCATGTCCGCCGCGCCGTACATGCGCGCGAACTCCTCCCAGCTGATGCGGCTGTCACCGTCGCTGTCGGCAGCATCGAACACGGTGTGACATACCGCGTCGACGGTTTGGAGATAACGCGGGTCGGTGGTGGTGCCCGAACGGATCGCCGCGACGAACTCCGCCTGACTCACCTTCCCATCGCCATCGCGGTCGGCGCCGTCGCGGATCTGCTCCCACCAGGCGGCGTAGGCCCGCTGAAGAGCGGTGTGGTGCGGGGATCGCGGCTCGAGCGCGAAGGCAGCGCACATCTGGTCGGCTTTCGCGGTGAAGTCGGCTGCGGTGATGTGGCCATCGCCATCGGTGTCGAGTACGGCGAACGCGCCACTGAGGTTGGCCTCGATCAATTCCTGGGACATGCGTACTCCTCCGCGAGCTACGGGCAAGGAGGCTCGCTCACGAAGCGGGACCGTGCTCCCGCGTCGATCGAGTCACCGACACCGCATAGCTACTAAGGGTTGTCGATTGACTCCAAAGCGTATTAGTCACTTGTTATTGCTGGACTATCCGCCGGCGATACAGCCGCATGCCCCTGCCCGCCCTGCAAGGTCGACCTTAGGGTGTTCACGAGTACGGCTCATCTGGAGTGGAGGCGCTGTGGCGCGAGGGCACAGAAATGCCGACATCGCCGCCTGGGCCTGGAGCAGCGGTCAGATGCGCTGACTGCAATTTTGGGAGCCACCGCCTTGCGGTGACCACGCCAGATGGGAGCAAGCGATGCAGACCCGACGAGGTGCCCGGATTGTGCTGCTGGACCAGGACGATCGGATTCTGATGATCCGGCACAGGTACGACGGCGTCATCGTCGTTCCCGGGTCTCCGGTCCGGGAGTTCTTCTGGGTGCCCCCAGGCGGAGGATTGAAGGAGGACGAGGACTTCCTTCAGGCCGCTCGTAGGGAGCTGCTGGAGGAGACCGGACTGACGGAGGTCGAGTGGGGGCCGTGCCTGTGGACCCTCGATGCGGACGTCCGGTGGGGCGGCGAACCCCTGCACATGCACGAGCGGTACTTCCTGGCGCGGGCGCACGGCACACAGACCATCACCCGCGCCTACCTGGAGCCGGGCGAACAGGAAGGAATCATTGACCACCGATGGTGGTCCTTGGCTGAGCTTGTCGCAGCCGAGACCACAGAGACTCTGCGGCCTGTGGGACTTCCGGAGCTGTTGGCCGATGTGCTGGCCGCAGGGTGACGTCCGTCAGGTGAGCCGCTATCTCGGCCGGCTGAGGCACCCTCAAGGCGGTGATGCCGTACCGGCCCGCTTAATACCCGCTGCGGCGAGGGGCGGCGGTCGGGCGGCGGGAGAGGTTGGTCCGGACGGTGGGCTTGAGGTCGCGCGCCGGGTGTTCGTGCCGGTGTGACGATCGGGACCGGTGGTCGGTGCCGGCCTGGTTGATCGAGGCTGGGAGTTTGATATGCATGCTTTCTCCTTGCGGTTCTAGGCCCTGGTGAGCCAGGTGACCTGGGCGCCATTGTCGAAGGACTCGCGCCGGGTGGGGGTGAACAGGGTGGGGCGGAACTGTCCGGAGAACATGGGGATGCCCGTACCCGCCACCACGGGGTAGCTCTTGAGGATGATCTCGTCGATCTCCGGGAGCAGGGAGGCGACGAGCTTGCCGCCGCCGCAGAGGTAGATGTCCATGCCGGTGTCCTCGACCTTCAGCCGCCGGATGAGCTCGATCGGGTCGCCTGTCTCCACCTGCACCGTCGCGTCGTCGATCGTCAGCGTGCTGGAGACGACGTACTGGCGCAGGTGGGAGTACGGGCTGGTGGTGGGGACGTCCAGGGCCGGCTCGTAGGTGCCGCGGCCCATCACCAGCGTGTCGAAGACCTTGTTGGGCACGCCCTCGAGGCCGACGAGCTTGCGGATGTGGGTGGGGAGCGTCTCGGGGTAGCGGGTGTTGATCCAGGCGGCCATCTGGTCCGACACGGGATAGAAGTCGAACTCGGCGTTGGGGCCTGCGATGTAGCCGTCAAGTGAGACGCCGATGTAGTTGACAAGCTTCCGCATACCAATCAACTCCTGATGTAGTACTCTGTTTGGAGTGGTTTGAACGTAGTACTACAACTGGAGTGGTGTCAAGTGCGGAAGAATCCCGAGCGGCGGCAGGCGCTGATCGACGCGGCCATTGAGGTGCTGGCCAGGGAGGGAGCGCGGGGGCTGACCTTCCGGGCCGTCGATGCCGAGGCGGCCGTGCCCACGGGCACGGCCTCCAACTACTTCGCCAACCGCGACGACCTGTTCACCCAGGTCGGCGGGCGCATCTATGAGCGGTTGCTGCCCGACGAGGCCGCGATCGCCCGCAGTCGGGAGGGCGTGCAGGACGAAACCCGCTATGCCGAGCTCATGCACGAACTGGTGGATCGGGTCTCCGCCTTCAACTCCGGCTACCTGGCCCTGCTCGAGCTCCGGCTGGAGTCCACGCGGCGCCCTGAGCTGCGCGCCGTGCTGACCAAGCGCATCCGCGAGGACATCGACGCCAACATCGGCTACCACGCCACTTCAGGTCTGCCTGGCGACTCGACCTCGGTGGTGCTCCTCTACCTCGCGCTGAACTGGCTCATCGTGGAGCGGCTGACCCTGCCCGACATCTTCACGGAGCAAGAGATCCACGAGCTGGTGGACGCCATCGTGCGAAGGTCGCTGAATGGATCTTCTTAAACAATCTGTTTAAAACGGGAAGTTGACATCGAATCGAGTGCTGCGGCATCGTGAGCCACATGTCTGCGAATGTCGATCAAAGCCCCGATCCCTTCACTCCTCCGCATCCGGAGCAGGCGCGCGCGCAACGCGTGCACGCGTCCCTGTTCCGGATCGCCGAGCGGCACGGGGCCACCGATGAGCAGCGCGGCCGGCAGGTCCACGCGTCCACCATCGGCCCGCACGAAGCCGTCAGGCTCGTGGCGTTCCTGCTCAGCGGAGCCGCACAGCTGGATGACGATGAGCCGGAGGTCGATCACGCCGACATCACCGCGGCGTTGAGCCTCCTTCCGCTGGTGCGCGGGGAGCTGGACGCGCTGGAGGCCGGCCTGCTGCAGATGGCGCGGGGCCGCGGCATGACCTGGCAGGAGATCGCGTTCGGGCTCGGGCTCGGCACCGCACAAGCTGCCAGGCAACGCCACGAACGCCTCGCGGACCGTGTCGAAGGTCTGGAGTAGCACGGGCCTCCACCACCGTCATCCGTGCTCGCCGAAGCTCGGCGTCGGTTGCGTGAAGCTGTTGTCCGCCGGTCAGCGAGCGGAGCAGGCGTCGAGTCAGCAGCGCGCTCGCTGCGCAAGGCCTTGGCGAGGATGAACGGCATCATGCGCTTGTTTCATCAATGAAACTTCTGGAGTCATACGTCGTGATTTCCGACCTGATCTTCCGCCCGATCACCGGACCAGAGGAGATGAACCTCTTCAACGCACTGCCGGGCCCCTACAACGACAGCCTCGCGGAAGATCTCCGGAACGGACGCTGCAGAGCTGAGTGGATGTGGATGGCCCTGCGGGACGGCCGGCCGGTGGCGCGGGTCGGCTGGTGGTCTCGCAGCGGCACCAGGCCGGAAGTCCTGGAAACCCTCGACATCGACGACACCTGCGACGACCCGCTTCGGATCGATGTCGGCGAATGTCTTCTGCGCACCGCCCTGGCCGAGCTCTTCCCGGAGGGCACCCGAAGCCACATGGAGGTCAAGATCGTTAACCCGGACCATGTGTTCGTCGAAGCCTGAGATCGTTGACGCCATCGGCTCAGACTGTCATGTGCAACCGTCAGTTCTCCACCTCTCACCGCCGGTTCCGCTACGGTCGGTCATCAATCCAGGGAAAGCCGTCAGGGTCGGCAGTGGAGCGGGCATGAACCATCGCGTCGTCGTGCCCACGTACGTCACTGAGGAAGGGGAATTCCTCGGGAATCACCCGGATCTTGGCCACTGGCTTGGCCGACGCCAGTTTGGCCACCTGGCGCTGACGGACTCCTCGTATCGGAGGTTGATGCTCGAACCCCTCGGCGGACAGAAAATAGACCATTCCTTCCTGCCATGGGTCGAGGCCGAGTGCGGGCCGGCTGATGGAAAAGTAGTAGTAGGTCTCGCCTGCTAAGTCGCTGCATGAGTTGACCATCGACAGCGGATTATCGCGGTTGAGTATCGCGTAGAACATCGGCCAGATGCCGTCCGACGCGGCATAGACGGCTGTGCGATTGCCGAAGGCGTCACTGTCGTAGGATCGGCGTGGATCGAAGCGCTCGATCGAGGGATTGTTCGAGCCGTGGAGAACGTATCCGGCTTGCTCGGCGACGTAACAAAGAAACTGCCACTTCGGCGCGGCCAAGGTATAGGAAATCGGCTTGTCAGGCCCTTCGGCAACCGCGTCGGCGAGTAATGAGGAGAAGTCGGCCAGGGCCTTGTCGTCCGGGCTGAAGGGCGGCCGGGGCAGCCAATAGGAAGGGAGATTCACGACCTCAACCTATATACCGTGCTGCCCATATGAGTCCTTCAACCATCAGCTGTCGGAGTCGGAGAGCGGCAAGGCGAAGCCCTAGCTCGTGGGGGTGTCACCGTGCTCGATCGGGGCGCTCAACAGGTCGCTCGCCGACCGGTAGACCTTCGCCAGGGCGGTCATCAGGTGGCGGCGCTCGGTCTCGGTGAGATTTTCGGTGACCTTGTCCTCGATCAAGCGTCGTTCGGTCTCGATCGGCTCCTGCAGCGCGCGTCCTGCGTCGGTCAGCCACAGCCGGACCAGGCGGTTGTCCCGGTCGTCGCGGCGACGGGTGATCAGCCCGGCTTCGGCCATCCTCCCGGCCATTTTCACCACGGCGGGCGTCGTCACGTTCACCGCGGCGGCGATCTCTCCCGGTGTGCTGCCATCGCGTTCCCACAGCACCGCGAGCAGGTGGTTCTGTCCGAGGTGCAGGCCATGACGTTGCATGGCAGCCTCGGCCGCGGCCCGCAACGCCTTCGACGTCTTGCTGTGCAGGTCGAGGAACTCGGGCACCTGACAGCCTCCGATGCTCTGGGGGATCGGCCGATGGGGCCGCCGTTGACATGGAGATCGTTAACCGGTTAGCGTTTCGCCTCGAAAGTCGTTAACCCGTAAACGATCTGGGGCTTCCCATGCTACTCATCACCGGTGCCACCGGAAACGTCGGCCGCGAACTCGTCCACACACTCGACGCGATGGGCGTCGCATTCCGGATCTTGGTCCGTGACCCGGCTCGCACCGCCGACCTGCCCGAACGCGCTGAACGCGGGCTCGGCAACCTGGACAAGGCTGAAACGCTCACACCCGCATTCGACGGCGTGGACAAGCTGTTCCTGCTCACACCGGGGATCGGGCTCGACCACACGGCCCACGCTCTGACCGCCGCCAAGGCCGCAGGCGTGCAGCACATCGTGCACCTGTCCTCGTTCAACGTCCTCGGCGACCCGATGCCCGCCATGGGGCGCTGGCACCATGAACGGGAGGAACTCATCCGCGCCACGGGCATTACCGCCACGTTCCTACGACCCGGCGGCTTCATGACCAATGCCTTCGACTGGCTGCCCACCATCCGCGACGGGGGCTTCGTCCTCGACCCGGTCGGGCCTGGCCGGTACGCGCCGATCGATCCCGCGGACATCGCCGCCGTCGCCGCCCTCGCCCTCACCGAGGACGGTCACCAGGGCGAGGAGTACGTCATCACCGGAGAAGAACTGCTCACCATCGCCGAGCAGGTCCGGATCCTCGCCGCCGCGGCCGGCCGGGACATCGAGGTACGTACGGTGGCCACACCAGCAGAGGCCGTCCGCTCCCGCTTCCCCAACGGAGCGCCTCCCGCGCTCGCTGACGCCATCATCGAGGGATTCACCCTCATGCGCGCAGACACCGTCGGGTTCCGTACGGACACCGTGCATCGACTGCTGGGGCGCAGACCGAAGACCTTCGCCGACTGGTGTGCTCGCAACGCCCATGCATTCCGGCTTCCCGCCACGGCCTGACTGGTAGGAACATTTCCCTGCACCAGATGGGTCAGAGGCGGCGAGTGGTGGCGGGCAGGAGGAGCGGGGAGGCGAAGCGGCAGATCTCTTCGGCCGCGTCGAACTCCTGGGTGGTCGGTTCGGACCACTCGGGACTGACGGGCGCTCCAGGCCAGGCGTGGCCACCGCCGAGGACCGTCCAGGCCGCCACCTGGGTGCCGCCGACGCCGCCGACCATGGTCATACGGGTGGAGGACGCGGTGTCGTGGGTCTTTGCGGAGCCGGGCGGGCACCGGTCGATCGCCGTCCAGTGCTCTGCGGTCTCCTGGAGAGACAGCGTACGGCCGCGTAGTTCACCGTTCGGGCCCCGCCGCCGGGAGCTGCCGCCCTCGATGGGCGCGAGCCGGTCGGCCGTGCCGTGGATCAGCAACGCCGAGACGGCATAAGCCGGCCGCAGGTCACGCAGCGCGGCGGGCAGCGTGCCCGCGACGGCCGCCAGCACGGCCACCTGGTCACCGGCCGTCAGGGCCAGCCGGTGGGCCATGAAGGCGCCATTGGAAGCGCCCGCCACCACGGTCCGATCCGGCGCGGTGCCGTACCGGTCGGCTGCGTGGTCGATCAGCGCCCGCAGGAACGCGACGTCATCCACCCCCGCCTCCTCCGCGCTGGTGACGCCCCGGCCGTCGGCCCAGCAGCCGCCGTGGCCATCGGGATAGGCGATCATCCAGCCCAGGGCCTCCGCCTGTTTGTCGAAGGTGGTCCACTCACGCATCATCCAGCCGCCGGCCTCCGGGTGGTTGCCGTGCAGCACCAGTACGAGAGGCTGCGGACCGTCACCCGAGGCAACGCGCGGCAGCCGGATCGTGAAGCCGCGCACCCGCCCCCCGATCGTCAGCTCGCCGGTAATCGCGGCACCGTCGTTCGTCATACTCCGACCCTGCCACCTCCTGCCCACGCATGTGTCACCGAAGAGCCCGACAGCAGCGCTCGACGGCACATCGCTGCCTGGTCGATGTTCCACCACCGCCGCGACGTGCATATTTCGCGACGGACGACGGAGAATCGCATCAAATCGTCAAGCGCCTGGTTCCGGGCCGGTCGAGTCTTCGAAGCCCTGGTCGGCAAGGATCTTGTCGATGCGAGCGCGATGCGCCTCCTCCCAGGCGTCGAGAGACTCGCCGGCCTCCTTGGCCAGCTTCGCCCTGGCCGCGGCGAGCACCTCGTCCCGGCGCGCCCTCGGCGTGACCACGATGCCCTCCTCGTCGGCCACCACGATGTCGCCGGCATTCACCCGCACGCCGCCACACCGCACCTGAACGTTGAGCGGCTCGACGGCCGACTTGGTCCCGGGGATGGGAATGATGCCTCTGGCGAAGACAGGAAAGCGCATCTGGCGCACTTCGCCCAGGTCACGGATCACCCCGTCGGTGACGATGGCGGCGACTCCGCGACGTTGCGCGACGGCGCACACGTTCCCTCCGGCGAGCGCGAAGTCGACGTCGCCCGATTGGACGACGATGATCGAACCAGGCTCCGCACGATGAATGGCGGCGTGCAGCATGAGGTTGTCCCCGGCCGGGCACCGGACGGTGAACGCCGGCCCGGCCACGCGCGGAATGTCGGACCACAGCGGGCGAACGCCGTAGTCCATGACCTGCTCGCGGCCGAGGATGTCGGCGAGCGTGGTGGAGGGTACGTTCCCGAACTCAGTGAAGTCGCTCATCTCTTCTTCCTGGCTTCTCGACGTGGAGCCGTCATCGTTCAGTCGTGGCGTTGTGGCGCTGGTAGTGGCGTGCAGCCCGGGCGCGGTTGCCGCATGACGGTTTGCACCACTCCTGCCGCCCGTGGCTCTTGACGAAGTAGCGTACGCAGCGCGGTGCGTTGCAGGCCCGCAACTGCTCACGCTGCGGACCGCTCAGGAAGTCGATGGCGGCCCGCGCCAGGGCTGCGATCAGCCGGATGCTCGCGTCGCGTTCGTCCGACAACACTCCCGTACGGGGTGTCCCGCCCGCGGGCCAGTCAAGTTGCGGAACGATGGCTTCACGGGCGGCCGCCGCGTTGAGGTGCGCCAATGCCTGCTCCACAGGCATCAGCCGGTGGGCGTCGGCCCGGCTCGGCGGGGCGGGGCTGACCGCCTGCGCGAACAGCGCCCGTACGGCCCGGCGCAGCTCGACGATCTCGCTCCTCAGCCTCTCGTCCATCGAGACCCCTGCGACGTCGACGTGGGTGCCCAGCAGGTCGGCCTGCTGGTGGATCCAGCGGGCCATGCCCTGCGTCGTTGCCAGATCGTCGGCGACACCGCCGTCGCCGTCGTGGCGAATCGTGCTCGCCAGTTCCAGGGCGGGCCAGCGCTCCACTTGAACCTCGTCCTCTCCGTGCCCTATGGTCCCTAACGCTAAATCTCATTTAACCATTAGACGCTGGTGGAGGATCACACCATGACGTTGCTGCTGGCCCAGATCAGCGACCTGCACCTCGATGGCACCGCCCGGGCGACCCGGCGCGCCACCCAGGTCATGGACTACCTGCGGGCCCTGCCCCGCCCGGTCGACGTCCTGCTCGTCACCGGGGACATCGCCGATCACGGAGAGGAGGCCGAGTACGAGCAGGCCGCCCAGATCCTGGCCGCCCCCTTCCCTGTGCTCACCTGCCCCGGCAATCACGACGTCCGCCCCGCGTACCGCAAGGCACTGCTGCGGCAGCCACCCGGCCCCGGCCCCGTCAACCAGGTGCACCACATCGCCGGCACCGCCATCCTCATGTGCGACGCCACCATCCCCGGCCACGACGAGGGCCGCCTCGACGCCGAAACCCTCGACTGGATGCGCGCCACTCTCGACGGGCTCGCCCCGGACACGCCCGCGCTGATCGCCTTCCACCAACCGCCCGTCGAACTCCACCACCCGTTGCCCGACTCCGGGCGGCTGGAGTCGCCCGGCGACCTGGCCGCGCTGCTCGACGCTCACCCGCAGGTCGTCGCCGTACTCACCGGTCACGCTCACACCGCGGCCGCGTCCACCTTCGCCGGCCGCCCCTTGATCGTCGCACCGGCCGTCACGTGGACCCTGCGCCTGCCGTGGGAGGGCGACCAGCCCGCCGACCGCGAACAGCCGCCCGGCCTCGCCTTCCACATCCTGGACGACGACCGCCGCCTGACCACCCACTACCGCGTCGTGCTCCAGGCATGATCCACCCGTACGCGGTCGCCGCATTTCTGCTGGCGGTCCTGCCCGTCATCGCCACCCCGGGCGCCAGTCTGACCCTGCTGATCCAGCACGTCACAGCCGGCGGCCGCCGCCAGGCGCTACCGGTCATCCTCGGCACGGTCAGCGGTCTGTACGCCCACGCGGCCCTGGCCATCGCCGGCCTGTCGGCGCTGGTCATGCGCTCCAGCCAGGCCTTCACCGCCGTCAAACTCATCGGCGCGGCCTACCTCATCGGCCTGGGCCTGTGGACCTGGCGCTCCACCACCCTCCTCCCTCCTCCCATGCCGGCGGAGCGGCCGAAGCAGACCGGTTCCGTCTACGCCCAAGCCCTGCTCGCGAACGTGCTCAACCCGAAGGCGGCCTCCATCTACCTGACCCTGGTACCGCAGTTCATCGTGCCCGGCCGTCCCTTCGGCGGACAGATCCTCACCCTGGCCACCGCCCATGCCCTGCTGATGGCGGTGTGGCTGCTGACCTGGACGGTGCTGATTCACCAGGGCGCGCACATCGTGCACAAGGCCCGCTTCAAGCGAGTGGTGGGCAAGGTGACGGCGGTGGTGCTCGTCGTCCTCGGCGTCCGGGCCGCCGCCACGACGTAGGCGACGTCGCGATCGGCGGCATCGGCGCAACCCCCGTGCTGTGCCTGGCTATCGCGTGGGTCGGCGTGCCTGCCTTACTTCGCGGTCGATCGCCCAGGCGTCCGCCACCGGGCCCACGTGCCCGAGCTTGTCGGGGTTGATCACCGCGCGGATCGTCTGGATCTGCCCGTCGAGTACGTCGAGCGTCAGGGTGTGGAGCACCTTGCCGTCCCGGTCGCGGAAGATCGCGCCCGGCTGGCCATTGACCTCGTGCGACTCGCCAGTCACACCGATCAGGGCCATCCGAGGGAAGACGGAGGCGAGCAGGCGGGCCACGTTCTGGGCGCCGAGGACGGCCTTGGCCAGGCTCGGGGCCTTGCCGCCGCTGTCGCTGACCATCGAAACATCGGCAGCCAGCAGGGTCTGCAGACCGGCGACATCGCCTTCGCGGAGGGCGTCGAAGAACCGCGACGCCAGTTCTTCTCGCTCTTTGCGGTCCGCCTCGAAGCGGGGCCTGCCTGCGGCCATATGGCGCCGCGCCCGTACCACCAGCTGGCGGCACGCCGCCTCCGAGCGCCCCACGGCCGACGCGATCTCGGGGAAACCGAAGTCGAACACCTCCCGCAGCACGAAGACCGCCCGCTCGAGCGGGGACAGCCGCTCCAGCAGCACCAAGGCCGCCATCGACAACGAGTCGGCCAGCTCCGCCGACCGCTCCGGGTCCTGGTAAGGGTCGGCGAGCAGCGGCTCGGGGAGCCACGGCCCGACGTACTCCTCCCGCCGGACGCGGGCCGAGCGCAGCACGTCGATCGAGATCCGGGTCACCGTGGCCGACAGGAACGCCTTGGCCGACCTGGGCTCGGTCGGGGTGGCCTCGAAGCGCAGCCAGGTCTCCTGGACCGCGTCCTCGGCCTCGCTCACGCTGCCCAGGATCCGGTAGGCGATCGAGAACAGCAGCGACCGCAGCTCCTCGAACTGCTCGGCCCTGCTCACGCCAGCTCCTCCTTGAAACCCTGCCGCCACGACGGGTAGCGCAGCTGCCAGCCGAGCTCCCGCTTGGCCTTGGCGTTGGAGAAGCCGCGCCCCTCGGTCATCATCGTCACCGCCACCGGCCCGGCCAGCAGCCGGGCCAGCCAGGCAGGCAGTCGCTTCGGCCGTTTCGCTCCCGCGCACTCCGCCAGATACGGCAGCCATTCGCCGGCCGGGGCCGGTTCGTCGTCCACGATGTTGAACACCCCTCTGGCCCTCCGCTCCACCGCCAGGACCGTAGCACTCGCCGCGTCGTCCAGATGCACCCAGGAGGTGTAGCCGGTACCGTCCCCCACCAGTGGGAACTGCCGCTTGCGGATGAGCTCCACCTGGTCGTCGACGGCCCCCGGCCCGTACAGCGCGCCGTAGCGCAGGGCCGCACCGCCGGCCTCGACGACCACTTCCTCGACATGGCGGATCGCCGCCGCCCCTGCGCGCGCCGCCGTAGCCTCCTCCGGGTCCAGCGGGTCCTCCTCGGTCTTCACCCATCCGCCCTGCCGGATGCCGTTCCATGAGGCGTGGCTCTGTGCGACGACGTGGGAGACCCCGGCGGCCTCGGCGGCGGCCAGCAGATGGTCCGTGCCCTCCGTGCGCAGCCGGTTGGTCCGGGCGAACCACCGGTCGATGTGCCTCATGTCGGGCTTGCCCGCGTGCGCCATCGAAATCGCGGTCATCTGATGCACGATCGCGTCCGGCCGAGCCGTGGCCACCGCCTCACCGACCGACATCGCATCCAGTCCGTCCATCACCACCCCCTCCGCGCCCAAGTCCGCCAGCAACCCCAACTTGCCCGCGCTCGTCGTGGTGGCCGTTACCTGGTGACCTCGCGCCAGGAGCTGCGACACCAGCCGCTGCCCCAGAGTCCCGCTCCCGCCTGCCACGAACACCCGCATGATCATCAATCTCCTTGGCCGAGGATTGCCTGCACCCTCTGGACGAGACAGCAACCCCCGCCAGTGACATCTCCGAACGCCCGCGCCCGTCCGGCCCCCTGCTGTGAGAGCCGTCACACCGTGTCACAGCTCGGCGGGGTGTCTCGTCTTAGAGGGCATGACGAACTCGGAACAGACCTCGGTGCTGATCACCGGCGGCAACAAGGGACTCGGTTTTGAGACGGCCCGGCGGCTCGGGGAGCAGGGCTGGACGATCTTCCTCGGCTCGCGCGACGAAGAGCGAGGACGGGCGGCCGCCGCCAAGCTGGCCGACGGTGGCGCGAACGTGGTCATGGTCCCGCTGGACGTGACCTCGGACGAGTCGGTTGCGGATGCCGTACGGCTCGTCCGCAAGCACGCCGACCGGCTGGACGTCCTGATCAACAACGCCGGCGCGCCGGGGAGGGTCGTCACGCCTGCGGACGCGACGGCCGGCGAAGTTCATTCCGTCTACGACACCAACGTGTACGGGCCGGTCAGGGTCACGCACGCCTTCCTCCCCCTGCTGCAGGCGGCGGACAATCCGCGGGTGGTGATGGTGTCCAGCGGCGGCGGTTCGTTCGCGGTCGTGACCGACCCGGACCAGCCCGTCTCGAAAATGCACGAGCTCGCCTACAGCTCGTCGAAGGCGGCGCTGAACATGATCACCGTCCGGTACGCCCAGGCGCTCCCACAGATCAAATTCAACCTGGTCACTCCCGGAGAAGTCGCCAACCGCAAGTTCACCGCCACCGACATGAACCACCACACCGGCCAGCTGACGGTCACCGAGGGCACCGACCCGATCGTCAAACTCGCGATGCTCGACGCCGACGGGCCGACCGGGATCTTCATTGATCGTCTTGGCCCCGTCGACTGGTGACCGACGCGGCGGGGTCGGCGCTGTCGGGGCAGGCTATCGGCCCGTGAACAGGTAGTTGCGCCGCCGCGTGCTCACCTTCTCCGTCCGGCTCCAGCGCGCGTGGAGCCAGACGTGCATGTCATAGCCGCGCTCGATCAGCGAGCTCGCGACATCGGCGGCGGCGCGGCCGTACCTCTCGAGGCGGCGGTCCTCGATCTCCAGCAGCAGGGTGGGCCGGTGCTGCGCGAGCGTCCACTCGGCGCCCTTGAGCACCTCCGCCTCGAACCCCTCCACGGCCATCCTCACGAAGTCCACCCGGGAGATCTCGCGCAGCTCGCACACGCGATCGACGGTGTAGATGGGCACCTCCAGCGTCCTGGTGGCGGGGTGCTTCAGGCCCTCCTGAACGTGAGCCCGGCCGTGGATCGGCAGGCCGAAGCGGTACGGCAGCGTCAGCCGCCGCCAGCCGGTGGATGAGCCGATTGCTGCGTTGGTGACCTGTATGTTCCGCGCGCCGGCCGCGCGCCGCCCCGTCTCCAGGATCCGGTACGGCGCCGGCAGCGGCTCGAAGCTGTGCACCCGCCCGGCCGGACCGGCGAGCCTGGCCAGGGGATAGGTGTACATCCCGTACGCGGCCCCGATGTCGAAGCAGACCGCCCCGGGCCGTACGAACTCTGCCAGCCCGAGCAGCTCCGGCTCGCTGAGCGACACCGTCGCCGCCGCTCTGAGCAGCGCAGCCGCGGCTCCCAATCTCTTCATGCCGGCGACCGTAGACGGAGTGCGGGCGGCGGCGGATCCCCCTCAGGAGCGCAGCCGGGGGCTCCGCCGTACCCCTGCCGAGTGAGAGCCGGGCACGACGAGCCCGCTCTCGTAGGCGAGTACCACCGCCTGCGCCCGGTCGCGCAGGTGCAGCTTGGTGAAGATCCGCCCCACGTGCGACTTCACCGTCTCCTCCGCGATCGTCAGCTCTTCGGCGATCTCGGCGTTGGCCAGCCCGGCCGCCACGAGCCTGAGCACGTCCAGCTCGCGCGCGGTCAGCGCGTTGAGCCGCAGCGCCTCCCGTTCGTCGATGGGCTGCCGGGCCGTGAACTCCTCGATGAGCCTGCGGGTGACCGAGGGCGCGAGCAGCGCCTCGCCGCCGGCGACGACGCGGACGGCGGTGATGAGGTCGGCCGGGGGAGCGTCCTTGAGCAGGAAACCGCTGGCCCCACCGCGCAGAGCGGCGTAGACGTAGTCGTCGATGTCGAACGTGGTCAGGATCAGCACCTTCGTCTCACGCCCGGTCCCGGTGATGCGCCGGGTGGCCTCGAGACCGTCGAGGTTCGGCATGCGCACGTCCATGAGCACGACGTCGGGCCGCAGCTCGCGGGCCGCCGCCACGGCCTCCTGGCCGTCCGCGGCCTCGCCGACCACCTGGAGGTCGGGCTGTGCGGAGAGCAGCGCCGCGAACCCGGCCCTGATCATCGCCTGGTCGTCGGCGACCAGCACTGTGATCATTCCCCGTCTCCCTTCGGCAGGCTCGCGCGTACGGTGAAGCCGCCTCCTTCCGTTGCGGACGCCGTGAGCCGCCCGCCCAGCGCCGTCACCCGCTCGCGCATGCCGACCAGCCCCAGCCCTGACCCGGCCGGGGGTGTGGTCGTGCCGGTGGGCCGCTCGTTCTCGACCTCCACGGTCAGCTCGTCGCCGGCGCCGGCGATGGTGACGGTCGTCGCGGCGCCGGGGGCGTGCCGTACGACGTTGCTCAGCGCCTCCTGGACGATCCGGTACGCGGTGAGGGACACCACCGGCGACGGCACCGGGGGCGGATCGCCGATCACCAGCTTCACGGGCACGCCCGCCCGCCGTACCGACTCCACGAGTGCGTCGAGATCGCGCAGCCCCGGCTGCGGCGCGGTGGCGGGCGCCTCGTCCGAGCCGCGCAGCGCGCCGAGCAGGTGCCGCATGTCACGCAGCGACGCGCGGGCGGCCACGTTGATGGCCGCGAACTCCTTCGCGGCCGGCTCGCTCACGCCGCCTTCGATCCGGTACGGGGCGCTGGCCGCCTGCACGGCGATCACCGACATGTGGTGGGCCACCACGTCGTGCAACTCCCGCGCGATACGCGAACGCTCCTCCAGGACCTTCAACCGGCCGAGCTCCTCGGCGACCCGTAGGGTGTCCAGCAGCCGCGCACGCCTGGCGTGACCGAGCACCATGGCGACCAGGAGGGACAGCGCCCAGCTCAGCGTGCCCATGACCGCCCGGTACGGCTCCAGGTGCTGCAGTGCTGTCACGGAGCTCTCGGCCACGAGCGTCACGGCGAAGGCGATCCCTGTCACGCGCCGGGGCGACGACAACGCCAGCACGTACATCACCGGAAGCTGAGCCACGGTCTGGTTGAGCAACCACGGCTGGGGCACGAGCATGGACGGGCCGTCCAGCGCCAGTCCAAGCCCGGTGAGCGCGACCTGCGCCACGACCATGGCGCACCACGCGGCCACCGGCCGGTACCACGCCCACAGCACCGGCCCGGCGAGCAGGGCGGCGGCCGGTACGGCGAGCGCCCCGAACCCGGCGCTGATCGCCAGCTCCACCGAGTTGTAGACCAGGAGCGCGCCGGCTGTCGCGGCGAACGGCAAGCGGCGCAGCATCGGCCGCTCCGTGCCGGGCGATACGGGTAACCGGATCGCGTGCGCCTCCCCGAACACCCCCACGGATCACACCCTATGCGGCCTCCGTACGGGGTCTTCACTGTCGAGGAGCCGCAGGGCCGCTCGACTTCTGATGATCAGCTCGGGGTCGCCTTCGGTCATCCGCAGGGCCAGGGCCTCCTCCAGCACTTCGCGGGCCTCCTCCCTGCGACCCAGCTCGGCGAGGGTCTTGCCGAGATGCTGGAGCGGGAAGTACACCATCTCGGGTACTTCGTTCCTCGCCAGGGTGAGCATCTCGCGGCAGAGAGTTTCGGAGGTCGCCGCGTCGCCTGAATAGCGATACGCGTCGGCCAGATTGATCGACGCCGCGAGCCGCCTGCCGCTCGTGTCCGCCAGGTCGAGCGCACGGTTGAGGTGGTCGATCGCGGCGACGTAGTCGCCCAGAACCAGCAGCCCGACCCCGAGCGCGCGCAGCGTGGTGTAGTCGGTGGGTTCCTGGGCGCGGGCCGCGGCGACGATCGCGGTGAGCTGGTCGCGGTCGCTTGGGACCATCCGCTGCCGTTCGTCGTACGTGATGAGCTGGTTGATGGCTTGGAAGAGCACAGCCCAACAGTAGGCGCACCGCCTTGAACGTCCAAGATCGCGGCCCTGCGGGACAGCCAGGGCAAGATCGTGTTGATCGGCAGCGAGGCCGGCATCATGCACCGTCCGGGAAACACGTACTCGGTGACCAAGTGGGCGCTGACCGCGTTCGCCGAGAACACCCGTCTGCTGGTCGCGGCCGACGGTGTCGGTGTGACGATGGTCGCACCGGGGCCGGTTGACACGCCGTTCTACGCCGCCAGGGAAGGTGGTGCGCCGGGTGGCTCCATCCTGACCGCCGACACGGTCGCGGACGCGGTCGTCTGGGCTCTCACGCAGCCGGCCGGCGTGGATGTGAACACGATCGTCGTGCGCCCGAGCGGCAGGATGTGATCGGCGACGCGCACCGTCCTACAGGGGTCGGCGTTCGGGGTGTGGGCCCGGTTCGTGCGGCAGACCGATAGGGTCAGAACGCGCAAAACGATCAGAGGGGTGCAAACGGAACCGTGCTCCGACCCCTGATCAGCCGGCTCGCACGACAGGAGAGACGATGATGTATCCCCCGCCCAACTCCGGGCCGGGGTTCCATCCCCCACAGCCGCCCTCCGGGCCTTCCCATCCGTACGCATCCGGACAGCTGCCCACGCCACCCCCGCAGGCAGAGCCTTATCAGCACCAGCAGCAGTACCAGCACCCGCAGCCGCCGGCAGAGCCGGCGCGGCCCCCACGCAAGGGCTGGCGGATCGCCCTGGGCCTCGTCGTCGCGGGGTTCGGCCTGCTGGCCGTGCTCGGCGGTGGCGCGCTCATCGCGCACGCCTACTCCAACAGTCAGCAGGTCATCCACAACTCGGCGTACTCCAGGGAACTGTGGCGCAACGTGCCCGTCGAGAAGCTGTTCCCGCCGTACCTCGGCCGGGAGCATCCCGACAAGGGATACTCCTCCCCGAACAACGAGCGCGGCTGGACCAGAGCCGCGATCTCCACCGACACCTCCTGCAAGACGGCGCTCTCCGGCGAAGTGGCCAGGACCGCCGCCGAGCGGGGCTGCGTCGCGGCCATGCGCGCCACGTACGTGGACGACACCGGAGGGACGGCCGCCACCGTGGCCCTGATCGCCTTCGGCGACTCCAAGGCCGGCCTGGATCTGGAGGACGTCATCCGCGAGGCGCAGGAGAAGCCGGACCACGCGGTGCGCGCCCTGGCCGCGCCCGGCACCCAGTGGAAGGACTCCGCGCGCACCGGGAACGGCGGCCGGCTCGTCGGGGAGGCGCCCGTGTTCGTGGCGGTCACCTCGGGACCGGCGGACGGCCGCAGGCCCGGACAGCTGCCCGAACCGTGGGGCAAGCGGTCCTACCCGCAGCAGGAGGACCGTGAGGCGTGGGCGTACACCGCCCAAGGCCTCGCGGAGAGCCTCGCCACCCGGCTGCGCGCCGAGTCCAGGAAGGTGGGGGCATGATCCGCACACTGGCAGCGTTCGCGCTGGTCGCCGGTCTGGTCTCGGCCACCGCCGCGCCGGCCGTGGCCGAGGCGCCGCAGGGCTGGGAGCTGGGGGCCATGAAGGTCCCCGCCGCGCAGCGGCTCGGACAGGGCAAGGGGATCACCGTCGCGGTCCTGGACACCGGGGTCGTGAAGAACCATCCGGAGTTCCGGGGACGGGTGACGAGCGGTCCCGACTTCATCGGCGGGGGCGCGCGGCCCGGGCAGTCGTACTGGGGCGCGCACGGCACCGCCATGGCCTCCAGCGTTCTGCGGGTCGCGCCGCAGGCCCGGGTGCTCTCGGTACGGGTGCTCTGGGACCGGGAGGATCCGGCACGCAAACGCGCGGAGGCCGCCGCCAAGTCCGGCCGGGTCGCCGCCGACAAGGAGAGCCTCAAAGCGGCCACCGCCCTGGCCAAGGGCATCCGGTACGCCGTCGACAAGGGCGCCCAGGTGATCTCCATGTCCCTCGGCACCGACGAGTGGGGCTTCGGCAGCGGCTACGGTGAGGACACGGCCGCGGCCGTCGACTACGCCCTCGGCAAGGGGGTCATCCTGCTGGCGAGCGCGGGCAACGGCGGATCCACCGACCCCCTGGAGGTCGACGCGAACAACGTCGTCTCCTACCCGGCCGCGTACCCCGGGGTGATCGCGGTGGCGGCGATGGCGCCCACCGGGGTGCGGGCGGACTTCTCCCAGGTGCACACGTACAACACGATCGCCGCGCCCGGCGTGGACATCTACGCCGCCGACAACCGCGGCGGCTACCGGTCGGGGGACGGCACCTCCCCTGCCTGCGCGCTCGCGGCGGGCACCGCGGCGCTGATGCTGTCCCGCAAGCCCGACCTGACGCCCCGGCAGGTACGCGACATCCTGGTGCGGACGGCCAAGAAGCCGCCGGCCGGCTACACCGTGTTCCTCGGCTTCGGGCTGATCGACGCGGCGGCGGCGGTGCAGGCGGCGGGGGCCGCCGAGGACGCCAAGATCGCGGCGGCTCCGTACAAGGGGAAGGAGTACCTGGGGGGCGGGCCGGTCGCCTCGCCGACCACCCACCCGCCGATCGACATGACGTACGTGGCCGTGGGCGGCACGGCGGCCGGGGTGGGGCTCCTGTTCCTGGTGGGCGCGGCGCTGCTGATGCGCCGGCCCCGCGCGCGCCCCGCGCCCGGCCGCCCGCCGATCCCTCCTCGATGAGGTACCCCTGCTACGGCCGTGCGCCCGGCTTGTCGACGATCTCAGCCTCCAGCTGCGCCGTCCACACCAAGGGGACGCCGGCCTTGGGATGGGTGCGGGATGCCAAGGACTCGCCGTACGTTCCCAGGTACCGGTAGTCCTCCGGGTTCAGGATGATCTCGAAACGCTCCTCCGGGCCGGTGTAGGCGAACGCCACCCCGTGACGGCCGGCCGCGTCCACGGCGTCCTGCTTGATCGACATGCCTGGGATCATCGGCAGCGCCCGGAAGAGCGCGGCCCGTACGTCCTTCTCGAGCACCTGCCCGCTCATGAGCTGGGAGATCGTCTCGAAGATCCGCTGGTCTTCAGGACTGGTGTCGCCGGGGGGAGCCTCGCCAAGGCCCGCCTTGATCCGGGTGAGCATCTGCTCCGGAGTGACGGGGGCCTTGGCCAGATCGGCAGCGGTGGTGCCGGGGCCGGGCTCGATGACGAGCCGGCCCTTGCCGTCGTCCAAGGCCGTCTGCCTGCCGTCCACGCTGTTCCACAGCTCCAAGGTGGTTCGCCGGCCCGGGTCCACATCGGGCGCGGGCTCCTCGCGGAGCGGCGCGATCGTCTCTTTGACGTACAGCCACTTGCCCGGAGAAGGGACGGTCCTGTAATGGTCGGTCGCCGCGGCTCTCGCGGCCCGCTCACCGAGGTCCCGTACGCTCGCGACGGGGGTGATGGCCGGTTGACCGCCGTCGCCGATGAGAGCGGCACCCGTGCCCACGGCCCCTGCCAGCGCCGCGGCGAGCACCAGGCGCCAGGCCAGGCGAGGCGTGCGCCGCCGAGGAGAAGCGGGCGTCGGCTCCTGCATCGCGTGCAGCAGCCGGGCGCGCGCCGCGTTCTCCGCGTGGCGGGTGATCGTGGGCGTGGCACCGCGGAAGTTCTTGATCTCGTCCATCATGCGTCCTGTCCTGTCGGGGCGTCGTCGCCGAGGGTGGTCCTGGTCTTCTTGCGGGCGCGGTGCAGGCGCGAGCGCACGGTCCCGAGCGGGATGCCGAGCGCCCCGGCGACCTCCTCGTACGACAGGTCACCCCACGCGAACAGCAGCAGCACGTCGCGCTCACTCTGCTTCAGATCCGCCAGCGCCCCCGCCAGCTGACGGTCCTTCTCCTGCGCCGCCACCCGGTCGACGACCGCGTCCGCCATCGGTTCGGGCAGCGGGTCCACACCTGTACGGGACAGCGCCCGCAGGAACCGCTCCTCGCTGCGCCGATGCCTGGCGATCAGGGTGGTGGCGATCCCGTACAGCCACGGCCTGGCCAACTGCTGCGTCAGGTCGTAGGACGTGCGCCGCCGGAAGGCGATCAGGAACGTCTCCGCCGCTATGTCGTCGGCCGCCTGGGTGCCGAGCCGGCGGGCCACGTAACGATGGATCTGCTGGATGTAGCGATCGAAGATCCCGGCGAACCGTTCCGGGTCGTCGTACGAGCTACGGATGAGCTCCGCATCATCCTCCTTCTCCACCGTCTCGACGGGTTCTGTTCGTGTCATGCCTGCTGTCTCCCGATGGACCGGATCCGGTTCTGCCCCGGTCGCCAGATCCCGCGAGGCGGGACATTCCTCACCTCGGCCGCCGCCCGCGAGCTTCTCCGCCAAGAGGGCATCACCGTCATCGACTACCGGATGCTCCAGCAGGCGTGGATTGCCGCCAATCGCAGCCTGTAGGGGTCCGAAATATGCCGGTGCCGGTCACTCCATCATTGCTTGGCTGGTTTCCCATTGATCACGCGCTCTTGCCGGAAACGGGAACCATGTCAACCACCACGCTCGCTCCATCACGTCCACCACTGATCAGCTGGCTCGCGGTCACCTCGCTCATGCTGGGCATCTTCGCCATCGTCACCAGCGAGATCCTGCCCATCGGCCTGCTGACCGCCATCGGGGCCGATTTCGGCATCTCCGACGGCACCACGGGGCTGACCATGGCGCTGCCCGGCGTCGTCGCGGCGGTCGCCGCACCCGCCGTCACGCTGAGCACCGCGCGCCTGGACCGCCGCCTGATGCTCTGCGCCCTCATGGCGGTGCTCGCCGTGGCCGACGTGCTGGCGGCCACGGCGACCGCCTACTGGGTGATGCTGATCTCCAGAGTGCTCGTCGGCCTCACGATCGGCGGCTTCTGGTCGATCGGGGCGGGGCTGGCCGGTCGCCTGGTGCCGCCGCGGGTCGTCGGCACGGCCACCGCTGTGATCTTCTCCGCCGTGCCGCTCGGCTCCGTGCTCGGCGTGCCGGCCGGGACGCTCATCGGCCAGCTCGCCGGCTGGCGGACCGCCTTCCTGGTCCTGGCCGGGCTGGCCCTTCTGGTCCTGACGGCCCTGCTGATGCTGCTGCCGCGGCTGCCTGCCGACCAGGTCACCGGCCCGCGCGTCCTGCTCGATCTGGTGCGCAGCCGGGGCGGCGCGGTCGCCCTGCTGGCCACCTTCCTCATCGTCCTGGCCCACTTCGGTACGTACACCTACGTCACGCCCTTCCTCCAGGACGTCACCGGGCTGCATCCTGCGGTCATCAGCGCCGTCCTGCTGGCGTACGGAGTGGCCGGGATCGCCGGCAACTTCCTGGCCGGCAGGGCCACCGCCACCCACCTGCGAGGCGCTTTCGTGACCTGCGGCTGCCTGATCGCGGCCGCCACCCTGCTGCTGCCCTCGGTCGGCGGCACGGCCGTCGGCGCCGTGGCGCTGCTCGTGCTCTGGGGGCTGGCCTACGGAGGCGTGCCCGTCTGCTCGCAGGCGTCGTTCATCACCGCGGCCCCCCACGCGCCGGAAGCCGCCACGGTCGTCTTCACCTCCTCGTTCCAGGCGACGTTCGCGCTCGGCGCGTTCGTCGGCGGCCGCGTCGTCGACGCCTTCTCGGTCTCGACCGTGATGATCTGGGGTGGGGTCGCAGCTCTGCTCATGGCGGCATCTCTGATGTTGTTCCCCAAAACCCCCTGACTTGCAGGGGGTTTCGGGGAGAGGTCCGTTACGGCGTCACCGGGCTGCCGCCGAAGGTCACGACCAGGCGGCCGTCCGCGGCGAAGGACCAGTGCAGGGCGCCGGAGTAGGAGGAGCACCGGGACCCGTTCGAGCCGGACCAGAACTGGTTGGAGCCGTCGGCGTCACCGACGATCCGGTCGTTGGTCCCGCTGCCGCTCCGGCAGGAGGTGTTGTTGCGGAACACCGAGGTGCCGGCGTCGAACGAGAAGTTCCGCTCGGTGTTGTCGATGCTGACGTTGTTCGAGATCGACATCGTGCCGGGGTTGCGGTTGTAGGTGAACCCGTGCTTGCCGTTGTGGTAGGCGATGTTGCGCCGGATGGTGTGGTTGACCGCGATGTCCTCGCCACCGAGCTTGTAGCCGTTGCGGTCGCCGTTGCCGGCCTGGCTGCCGTCGCTGAGGGTGCCGTTGTTGTACGACAGGGAGTCCTCGATGGTCACCGGGCCGATGGCACCCGTGTCCGTCTTGGTGTAGAGGTCCCAGCCGTCGTCGATGTTGTTGCGGGACACGCAGTAGCGGAAGACGTTGCCGGAGCCGACGGTGAGCTTCGCGGCGAAGCCGTCGGCGTCCTCGCCGTCGGAGTCGGCGTTGTCGTGTGACAACGCGCTCAGGATGAGGTTGTTGGACGGCCACTGGTCGCGGGGCGTGTCGGAGGCGATCCGCGAGAGCTGCAGCCCCGTGTCTCGGTTGAAGCGCGTCTCCGTACGCTCGATGATGTTGTTGCTGCCACCGACGAAGATCCCGTTGTCACCGGCGCGCTCGACGACGATGCCGTAGACGTGCCAGTACGACCCGTTCACGGCGAGCCCGCGGGCGGCCGAGTCCTCGCTCTGGGCCGAGAAGTTCAGGATCGGGGTCTCACCCGGGTAGGCGGACAGCTTCTTGCGGGCGCTCGAGGTGCCGTTGTTGCCCGGCGCGATGGTGACCGTCTGCGAGTAGTTGTACGTCCCGCCGCGCATGTAGATCGTGCCGCCGGAGGTGACGCGGGTGATCGCCGAGGTGAGCGTCGTCGGGTCCGCCTGCGTTCCGGCCCCGCTGTCCTTGCCGTTCGGCGCCACGTACAGCGTGCCGCTCGACGGCGGAGGCGTCGTGCCGCCCGCTTCGACGTCGATGTAGTCGATGTTGGGCAGGCCGTTCGAGGTGGTCGGGTTGAACCGGATGGTGTTGCTGCCGGAGTTCAGCGAGACGGTGAGCGTCTTGGTGACCCAGGTGTTCCATGCGCCCGTGCCCTCGTACGAGACACTCTGCGCGGTCGAGCCGTTGACGATCAGATCGGACGACCGGGCACCCGTGGTCCCGTTGGCGAACCGCACGCTCACCGTCGCCGTCCCGGCCGTGCCGGCGTTCACCGTGAACTGGGCGTAGGCGCCGGTGGCGTTGGTGCCGTTGCAGAACCCGCTGCCTGAGTACCCGGACCAGTTGCTGTCGATGGTGCCGCTGCAGACAGCGGGCGAGCTCTCCGCCTCATACCGCGTCGGCGCCGCCTGCGCGGCGGTCTGTGACAGTGTGACGAATGCCCCGGCTAACAGGCCGGCGCACGCGAGGACGGCTTTCAGGCGCATCATCCTTCTCCAATGGTGTCGGTACGGCGGCGCGGGCGCATGGTCGAGCCGCGTCGGGACGCCGCGTACGAGATCGCCTTCTGTGTCCTTGCCCGGGCAAAGCATGGAACATCGATGAAACCCCCGCCACAGTAGGAAAGCGCTTTCCCCGCGTCAACTGCCGGTGAAACTTTCATCCACCGCCTGCAACCGGAATACCGCCGGCCGTAGCGCGGGCTGATGACGAGCATGAGCAGGATTCTTGTGACCGGTGGGACCGGCAATGTCGGCAGGGAGGTGCTGGCCCGGCTTGTGCACGTCGGCGGCTCCGTACGAGCGCTGGTGAGGGAGCCCCACCGCTTCGCGGCCGGGGTGGAGGCGGCGGAGGGTGACCTGTCCAGGCCGGACACGCTCGAGCCGGCCCTGGCGGACGTCGAGACCGTCTTCCTGGTCTGGCCCTTTCTCACGGCCGAAGGCGCCTCGGCCGTTCTGGACGTGATCCGGCGCCAGGCCCGCCGGGTCGTCTACCTCTCGTCCTCGGGAGTGAACGACGGAGCCGAGCGGCAGAGCGACCCGATCAACCAGCTCCATGCCGACATGGAAGGCCTGATCGAGAGGTCCGGCCTGCGATGGACGTTCCTGCGGGCGAACACCATCGCCTCCAACACCCGCGGGTGGGCCGCGCAGATCCGGGAGACCGGGGTCGTGCGGGGGCCCGGCATCGCGGCCACCGCCGTGGTCGATCCGCGGGACGTCGCGGCCGTGGCGGCGCGCGTGCTGGTCGACGACGGGCACGCGGGCGCGACGTACGTGCTGACCGGGCCGGAGGTGGTGAGCAGAGCCGAGCAGGTACGCGCGATCGGCGAGGCCGTGGGGCGCCCGCTGCGTTTCGAGGAGGTGCCCGTGGAGACGGCACGCGCGCAGATGCTCGCGGACGGGAGGCCGCCGGCACTGGTGGAGGCCCTGCTGGCGAGCGCGGCGACGCGGCCCCACTCCGGACTGGTCACCTCTGCGGTGGAGGAGATCACCGGGACGCCGGCACGCACCTTCCGCCAGTGGGCGGCCGACCACGCCGCCGACTTCCGATGAAGCAGCGGCCCGGGTATGGCGCGGTCGGCAGGGATTGACGGCCTCACGGTGACAGCCGACCCGTGCCGAGAACGGCGCGGACCACGGCGGCTGCGCGGCCTCGTCAACCGCGCCTTCACCTCGGGCCGCGCCGATCATCACCGAGGGACCGGTCGCGTTGCCCGTGATACCGGAGCCTGCCAAGATCGAT
Organism: Nonomuraea helvata; assembly: GCF_039535785.1. Lineage (NCBI taxonomy): Bacteria > Bacillati > Actinomycetota > Actinomycetes > Streptosporangiales > Streptosporangiaceae > Nonomuraea > Nonomuraea helvata. The sequence goes on from NZ_BAAAXV010000009.1 coordinate 3,003,566, forward strand.
GGATGACGATATCCGGCCGCTGGCGGGAGCTGCTCCAGGAACGTCTGGAGGAGGCCACGCGCAGGCTGGCCGGCGTTCCGGGTGTGCACGGGTTGATCGTCGGAGGCAGCGTCGGACGGGGTGGTCCCTGGCCGATGTCGGACATCGATCTCCTTCCCGTGTACGACGGCGACCCCGAGACGACCGCTGGGCACGTCGGACGCGAGCAGGCAGAGCTCGTGGACTGGTGGGCCGCCAGCGGCCGAGCGCAGACCCTCGACGTCGGCTGGCTGGCGTTCACCGCGGAGGAGGCGCGGGAGGCCGTGTCCATGGGCGCGTCCATGGGCGCGGACTGGGCCGTGGAGCGGCTGACGCGGGATCCGCGCTGGTTCCACGGCATGGACAAAGCCTTCCAGGGCCGCTCGGCCGACCCGGATGACCAACTCACGAGCCGCTTCGTGGGCTGGCTGACCGAGATGCGGTTCCACCCGGCCGTGGTCGAGGCCAGGATCGGATGGTGGCGGCAGAGCGCGGCCGACGCCCGCGACCGGGCGCACCGGGAGCGGGCGGAGCTGCGCCTGGAAGCGGCGACGTACCACCTCAGGGACGCGGCCCGCGCCGTGCGGCACGTCGTGCTCGAGCAGTGGGGCGAGCGCATGGGGTCGATGGGCAGGGAGTGGACCCGGTTCGAGCGCATGGCCGCGGCCCGTGGCGAGTCCGAGCTGGCCGAACGGATCGCGCTCCTGGCCGGCGCGTCCGTGACAGGCATCGAGGAGCGCGAACGGCTGGCGCCGAGCTGGCTGCGCGAGCGGATCGACCTGTGCTGGGCGGCCCGCCAGGCCCTGGACGAACCGGTCACCCCCCAGGAGAACGCCCGCGATCAGATCGCCGCGTTCGGCGTCCACGTGGCCCGCCACCGGCCCGACCTGGCGGGCGCCTGGACCGGCAGCCCCGATCCACGCCTGGACGAGCACCTCCGGCTGCTCGACGACACGCCGGCTACGGGGTCTGGACCGCCCTCGCGTACGTGAGCTCGAAGTCGAGGTCCCAGGTCTGGCCGTCCTTCGACATCTCCCATCGGGCGTTCACGGTGTCGCCGTCGGCGCTGAACGTGCCGTGGAAGCGCTGGTTGAAGCCCGGCGCGTGCCGCCAGATCCGCCACTCGCCGTCCGCCAGCGTCATCCGGTAGACCCGGTGCACGCCGCGCGCGTCGGCGTACAGCATGGTGAACTCCTCCGTGGTGTCGTCGAGCCCGATCAGGGCGACGGTCGGGAACGGCGCGTTGTCCCGCCACGCCTGCGGGGCGGTGGCCGGCAGCGGCTCGGCGTCGGTGAACTGGCGGAGGAACTGGCCGTCGTCCTGCCAGGCGAACTCGGTCCAGGCACGCCCGACTCCGTTCACCTTCGGCTGCACCGTCCACCGGCCGACCAGGACGTCGAGCCGGGCGAGCGCGAGATGTCTGTTGAGCATGTCGAAGCCCCTTCCGGCGTTCTCACGATGAGACTATCGGCAGTCGCCCGCACGCTAAGTGCCGGTTGAATTACTTTTCATCTGGAGCTGGTCCTCGTCAGCGCGAGGTCATATTCTCACGCCTCGTGAAACTTCTCATGACCGCGGTGCTGACGGCCGCCCTCATGGTGCCTTTAGCCGGAACGGCCACCGCCGAGGCTGCCGCATATCCCGTCAAGCACCCCAAGCTCATCGCCAACCCGCTTTATGACGCGGGCCCGCTGCCCACGACGACCTGTACGGAGCCGAAGGTCAAGCCGGGGGACCGCAAGCTGGCCCGCGCCTACGTCGACGCGGTCGTCGCCTGCATGGAAACCACCTGGGAACAGCACCTCACCGGCGCCGGCCTGGCATACTCCAAGATCAAGCTGCGGCACGTCGCCAAAATGCCCAAGACCTGCGGCATCAAGCCGACCAAAGACGACTCGCAGGCGTGGTATTGCGTGAAAACCCGCACGCTGTTCTTCCAGATCGGCAAGAACTGGGTCGCCGATCCCGAGGACCTCTGGCTGTTCGAGACGGTCGCCTATATGTACGGCTATCACGTTCAGAATGTGACCGGCATCCGGGTCGCCTATGACGCCGTGCGGTACCGCAACAAGGCCGAGTATTTCGAGCAGGATCGCCGCTACCGGCTCCAGAAGGATTGCCTCGCCGGCGCCTTCCTGAAGAGCGTCTGGCCGATGGAGGGACGGACCACGAAGGACTGGAATTACTACCTGAGTCTGCTCTCAGGTGACGCCCGCGGTGAAGACCGGGACGAAGGCAAGGCGGCCACCAGGCGCGCCTGGTCCAAGCGCGGCTTCGCCACCGGCGATCCCGGATCGTGCAACACCTGGACGGCCCCGTCGTCCAAGGTGGCGTAGCCCGGCGTTCGCGGTGGTCCGCCGGGCCACCGCGGCCGTCTCGATAAGGTCGTTCCCGTGTATCCCCCCATCGAGCCGTACGACCACGGCATGCTCGACACCGGCGACGGCAACCTCGTCTACTGGGAGGTCTGCGGCAACCCGGAAGGGAAGCCCGCGCTCGTCGTCCACGGCGGCCCGGGGGCGGGATGCTCGACGTCCGTCCGCAAGACGTTCGATCCGGAGCGCTACCGGATCGTCCTGTTCGACCAGCGAAACTGCGGCCGCAGCCGGCCGCACGCCAGTGACCCCGCCACCGACCTGAGCACCAACACCACCCACCACCTGATCGCCGACATGGAGCGGCTGCGCGAGCACCTGGGCATCGACAAGTGGCTGCTGTACGGCGGCTCGTGGGGCTCGACGCTGATGCTGGCCTACGCCGAGGCTCATCCGGAGCGGGTGTCGGAGATGGTCATCGTGGCGGTCACGAACATGCGGCGCTCCGAGATCGACTGGCTCTACCGCGGCGTCGGCCGGTTCTTCCCGGAGGAGTGGGAGCGGTTCAGGCAGGGCGTGCCCGAGGCCGACCGCGACGGCGACACGTTCGCGCTGCTGGCGGCGTACTCGCGGCTCATGGCCGACCCCGAGCCTGAGGTGCGCGCGAAGGCGGCCCACGACTGGGCGGCCTGGGAGGACGTGGTGATCTCCGGGGAGCCCAACGGCACGAAGAACGTCTACAGCGACCGCCCGGCCGAGGACCTGCACGCGCTGGTCCGCATCTGCGCCCACTACTTCTCCAACGCCGCCTGGCTGGAGGAGGGCGTGCTGCTGCGGGAGGCGGGGCGGCTGGCCGGGATCCCCGGCGTGCTGATCCACGGCCGCCTCGACCTGAGCTGCCCGCTCGACACTGCGTGGGAGCTGGCCAAGGCGTGGCCGGACGCCAAGCTGGTCGTCGTGGAGGACTCCGGGCACACCGGGAGCGAGACGCTCAAGAAGGAGCTCCTCGCGGCCACCGACGGCTTCGCCGGCAAGTGATAGGGCGGGACCCGCGGCTCGCGATCGTCTGGGGGCGTTAGGACGGCGCCAGTGGTGACCATCGCCTCGCCGTCGGTCGATTCCGTACGGTTGAGCCGCGGGCCCGTGGGGACAGCGCGCATTTCTGCCTGCTGACCTGCAGTAACCGTAGCCGCGGTGGATGTCCGCACACCACCGATTTATCCCCCGTGTCAGCCGATCTTCATCTGCCGGCCGGGAGGAAGCGCCACCCCTCCTTTCGAAAACAGTATGGAAAACATCGGCAACGGTCAGTAATGTGTGCGTTGGGTGATGCTCCAGTGACAGGAGGTGCGCGATGGCGATCCGCCGCTCGGCCGCCAAACGGCACGGCTTGCCCTCGGTCGTGCAACTGCGGCTCACCCCCACCCCCACCCAGGCCGGCGCCCTGGCCACCGCCATCCAGGTGTGCAACCAGGCAGCCACCTACATCTCCCGCCTGGCCTGGCAGCAGCGCACCTTCCCCGTCCTGGACCTGCACCGGCTCGCCTACCACCAAGCGCGCGCCCACTTCGGCGGGCTGGGCGCTCAAGCGACCGTGCGGGCCATCGCCCGGGTGGCGGGCGCCTACGCCAACCGTCGTGCCACCAAGAAGCGGGCGCACATCTTCCGCCCGCACGGGGCCATCCCTTACGACGCACGGCTGATGACCTGGAACAGGGATGCCCGCATCGTGTCGCTGTGGACCCCTGCAGGTCGCGTGCACATCTCCTACACCGGCCGTGAGGAAGACCTCAAAGCGCTCGATACGCTCCCGGTCGGGGAGGCCGACCTGATCTGCCGCAAAGGCGTGTGGCTGCTGCAGGTGGCCGTCACCCTGTCCAAGCCAGCGGTGCGCGAGCCGGTTTGCGGCTTCCTAGGAGTCGATCAAGGAGTGGCGAACCTGGCGGTCACCTCTGATGGGGCGGTGCTGCCTGGCCGCGCTCTGCCTGGGCCTATCCACGATAACGGCCACGTCCGCGCCCTGCGGGAGCGGCGGTACCGGCAGCGCCGCCGGTTGCAGAAGAAGGGCACGAGCGCGGCGCGGCGGGTGAGCGAGCTGCTCGAAGGCGCGCTGGCCGACCCCGACTTCTACTTCGACGCCCTGAGCCAGGCGCGGCTGCCGTCGTGGTCGAAGGGCCGGGTGGCGCTCGTGGGGGACGCCGCCTACTGCGCCTCCCCGGCCTCGGGGGCCGGGGCCGAGCTGGCCGTGGTGGGGGCGTACCGGCTCGCGGAGGAGCTCGCGGGCGCCTCCGACCACCGGGTCGCCTTCCGCAGGTACGAGGAGAGCCACAGGGAGCTGGTCAACCGCAAGCAGCGGATCGGGCCGAACGTTCGCATGATGGTGCCGAAGAACCACCTGGGCATGTGGGCGCGGAACGCGTTCGCCACGTCGATGGGGCTCCTCAGCCGGGGCTCATAGGAGGCGGGCGACGAGGAGTGCCGCGAAGACCAGCAGCGCCGCCCCGCACGCCGCCTCCAGGAGCCGTACGGCGAGCGGCGGCAGGGCTCTGCGTAGCAGCGCGATGAGTCCCGCGCAGACGAAGCACCAGGCCAGCGAGGAGGTCATGAAACCGGTGAAGAAGGCGGCCAGGCTCGCCAGGCCCGCGTCCTCGCCCAGTACGGAGCTGACGGCGCCGGCCGCGCCCGACCAGTAGACGACGTTCCACGGGTTGCCGAGCGACATGGCGGCCCCGAGGGTGACCCCGCCCCGCCGCGAAACGCGGCTCGGAGCATCGGGACGCGGGAAGGCCGCGTCGCGCAGCCCCGTCACCCCGAGCCAGGCGAGGAGCAGGCAGCCGGCGACCGTCAGCGGCACGCGCAGGGCCGGAACGGTGAACAGCGCCCCGACCCCGGCCAGCCCGAGCAGCGCCCACACGGCGTCGCCCGCCAGCGACCCGACCTGCACCGCGAACGCGGGACCGAATCCGCCCCGCACGCCCCGCCGCAACGACTCGCTGAACACCGCACCCGGCGCCGCGTTGAACAGCAGCCCGATCCACAGGGCCAGCAGGAAGACTTCGGACACGGCGCTCACTGCAACGGCCGGGGGACCCGGCCATGTGGCGCTGACTTCATGCCGGTCAGATTAGGTCATACGGGAGGTACAACGACAAAGTAGCGGTCGAGCATGCGCTTGTCGCCACGCACGTCGAGACCGTCGGCGGGGATGCGATGCCAGAGGAACAGCATCAGGTCCGACGCGCTCCCGGCCAGCTCGACGTCGAACGCCTCGAAGGAAGCCCCGGAGGAGAGTCGTACGTCCGGGCCGTCGAAGTGAACCGCCCAGTCGCCCTCGCCGTCCGTGCGCCGGAAGCGGAACCGCTCGCCCGCCCCGGCGGGCGCCCGCGTCCACTCCCGCCGCGCGGGCGCCATGACCTCGAACGTCTGCGTGACCGCGTCGGCCGCCACGTCCTCGGGGATCGGGCGCGGGAGGCCGACGGCGTTCTCGGCGTCCCAGCGGTGTACGGCGGCCTCGATGGTCTGCATCCGCACCCAGAACCCGACGGTCTGCTCCTTCGACCACGTCCACGCGGGATCGCCGGCCGGGCGCGAGTCGAAGAGCGCCCCCAGCCGGGCCGCCCCCTCCTCGAACCAGTCGAGCACCTCGTCCGGGATCGGCCCGAGGTTGGGCGCCTGCTCCGGGTCGGGCCACCCCGTGAGGTCCGGCGGCAGCCCGGCGAAGGAGAGGTCGGACACGTCCGGCGGCCCGTCGAGCCGGTCCTCGATGATGCTGAACACGCCCCGGTGCACGGCGCCCAGGTGGATCACCAGATCGGCGACCGACCAGCCGGGACAGGAAGGCACGGCCGGCGCGGCTCCGGAGGCGGCCGCCTGCCGGACGGCCTCCTGGAATGCCCGGACCTCCCGGCGGAAGCGTGACGCGGGTTCCATGTCACTCACTGTGCCTCAGCCGGATGGTCCTGCTCCACCGACTTCGCGGATGACGGACGCCCGACGGCGTGGGCGACGGCGGCGGTAACCAGGGCGGCGGCCACCAGCAGGGCACTCACCCACAGGGGGGAGCGCAGCCCGAGCCCGGCCCCGATGGTCACGCCGCCCAGCCACGGGCCGAGCGTCGCGCCCACGTTGAGCGCGGCCGTGGCGAACCCGCCGGCCAGCGTGGGCGCGTCGGTGGCCGCGTACATGACCTGGGAGATCAGCGTGGACCCCACGGCGAACGACAGCGTCCCCTGGACGAACACCAGCGCGATCGCCGGCACCGGCGCCCCGGCCGTCATCGCGAAGAGGACCCAGCCGGCGGCCAGCGCCGCCCCGCCGCCCACCAGGAGCCGGACCGGCCGCGCGTCGGCGACCCGCCCGCTGATGGTCGCTCCCGCGAACGACCCCAGCCCGAAAAGGGCCAGCATCAGCGGCATCCAGGTGGACCCGATCCCCGTCTCGCCGGTGAGCAGCGGCGCGAGGTACGTGAACGTGCAGAACGTGGCGCCGTTCACCAGGCCGCCCAGCGCGAGGAGCACCAGCAGCCGCGGTCGCCGCAGCGCCCGCGACTCGGCACGCGCGCTCGTACCCGCGGAATCAGGCGTGCCGGAGGGAACGGAGCGGAGCACGGCGACGAGGGCCGGGACCAGCGCGGCGGCCACCGCCCAGAACGCCGAGCGCCACCCCCACACCTCGCCCAGCAGCGCGCCGCCCGGCACGCCCGCGACGCAGGCGATCGTGACGCCGCCGAGCAGGACGGAGGTGGCGCGCGCCTTGGCGTTCGGGGGCGCGAGCGCGATGGCGGTCGCCATGGCGACCGCCAGGAACCCGGCGTTGGCCAGCGCCGCGACGAACCGCGTGCCGAGCAGCACGCCGTAGCTGGTGGTGACCGCGCCCACCACGTGCGCGGCCAGGAACGTGAGCAGGAAGCCCAGCAGGGCGGCCCGCCGTGACCAGCGCAGGCTGAGCACCGCCATGAGCGGCGCGCCCAGCACCATCCCGACGGCGAACGCCGAGGTCAGCAGCCCCGCGTCGGGGATGGACACGTGCAGGTCCCGCGCGATGCCCGGCACGAGGCCGGACAGCATGAACTCGGACGTCCCTTGGGCGAAGACCGCCAGTCCGAGCAGGTAAACAGCGAATGGCATGAGAGAACTCCGCGACCGCATCGAAGATCGATTGAGAAGCGGGCAGGCCGGGAGACGGTCCTGCCCCGTAGAGGAACCGGCCGCATCACGATGATCCGCACGGCTCGCGGAGAGCCCGGCGTCAACGCGAAACAGCCACCGGATGACCGGTGGCTAGCGTCTTGACGCCTCGGGGCTGGACATGTCCGCGAAGCTAGCAAGCTCCTGGGGCGTAGGCAACCGGCTTTCTCCGCCGGCCCGGCTTGAAATATACCGGCCAGCCGGTACAGTAACGGGCGTGCCAAGAGCCAGTTCCAAGGAACGCCTGCTCGACGCCGCAGCCGAGGTGCTGCTCTCCGAGGGGGCCGAGTCGCTCACCCTGGAGGCCGTCGCCAAGAGGGCCGGGGTGTCCAAAGGCGGGCTGTTCTATCACTTCCCCACCAAGCAGGCGCTGGTCGGGGCGATGGTCGAGCGGCTGACCGACGCGTTCGACGCCGCCCTGGCCCAGGCGGGCAGCCGCCCCGGCGACTTCCTGCGGGCCTACGTCGCGGCCACGATCCCCGAGCGCCACACCACCTCGGCCCCGGCCGACCGTGTCACCGTCGGGCTGCTGGCCGGGGTGCTGGTCGATCCGGCCGGGCTGGAGCCGCTGCGCGAGAGGTTCGCGGCCTGGCAGGCCCGGCTGGCGGACGACGGCATCGACCCGGCCGTCGCGACGGCCGTGCGCCTGGCCGTGGACGGCTGGTGGGCCGCCCGGCTGTTCGGCCTCGGCGAGCCCGGCCCCGGCCTGCACGAGCGGACCCGCCGGCACCTCATGGAGATGATCGACCGTGCTGCCCGTGACTAAGCGGTTGATGCTGGTCACCGACCTGGGCTTCGTGGCCTACTTCACCATCACCGGGCTCGGGATCATCCCGCCCGAGTGGACGTTCGCGGACTACGCCAATCCGCTGATGGCCGACTGGAACTGGTCGTTCCTCTGGATCGACCTGCTGGCCAGCGCCACCGGCCTGGCCAGCCTCTGGGTCTTCAGGAGCGACCAGCTCATGCTGGTGTCGCTGGTGCTCACCATGGCGTCGGGGCTGATGGCGATCGCCTTCTGGACCCTGCGCGGCGACTACTCGCTGCTCTGGTGGGCCCCGAACCTCTACCTGATGCTCTTCCCCGTCCCGGCGATCGTCCGTCTCATCCGCCAGGGAAGAAGTCCGCGCTCTGGACGTACTCCATCGCCTTCGTGAACGCCGGGTCGCCCATGCGGCGCTCCATCTCCTCCGGTGAGACCTCCTCGACGCGAGACTGGATCCACCACAGGTTGCCGAACGGGTCGCGTACCCGTCCGACCCGGTCGCCCCAGAAAAGGTGCGTGACGTCGGTCACCGACGTCCCGCCCGCCTCGACGGCGCGGCGGTGGGTGGCGTCGGCATCGGGGACGTACAGACGCAGGAAGGCCGGGGTGGGCGGCCAGTGGGAGGCCCCGTCGAACATCATCACCACCGCGTCCCCGATCCGCACCTCCGCGTGTCCGATGCGCCCCTCGTCGTCCAGCACCCTGGCCAGCTCGACGGCGTCGAACGCCTTCTGGAGGTAGTCGATGAGCCTGGCGGTGTCCTGGCCGATGATCCACGGCGTGACGGTGGTGTAGCCCTCAGGAATGTTCATGCCTGGAGGCTATTTACGAAGTAGGTCAGATTCTGTCCCACATCCCCCTTTACGCTGAGATCCATGACCGAGTCCCGCCTCCTGGCCCTGCTGTCCCTGCTCCAGACCTCGCGCGAGTGGCCGGGCAGCGAGCTGGCCGAGCGGCTGGAGGTCAGCCGCCGTACGGTGCGGCGCGATGTCGAGCGCCTGCGCGACCTCGGCTACCCGGTCGAGGCCACCATGGGCGCGGCCGGGGGATACCGGCTGGTCGCGGGCGCGGCCATGCCGCCGCTGCTGCTGGACGACGAGGAGGCGGTGGCCATCGCGGTCGGCCTGTCCACCGCCGCCAGGAATCCGGTCCAGGGCATCGAGGAGGCGTCGGTCCGCGCCCTGGCCAAGCTGGAGCAGGTGCTGCCGTCCCGCCTGCGCTACCGGGTCAGGTCACTGGGCGGCGCCACCGTCCCGCTGCCCGCGGCGGAGGGGCCGCAGGTCGATCCCGGGCGGCTCACCACGCTGGCGGCGGCCGTGGCGAACCGGGAGCGGGTGCGGTTCGGGTACCGGGCCAACGACGGCACGATCAGCGAGCGGCTGGTCGACCCGCATCGCCTGGTCGCGACCGGACGGCGCTGGTACCTGCTCGGGCACGACCGCGACCGCGACGACTGGCGGATCTTCCGCATCGACCGCATCGACGATCCGCGGGCCACCGGCGCCAGGATCACGCAGCGCGAGCCGCCCGCCGGCGACGCCGCCGCGTACGTCGCCGAGCAGCTCTACTCGCTCGCCCCCACGTACGAGGCCGTCGTCACGCTGCACGCCCGCCCCTCGGAGCCGATCAGGGCCTTGGGCGAGGTCATCCCGGCCGAAGGGGAGCGCTGCCGGTTGCGCATGCGCGGTGACACCCTCGACTGGCTCGCCTTCCACCTGCTGGCGCTGGGCTGCGAGTTCGAGGTGCACGAGCCGCCCGAGCTCGCCGCGCACCTGCGCGCGCTGGCCGCCCGCCTCACCCGCGCCGCAGGAACTCCAGCACCAGAGGGCTCGCGATCTCCCTGAACTCCTCGAAGTACGCGTGCCGCGCCGCCTCGATCATCCGCAGCTCCGCCCCCGGGATGCGCCCGGCCAGCAGCGGGGCGTTGGCCGCCGGGTTGAACACGTCGTCGGTGCCGTGCACGACCAGGGTGGGCGCGGCGATGGAGGGCAGCGCGTCCCAGCTGTCGTGCCCGGCGCTGGCCGACAGGTGGCGGCGGCGGGCGTACGCGGGCATGGCCGGGTCGCCGGTCGTGTGGTGCGGGCCCGGATGGGTGGCCAGCCAGGCAGGCGTGTACATGAGCTCCAGCAGCGCGCGCTCGGCGGCCGCCCGGTCCGGCTGGGCCAGCGACCGGCGTACGTCGTTGTCCCGCTCGAACCCGTGGGCGCCGCCCGGCGAGCTGCAGCCGAGCACCAGCGAGCCGACGCGCTCCGGATGGTCGGCCGCCAGCCACTGGGCCACCCGTCCGCCCATCGACGTCCCGTACACGTGCGCCCGCTCCACCCCCAGCTCGTCGAGCACGGCCAGCACGTCGGCGGCGAAGCCGCGCGTGGCGTACGGCTCGTCGGGTTTGTCGCTCTCGCCCGTGCCGCGGTAGTCGAAGGTGACCGTGCGGAAGGACTCCTCGAAGTCGGCGCGTACGGGGTCCCACCACCGGTGGTTGTTGGCCTGTCCCTGCAGGAGCACCAGGGGTTGCCCGCCGCCGCGGACCTGGTAGGACAGCTTGACGCCGTCCACGGCTGTCGCAAAAGGCATGCTTGGCATCGTAGAGGTGTCCGGTGAACGGGCTCGGCTCCGATGTCCCTGATGAGAGGCACACGAGAGAGGACTCATCACCATGAAGTACATGATCCAGTCGTACGCGTCCCAGCAGGACTACGACGCCATGGCCGGCAAGGACACCGGCCGATCCGGCTGGTCGGGGGAGGCTGTGGCGGACATGCACCAGTTCATGGAGGCGTTCAACAAGGAGCTGGAGGAGTCGGGCGAGCTGGTGGAGACGCGCGCGCTCGCCGCTCCCGTGCACACCCGCAGGCTCGGCTCGCGCGGCGGCGAGGCGTTCGTGACGGACGGGCCGTACGCCGAGACCCAGGAGGTGCTGGCCGGCTACTGGATCGTGGAGTGCGAGAGCTTCGACCGGGCCACCGCGATCGCCGCCCGCCTGGGGCAGTGCCCGTACCCCGGCGACCCAGGCGACACCATGTATGCCGACATCCGGCCCATCATGGACTCCAGCGCGGACCTGGGGTTCTGATCGACGGCGTCGAGGTGGAGGACCTGCTGCGCGAGCTGGCGCCGCAGGTCCTCGGCGCGGTCGTACGGCGTTTCGGGCATTTCGCCGCCGCCGAGGACGCCACGCAGGAAGCGCTGCTGGCGGCCGCCGTGCAGTGGCCGGGGGAGGGCGTACCGGGCGACCCGCGGGCCTGGCTGATCACGGTGGCCGCACGCCGCCTGACCGATCTGCTCCGGAGCGAGCAGGCGCGCCGGCGCCGCGAGGACGCCGTGGCGGCCTGGACGCTGCCTGACGAATGGCTGGCACCGGCCGCCGACCAGCCGGTCTCCGGCGCGGACGACACGCTCGTCCTGCTGTTCATGTGCTGCCACCCGTCGCTGTCGCCGTCCTCGCAGATCGCGCTCACCCTGCGCGCCGTCGGCGGCCTGACCACCGCTGAGATCGCCCGCGCGTTCCTGGTCTCCGAGGGCACCATGACGCGCCGCATCACCCGGGCCAAGCAGCGCGTCAAGGACAGTGGCCTGCCCTTCCGCCTGCCCAGGGCCGAGGAGCGCGCGGAACGGCTCGGCGCGGTGCTGCACGTGCTGTACCTGATCTTCAACGAGGGGTACGCCAGCACGTCGGGGCCTGACCTGCAGCGCGCGGAGCTGGCGGCGGAGGCGATCAGGCTGGCCCGCATGGTGCACCGGCTGCTGCCCGACGATCCCGAGGTGGCGGGCCTGCTCGCGCTCATGCTCCTCACCGACGCGCGGCGACCGGCGCGCACGGGCCCCGACGGCGCGCTGATCCCGATGGCCGAGCAGGACCGCGGCCTGTGGGACGCCGACGCCGTCAAGGAGGGCGTCGAACTCGTCACCGGTGCGCTCAAGCGGGGCTCGCCCGGCCCGTACCAGCTCCAGGCGGCCATCGCGGCGGTGCACGACGAGGCGCCGAGCGCGGAGGAGACCGACTGGCCCCAGATCGTGGCGCTGTACGAGCTGCTGATGCGTATCTCCGACAACCCGATGGTGGCGCTCAACCATGCCGTCGCCGTGGCCATGGCCCGTGGCCCCCTCGCGGGGCTCCATCTGCTGGAACGGCTCCAGGAGCCCCTCATGGGCGACCACCGGCTGCACGCGGTGCGTGGGCACCTGCTGGAGATGGCCGGCGACCACGCGGCCGCCCGCGACTCCTACGAGGAGGCCGCCAGGCGTACGACGAGCTTCCCGCAGCAGCGCTACCTGCACGGCAAGGCCGCGAGGCTCTCAGCCGGACCGGACGCGCCTACGGCGTGAAGAGCCGTCGGCGGGACTCGACGTACCACTCGCGGCCGAGCAGCAGGCCGAACACGGGCGCGGGGAGCCGTACGAGAGCCCTCATGACGGGGGCCATCCGGCCGTTCCCCGTCACTTGCGAGCGGTGGGCGGCCAGGGCCCGCTGCTTCTGCCCGGCATAGCGGCGCACGTCGATCCGGTGGGTGATGGCCGCGCTCGGACTGTACGCGTTCGCCAGCACCCGGTCGTCGTAGCGGAACGGGATCCGGAGCAGGCGGACCAGGCGCACCATGCGCACGACCACGTCACGCGGGATCGTCGCCTCCAGCACCCTGGGCACGCCGGCCAGCTCGGCGGCCCGCCTGCCCACCTCGTGCACCTTGACGTGGTCGCGGTGGCCGTAGCCGCCGTTGGGGTCGTAGCTGAGCAGCAGGTCCACTTTCTCCTCGCGGAGGATCTCGGCGAGCCTGGCCGCGGCCTCCTCCGTGTCGGCGCGCACGAACCGCATCCGGTCCGGCGGGTCCGGGTACAGCTCCTTGCCGTGGCCGCTGTCGGCGTAGCCCAGGTGCACGACACGTGACACGCCCAGCTCGGCGGCGGCGGCCCGCAGCTCCTCCATGCGGGTCGTACCGCCTTCTGCCACGGACTTCATGACGCCGTCCGTCGCGACCACGATGATCGCCCGGTGGCCCTCGGCCGCGGCGCGGGCCAGCGTGCCGCCGGTCAGGAACACCTCGTCGTCCGGATGCGCGTGGAATGCCAGGACTGTCGCCATGGGCGATCACCTTAGCCGACGTTAATGTGATTGACGGAGTGAGTACTCACTCCGTACTCTCGAAGCCATGATGACCAACCCGACAGGCCGGCGTCGTGCGCCGGCGATGAGCCCGGAGCAGCGCCGCGAGATGATCGTCAGGGCGGCTCTCCCTCTGGTGGTGGAGTACGGCACCTCGGTGACCACCGCCCAGGTCGCCCGCGCGGCGGGCATCGGTGAGGGCACGATCTTCCGTGCCTTCGGTGACAAGGACGCGCTGCTGGCCGCGTGCATGGCGGAGGCGCTGCGCCCCGACGACACGCTCGCGCATGTGGCGGCGATCTCGCTGGACCTGCCGCTGGAGGAGCGGCTGGTCGAGGCGTCGGAGGCGCTGCGCGGCTACCTGGCCCGGATGGGCGCGATCGCGGGCGCCCTGGCCGCCTCCGGAGGGCTCCGCCGCGACCCGCGCCTCCTGGTGGCGGAGAGCAAGGCCGCCGAAGGCGCGGCCGGGGAGACTGATGAAGAGGGCGGACGGAGATTCTCCGGGCGGGAGGAGTCGATGGCGGCGACCCGCGAGGTGCTGGTCCAGCTGTTCGAGCCGGAGCGCGACCGTCTCAGGCTCGCCCCCGAGCGCCTGGCCGAGGCGTTCCAGTTCCTGGTCATGGCGGCCGGCCGGGGGCCGTCCCCGCTCACCTCGGCGGAACTGGTGGACCTCTTCCTGCACGGCGCGCTGGCGGGCGGCGAGGCCGGGTGACGGACCTCTACGAGGACCTCGCGCCCGGCCACCGCACGGCGGTGACGTACGCCCTGCTCGCCGGCCTCGGCACCGGCCCCGCCATGGGCGGTCTCTCGATCGCCACCCAGAACAGCGTCCCCCGCGCCGACATGGGCACGGCCACCGCCGGATCGGCGCTCACCAAGCAGCTCGGGGGCCTCTTCGGCCTGGCCTGCGTGCAATCCCTGCTGGCCGGTCCCAGGATCACCGCCGCAGGGGTGGGCTCCATCGTCGGCTGGGTCGGCGGCGTGGCGGGGCTGCTGGCGTTCGCGGCCGTCTTCCTCGCCCGGGACGCCGCCGTCACAGGCCCTGGGGTTCCCGCTCGATCCGGCTGAATTCGTGGTCGCGTCGGGGAATGTCCGGCGGGCAGGTGTGGTTACATAAGACGTGGCCGGTGTGTCCAGTGTCCCCGGGCCTCACCTATTGCCTTCGCGGACTACCGTTCGGCTGGAGCCGCGTTGTGCCTTTCGCCGAGAGGCGACCTGCACACCGGTACTCACGCGTTGAGCGCCCGTCCTCCTCGGAGGGCGGGCGCTCAGTGTTTCGCGTAGTAGGGGTCCGTGACGCCCCCAGGACAGGCCACCGCCTCCGTGTCCAGTCCGGTCAGCTTGGCGCCCGCCTGATAGGCGCTCTCCAGGAACTCCAGCACGCCCGCGACCGGATTGCCCATCGCGCGGACGTCGTCGTACCGCAGGATCGCCAGGTGGCCTCCGTGTGCCGGCAGCCACTCGGCCTCGGCGGGCCGCAGCGGCTCGCGCTCCAGGCCCGCGGGCTCCGGCGCGGTGTAGGAGTAGAACGCGGGCCACGGCCGTTCCCTGTCGCCGAACCAGAAGCCCGAACTGATGACCTCCCGGCTGTACGCCTCCCGGGTCACGGGGTCGGCGTCCGGCGAGACCCGCCCCACCCGCCCGGTGAACCGCGTGACCGCGATGTCGAACGTGTGCCAGTAGTGGTTCACCGGCGAGATCTTCCCGGCGAAGTCCGCGGCGAACCGGTCGAGGAGCTGCGCCACCTGCGACAGGATCCGCCAGTAGCGGTTGATCAACACCGGGTCGTACCGGGCGTGCCGGGTGTCCTGGGCGAACGGCGTGTCGTCGGCGAGGTCGAACGGCACCGCCCAGATATCCGGCCGGATCCCCAGCCCCGCCAGCGTCTCGAAGAGCCGCTCGTGGAACGACGCCACCGATCGCCCGATCAGGCTGAACTCGGCGCTGCGCCCGTCGAGCACGTCCACCACCAGCCGATGGCGTACGAGGTCGAAGTCGATGCTGAACAGCGGCTGCTCGCCCAGCCCGCCCATCGGCCGCGTGGTGAGCCCGCGCCCGGTCGGATGGAAGGGCACGTGCCACCAGTGGTTGCGCCGGTTGCTCGACGACAGCCGGATCTTCCCCACGATCTGCGTGAACCTGTGGAAGGTCTCCTTGGCCTCGGCCCATTCGGCCAGCGGCATGGCCGGGAACAGTTCCATGCCCTCAATGGTAACTACCTAATGTAATCGGACAGTTCCCAGGGGTCATGGGCGGAGAAGACCGCGACTCCGTGGTCGTGCGCGAGCGAGCGCAGGCGTTCCTGGCTCGACACCCGGCGCTCCGGATCGACCTGGGCGCTGACCTGCACGAGGTCCATCAGCGGGTGCGGCTGGGGCTGCCGGTCCAGCTCGCCGTGGTAGAAGTAGGCGTCCCCGGCGTGCAGCAGCCAGCGGCCGCCGTCGTCGACCGCCACCCCCGCGTGCCCGCGCGTGTGCCCTTCCAGCGGCACGAGCAGGATGTTCTCGGACAGCCCCGCCAGTGACCGCACGCCGTCCACGCCCAGCCACCGGGTGCCCGTGCCCGGATAGGTCACCCATTTCGGCGAGTGCGCCCAGTGGCCCGGACGGTAGCGGCGGTTCGGGGCCTGGCCGATGGCGTCCTCCAGCTCGGCCTCCATGACGTGCACCTGGGCGTCAGGGAAGTCGGGCAGGCCGCCGCTGTGGTCCACGTCCAGGTGGGTCAGGACGATGTGCCGCACGTCGCGCGGGTCGTGCCCGAGCGCGGCGACCTGCCGTACGGCCGTCTCGGCGGGGGAGAGCAGCGGCTGGACGAGCTCCGTCCACTCGCGCTCCAGCATCTCGTCGGGTTCGGCCACGTCGTCGAGGCCCAGCCCGGCCTCGACCAGGACGAGCCCGGAGGTGGGCGTCTCGATCAGCAGCGCATGGCACACCGCGGGCGCCGCCGGCCGGCCGTCGAGGGACTCGATCTCGCGCATGGACCCGAGGTTCAGGTGATGAATTCGCATGCGACTAGGCTGCTACTTGAAGCGCGGTTCAAGTCAAGGAGCCAGGTCGTGGGCGACACGTTGATCGACATAGGTGATGTGGCCAGGCAGAGCGGGCTGGCCCCGTCGGCGCTGCGGTTCTACGAGCGCAAGGGACTCATCGAGGCGGAAGGACGCAACGGCCTGCGCCGCGCCTACCGCCCGGAGACGCTGGAGCGCCTGGCGCTGATCACGTGCGCCCGTGACGCGGGGTTCACGCTGTCGGAGATCGCCGAGTTCCTGCGGGCCAGGCCGTCCGACGCGAGGCTGCGTGAGCGCATGGCCGCCAAGGAGCGCGAGGTCTCCGAGCGGGTCACGCAGCTCACCCGGCTGCGTGACAGCCTGCGTCACGCGGTGAGCTGCGACCACGACCCGCTCATCGAGTGTCCCGAGTTCAAGCAGGCAGTGCGCCGGGTGTCAGCCTGAGCTGACGTACTTTCTCGGCCGCAACGCGTGGGCGCGAAGCGCCGCCAGGGCCGCCAGCTGGCCCGGGCGGTCCATCCGTACCGCCAGATCGTCGCTGAACGCCAGCCCCAGAGCGGTGAGCTGCGAGACGAGGTCGGCCACCGGCGCGGCCACGTCCTCCACGCTCGTGGTGGGATGCCAGCCCTCGCCGCCGATCACCTCCGCCACCCGCTCGCGCAGTGCGGCGGGGGACATCAGCGTGCCGTCGGCGAGCAACATCAGCGCGGCCTCGCGCGCCGACACCTCGAACTCGCGCTCGCCGCGCGCCAGCAGCAGCCTGGTCACCGCCGACCACATCGCCGAGCGGGACTTGAGCAGTCGCCGGCCGTAGTCGGTGATGGCCAGCCTGGCGCCGTCGCGGCTGATCGCGCCCAGCTCGCGCTCGGCCAGATCGCGCAGCCTGAGCGCCTCGGGCGAGGGCGCCAGCCGCAGCGGCAGGCTCCCCTCCGAGGCGGCCAGCGAGAGCAGCCGGTGCAGAGCCGGCACGGGTTGCGGGGTCACGGGCGCGTGCAGGCGCACCTCGAACGGCTGGGCCAGCTCCCGCCTGGCCGGGCCCCGCCCCAGCACCCAGCGGTTGAGCCGCTCGCCGTGCACCCGGTTGAGCCAGCTGTCGCCGCCCAGCTCGGTGCGGGGCTCGGTGAGCCAGCGCCGGGTCAGCGCGGTGCGGTCGACGCTCTCGCCGGAAAGGATCGCCAGCTCGAGGGCGGCGGAGCAGGCGAGGTGCGCGCCCAGCTCCTCGGGCCCCATGATCATGCTCCACTGCAGTTCGGGGACGTCGGGCGGGAGCACGCCCGTGGCGTCGAGCGCCTGCTGGTAGGCGCTGGTGCCCGCGTCCTCGCCCTCACGGGCGTATGTGCGCAGAATGTGGACGGTCGTAGGGGACACGCACAAAGCGGCGTAACGCTCCAAACCACCGAGCTGGAGCAGCCGCCCGAGCGAACGTGCCAGGCGCTCGTGGTCGCCGCCCACCTTGAGCGGCAACGTGTACCAGAGGAACTCGCAGACATCGAGCTGGGTCACCGCTTCTAGCGGCTCCCCGCCCGTAAGCCATTCGACGGCGGTCCTGGCCTCCTCGGCCAGCTCCGGCTGCGAGCGCTCCAACTCGGCGAGCAGGGCGGCGACATCCGGTGCACTCATGCCCCGAAGTTTGCCGTATCGACCCCGGGCCTGACGATGACCGAAACCGGTGCGTATTGGGTCTTGCACTGCTACTACCCTAAGAAACCACTATTGTACGGACGGTAACTCGGTCATATCCACCGTTTTTCAAACAACATACGTGCCTTCCATTCGGTGTACGGAATGAGCTCGGCGGACAGGATCGGGTGCAGCCACCAGAAGTTGATCAGGGCGAGCAGCGCGAAGGCGCCGACGGCGGCGGCTCCGATGGTACGCCGCATCGGCATGGCGCCGGAGGCCGTCGGCGTCGACGTCCCTATCAGCAGCCCGGCGCACAACGTGATGGCCAGCACCATGAACGGCACCATCGGGATGGCGTAGAACAGGAACATCGTGCGGTTGTCGGCGACCGCGAAGTAGATCCACGGCACCAGGCCCATCGCGTACGCCAGCAGCACGGCCCCCGCCCGCCAGTCGCGCGAGGAGACGTACCAGCCGATCAGGGTCACCAGCGCGGCCACCGCCCCGAACCAGATCACCGGCGTGCCGACGCCCAGCACCGCCTCGGAGCAGTCCTTGACGCCGCAGGTGTTCTGCTTGCCCTCGTAGAAGAAGGCCACGGGACGCAGCAGCAGCGGCCACTGCCAGGGCTCGGACATGTACGGGTGGGAGGACTCCAGCCCGCTGTGGAACGTGTAGACCTGCCACTGGTACTTGATCCACGACCGCATCGAGTCGAAGACGAAGAACCCCGGCCCCGACGAGGTCGCCTGGGCCCAGTTGCGCCCGTAGCCGGTCGCGTTGGCGAACCAGCCCGTCCAGGTGGCCATGTACGTGACGAACGGCACCACCGCGAACGCCAGGATCCCCTGCGGCAGGTCCTTGTTGAACGCGCCCACGTAGGGATGCCGCAGCCCCACGGCCCGTCGCGCGCCGAAGTCCCACAGCAGCGACATGATCGCGAACGCCACCGCGAACGCCAGCCCCGACCACTTGACCGACATCGAGAAGGCCAGGCAGACCCCGGCCGCGATGCGCCACCACCGGATGCCCAGCGACGGCCCGTGCTGCGAGATCGGCGAGGTCTCGTACCAGGTCACGAGCCGCTCCCTGGCCTGGTCGCGATCGACCACCAGGCAGGCGAACGCGGCCAGCACCCAGAACATCAGGAAGATGTCCAGCAGCGCCGTGCGCGACAGCACGTAGTGCAGGCCGTCGAGGGCCAGCAGCAGGCCCGCGAAGCAGCCGAGCAGCGTCGAACGCGTCATCCTGCGGGCCACCCGGGCGAGGACCAGGATCGACAGCGACCCGATCAGCGCCGCGACGAAGCGCCAGCCGAACGGGTTGAGCCCGAACATCCACTCGCCCACGCCGATCATCCACTTGCCCAGCGGCGGGTGCACGACGTAGGAGGCGCACTTGTCGAGGGTCTCGGGGGTGCACGACTGCCAGATGTCGGTGTTGCCGGCGACGATCGCCTTGTCGGCGTCCTTGATCGTGGTCCGCTCGACACCCCACGTGATCAGCGAGAACGCGTCTTTCATGTAGTACGTTTCGTCGAAGACCACGGACCCGGGATGGCTCAGGTTCATGAAGCGCAGGGCGGCGCCGAAGAGGGTGACCAGCAGCGGGCCCACCCAGCCCCACAGGACGCTGCCGCGCATGGGCGGCACGAGCCGATCCCGTACGGACCGCGTCTGGGGAAGGCTTTCGCCGACCTTCGAGCTCTCGTAGGCCTGGTACGGGGAATCGGTCACCGCCATTCGGACATCGTACGGGCCCCAACGCGATAGCAATTGCAGAAACACGCTGAATTGGGATGCCCTGTCACAATGGTCAGGTGACTGTAGACGGCAAGTTGGTGCTGGCAGGAGCTCCCATCGGCCAGGCGGGCGACGTCTCGCCACGGCTGCGGGAGGCGCTCCAGAGCGCCGACGTGGTGGCCGCCGAGGACACCAGGCGCCTGCGCAGGCTCGCGGCCGACCTGGGCGTGGAGATCGCCGGCCGGGTGGTGTCCTACTACGACCAGAACGAGGCAGGCCGGGCCCGCGAGCTCCTCGAGAGCCTCAAGGAGGGCCGCACGGTCGTGGTCATCACCGACGCCGGCATGCCGGGCGTCTCCGACCCCGGCTACCGGCTGACGCGTCTCGCGGTCGACGAGGGCATCACGGTCACCGCGCTGCCGGGGCCGAGCGCGGTCACCACCGCGCTGGCCGTGTCAGGGCTGGCCAGCGACCGGTTCTGCTTCGAGGGCTTCCCGCCGCGCAAGCCGGGCGACCGGGCCCGCCGCCTGTCCGCCCTGGCGGGCGAGGAGCGCACGATGGTCTTCTTCGAGGCGCCGCACCGGCTGGCGAGCTCGCTGGAGGCCATGGCCGAGGCGTTCGGCCCCGACCGGCAGGCCGCCGTGTGCCGCGAGCTGACCAAGACGTACGAGGAGGTGCGCCGCGGCGGGCTCGGCGAGCTGGCCGAGTGGGCCGCCAAGGGCGTCAAGGGCGAGATCACCGTCGTGGTCGCCGGGCACGTGGCGGGCGAGGACGAGCCGGACCTCGACGAGCTGGTCGCCGAGGTGGACCGCAGGGTCGCCGAGGGCACGCAGCGCAAGATCGCCGTCGCCGAGGTGGCCAAGCAGGCGGGGATCCCCAAACGAGAGCTGTACGACCTGGTTCACAGGAGATCTCTTACGCCATAGGGTGCGCATGGTGAGGAACTGGGGGGTTTCCGCGCAGCGCCTGGTCCCGCCGATGCAGGGGACCACTCTGGTGGGCTGGGCCGGGCCGCTCCTGGTCGCGCTCTTCGGCGGCCTCCTGCGCTTCATCAGGCTCGGCGAGCCCAACGCGGTCGTCTTCGACGAGACGTTCTACGCCAAGGACGCGTACTCGCTGCTCAGGTACGGCGTCGAACGCACCATGCTCGGCGACTCCAAGAACCCGGTCGCCGACCAGCGCCTCATCGCCGGCAACCTGGACATCTTCAAGCACTGCCCGCAGCCGGACGACTGCGCCTCGTTCGTGGCGCATCCGCCGCTGGGCAAGTGGATGATCGCCGTGGGGGAGTGGCTGTTCGGGATGAACCCGTTCGGCTGGCGCTTCGCCGCCGCCCTGATCGGCACGCTCTCCATTCTGATCATGGCCAGGGTGGCGCGCAGGATGACGCGCTCGACGCTGCTGGGGTGCCTGGGCGGGCTGCTGCTCTCGCTCGACGGGCTCCACCTGGTGCTGTCGCGTACGGCCGTGCTGGACATCTTCCTGATGTTCTGGGTGCTGGCCGGGTTCGCCTGCCTGGTGACCGACCGCGACTGGGCGCGGAAACGGCTGGCCGACCTGCACGAGAGCGGGGCGGTCACCCGGCTGGGGCTCAGGCCGTGGCGGCTGGCCGCCGGGTTCTGCCTGGGGGCCGCCTGCGCGGTGAAGTGGTCGGGGATCTTCTTCCTCATCGCGTTCGCGATCATGAGCCTGATGTGGGACGCGGGGGCCAGGCGGGCGCTCGGCCCGCGCGGGGCCTACCGGGGGACACTCTCGTACGACCTGCCGGGCGCGCTCGCCGCGATGGCGGTCGTGCCGGCGCTGACGTACCTGGTGTCGTGGACCGGCTGGTTCGCCGGTGCGGGCGGCTGGGGGCGCAACTGGGGCCAGGCCACCTCGTCCGGGCCGGTGTTCTTCGTGGCCGACTCGCTGCGGTCATGGGCGCAGTATCACCTCGACGTGCTCGGCTACCACAGCAACCTGCACGAATACCATCCGTACATGTCGGAGCCCTGGACGTGGCCGCTGCTGATCCGGCCGGTCTCCTTCTACTACCCGCCGGACGTGCCGCCGTCGGCGTGCGGGGCCGACGCCTGCTCACAGGCCGTGGACGGCGTCGGCACCCCGGCCCTGTGGTACGCCGCCCTGCTGGCCCTTGTCGGCCTCGTCGCCTGGTACGTGGCCACGCGCGACTGGCGGGCCGGGGCGGCGCTGCTGGGTTACGCGGCCGGCTGGCTGCCGTGGTTCTACTACGCCATCGCCGACAACCGGACGATGTACCTGTTCTACATGATCCCGATCGTGCCGTTCATGGTGCTGGCGCTCGTGCTGATGGCGGGGCTGGCGCTGGGCAGGCAGGACGCCCCCGCTCCCCGGCGGGCGGTCGGGGCCGCGACGGTGGGGGCGTTCGCGCTCATCGTGCTGGTCAACTTCTGGTGGCTCTACCCGGTGCTGACCGCCGAGACGATCACACACGCAGAGTGGTGGTCTCGGATGCTGATGTCCTCCTGGGTGACCACCGCGCCCAAGTGACGCCCTTGCGCAGCGTGATCGCCGCCGCGACGCACGCCAGGGGGATGGCCGGAAGCACGTACCGGTAGTCGAACTCCGCCGTCGCCGCCGGCGCGAGCAGCAGCCCCACCGAGCCCAGCCACGGCAGCACCACCGGGCCGCCGAACTTCCGCCACCTGACCACGACGCCGTACAGGCCGATCAGCAGGATCCCGCCGAGCATGATGCCGCGCAGGTAGAACACCTGCTGGTAGCCCTGCATGATCTCGGCCCACGGCGACACGATCCGCGTCTCCGGCGGGCCCTGCTCGTAGCTGAACGCGTCGGTGTCGGTCCGGCCGCCCTGGTACGACGGCCACTTCGGCAGCCGCTTGGGCTGGCCGCTCTCGTCGGGGTCGTACCACGGCTTGAACTCGTACATGCTGTACGTCGACGGGTCCGGGAAGCGCGGCCGCGACCAGTGGAACGAGCGGAAGAAGTCACGGGTGACCACCCTCAGGTAGTCGCCCGGCTGCGACAGGATCGCCCGGGTGGCGAACGCGCTGGCGGCGTCGTTGGTGATCTCGGTGAACTTCTTGTTGGCGCCCCACCGGTGCAGCACCTCGCCCGTGCCCGTGCCGTCGCCGTTGCCCTGACCCCACAGGTACCACTGCGCGTACTCCTTGCGCTCGCTGATCGGGTCGTTGATGCACAGCAGCAGGAGCTGGACCTCCTTGTACTTGTCGATGTGCATCTTGTTGCAGTCGGCGAAGATGGACGTGCGCATGTAGAGGATGAGGCCGTCGCTGTTGGTCATCGCGAACTTCCCGTACGCGGAGGCGAACCAGCCCATGTAGGCGAGGACCGGGATCATGGAGGCCGTGATGACGGCGGTGATCGGGCGCCAGCCGGTCCGCTTGACCAGCAGGTAGAGCACCACCAGCGCCAGGATGGGCAGGCCGATCGAGCGTGTCAGCCACGTCAGCGCCAGCAGCAGGCCGACCACCGCGCCCGCCTGCCACGACAGCCGCCGCTTCCACAGCACCAGCGTGATCACGCCCACCACGAGCAGCGTGAACATGGTGTCGGACATCACCATCTGCTCGAGCTGGATCTGGTACGCGTCGAACAGCATCGGCGCCGCCGCCAGCGTGGCGCCCCACTTCGGCAGCCTGAACTTGATCCGCAGCAGCGCGTAGATCAGGCAGGCCGTGGCCAGGCCCATCAGGTGCTGGGTGAAGATCGCCAGCGTGAAGCTGTGGAACGGCTTGAGCAGCAGCAGCCAGAAGCTGTAGCCGTCCGGCCTGATCGGGTGCGGCCTCGGGTGCAGCGCCACCGAGACGTACTCGTACGAGTCGTTGAACCACATGGCCGGGCCGTATCCGAGCATGGTGATGAGCCGCAGCACGGCGCCGACGCCGAAAGCCGCGGCGAACACCCGATGCCGGCGCACCATGGACAGCACGCGAGCTGTCCGGCCAGGGGCGGAGTGGTCCACAGGAGTAATCTCCGCGACGCTCACCATGGTGTAAAGAATGCCAGTCGTTTTTGGGTCTTGACCCGAACACCATGGGGCAGAGGGCATGATGGTTCACTGGAACAGCCTTAACTGAAGGGTAGACACGTGGAACTGACGGTGGTCATGCCCTGCCTCAATGAGGCGGAGACCGTGGAAGTCTGTGTGCGCAAGGCACTGGCGTGCATGGCGGAGCACGGCATCGAGGGCGAAGTGCTGATCGCCGACAACGGCAGCACGGACGGCTCGCAACAGCTCGCCCGCGACGCCGGCGCCCGCGTGGTCCACGTCGACGAGAAGGGCTACGGCAACGCCCTCATGGGCGGGATCAGGGCGGCGCGCGGCAAGTACGTCATCATGGGCGACGCCGACGACTCCTATGACTTCACCTCGCTGCTGCCGTTCGTCGAGCAACTGCGCGACGGCGCCGACCTGGTGATGGGAAACCGCTTCAAGGGCGGCATTTCACCCGGCGCCATGCCGCCGCTCCACCGCTACCTCGGCAACCCGGTGCTGTCGTTCATCGGCCGGCTGTTCTTCCCGTCGGCGATCGGCGACTTCCACTGCGGGCTGCGCGGCTTCCGGCGCGACTCGATCCTGCGGCTGCAGCTGCAGACGGGCGGCATGGAGTTCGCCTCCGAGATGGTGGTGCGCTCCACGCTCTCCGGGCTGGACGTGCGCGAGGTCCCCACGACGCTCTCGCCCGACGGCCGCTCCCGCCCGCCGCACCTGCGCTCCTGGCGCGACGGCTGGCGCCACCTGCGCTTCCTGCTCCTCTACAGCCCGAAGTGGCTGTTCTTCTACCCCGGCGTCCTCATGATGCTCCTCGGCCTCGTCGCCGGGACGGCGCTGACGTTCGGGCCGGTGGAGATCGGCGAGCTGGCCTTCGACGTCGACACCCTGGTCGGGTCGTCCGCTCTGGTGGTCATCGGCTTCCAGGCGGCGCTGTTCGCGGTGTTCACCAAGGTGTACGCGGCCGAGGAGGGCTTCCTGCCGGAGTCGCCGCGCATCCGCAAGCTGATCGACGTGGTGAGCCTGGAGAAGGGCCTCGTGGTCGGCGGCCTGCTGGCGCTCGCCGGTCTGGTCGGCCTGGTGATGTCGCTGGTCCACTGGCAGGTGCGCAGCTTCGGTGAGCTGGACCCGCGCGAGTCGCTGCGCATCGTGGTGCCCTCCGCCACCGCGCTGATCATGAGCTTCCAGACGATCTTCGCCTCGCTCTTCGTCAGCATCCTGGGCATCCGGCGCACCCGGGAGAGCTCCATCGACGTCGCAGCCAAGGCCGCCGAGGAGGCCGCTGAAGCGGTCTCCCTGGAGAACTCCAAGCACTGATCCCCTGCCTCCTACCGACCTCGCGGCGCCCACTGTGTGGGCGCCGTTCCCATTTGCCCACAGGCCCGCCGGAGAGGGACGTGTCGTGTGGGGGAAGTGGGTTCGATGCGGGATGGGAGACCCGTAGGCTTAGGACTATGTCCCAGCACATCTTGACCGCCGTCGCGTGGCCGTACGCTAACGGCCCCCGCCACATCGGGCACGTCTCCGGGTTCGGCGTGCCGTCCGACGTCTTCAGCCGCTACCAGCGGATGGCGGGCAACAAGGTGCTGATGGTGTCAGGCACCGACGAGCACGGCACGCCCATCCAGGTGCAGGCCGACAAGGAGGGCGTGAGCGCCAGGGAGCTGGCCGACCGCTACAACCGCGTCATCGCCGAGGACCTCACCGGGCTGGGGCTCTCCTACGACCTGTTCACCAGGACCACGACGAAAAAACCACTACGCCGTCACCCAAGAGATCTTCAAGGGCCTCTACGACAACGGCTATATCTTCCCCAGGACCACGATGGGGGCGATCTCGCCCTCGACCGGCCGCACGCTGCCCGACCGCTACATCGAGGGCACCTGCCCGATCTGCGGTTACGACGGCGCGCGCGGCGACCAGTGTGACAACTGCGGCAACCAGCTCGACCCGATCCAGCTGATCAACCCCAAGAGCCGCATCAACGGCGAGACCCCCACGTTCGTCGAGACCGAGCACTTCATGCTCGACCTGCCCGCCTTCGCCGAGGTGCTCGGCTCCTACCTGCAGTCCAAGCAGGGCGAGTGGCGGCCCAACGTGCTGAAGTTCGCGCTCAACCTGCTCGGCGACCTGCAGCCGCGCGCGATCAGCCGCGACCTCGACTGGGGCGTGCCGATCCCGCTCGACGGCTGGCGCGACCAGCCCAACAAGCGGCTGTACGTCTGGTTCGACGCGGTGATCGGCTACCTGTCGGCCTCCATCGAGTGGGCCAGGCGCTCGGGCGACCCCGACGCGTGGCGCGCGTGGTGGCAGAATCCCGACGCCCGCGGCTACTACTTCATGGGCAAGGACAACATCGTCTTCCACGCCGAGATCTGGCCGGCGATGCTGTTGGGCTACAGCGGGCAGGGTGCGCGCGACGGCTCGGCGGGCTCGCTCGGTGCGCTCAACGTGCCCTCCGAGGTGGTCTCGAGCGAGTTCCTGACCATGGAGGGCAAGAAGTTCTCCTCGTCCAGGCAAGTAGTAATTTACGTACGAGATTTCCTGGCGCGTTACGACGCCGACGCGCTGCGCTACTACATCGCGGTGGCAGGCCCGGAAAATCAGGACACCGACTTCACCTGGCAGGAGTTCGTCAACCGCAACAACGGCGAGTTGGTGGCAGCCTGGGGCAATCTGGTCAATCGGTCGATCTCGATGGCGGCGAAGAACTTCGGAGTCGTGCCGGAGCCGGGCGACCTGACCGACGCCGACCGGGCGCTGCTGGAGCGCTCGCGCAACGCGTTCGCGCCGGTGGGCGCGGAGCTGAACAGGTCGCGCTTCAAGAACGCGATCACCGAGGCGTTCGACGTGGTCCGCGAGGCCAACAAATACCTGGCCGAGCAGGAGCCGTGGAAGCTCAAGGAGGACCCGGAGCGGCAGAAGTCGATCCTGCACGTCGCGCTCCAGGTCGTCGACGACGCCAAGACGATGCTCACGCCGTTCCTGCCCGGCTCGTCCAACAAGGTCTACTCCATGCTCGGCGGCGAGGGCGTGTGGGCCGGCATGCCGGAGATGCGCGACGTCGACGAGGACGGCGGCACTCCGTACCCGGTGATCACCGGCGACTACGACGGGGCGGCCCGCTGGGAGCACCGGCCGATCAAGCCGGGCACGCCGCTCGCGCCGCCCGTGCCGCTGTTCAAGAAGCTCGACCCCAAGGTCGTGGACGAGGAGCTGGCCCGACTGGGCGAGTAGATCGGGCGCTACCTTGGATGGCGTGACTAAGCTTCCTGCCGCGCCGGAGCCGCTCTCCGCCCCTGTGTTCGACAGCCACTGCCACCTCGACATCATGGTCGGCAACAGGCAGGCGTCGTCCGGCGACCCGGTGGCGCAGGCCGCGCAGGCGGCGGAGGCCAGCGTGCGCGGCATCCTCGACGAGGCCAGGGCGGTCGGCGTGACCCGGCTGGTCACGATCGGCTACGACCTGAAGTCGTCCCGGTGGAACGCCGAGGTCGCGGCCGAGCAGGAGGGCGTGTACGCCGGGGTGGCCATCCACCCGAACGAGGCCCATGAGGCCACCCCGGAGGTCCTGGCCGAGATCGAGAGGCTGGCGCGGCAGCCGGAGGTGCGCGCGGTGGGGGAGACCGGGCTCGACTACTTCCGCGACTGGGCGAGCAAGGAGGACCAGCACGCGAGCTTCCGCGCGCACATCGAGATCGCCAAGCGCACCGGCAAGGCCCTGGTCATCCACGACCGCGACGCGCACGACGACGTGCTCAAGGTGCTGAGCGACGAGGGCGCGCCGGACAAGGTCGTCTTCCACAGCTTCTCAGGCGACGCCGAAATGGCGAAAAAGTGTGTCGAAGCTGGATATTTCATGTCTTTCTCCGGGCCGGTCACGTACAAGAACGCCGGCTATCTCCGAGA
This sequence comes from Nonomuraea helvata, assembly GCF_039535785.1. Lineage (NCBI taxonomy): Bacteria > Bacillati > Actinomycetota > Actinomycetes > Streptosporangiales > Streptosporangiaceae > Nonomuraea > Nonomuraea helvata. Next base: position 3,031,230 of record NZ_BAAAXV010000009.1, read on the forward strand.
GGCCGCCCACGTCGCGCCCCCGGAGCTCATGCTGGTCGAGACCGACGCCCCCTACCTGCCGCCGGTCCCGCACCGGGGCAAGCCGAACGCCCCCTACCTCATCCCTCTCACCATGCGCTGCCTGGCGGAGGTCAAAGGGGTCCATCCGGATCGGCTGTGTGAGGCGATCAGCGCCAACGGAGTCACAGTCTTCGGCGAGTGGTGACCATCTTTCGGTGAACCCGCCGAAGCGGTGGGTGACGCCTCGCTAACGTTCGGGCGGTCCTGACCGTACCGGAGGTGGTTCGTGCGAGGAAAAAGGCGTGCGCCGCGTCCGCCGATCCCCTGGCGTTCACCGTGGACGCCGGTCGTGTGCCTGGCGGGCGCCGCGGCGCTCGGGGCACTTGTGGCGGTGTCGTCCCTGGTCAAAGAGGTCGTCGTGATCGTCGACGGGCAGCGCACGGAGGTCCGCGCGTTCGCGGGGACCGTGCGCGACGTGCTCGCCGAGGCCGGCGTCTCGGTGGGGTACGGCGACGCCGTGCGCCCGGCCGCGCAGGAGGACGTCGCCGACGGGTCCACCATCGAGGTACGCCACGCGCGCCCGATCACCCTGACTCTGGACGGCCACACCAGCAGGCACCTGGTCACCGCCACGAACGTCGGCGATGCCCTGGCCCAGCTCGACCTCACCCCGGCGGCCGGGCAGGCGTCCGCGCCGCCGTACGACGCGGTGCCGCTGTCGGGGATGCGGCTCACCTTCTACACCAGGCGCAGGGTGTACGTGGTCGCGGGCACCGCCCGGATCACCTCGCACACCACCGCCAGGACGGTACGCGACGTGCTCAGGCAGAACCTGGTCCCGCTGCGCCGCGGCTACGTGGTGACGCCGCCGCTCGACAGCTTCCCCAAGGACGGAACGGTCATCACGGTGGCGCCGCCGCACACCATCCCGATCCGCCCGGACGTCATGGCGCTCGACTGGCAGGCGCTGGCCGCGTGCCTGGCCAACGGCGACCCCCTGGCGTACAACCCGGACGGGCCCTACTACGGGATGTACCAGTTCAGTCTGCCGGTGTGGGAGGCCGTGGGCGGGATGGGGCTGCCCAGCAGTTGGCCGGTGGAGGAGCAGACGTACCGGGCCCAGGTGCTCTACCAGCAGATGGGCGACCGGTGGCAGACCCAGTGGCCGACCTGCGGCGACCGCCTGCTCAGCTGACCGTCGGAGCCTTGGGGCCCTGGGCCGGGGCCGCCCACCTCCTCCTTGTCTCCCCGAAGGCCCCTGGCACACGTCGGCGGCGCAGGACACTTATGGCGGGACGCCCTGTCAGCCGGACAGCGACGCGCCGAAGTCGGCGCCCTTGGCGGGCTGGATCGGCTGGAGGGTGTCGGCGTTGCGCCCGGCCACCGAGACCTTCCCGTACGGCTGCGCATCCGGCTGCCCCACGAAGAGCTTGTTGCCGCTGAAGGCCACCGACCAGCCGAACAGCCCGTCGCCGGCAGGCAACCGCCTGTCCTCGGCGGCGTTCTTCCAGGAGACGACCCGGACGCCGCCCCCGTAGGGCGCCCCGATGGCCAGCCTGCCGTCCGCCGAGGCGGCCATCGAGAACCCGAAGGCCTGCTTGCCCTCCTGCGTCACCCTCCTCGCGGGTCTCCTGCCGGGGTCGAGCAGCTGCACGTACCCGGCCCCCGGCGAGCTCACCGCGTACCCGGAGCCCTCGGCGTACGCCACCGCGTAGCCGTACCGGTCGCCGGAGACGTCGGTCGGCGAGTCCAGCTTCAGCGTCGACAGCTTGGGCGCCAGCACGTCCTCGATGAAGACGACCGAGCCGGAGTCGATCTTTCCGGTCTCCACCTGGCGGCCCGCGCCGTCGTCGTTCTCGTACGGGACCCCGACGACCAGCTCGTTCCCCGGCCCGAACGCCATGGACCAGCCGAACTGGTCGCCGACCTCGCCGTTGCCCCGCACGTCGTCGGACTCCTGGCTGATCCGGCTCAGTCGGCCCGCGCCCTTGCGTACGTAGACGGCGCCCGTGTCCGGCAGCTGGTTCTCGTCCTCGTACGGCGCGCTGATCGCCACCAGGTCGCCATGCGCGGCCAGCGACCAGCCGAAGTGCGCGAACCGCTGCGGCTGGGGCGCGGTCAGGCGCAGCGGCGGCGCGGCGCCGCCGCCGTAGACGACGTACGCGGCCCCGGCGTCCTCGGTGCCGTCCACGTCCGCGTACGGCGCGCCGATCACCAGGTCGGCGCAGGCGTCGGCGTTGACCTTGGCCAGCCGTACGGACCAGCCGAAGGCGTCGCCTCTGGCCAGATCCGGGACGGTGACGGGGACGACCTTGTCGCCGGAGAGCACGTTCACCGAGCCCTTCTGGTCGTCCGCGAACGGGTCACCCACGGCCACGTCGTCCACGCCGTCGCCGTCGAAGTCGGCCGCTCCGGCGCAGGCCGCCGCCGTGGTCGTGGACATCAGGGGCGCTCCGGCGGTCAGCATGAGTGCGATCAACGCAGATCGGATCACCATCACAGCGCGACCTCGATCTGCTTGCCGTTCTCGAGCATGGTCGCCGTCATCTTCACGGGTGTGCGGTACATGGCCAGATCGAACACGAACGCGCTGTCCACGCGACCGCCCGGCAGGATGGCCGGGGGCAGCGTGACGGCGGCCGGGTCGTGCTCGCCGCCCCGGTCGTCGATCATGGTGACGACGGGCTGGATCAGCTGCCTGCGCTCGCCGCCCGGGTTGATCATCGTCCAGCGGACCACGCAGAGCTGACCCTGGGTCGCTGTCTTGCCCTCGAACTCCTTCAGCCCGCACTCCGGCGCCGAGGCGACGATCGCGACGGGGTCGTCGAAGTTGGCGCCCAGCGCGAACCGGCGGCCCACGTCGTTGGGGCGCGCGGAGGCGGCCGCCTGGGAGGAGGGAGGTCCGGAGGTCGTGGTGATGACCGTGTTGCGGCCGGAGGTGACGATCAGGACGGCCACCGTCACGACGATGGCCAGCACGGCCGCCGCCCCGGCGATGAGCCACCTTGTGCCTTTCGTCCTTGAACCGCCAAGGGTGTCAGGCTCGTCGCCCAGCGGCACCGCCGTGGGGTCCTCTGCTGTACGTCCCTGACCCGGCAGCGCCGCCGTGTTGCCCTCTGCCGTACGGCCCTGGCCCGGCGGCAGGGCTGCCGTGGGGCCATCGCCCAGCCCAGCCGCTGTACCGCCTTGGCCCGGCAAGGTACCGCCCCGGACCGGCAGGGCACCACCTTGGCTCGGTAAGGTACCGGCTTGGCCTGGTAGGGCCGCCGTACGGCCCTGGCCCGGTAAGGCCTCCGTACGGCGCTCGCCGGGCTGGGCCTCGGTGCCGGGGAGCCCGCCCTGCCGCAGCTGCGCCTCCTGGTCGCGCGACCGTGCCTGCTCCTTCTTCCTCGCCAGCGCCTCGGCCTGGGCCTGCTCCTTCTGCCGAGCCTGAGCCTCCCAGCGCGCGAACTCCTCCTTGGCCGCCTCCTCCTCCCTCCGGGCCAGCTCCTCGATCGAGGCCTGGCTCTGCTGAGGAGGCGGCGTGCCGGCCGTACCGGCTTGTCCGCCGAACGCGCCCGGCGGACCGGACACGCCGGGAGCACCTGGAACGCTGGAACCCGGAACGCTGGGACCCGGAACGCTGGGACCCGGAACGCCTGGAAGGCCCGCAGCTCCGACAGCTCCTGGAGCCCCTGGAACGCCCGCAGCTCCTGGAGTGCTGGGAGTGCCCGGGACGACGGAAGCCCGGCGGCCCGTGGCGTCGCTCGGAGGGGGTGTCGTGAACGTGGCCGTGATGTCCGGCTCGTCCACGACGTTCTGCGGCGGCTGCCAGTCGCTGAGCATCTCGGTCGCGACCAGGGTGGGCGGATCGGCGGCCCGCGCCGGCGTGCTCCCTCCCACCAGGGCGATCAGCAGATCCTGCGCCGTCGGCCGCACGGTGGGGTCCATCGAGGTGGCCCGCCGTACCAGCTCGTTGAGCGGCGCGGGCAGCGCGCCCAGCTCGGGCGGGTTGTTCAGTACGCGCGTGGCCAGCGTGATGGCGTCGCCACGGCCGAAGGGGTGCCGCCCGTTGCCCGCGTACGCGACCAGGCAGCCCCAGGCGAAGATGTCGGCCGCCGGGGTGACGAGCTCGCCGCGTACCTGCTCCGGGGCCCACCATCCAGGGCTGCCTAATAATTCACCGGAGAGCGTGAATCCGGTCTCCCGGTCGAGAGCCCTCGCGATGCCGAAGTCGATCACCCTGGGCCCCGACAGCGAGAGGATCACGTTCGCCGGTTTCAGGTCCCTGTGCACCAGCCCTGCCACGTGGATCGCCGCCAGCGCCGCGGCCACCCCCAGCGCGACGCCGTGCAGCGGCCCCGGCTCCAGAGCCCCGTATGTCGTGATCTGGTCGGAGAGCGGGGTGCCCGCGATGTACTCGGTCACCATGTACGGACGGCCGTCCCCGGTGTTGCCGTTGTCCAGCACCTGAGCCGTGCAGAACGACGCCACCCGGCGAGCGTTCTCGACCTCGGCATGGAACCTGGCCGCGAACCCCTCCTGGTTGGCGAACTCCGCCTTGACGACCTTGAGCGCGACAAATCGCCCCGTCGGCGCCCGTGCGAGGAACACGGTCCCCATGCCGCCCTCGCCGAGCCGGCCCAGCAGCCGGTACGGCCCGATTTCCCGCAAGTCCGTCGGGCGGAGCGGCGCGGCGCCCGTTGGCTCCATGAGGGACGTCCCTTCCTGTTCCACGCCATCCTCTCCTTTGGTCTCCCCAAGCGCCATTGCTGGTTCTTCGATGCGAGAGACTGATTGGATGATGAGGCTGTTGGGCCCAGCGGAAATACGTATTTTGGCGGACAAGCTAGATCTTCGTCCGACAAAAAAGCTTGGCCAGAACTTCGTGATCGACGCAGGGACCGTCCGGCGCATCGTCCGCGTCGCCGATCTGTCGGAGAACGACGTGGTCATCGAGGTCGGGCCGGGGCTCGGCTCGCTCACGCTCGCGCTCCTGCCGTCGGCCGCGCACGTGGTGGCCGTCGAGATCGACCCGGTGCTCGCCCGCCAGCTCCCCATCACCGTCGCCGAGCGCGGGGGGTCCGAAAAGCTCACGGTCGTGAACGCGGACGCCATGAGGATCACCCCCGACGACCTGTCCGGCTGCACCCCCACGGCCCTGGTCGCCAACCTCCCCTACAACGTGGCCGTCCCGGTGGTGCTCCACCTCCTGCAGACCCTGCCGTCCCTGCGCAAGGGTCTGGTCATGGTCCAGTCGGAGGTGGCCGACCGCCTCGCCGCCGGCCCCGGTTCCAAGGTGTACGGGGTGCCGTCGGTCAAGGCCGCCTGGTATGCAGACGTCCGCCGCGCGGGTCCGGTTGGCCGTACCGTCTTCTGGCCCGTCCCCAACGTCGATTCCGGCCTCGTCTCATTGGTACGGCGAGAGCCGCCGGCCACGAAGGCGTCGCGCGAGGAGGTGTTCGCGGTGGTGGACGCCGCCTTCGCGCAACGCAGGAAGACCCTGCGAGCGGCCCTTTCCTCGTGGGCGGGCAGCGCGGCCCAGGCAGAGGAGGCGCTCCGCGCGGCCGGCGTGGACCCGTCCGCCCGGGGCGAGCAACTGGACGTCCACGCCTTCGCCCGCATCGCCGAATCCCGACTGTAACCGCCAGGGCGGAGGGCACCGGCTCGGCGATCCCGGCCTGGGCCCAGAGGATTTCCACAACCTGTCGCGCCCTCCCTCCCGCCATCCACAGAACCGCGTTCGGCCTCAAGCCGCCACACCCCGCCGCGTGATCCTGGCCTCCCGTCCCCCCAACAGGAGGCCAACATGATCAAGCTACGGCCGGCCATCGCCGGCGCGCTCTTCGCAGCCCTCGCCATCTCCCCCGACCCGGCTCGAGCAGCCTCCCTCACTCCGCGTCCCTGCGGCCGAGCGGACGTCTGCCGTCCCTGCGGCCGAGCGGACGTCTGCCGTCCCTGCGGCCGAGCGGACCTCTGCACCCGACAACCCTGGAGGCCGTCGGCGTCCCCGAAGCAGGCGGGGCGCTGCTGCGATCGGCGCCCCCACCCGCGCCCAGCAGTAGGCAGACGCACCCGCGGTGAGATCGCCGCCGCCGCGGCTCTCGCCCAGCGGGGCGTGCCCTTCTCGTGGGGCGGAGGTTCGGCGAGCGGTCCCACCATCGGCATAGGCAGGGGAGCCGGAACGCGAGGCTTCGACTGCAGCGGCCTGACCCTCTACGCCTGGGCTCGGGCGGGCGTGGCCCTCGGCCATTACACGGGCACGCAGTTCCGCCAGGGCCGCCGCGTTCCGCTCAGGGCGCGCCGCACGGGCGACCTGCTCTTCTTCGGCGGCGGCACGGGCGACCCGACCCACGTGGCCCTCTATCTAGGAGGCGGGTTGATGATCCACGCGCCCAAGACAGGCGACGTGGTGAAGACGACGGACTTCCTCGGCTCCCCTTATTACCGAGCCGTCTTCCGCGGCATGACCCGTCCCGGCTGAGCCGTTCAGCGCCGCGCGCAGACCTCCACCAGCCCCTCGACCAGCCCGGAAAGCGTCGCCTGGTCCTCCTCCCTGGAGGGCTCGTACTCCATGAGCCCGAGTCCCACGACCTCGAACCGTTCAGCCACGGCGGAGACCAGGGAGAGCAGCCCCTCGGGACGCAGTCCGCCAGGTGCGGGGCTCCCCACACTCGCGAAGATCTCCGGATCGAGCACATCGAAGTCGATGTGCACGTAGACGGCGGCCTCGCCATGGATCTCCGCGATCGCCTCGGCAAGGGCCGCACCGGAATCCGCCACGGTCAGCCGGCGGATCCCACGGTCCTCGACGAACGCCAGCTCGGCAGGATCAAGATCGCGCACCCCCGCCAGCACGATCTGGCCCGGATCCAGCCGGTCGCCCGGCGCCAGCCCCGCGGGCCCGTCCCCGGTGAGCGCCCGCAGCACCATCCCATGAAAGGCCCCAGAAGGTGAGGAGTCCGGCGTGTTCAGGTCCCCATGCGCGTCGAACCACACGACAACCAGCCGATCCCCGTACCTTTTCCTGGCCGCCGCCACCGGCTCCAGCTCGACCCCGCAATCCCCGCCGGCCGTCACCATGAGCCCATCGGCGGCCTGTGCGACGGCCTCACGCACCCTGGAGGCGGTGAGGACCAGATCGTCATCGACCTCCACCCGCACGCGGCGGTCGGCGTTCACCATGTCGGCCAGCAACCGCGCCCCTTCGCGCAACCGCTCCGCCGTACGCGCCCCCGACCCTCGCCACTGTGGCACCTCGACAACCGTCACCTCGGACAACGCGCCCTCCTCAACCCTCAACGCGAGCTACCACTCCAGGATGGCGAGCCCACGGCCACACCGTCCAACCACGCTCGCCATGCGTCCGCCTGGCGAGTGGGCGCACCCGGCCATGGGGGGAGCGAGCGGACATTTCTCAATGAGCCGTATCACTCTGCGTTAGCCATGACGTTCGTGGGCAAAGGCGCGTTAACTTGACTCTGCGTGCTGCTGACCCGGCCTTTCGGAGGCCATATTGTGAGAACCGCATGTCAGGGCCGCGTGTGTCGATAACATCGAGTGTCCTTGGCCCCGGCAAGTGATGAGAGTGGCAGCAGATCGATGAGTTCGGTGACCGTACGTGTGCCTGCGAAGGTCAACGTACAGCTTTCTGTCGGCCCGCTCAGGGAAGATGGCTACCACGACCTGGTGAACGTCTTCCACGCGGTATCGATCTTCGACGAGGTGGTGGCGAAGGAGTCCGAGTCGATCACCGTGGTGGTGAACGGCAAGTGGTCCGACCAGGTGCCGACCGATGACAGCAACCTGGCGATCCGGGCCGCCCGGGCGCTCGCCAAGCACGCGGGCCGCACCTACGGGGCCGACCTGATCATTCAGAAGGACATTCCCGTGGCGGGCGGCATGGCAGGCGGCAGTGCGGACGCCGCCGGGGCGCTGGTGGCCTGCAACGAGCTGTGGGGGCTGGGGCTGCCGTTCGAGGACCTCATGGAGATCGCGGGCGATCTCGGCAGCGACGTGCCGTTCTCCCTGCTCGGCGGCACGGCGGTCGGCACCGGCCGAGGCGAGCAGCTGAGCGAGCTGCCCACCGGGGGCACGTTCCACTGGGTGTTCGCGCTGGCGGACGGCGGTCTCTCCACGGCCAGCGTGTACGCCGAGTGCGACCGCCTCAGAGCGGCCTCGGGCGCCGAGGTCCCCTGGCCCCAGCTGGACGACTCCCTGATGGAGGCGCTGGGCACGGGTGACGCGTACTCACTTGGCGCCCACCTGAGCAACGACCTCCAGCCGGCCGCGCTCAGCCTGAGGCCAGAGCTCGGGCCCACCTTGGAGGCGGGACGCCAGCACGGGGCCCTGGGCGCGATCGTCTCGGGGTCAGGCCCGACGTGCGCCTTCCTGGCCATCGACGCACTGCACGCCCGCGACCTGGCCCACAGCCTGACCAGCACAGGAGCCGCCCACACCGCCGTCGCCGCCCACGGCCCGGTCCAGGGCGCCACCCTGGCCTGACCGCGCCACCCTGGCGGACCACGGCACTTTGGCCTGACCGCGCCACCCGACCGCGCCACGCGGCCAGGCACCCGCGCTCCGGTGCAGCGCGCTCCGGTTCCTCCGCATTTGGCGCAATCCGACTCCGGCATCATCGGGCCTGTCATCTCGGGCCCGGTGCCGCCGTCCCCGCTGTGCCGCCGTCCCCGCGGCATCCACGTCCGGAGCGCCGCCGTCCTCAGCGCCCCGTCCTCAGCGCCCTGTGCACCGGGCCCCGTGCACAGGGCCCCATGCACAGGGCCGCCGTCCTCAGGGCCGCCGTCCACAGGGGGTGTCAGGGCGGGCGGGGGACGGACGGAGAGCCGATACTCTGGGAAGGCCATGAATCTGGTCAATCTTGAGTCGGTTTCCCATGCCTATGGGCCCAAGCCACTCCTCACCGACGTATCCCTCGGCGTCGAGGCGGGCGAGCGCATCGGCGTCGTCGGGCGTAACGGAGGCGGAAAGACGACCCTGCTGTCCGTGATCGCCGGAGCGGTGCGTCCGGACAAGGGACGGGTCACGCACAACCGGGGTCTGCGGGTCGGCTTCCTGTCGCAGCACGACGCGCTGGACCCGAGCGCCACCGTACGGGAGATCGTCCTCGGCAGCCTGGCCGAGCACGAGTGGGCGGGGGACCAGCGGGTACGCGAGATCCTCGCCAACCTGGTCGGCGACCTCGACCTCGACGCCAAGGCCGGCGACCTGTCCGGTGGGGAGCGCAGGCGTACGGCGCTGGCACGGCTGCTCATCGACGACCATGACCTGATCATGCTGGACGAGCCCACGAACCACCTCGACATCGAGGCCATCGCCTGGCTCGCCGGCCACCTGGCGGGCGCGAAGAGCGCGCTGGTGGTCGTGACGCACGACCGGTGGTTCCTCGACGCCGTGTCCACCCGTACGTGGGAGGTCGTGGACGGGCGGGTCGAGCGGTACGAAGGCGGATATGCCGCTTACGTGCTCGCGAAGGCCGAGCGGGCGCGGATCGCGCAGGCCGCCGAAGAACGCCGCCAGAACCTCATGCGCAAGGAGATCGCCTGGCTGCGGCGCGGCCCGCCCGCCCGTACGTCCAAGCCGAAATTCCGCATCGAGGCCGCCCAGGCCCTGATCGCGAACGAGCCCCCGGCGCGTGAGACCGTCGAGCTGATGCGGTTCGCCGCGGCACGCCTCGGCAAGACCGTTTACGACCTCGAGGACGTCACCCTGCACGCGGGCGGTCCGGGCAACGGGCCGCTGGTGCTCGGGGATCTCACCTGGCAGTTCGGCCCGGGGGACCGGATCGGGCTGATCGGGGTGAACGGCTCCGGCAAGTCGTCCGTGCTGCGCCTGCTCGCCGGCACAGTATCCCCCGATTCAGGGCGTGTGATCAGGGGCAAGACGGTACGCCTCGCCCACCTGTCCCAGGAGCTCGCCGAGGTCGACCCGACGCGGCGGGTGCTGGAGTCGGTCGAGGAAGTACGCAAGTACCTCCAGCTCGGCAAGAGGGAGTGGACGGCCTCCCAGCTGCTCGAACGCCTCGGGTTCAAGGGTGAGGCGCAGTGGAAGGTCGTCGGCGACCTGTCCGGCGGCGAGAGGCGGCGGCTGCAGCTGCTCAGGCTGCTCATGGACGACCCGAACGTCCTGCTGCTCGACGAGCCCACCAACGACCTCGACATCGAGACGCTCAACGAGCTCGAGGACCTGCTGGACGGCTGGCCCGGCACGCTCGTCCTGGTGAGCCACGACCGCTACTTCCTGGAGCGGGTGACCGACAGGTGCGTGGCGCTGCTGGGTGACGGCAAGCTCTCACTGCTGCCGGGCGGGGTGGACGAATACCTCGAACGCCGCGCCGCCGGCACCGCCGTGACCGCCCGCCTGGGAACCTCCGCCGGGGCGGCTCCCGTACCGGATACCGTCAGCGCGGTCTCCGGTGGTGCGGAGCAATCCGGAGCCACGTCCGCGCCGGGCCAGCCGGGTGCCGGGCTGTCGGCCAAGGAGGAACGCGAGCTGCGCAAGGAGCTCAACCGCCTGGAACGCCAGCTCGACAAGCTGAGCGACCAGGAGTCCCGCCTCCACGCGGCCATGGCGGAAGCGGCCAGCGACTACGCCCGGCTCGGCTCACTCGACGCCCAGCTACGCGAGATCAACGCCCAGAAGGACACGATCGAAGCCGAGTGGCTCGAGCTCGCCGACCGCCTGGGCGACTGACATCCTGATCCGCGACCATGCTCCGCACGAATCGTGCGGGGCCATGGTCGTCGGCCAGGCGGATCGAATGCCTGCCCCGCACGGGTCGAATGTCGGGGTGCGCGAGGCGGGCGGGGGCGGCCAGTTCCAGGGGGCGTCGAAGGGCGCGGGCAGTCTCAGGAGGCGTCGAAGGGGGCGAGGAGCGTCCGGAGCAGGGACGCAAGCAGACGCTGATCGCCGTCCCCCAGACCGGACAACAGGTCGTGCTCGCGCCGCAGCAGGTCCGCGAAGGCGGCGTCGACCCGTGCCAGACCGGTGTCCGTCAGGGACACCAGCACGCCGCGCCGGTCCTCCGGATCCGGGCGGCGGCGCACCAGCCCCGCCTGCGCGAGCCGGTCGATGCGGTTGGTCATGGTCCCGGACGTGACGAGCGTGGCCCGCAACAGCGCCCCGGGGCTGAGCTCGTACGGCTTGCCGGCCCGCCGCAGGGCCGTCAGCACGTCGAACTCCCACGGCTCCAGATCGTGCTCGGCGAACGCCGCCCGCCTGGCCCGGTCGAGATGCCTGGCCAGTCGTGACACCCTGGAGAGCACCTGGAGCGGCTCGACGTCGAGGTCGGGACGCTCCGCGCGCCAAGCCGCGACGAGACGGTCCACCTCGTCCCTAGCATCCTCCGTCATGACACAAGAGTGTACTGTCTTGACATCGAGATATCTCTCTCGATATCAATTATCTTCATGTCGAGAGATATCTGGGACCCGGTAACCTACTCCGTCTACGCGGACGAGCGGTCGCGGCCGTTCGTCGAGCTGGTCTCCAGGGTCGGCGCGGTCGATCCCGATTATGTCGTGGACGCCGGCTGCGGCAGTGGCGAACTCACCGTTGAGCTGGCCAGACGCTGGCCACGCGCGACCGTCGAAGGCTTCGACTCCTCGCCCGCGATGATCACCAAGGCTCGCCGGCTGGAGTCGAACGTCAGGTTCGCGGTGGCGGACGTGGCCACCTGGCGCCCCGACCGTCCGGTGGACGTGATCGTGTCGAACGCCGTCCTGCAGTGGGTGCCGGAGCACCGCGACGTGCTGGAGCACTGGATCGAGGCGCTGGCCTCGGGAGGGTGGCTGGCGTTCCAGGTGCCCGGCAACTTCGAGGCGCCCAGCCACGTCGCCATCCGCGAGCTCTGCGCCTCCCGCGCCTGGTCCGACAGGCTCAGTGACGTCGTGAGGGCGCAGCCGGTCGACGACCCCCTCGATTACCTGGACCTGCTCAACCACGGCGGCACCCAGGTGGACGCGTGGGAGACGACCTACATGCACGTCCTGCAGGGTGAGAACCCGGTGCTCGACTGGGTCTCCGGCACCGCGCTGCGCCCCGTGCTCGACCGGCTGGACCCGGACGAGCAGGCCCGGTTCAAGAACGACCTGGCCAAGGTGCTGGCCGAGGTGTATCCGGCCAGGAGCTACGGCACTCCCTTCCCGTTCCGGCGGATCTTCGTCGTGGTGCAGAAGTGATCAAGCAGATTCATCATGTGCAGCTCGCCGCGCCCAGGGGCAGCGAGCCCGAGCTGAGGCGCTTCTACGAGGGCGTGCTGGGGCTCCGGGAGGTGCCCAAGCCGCCGGAGCTGGCCAAGCGCGGGGGCGTGTGGTTCAGGAGCGAGGGGGTAGAGGTCCACCTCGGCATCGAGGACGACTTCAGGCCCGCGCGCAAGGCTCACCCCGCGTTCCTGGTGGACGACCTCGACGCCTATGCCACTGACGCGGAGATCGACGACCTGTTCCCCGGCTATCGGCGGATCTATCTCTCGGACCCCGTGGGCAACAGAATCGAGCTGCTGCAAGCCGTGTGATGTTCACCTCAGAATGGCATGATGTTCCGAAATCGGACCCTTGTGAGGTGTAGTGGGCATCGAGATCGAGGACAAGTTCGACGTTCCTCCCGACTACGCGATCCCGGACCTGAGCGGTCTGGCCGACGTCGTGGGCCCCAAGAGCTACCAGCTCGTGGCCCTCTACTACGACACCCCCGACCTTCGACTGGCCACTCGGGGCATCACGCTCAGGAGGCGACGAGGCGGCTCCGATCCCGGCTGGCACCTGAAGCTGCCCAAGGCCAAGGGGGCGCGCCAGGAGATCACCCATCCGCTCACCCGGAGCACGAAGATCGTGCCCCCTGAGCTGGCCGAGCTCGTCCGCGCCTACACCCGCGGCGCCGAGCTGCAGCCGGTCGCCGAGCTGGACACCCGCAGGAGCGTCACCGTCCTGCTCGACGGCGACACCAAGCTGGTCGAGATCGCCGACGACCACGTCAAGGGCACGGTGTTCCAGGACGAGCCCAAGATCGTACGGTGGCGCGAGGTCGAGGCGGAGCTGCTCGCCGAGGACCGCCGGGCCTTCCTCGCCAAGGTCGGCAAGCGCCTCAGGAAGGCGGGTGCGACGCCCTCGGCGGCCGGCAGCAAGCTCGCCAAACTGCTCGAACCCGCCCCGCTCCCCAAGGCCCCCACCGAACCCGGTACGGCGGGCGAGACCGTCGTCGCCTACCTGGCCGGCCAGGTGGCCGCCCTGCTCGCGCAGGATCCGCGGGTACGCAGGGCCGAGGAGGACGCCGTCCACCAGATGCGCGTGGCCGCCCGCAGGCTGCGCAGCGCGCTCAAGGCGTTCAAGAGCATCGTGACCGACACCGGGCAGATCCAGGACGAGCTGCGCCGGCTCGGCGCGGTGCTCGGGGAGGCCCGGGACCTGGAGGTGATCAGGGCCAGGTTCGCCAGGGAGCTGGCCGGCCTCCAGCCGGAGCTGGTCACCGGCCCCATCCAGACCCGGCTCGGCGAGGATCTGCACAAACGCGAGCAAGAGGCGTACGCCCGCATCGACGACATGCTCAACAGCGACCGCTACTACGCCCTGCTCAACGCGCTCGACCAGCTCGTGTCCGCCCCGAGCCTGGGCAGGGCGGCGGCCAAACCGGCCCAGGACAAGCTCTCCGCCGTCGCCGCGGCGAACTGGGCCAGAGTGACGAAGGCGTACGACACCGCGCAGGCCATCGAAGACCCCGAACGTCGTGAAACAGCCATGCACGATGTGCGGAAGGCCGCCAAACGCGCTCGTTACACCGCCGAAGCGCTCCAACCCACCCTTGGCGGGAGCATGGCCAAGCTGGCCAAGCTGGCCGAGGACATCCAGGAGATCCTGGGCGCGCACCAGGACGGCGTCGTCGCTCAGGAGACGCTGGCCAAGGAGGCCGAGAGCGCACGCCAGGCAGGCGAGGACACGTTCACCTACGGACTGCTCATCGGGATCGAACGGAACACCGCCGAGCAGGCCCACGCCGATTTCCCCAGAGTCTGGGCAGAGACCCTCAAGGCGGTTAAGAAGGTTCTATGAGGAACCTTCCCACCATCCCCTTCGAGCGGCACAGCCTGCTCGACGTCCCCGACGAGTACCGGGACCTGCGCGCCGAAGAGGGCATCGCGAAGGTACGTACCCGGATGGGCGACGAGGTCTGGCTGGTCACCGGCTACGAGGACGCCCGCAGCCTGTTCAACGACCCGAGGCTCGGCCGCTCCCATCCGGAGCCGGACAAGGCCGCGCGGCTGTCGGGCTCGGCGCTGCTCGGCGGCCCGCAGGGCGACGTGGCCACCGAGAAGGCCGACCACACCCGCATGCGCAGGCTGTTCATGCCGTCCTTCTCGGCGCGCAGGATGAAGGCGCTCCGGGACCACGTCGGCTCCCTCGTCGATGAGCGGCTCGACCACCTGGCCAAGCTGACGCCGCCCGTGGACCTGCACGCCGAGCTCTCGTTCCCGCTGCCCGTGCTGGTCATCTGCCAGTTGCTCGGCGTGCCGTACGAGGACAGGGAGTACTTCGGCGAAGTGTCGTCCCGCATGGGGGACATGCTGGACATGGGGCGGAGCGAGGCGGCTCGCGCGGAGCTCGGCGCGTACATGGCCGGGCTGATCGAGCGCAAGCGGCGCGAGCCGGCCGAGGACGTGCTGTCGGACCTGGCGAAAGAGCTCGACGACGACGGGCGGATCGCCGAGCTGGCCGGCGGGCTGCTGTTCGCCGGGCACGAGACCACGGTCAACCGCATCGACTACGGCGTGCTGCTCCTCCTGGCCCACCCCGACCAGCGCGACCTGCTCATGGCCGACCCGGGCCTCGCCCCCGCCGCGGTCGAGGAGATCCTGCGCATGGTGGTGACGAGCCTGCACGGCCTGCCCAGGTACGCCCACGAGGACATCGAGTTCGGCGGCCGTACGATCCGCAAGGGCGAGGCCGTCGTGATCCTCACGGGGGTGGCCAACCGGGACGAGCGGATCTATCCGGATCCGGATGTGTTCGACATCCGCCGTCCGCAGCCCGAACCGCACCTGAGCTTCGGGTACGGCCCGCGCTTCTGCATCGGCGCGAGCCTGGCCAGGGTCGAGCTCGAGGCCGTGTTCGCCAGGCTGTTCCAGCGCCTCCCCACCCTGCGGCTGGCCGTGCCCATGGAGGAGCTGCCCCGCAACGAGGGGAGGATCGCGGACGGCTTCGACCGGCTTCCGGTCACCTGGTGAGTGATCAGGTCGTGTAGCGCTCGACGCTGACGACGCGCTCGCCCGCCCTGTGCAGCACGGCGAACGCGCCCTTGCGCAGATGCACGCCCTGGCCGCTCAACGTCCTGACCAGCTCGGGCAGCACCTTGCGGTGGCTGCACACGGCCGCGGGCACCGCGATCCGGCTGACCAGGTCGGTCGTCGTGTCCGGGTCGTAGCTCTCCTCGCCGAGCAGCGGCTCGGGCTTGATCTCCGCCCCGACTCCGGCCGCGTACGGCTCCAGGGTCTGGACGCACCGGGCGGTGGGTGAGCTGATCAGCAGCTCGGGCCGGTAGGCGGGCAGCGCGGTGACCAGGTTCGCCGCCTGGGACCGGCCGTCGGCGTCGAGCGGGCGCAGCGCGTCGTCGTCCTGCCACTCGTTCCTGGAGCCGGCCGAGCCGTGCCGTACGAGCACGAGGGGCACCGTCTCGAGCGGGGCGGCCCGCAGCGCGCGCAGCAGCCCCACGTCCCATTCGTACGTCAGCAGCCGCCTGGCCTCCTCAACCGGCAGCCAGCGCAGCTCGTCCACCTCATCGTCGCCGGGGGAGAACCCGTCGTCGCCGGCCACCCGCGCCACCCAGTAGTCCACCCGCTTGAGCCGGCCGGCGCTGAGGTAGTGGACGGGCGGCAGCGCGCGGCCGAGCAGCACGGTCAGGCCCGTCTCCTCGTTCACCTCGCGCAGGGCGGCGGCGATCTCGTGCTCTCCAGACTTCAGCTTGCCCTTGGGGAAGGTCCAGTCGTCGTAGGTCGGTCGGTGGATGACGGCAACCTCGGGGCGGCTCTCCTCGCCCCTCCAGACCACGGCTCCGGCGGCGCGGAGCAGGTCAGTCATCAACGGTCCTCCAGCGGCGCGTGCCGATGAGATGGCTCTGGGGGTCCTCTCCCGGATGGCGGGCCCACGTGCCATCGGAGTTGAGCCACCACGCGTTCGTGGTGTCGGCCATGGCCAGGTCCATCAGCTCGATGAGGTAGGCCTTGTGCTGCGGCGAGGTCACCTTGACCAGGGCTTCGACGCGGCGATCGAGGTTCCTGCGCATGAGGTCGGCGCTGCCGATCCAGACCTCGGGCCGGCGGCCCAGGCCGAACTCGTACACCCGGGAGTGCTCAAGGAAGCGTCCCAGGACCGACCTTACGCGGATATTTTCGGACAGATCGGGGATCCCTGGGCGGAGGCTGCAGATGCCCCGCACCCACACGTCCACCGGCACGCCGGCCCTGGACGCCCGGTAGAGCGCGTCGATGATCGGCTCGTCCACCAGGGAGTTCGTCTTGATCCTGATCCTCGCGGGCCGCCCCGCCTGCGCGTGGGCGATCTCCCGCTCGATCCTGGCCAGCAGCCCGCTGCGCATGGAGTGGGGCGCGACCAGCAGGCGGCGGTAGGCCGAATGGTGGGAGTAGCCGGTCAGGTGGATGAACAGGTCCGTCACATCCTCCCCGACCAGCGGGTCCGCCGTGAGCAGGCCGAAGTCCTCGTACTGCCTGGCGGTCTTGGGGTTGTAGTTGCCGGTGCCGATGTGGCAGTAGCGGCGCAGCTCGCCCGACGGCTCCTGGCGGACCACGAGCGCGAGCTTGCAGTGGGTCTTCAGCCCGACCACGCCGTAGACGACGTGGCAGCCGGCCCTTTCCAGCTTGCGGGCCCAGGAGATGTTCGCGTGCTCGTCGAAACGGGCCTTGATCTCCACGACCACCACGACCTGCTTGCCCGCCTCGGCCGCGTCGATCAGCGCGTCCACGATGGGGGACTCGCCGCTGGTGCGGTAGAGGGTCTGCTTGATCGCCAGCACCCTGGGGTCGGCCGCGGCCACCTCGATGAAGCGCTGCACGCTGGTGGCGAACGAGTCGTACGGGTGGTGCAGCAGCACGTCGCGCTCGCGCAGGATCGAGAAGATGTCGTCCTCGGCGGTGATCACCTCGGCGGGCACGAACGGCCGGTAGCTCAGCTCGCCCCGCTCCAGATCGGCGATGGCGTGCAGCCCCGACAGGTCGAGCGGGCCCTGCACGCGGTAGATCTCGTGCGGCGCCAGCTCCAGCTCCTCCACCAGCGGCGCCAGCACCTCCGGCGTGATCGTGTTCTCGACCTCCAGCCGCACGGGCGGGCCGAAACGCCGCTTGAGCAGCTCCTTCTCCAGGGCCTGCATGAGGTTCTCGGTGACGTCCTCGTCCACGTCGAGATCCTCGTTCCTGGTGACGCGGAAAACGTGGTGCTGGAGGATCTCCATGCCCTTGAAGAGCTGTCCCAGATGCGCAGCGATGACGTCTTCGAGCGGGACGAATCTGTCTTTCGAGGCAGGTACGAACCGGGGCAACTGCGACGGAACCTTGACCCGCGCGAAAACCGTATGATCGGTGGCCGGATTACGCACCAGAACCGCTAGATTCAGGCTGAGCCCCGAAATATAGGGAAAAGGGTGCGCGGGGTCCACGGCCAGCGGCGTCAGCACCGGCCTGATCCGCTCCCTGAACAGCTTGCGCAGCTCCGTACGCTCCTCGCGGCCCAGGTCGTCCCACCTGACGATCTCGATGCCCTCGGACGCCAGTTGCGGGCAGATCTGCTGGTGGAAGACCGCCGCGTGCCGCTTGGCCAGCTCGTCGGCGATCGTGCCGATCCTGGCCAGCTCCTCGCGCGGCTTCAACCCGCTCTTGGTGCGCAGCAGCAGGCCGGTGGCCATGCGCCGTTTCAGCCCCGCGACCCGTACGCGGAAGAACTCGTCGAGATTGCTCGCGAAGATCGCCAGAAAGCGCACCCGCTCCAGAAGCGGGACCGTCGGATCCTCGGCGAGCTCGAGGACGCGCTCGTTGAACTGGAGCCAGCTCTCCTCGCGATTGAGAAACCGCTCCTGAGGCAGGGGCAGGTCGTTGGGGGCTTGGAACGGTTCCGCGGACATATGACCTATATTGCCCCGATTGATTGAACAGAACGTTAACGCAACCGCAACGGCTCGTCCCGGCTGGTCAGCCACGCTCTACTCAATCGTCACCCAGGCCATCCCCGCTGTTCAAGCCCACGGCCCGGCCCCGCAATCACTCCGGATGGTCCGCCTGTTCGAGGCGGGCGGCGCGTTCGGCCAGGCGGGCCTCGCGCTGGCGGATCTTCTCCTCGCGCTCGCGCGCCTTCTCCGCCTCCTTCAGCAGCCGCTCCCGCTCCTTGAGCTCGCGCACCCGTGCCTTCTCCGCCTCCTTGAGCTCCTTCTGCCGTGCCTTCTCGGCCTCCTTGAGCTCCTTCTCGCGCGCCTTCTCCAGCTCGCGCAGCTCCTTCTCGCTGGTGGTGCGCGGCCTGACCGGGGCGGCGGACTGCCCGCGGGTCATGGCGGTGATCGAGGGGCTGGGGTTGAGCCCGGTCAGGCCGTTCCAGGCCAGGTTGACCAGGTGGGCGGCGACCTCCTCGCGCCCCGGCTTGCGTACGTCGAGCCACCACTGCCCGGTCAGCGCCACCATGCCGACCAGCATCTGGGCGTACATCGGCGCGAGCTTGGGGTCGTAGCCGCGCGCCGCGAACTCGTCGGCCAGAACGTCCTCGACCTGGCTGGCGATCTCGTTGATCAGGCTCGCGAACGTGCCGGTGCCGGAGGCGGCGTGGGAGTCGCGTACGAGGATGCGGAAGCCCTCGCTGCTCTCCTCGATGTACTGGAGCAGCGCCAGCGCGGCCCGCTCCAGCTTGACCAGTGAATGGGCTGCGGCCAGACCCTCGGTGATCATGCCGAGCAACTTCTGCATCTCGCGATCCACCACGACCGCGTAGACGCCTTCCTTGCCGCCGAAATGCTCATATACCACGGGTTTCGACACCTGTGCGGTAGCTGCGATTTCCTCGATAGAGGTCCCGTCGAACCCCTTCTCCGCGAAGAGGGTGCGGCTGATCTGGATCAGCTGCTCTCTGCGCTCGCTACCGGACATACGCCTGCGAGATCGGGGTTCGGTCACGGTCTCCATAATGACGGCCACCGATACGTGACCGTTCGTCGGCTGATCGGCGTCAGGCAATGCGCTTCGCCGCCAGACGCTCAGGCGTCGGCCAGCGGACGTCGTACACCCAGCCGAGCCGCTCGAAGATCCGGATGAGGCCGGCGCTCAGGTCGATCTGCCCCTTGAGCACGCCGTGGCGGGCGCAGGTCGGGTCGGAGTGGTGCAGGTTGTGCCACGACTCGCCGAAGGACGGGATGGCCAGCCACCAGACGTTGCGCGACTTGTCGCGCACTTGGAAGTCCTCCTCGCCGAAGACGTGGCAGATCGAGTTGATCGACCAGGTCACGTGGTGCAGCAGCCCGATGCGTACGATCGAGCCCCAGAACAGCGCGGTCACCGCGCCCTGCCAGGACCAGGTGACGAGCCCGCCGATCACGCCGGGGAGCACGATCGAGGAGATGGCGAGCGCGCCGAACCACTTGTGCAGCTTGAGCACGTCCTGGTCCTTGCACAGGTCCGGGGCGTACTTCTCCCTGTTGGTCCGCTCGCTCTCGAACAGCCAGCCCATGTGGGCGTAGAGCAGGCCCTTGGACATGGACTTGAAGCCGGGCCCGAAACGCCACGGCGAGTGCGGGTCGCCCTCCTTGTCGGAGAACTTGTGGTGCTTGCGGTGCGTGGCCACCCAGTCGAGCACGGACATCTCCAGCGACAGGCTGCCCGCGATGCCCATCGCGATCTTCAGCGGGCGCTTGGCCTTGAACGAGCCGTGGGTGAAGTAGCGGTGCAGCCCGACGGTCACGCCGAGCCCGGAGACCACGTAGAAGACGAAGGAGATGGCGATGTCCGTCCAGCCCAGGCCCCATCCCCAGGCGAACGGCACCGCGACCGCGACCGCGATCAGCGGCAGTCCGACGACCAGCCCGAAGGTGAACAGCTCTGCCTTGGATTTCGGCTCGGGTTCGAAGTCGGGCTTCGGGGCTGGCGCTGGGCGCTCGGCGAGAACGGTCATGGACGACCTCCAACGGCATGTATGAGGATGAATGTCCTGGCTACGCAACCGTAACCTACGCCAGCGTAAGTAAGGAAGCCCTAAGCCGTGAATGTGGGGAAGCTGACTCTGTGCGCGGCAAGGTGGGTGGGGTTCGTGTCTTGTGCCCTTTAGGGCGGTCTGTTATGCAGATGACGCGCCGAGCGCCGTCACTACCAGGAGAGTTCCGCCTCGCTCCGGTACGGGAGCTAATTACGGGCGCGCGCCGGGGTGCGGGCTCGGTATCGTAGGGGAGTGTCGGACGCCAGGCGTCCGATCTATCCCGGATCGTCTAATCGGCAGGACAAGTGGTTTTGGTCCACTTTGTAGGGGTTCGAGTCCTCTTCCGGGAGCTGTGACCTGCTCCCCGGCGCGAAGGTTCGGGGCGCGGCCAGGTATCCTCACGGTGTCGGGAGGGTAGCGGTGCGGTAGACGTACCGAATGCCCTGATCCGTCCAGTCACAGGGAGCCTCAGTCCGTGAGTGTGCCGCGCCCGGCAGCCGTCATCGTCCTCGCCGCCGGCGAGGGCACCCGGATGAAGAGCCAGACCCCGAAGGTCCTGCACGAGCTATGTGGCCGTGCATTGGTGGACCACATGCTCGCAGCCGCCCGCGACCTCGGTCCCGAGCAGCTGATCGTCGTCATCGGCCACGCGCTGGAGCGGGTCGGCGGCCACCTGGCCGCCACCAGCCCCGACGCCCGTGCCGTCGTCCAGCGTGAGCAGCGCGGCACCGGCCACGCGGTGCGCACCGTGATCGAGGAGGTCGGCGAGATCTCCGGCACGGTGCTGGTCACGTACGGGGACGTGCCGCTTCTTCGCACCCAGACCCTCGCCGAGCTGCTCGAACGGCACGCGACCGAGGGCAACGCGGTCACCGTGCTGACCGCCCATGTGCCCGATCCGACCGGCTACGGGCGGATCATCCGCGACGAGAGCGGCGCCGTGCTGGAGATCGTCGAGGAGAAGGACGCCACTCCGGAGCAGCGCGCCATCAAGGAGATGAACTCCGGCATCTACGCCTTCGACGGCGCCCTCCTCGCCGACGCCGTCAAGCGCGTGTCCACCGACAACGCCCAGGGCGAGGAGTACCTCACCGATGTCCTGGCCATCCTGCGCGGCGACGGCCACCGGGTCGGCGCCTGCGTGGCGGGCGACCGCGTCGAGGTCGAGGGCGTCAACGACCGGGTGCAGCTCGCCGCCGCCCGTAAGGTGCTCAACGAGCGCCTGCTCGAAGACCACATGCGCGCCGGGGTGACGATCGTCGACCCCGGTAGCACCTGGATCGATGTCGGCGTGCGCATCGCGCCCGACACGGTCATCCACCCCGGCACCCAGCTCCACGGCGACACCGTCATCGAGACCGGTGCCGAGGTCGGCCCCGCCACCACGCTGACCGACACCCGCGTCGGCGAGGGGGCGACGGTCCGCAACGCCGTCTGCGACAGCGCCGAGATCGGCCCGGAGGCCAACGTCGGCCCCTACGCGTACCTGCGCCCCGGCACGGTGCTCGGCCGCAGGTCCAAGGCCGGCACGTTCGTCGAGATGAAGAACACCCAGGTCGGCGAGCGCTCCAAGGTGCCGCACCTGTCCTACGCGGGAGACGCCACGATCGGTGACGACGTCAACATCGGCGCCGCCGTGGTCTTCGTCAACTACGACGGGGTCAACAAGCATCGCTCCACCGTGCGCGACGGCGCGTTCGTGGGCTGCGACTCGATGCTCGTCGCTCCCGTGACCGTCGGGGACGGCGCCTACACGGCCGCCGGCTCCGTCATCGACAGCGACGTGCCCCCTGGCGCCATCGGCGTCGCCCGAGCGAGGCAGCGCAACATCGAGAAGTGGGTCTTGCGCAGGCGCGCGGGCACGAAGTCGGCCGCGGCCGCCGAGCGGGCGCTGGCCGAGCAAGAGCAGCAGGAGAGTGGGACATGACCGAGCTTGTCGAGGTCATCAATAAGCACAGCAGCCCGGTCATGAGACCGACGAGGGAGGGCTCATGACCAGCATCAAACAACCGGGCGAGAAGAACCTCATGCTCTTCTCCGGCCGGGCCTATCCTGAGCTGGCCGAGGAGGTCGCCCAGCACGTCGGCGTCTCCCTGACCCCCACCAAGCTGATCGACTTCGCCAACGGCGAGATCTACGCCCGCTATCTGGAGTCCGTACGAGGCTGCGACGCCTTCGTCATCCAGAGCCACACCGCCCCCATCAACCAGTGGATCATGGAACAGCTCATCATGGTCGACGCGCTGAAGCGGGCCTCCGCCAAGCGCATCACCGTGGTGATGCCGTTCTTCGGCTACGCCCGTCAGGACAAGAAGGGGCGCGGCCGCGAGCCGATCACGGCCAGGCTGATGGCCGACCTGTTCAAGACCGCGGGCGCCGACCGGCTCATGTCGATCGACCTGCACACCTCGCAGATCCAGGGCTTCTTCGACGGCCCGGTGGACCACCTGTTCGCCATGCCGGTGTTGGAGAGCTACCTCAAGAACAAGCTCGACCTGGAGAACACGACCATCGTCTCGCCCGACACCGGGCGCGTGCGCCTGTCGGAGCGCTGGGCCGACACGCTCGGCACGCCGCTGGCGTTCATCCACAAGCGCCGCGACCTCGACGTGGCCAACCAGGTGAAGGTCAGCGAGGTCGTCGGAAAGGTACGCGGCCGCACCTGCGTGCTGATCGACGACATGATCGACACCGCGGGCACCATCTGCAAGGCCGCCGACGCCCTCTACGAGCAGGGCGCCACCAACGTGATCACCGCCGCCACCCACGCGGTCTTCTCCGACCCTGCCGTGGACCGGCTGAAGAACTCCCGGATCTCCGAGGTCATCGTGACCAACACGCTGCCGCTGCCGGAGACCAGCAGGTTCGACAAGCTGACGATCCTGTCGATCGCGCCGCTCATCGCCCGCGCGATCACCGAGATCTTCCAGGACGGTTCGGTCACCAGCCTGTTCGAGGGGGAGTCTTAAGCCGTGATGGATCCGCAGCGAAGCGAGGACACCCATCACGGCCTTCCGAGCGGAGCTCGGCGGACAGCGCTGTAGACTGGCACGGTTGCGCTCGTAACGCCTTCCGCTAGGGCGGGTGAGGGAGAGCGCCGACACACCGATCCCCATGCATCCCTAGGAGATGTCGTGTCTGAAGTACGTATCGCCGCCGAGCCGCGCACCACGTTCGGCAAGGGCGCCGCTCGCAAGATCCGCCGCGCCGACAAGGTGCCCGCCGTTCTCTACGGCCACGGCATCGACCCCAAGCACCTGACCCTGCCCGGCCACGAGGTGCTGCTCGCGCTCCGCACGCCCAACGTGCTGATCCACCTCAAGGGTGAGGGCGTCGACGAGCTGGCCCTGCCCAAGGGCGTGCAGCGCGACCCGATCAAGGGCTTCGTCGAGCACGTCGACCTGCTCCTGGTCAAGCGCGGCGAGAAGGTCACCGTCGAGATCCCGGTCACCACGGTCGGCGACGTCCACACCGACGGCCTGCTCGACCAGCAGCTCGTCTCGGTCGCGATCGAGGCCGAGGCCACCCACATCCCGACCGGCGTCGAGGTCGACGTCGAGGGCCGGGAGATCGGCACCGTCATCACCGCCGGTGACCTCCAGCTCCCGCAGGGCGCCACGCTGGTCGCCGACCTGGACACGGTCATCCTCCAGGTCATCGCCAAGCCGGTCGAGGCGCCGGAGGAGGGCGAGGAGGCCGCCGAGGGCGAGGTCGCCGAGGCCGCCGCCGAGGGCGAGACCGCCGAGGCCCCCGCCGCCGAGTAACGGGTCCGATTCGTGAACGGGGTGGCCGGACTCGAGCCGCCCCGTTCCGCTGTGAGGGGTGCAAATGGATCGCTGGCTGATCGCCGGACTGGGCAATCCCGGGCCCGAGTACGCGGGCAACAGGCACAACGCGGGCTTCATGGTGCTCGACGAGCTCGCGGCCAGGGCAGGCGGGCGGTTCAAAGCGCACAAGAGCAGGGCCGAGGTCTGCGAGACCAGCACCGCCATCCTGGCCAAGCCCCTCACCTACATGAACCTCTCCGGCGGGCCCGTCAAGGCGCTCTCCGACTTCTACAAGATCGGCCCTGACCGGCTGATCGTCGTCCACGACGAGCTCGACGTCCCGTACGGCGCCCTCCGGGCCAAGCTCGGCGGCGGCGACAACGGCCACAACGGCCTCAAGTCGATCACCAAGGTCCTCGGCACCCGCGACTACCTGCGCGTCCGCTTCGGCATCGGGCGCCCGCCCGGCCGCATGGACCCCGCCTCCTTCGTGCTCAAGGACTTCGCCACCATGGAGCGCAAGGACCTGCCCTTCCTCGTGGACCGGGCGGCCGACGTCGTGGAGTCGCTGATGACCCGCGGCCTGGAGGTCACCCAGAACGACTTCCACCGGTCTGATCTCCACATTTCGGGCCCTCCACGCTGATCGCCGCATAGGTCCGTTCACCGGTTCCCGGCCTCCAGTACGGCTACGATCAGTGACTGTCTGTTCCAGAATGGTCACCTGGAGGCACGTGTGCGTGATGAGGGACTCATGACCGTCGTCAGACCTGGCCACGCGGCCTCCTGGCGGGTCGGCCCGCGCACGCCCACCTGGGTCCGCTCCTACCGGTTGCGTGCCGTGCTGGCCGACCTCTGCGGGGCGGCGGCCGGGGCCGGGATCGCCTTCTACGGGCGCTTCGGCGGGCTCACGCCGTACGTGCTGCCGTACCTGCTGGTGAGCCTGGCCCTCCCGGTGGCGTGGGCGTGCGCGGTGGCGCTCAACCGGGCCTACGAGCCGCGCATGCTCGGCGTCGGCTCCGAGGAGTTCCGCAGGGTCATGCAGGCGGGCGTGGCGCTGACCGCGGGCACCGCCATCGGCTCCTACCTGACCAAGACCGACGTCGCCCGCGGCTACGTCGTGCTCGCGCTACCGCTGGTCACGCTGCTCACGCTGATTCTCAGGTACGCGCTGCGCCGCGCCCTGCACCGTCGCAGGGCGGCGGGAGAGTGCATGCGCAAGGTCGTCGCGGTCGGTCATGCGGCCTCGGTCGAGGAGCTGGTGCGGCTCTTCAAGCGGGAGCGTCACCACGGCATGGACGTCGTGGCCGCCTGCCTGCCGGGCGGCACGCCGGGCGACCGCGTGGGAGAGGTGCCCGTCGCGGGCGACCTCAGCGACGTGCCGATCGTGGTCGAGCAGCTCGCCGCAGACACCGTGGCCGTGCTGGCCTGCCCCGAGATGGACGGCCAGGCGCTGCGGCGGCTGGCCTGGCGGCTGGAGCGCACGCACACCGAGCTGGTGGTGGCGCCTGCCTTGATGGACGTGGCCGGGCCGCGCACCACGATCAGACCGGTCGCCGGGCTCCCGCTGCTCCACGTGGAGCATCCCGAGCTGGCCGGGGCGCGGCAGCTGGTCAAGAACGTCTTCGACCGGATGGTCGCGGCCGCGCTCCTGGTGCTGCTCACGCCCCTGCTGGCGGGGCTGGCGGTGGCCGTACGCGCGACGAGCCCGGGGCCCGCGCTGTTCAGGCAGACCAGGGTGGGCAGGGACGGCCGGCTGTTCACGATCCTGAAATTTCGCACCATGCGGCGTGGCTCGGAGCAGCAGAAGATCACCCTGGTCAGCGACCGCGAGGGTGTGCTGTTCAAGATCAGGAACGATCCGCGGGTCACGCCGCTGGGCGCGCGCATGCGCCGCCACTCCCTTGACGAGCTGCCGCAGCTCATCAACGTCGTGCTCGGTCACATGTCGCTCGTCGGCCCCCGCCCTCCGCTGCCCGACGAGGTGGTGCGTTACGGCGACGACGTGCGCAGACGCCTCCTCGTACGGCCCGGCCTGACCGGGCTGTGGCAGGTCAGTGGTAGATCTGACCTATCTTGGGAGGAATCCGTACGTCTCGACCTGCGTTACGTTGAAAACTGGTCCCTCACGCTCGACCTCCAGATCCTGTGGAAAACCTGGTCGGCCGTCGCCCGCGGGCAAGGAGCTTATTGATGACGATTCGCGACGACCACGCACTCGCCGCTGATCTGGCAGCAGAGGCGGGCGAGCGGCTGCTGCGGGTTCGCGAGCGCACGGGTTTCGCCGACCCGTCCGCGCTACGGGCGGAGGGCGACCGCTCCTCCCACATCTTCCTCATGGAGTCGCTGGCCAGGCTCCGGCCGAGCGACAGCGTGCTGTCGGAGGAGGCCACGCGCGAGGAGCGGCTCGACCCGCGCAGGCTCAGCGCCTCACGGGTGTGGATCGTCGATCCCCTCGACGGCACCCGGGAGTTCTCCGAGGAGGGCCGGTCCGACTGGGCCGTCCACGTGGCGCTGTGGGAGGCCGGCAGGCTGACCGCGGGCGCCGTGGCGCTGCCCGCGCAGGGCCGTACGTTGAGCACGGCCGAGCCGCCCAAGCCGCCCTCCTATGACGGGGGCCGCTTCCGCATCGCGGTGAGCCGCACGCGGCCGCCCGAGTTCGTCCAGAGGCTGGCCTACCTCGCCGGGGCCGATCTGGTGCCCATCGGGTCCGCCGGGGCGAAGATCTCGGCGGTGCTCACCGGCGAGGTCGAGGCGTACGTACACGCCGGGGGTCAGTACGAGTGGGATTCGGCCGCGCCCGTCGCCGTCGCCCAGGCCGCCGGGGCTCACGCGAGCCGGATCGACGGCTCCGAGCTGACCTACAACCAAGCCGACCCCTCACTACCGGATATCCTGGTTTCCCTACCTGAGCTGGCGACATCATTGCTCGCCGGGATTCGGGACCTGCACCGCTAAACCGCCGGAGGAAGCTCCCATGCTCCAGCGCGACTACACGACGTCGCAGCTCGACGTGCTCGAGGCCGAGGCCATCCACATCATGCGCGAGGTCGCGGCCGAGTTCGAGCATCCCTGTCTGCTCTTCTCCGGGGGCAAGGACTCGATCGTCATGCTCCGCATCGCGGAGAAGGCGTTCTGGCCGGCGCCGATCCCCTTCCCGCTCATGCACGTCGACACCGGCCACAACTTCGACGAGGTCATCGAGTTCCGCGACCGCCGCTCCGCCGAGCTGGGCGCGCGGCTGATCGTGGCCAGCGTGCAGGACTCCATCGACGCCGGGCGCGTGGTCGAGGAGACCGGGCGGCGCGCGTCGCGCAACCGCCTGCAGACCACCACGCTGCTGGATGCGATCGAGGACCACGAGTTCGACGCCGTGTTCGGCGGCGCACGCCGCGACGAGGAGAAGGCCCGCGCCAAGGAGCGGGTCTTCTCCTTCCGCGACGACTTCGGCCAGTGGGACCCGAAGAACCAGCGCCCCGAGCTGTGGAACCTCTACAACTCGCGTATCCGCAAGGGCGAGCACATCCGCGTCTTCCCGCTGTCCAACTGGACCGAGCTCGACGTCTGGGACTACATCAGGCGCGAGGGCATCGAGATCCCCTCCATCTACTTCGCCCACACCCGCAAGGTGTTCGAGCGCGACGGCATGCTGCTGCCCGACGCCGACGTGGTCAAGCGCGGCGACGACGAGCCGCTGTTCGAGGCCGTGGTGCGCTACCGCACGGTGGGCGACATGACCTGCACGGGCGCCGTGCAGTCCACGGCCGCCACGGTCGAGGAGATCATCGAGGAGATCGCGGCCACCCGGATCACTGAGCGCGGGGCCACCAGGGCCGACGACCGCTCGTCCGAGGCCGCCATGGAGGATCGCAAGAGGGAAGGCTACTTCTAATGGACATTCTTCGCTTTGCCACCGCGGGAAGCGTCGATGACGGCAAGTCCACCCTCATCGGCCGGTTGCTCTTCGACTCCAAGGCGATCTTCGAGGACCAGCTCGAGGCGGTCGAGCGCACCTCGCGCGACCGCGGCACCGAATACACCGACCTGTCGCTGCTCACCGACGGCCTGCGGGCCGAGCGGGAGCAGGGCATCACGATCGACGTGGCGTACCGCTATTTCGCCACGCCGAAGCGGAAGTTCATCATCGCCGACACGCCCGGCCACATCCAGTACACCAGGAACATGGTCACCGGGGCCTCCACGGCCGACCTGGCGATCATTCTCATCGACGCCCGCAAGGGCGTGCTGGAGCAGTCGCGGCGGCACGCGTTCCTGACCACGCTGCTGCGGGTGCCGCACTTGGTGCTGGCCGTCAACAAGATGGACCTGGTGGGCTACTCGCAGGAGCGGTTCGAGGAGATCAGGGAGGAGTTCACGGCGTTCGCGTCCAAGCTGAACGTCGCCGACCTCACGTTCATCCCGATCTCCGCGCTCAACGGCGACAACGTGGTCTCGCGCTCGGAGAACATGCCCTGGTACCTCGGCACGTCACTCCTGCACCACCTGGAGAACGTCCACATCGCCTCCGACCGCAACCTGGTCGACGTGCGCTTCCCCGTCCAGTACGTGATCCGCCCGCAGCGGGCCACTGAGCACGCCTTCCACGACTACCGCGGCTACGCGGGCCAGGTGGCGGGCGGCGTGCTGAAGCCCGGTGACGAGGTGGTGCACCTGCCGTCCGGGCTCACGACGCGCATCGCCTCGATCGACACCTTCGACGGGCCGGTCGAGGAGGCGTTCCCGCCCATGTCGGTCACGCTGCGCTTCGAGGACGACCTCGACATCTCGCGCGGCGACATGATCGCCCGGCCGAACAACCAGCCGCGGGTGGCGCAGGAGCTGGAGGCGATGGTCTGCTGGATGGCCGACGGGCTCAAGCTGACGCCGCGCTCCAAGCTGACGATCAAGCACACCACCCGTACGGCCCGTGCCCTCGTCCGCGATCTGCACTACCGGCTCGACGTCAACACCCTGCACAGGGACGAGACGGCGACGGCGCTCGGCCTCAACGAGATCGGGCGGGTGTCGCTGCGGGTCACGCAGCCGCTGTTCGTGGACGACTACGGGCGTAACAGGCTCACCGGAGGCTTCATCCTCGTGGACGAGGCCACCAACGGCACCGTCGGCGCCGGCATGATCGTCGACGCACCTAGGTAGATCTTTTCGGGTTCCCCGACCCGCTGATTACTCTCCGCGCTAGAGTCATCGCGTTACGTGTTCACGACGCGAAGGCCCTCCTCCGTGACCGACCGTGCGACCACCACCCGGGTCATCTATCTCGGAGGCCTCGGACGCAGTGGCACAACACTGCTCGAGAGGCTCCTGGGCGAGCTGCCCGGCGTGGTCGCGCTTGGGGAGGTAGTGCACCTGTGGGAGAGGGGGGTGCTCGCGGAGGAGCTCTGCGGGTGCGGGGCGCCGTTCCCGGTCTGTCCCTTCTGGCGGCAGGTGGGGGAGCGCGCGTTCGGCGGATGGACCCCGGCTCTGGTGGGACGGATCCTGACGCTGCGACGGCGGGTCGACCGCACCCGCAGAATCCCGCGCATCGAGCACCCGGACCTGGCCGAGTACGTGCAGGCGTACCGGCTCCTCTACGAGGCCGTCGGCGCCCCGGTCGTGATCGACTCCAGCAAGCACGCGTCCCTGGCCTGCTGCCTGGTCGCCGGCGGGGTGGACGTACGGATCGTCCACGTGGTCAGGGACCCTCGCGCCGTCGCTCACTCGTGGGCCAGGACCGTGCAACGCCCTGAGGACGGGCGGCCCATGACGCAGTGGGGGCCGGCCCGCACCGCGGTCCACTGGACCGCCCAGAACACCGCACTCGAGCTCCTGCCGGGGCGCGGGGCCCGCGTCGTCAGGGTCCGCTACGAGGACCTGCTCGCCGCCCCCGGCCCCACGCTCGGCTCACTGGCGCTCGGACTCGGCCTCGCGGAGCCGGACCTGCCGTTCCTCGACGACCGCACGGTCTGGCTCGGCCCCTCCCACACCGCCTCCGGCAACCCGATGCGTTTCCTCGTGGGGCGGGTCGAGCTGCGCAGGGACGACTCCTGGATGACGGGGATGCGTGACGGCGACCGCCGGGTGGTCAACGCGCTGACGTGGCCCCTTCGGGCCCGGTACGGCTACCGGGAGGCGCCATGACCCCTTCGGTGGGCGTCGTGATCCCGACCAGAGGCGACCGGCCGGCGCAACTGCGTGAGGCGGTGGAGTCGGCGCTGTGCCAGGAGCACCCGGGTCGCCTGTCCGTGGTGGTGGTCGCCGACGGCGTCGCCCCGGCCGACGTCGACGTGCCGGCCTCCGTACGGGTCCTGCCGAACACCCGCACTCCCGGCCTCCCCGGCGCCAGGAACACCGGCATCGCGGCCTGCGGCACCGATCTCGTCGCCTTCTGCGACGACGACGACCTGTGGCTGCCCGGCAAGCTCGCCGCCCAGGTGCGGGCGCTGCGCGACCGTGGCGGCGCGTTCGCGAGCTGCGGCATCGAGGTGGAGTACGTACGGGAGGAGCGCGGGCCCGGCGAACCGGCCCGAGTGCCTCGCCTGGCCGGACGCGACACGGTGACCGCGGACGACCTGACCCGCTCGCGCATGGTGATGGTGCACTCGTCGACGTTCCTGTTCGAGCGCGGCGCCCTGTGGGCCGACGAGACCGCGCCCAACGGCCAGAACGAGGACTGGGATCTCGCCCTGCGCGCCGCCAAGCGGCGACCGATCACGTACGTGGACCGCCCGCTCGTCCGGGTGCGCTGGGGCGCGTCCCACTACGTCGCCCGCTGGGCGGACCGCATTGCCGGGCTCGACTGGATGCTCGCCCGGCACCCCGAACTGGCCGTGGATCCGCGCGGCGCGGCGCGGGTCTGCGGCCAGCTGGCCTTCGCCCACGCGGCGCTCGGCCACCGCCGCGAGGCCACCCGCTGGGCAGTCCGTGCCCTGATGACCCGCCTGGGGGAGCCACGCGCCCCGATCGCCCTGGCGGTGGCGGCCGGCCTCGTCTCCGCGCCAACGATCCTTTCCGCCCTTCACCGTAGGGGGCACGGCATTTGACTCCGCCCAAGACCACCAGCCCACCCGTCCCGTCCCAACGCCTCCCTGAGGACACACTCCCGCTCCCGCCCATAAGGCCTGGGGATACGCCGCCAGGGGAGGCGCCGCTTGATGAGCCGCATGGGGACGTATCGCCCCCGGCCCCACTCACGGACGCACCGCCTTCGGACGACGCGCGCCAGGGCTCGGCATCCGGCACGCGCCAGGGACCGGCACCTGCCATGCGCCAGGGCTCGGCACGTGACGCGCGCGCCCAGGTGTCCACCGCAGCGCGCCCGGCCGGTTTCGGTGAGCCGCGTCACGACGAGGAAGCGGCTTCCTCCGCCGCGCGGCGTGGTGAGAGGCGTTCGCCGTATGCGCCGCCCACGCCCGCTGCCGCCGGTCATCGACGCGGTTCCGGCGCTCGGACCCCGCACACCGACGCCCGCCCGAGTCACCAGGCGCATGCCGCCGACCCAGCACACGTCACCGAACAGGCGCACGGTGTGGGCCGGGTGCACGACCCCGCCCAAGTGCCTGTGCCGGCGGCGGGGCGGCGGGTGCAGGTGGGTTTGGTCGGCGTGGACGCGCTCACCGAGGACGAGGTGGTCCGGCGGGTGGAGGCCGAGCTGGAGGCCGGCAGGGGTGGGCGGATCATCACCCCGAACATCGACATCTGCCGGGCAGCCGCCAAGGACCCAGCCCTCAGAGAGCTGGTGTGCACCGCCGAGCTGGTGGTGACCGACGGCATGCCTCTGGTGTGGGCGGCCAGGCTGCTCGGCACCCCGGTGCCCGAGCGCGTGACGGGCGCGGACCTCATCTGGTCGCTCAGCAAGCTCGCCGCCCGGCGCGGCTGGCCCGTCTACCTGCTCGGCGGCCCCCCGGGCGTTGGGCGGAAGGCGGCGGACGAGCTCACGAGCTGCCACCCCCGGCTCAAGGTGTGTGGGGTGCAAGCCCCGCCCTACGACTTCGACGCCACCCCCGAGGGCAGCGCGCGGGTCCGGCGGAAGGTGGTGGCCGCGCGGCCGCGGCTGGTGTTCGTCGGGCTGGGCTTCCCCCGGCAGGACAGGCTCATCGCCGACCTGCGGGAGGAGCTGCCGGAGGCGTGGTTCGTGGGGTGCGGGGCGGCGATCGCGTTCGCCGCCGGCACGGTGTCCAGGGCGCCTGGATGGATGCGCCGGACAGGGCTGGAATGGGCGTTCCGGCTGGTCTGCGAGCCGGGGCGGCTGGCGCGCCGCTACCTGGTGGACGACCTGCCGTTCGCGGTGCGGCTGCTGGCCACCTGCCTGGCAGGCCGCGTCAGACGGTGAGAGCGCGTACGCGGGCCACGTCCTCGGAGCTGAGGCCCTGGCCCGCGGCGTCCAGCGCCTGGCGGGAGTCCATCGGCCGGAAGGCCGTGCGTGACAGACCCGACCAGGCGAACCCCGTACCGCCTCTGGACGGCCCCGTGCAGGCCCGCGCGATGCGGCGCTCCGCGGCAGGCGTCCAGGCCAGGCCCGCGTGGTCGTACAGGCGCCGGAAGCCGGTCAGCGGGTCGGCGGCCAGCGACTCGTACGAGACGATGAGGATGCCGGGAGTACGGGTCAGGATCGTGCGGGTCGCCCGCCACAGCAGCGCCGCCTTCATGACGCGGTCCTGGGAGCCGACGAGGGCGCGCAGCTCGAGCAGCTCGGGGTGGTCGCGGACGAGCAGCGGCTGTTCGAGCAGTTCGTGGAAGTAGACCGTCCACCCCAGCCGCTGCCAGCTCGCCACGAACGAGACCGGGTCCCGCACGAGCGCGATCACCCGGCACCCCAGGGAAGAGGCGAACCAGCCGGCGCTCAGCACCGCGAACGGGTCGTCCAGCAGCGCCCGGCGGCCTGTCAGGCGGCCGAAGGAGAAGGCGGTGCCGTAGCGAAGCAGCCTGGCCAGATCGTACGGGGAGCGGTTCGCACGCAGCTCGGAGAGCCAGCGGTAGCGCAGCGCCACGGTGTCGCGGAAGGCGGGCAGCCAGTCGGCGGCGTTGTCGTCGCAGATGTACTGGAACCTGTGGGTCACCGAGGCCCTGAGCACGCCGGGGCAGCGGCCCGGCGGGTGCTGCGGGTTGAGTGGCTCGTTGACGTAGACCAGGTCGCCTCCGGCGGCGAGCATCTTGCCCGTCCAGCTCGTGCCACTCCTCGGCAGCCCCGTCACCAGCACCGGAGCACGTTTCACGCAGTGACCCGAATGCGCAGAGCCGTCAGGGTGTGGCGGCCGAAGGGGTGGAGGCCGTGGCGGCGGTGGAGCTGCCAGAGCGGGAGCAGGTTCTTGACCAGCACCCCGCCGGACCAGCCGAGCACCGCCCCGAACGCCCCGTGGACGGGGATCAGGGCCACGTCGAGCACGACCGTGCACGTGATCGCCGCGACCAGGTTGACCAGGCTCGTGCCCGTGTGTCCGGCGGCCGTCAGCACCACGTCCACCATCCCGCAGGCCGTGGCCACCATCATCGTGCCCGCCAGCACCAGCGCCACCGGCGCCGCGGCCCCGTACGAGGGCCCGAACAGCCGCAGCAGCCACGGCGCCAGCGCCGCGTACGCCAGCCACACCGGCCACGTCAGCAGCACCAGCCAGAGCGTGGCGGTCTGGTACAGCTCTCCGGCCCGCGCCCGCTCCCCGTTGGCGAGCGCTGTGACCAGCCGAGCCTGTACGGCCTGCGCCAGCCCCTGGTTGGCGAGCTGCCCGACCACCTTGAAACGGGTGGCGGCCGTGTAGACGGCGGCCTGCGCCGGCCCGCCGAGCAGCGCGACGATCACGATGTCCAGTCGCTGGAACACCGCCTGGATGGCCCCCGCCGCGGACCGGGGAGCCGTGTACCGCCACAGGTCGCGCCCGGTGCCGGGCAGGTACGGTGTCCGCGGCACCCGTCTCCGCAGCCCGGCCCAGGCCAGGACGAGGGCCGGCACGTAGGGTGCCCCCCAGGCCACCGGCAGCCACGAGGCCGCGTCCGTCGCGCAGACCACGGCCACCAGCACGAGCTGGGCGAAGGGCACCAGCACCCCGTCCACGAGCACTGTGGGCCGCATGGCCCCGAATCCACGGGTGGCGGCCAGCAGCACGTCACCCACCGCCATGACCGGCACGAGCGCGGCCACCGGGCCCAGCCGCGGGTACAGCACCGCTCCCGCCAGGCAGGAGACCGCCACGCAGGGCACGAGAGCTGCCCGGATATATCCGGAAATGCCGAGGTAGTCGTAGGTCTTCGCCCGCGCGATGAAGTACACGAGCCCGTTCCCCGCATCCAGTTTGGCGATCCCCGCCGCCATGAGCGCCAGCGCGGTCGCCGCGAAGAACGCGCCGGCGTCAGCGGGAGCGAACGTCCTGGTCACGACCATGGCAAGGACGAACTGCGCGAAAGCCCCGAAGACCGCCCCCGTGATCCCCGCGATCCCGCGCCGCCGCAGGCCCGCGGTCATCGCCGCCACGAAGGCTCACCGCCCAGCCACCGCACCAGCCGTGCGTCGTACGGCTCGAACTGTTCGCGTAGCGTCCGCGCGAGCTCGCGCGGCACCGGCTGCGGCGAGGGACGCCCGTTGTGCCGCTCGAACACCGGATATCCGAGATGCGGCACGCCCAGGAACTCCAGCACCCGGTCGTACACGGTCTCGGGCTCGGCGAAGAAGCGGTGGCTGTCGAGCACCAGGATCCGCTCGCGCCCGAACAGCGCCTCCAGCCGGTCGAGCTGGTCGGCGTAGCGGCCCCGGGCCAGGTACGCGTGATGCTGATGGGAGTGGTGCAGGGAGAAGGGCGATCCGCACAGCAGCTCCTCGGCCCCGGCCAGCCGCTCGGGCTCGAGCTCCAGCGCGGACTCGAAGTGCGACTCGGTCTCGAACCCCCTGGCCAGCTCGTGCGCGTGGGCGGAGTACGCCCGCTCCACCGGATCGCGCACCAGGACGATCAGCCGCACGCCGGGCAGATCAGCTGCGATCCGCTCCCCGGCCAGCGGATGGAACAGGTAATAGGGGGACGACTCGAACGCCAGCGCCCGCGAGCCGTACCGGTGCTCGACCAGCCCCGCGCTCATCCGCAGCGGGAAGTGGGCCTGGTACCAGGACAGCCCCCGCCAGTAGCCGACGTCGAAATAGTGCACGCCCTTGTGCAGCACCGGCTTGAGCAGCAGCGGATGCTGCGCCAGCGCGCGGTACAGCGAGGTGGTGCCGCAGCGCTGCGCCCCCGCGACGATGAACGACGGCAGCACCCGCGCCCCCGACGTGAGCCGCCCCGTGGCGCGCGACAGCGACAGCACCGACGCCTTCATGGCCCTCATGCGAGCAGCTCCTCATGGTCGACGGCCGGGTTGAGCCAGGTCTCCGGCGGCCCGAGCGGCGTGTGGCCGTCGGCGGCGTGCCTGTCGGCCAGCGCGATGAGGTAACGGATGGCGGTCTGCCTGGCCACCGCCGTGGACAGTCCGAGGGGGGCGAGCTCGCGTACGGCCCGCGCCACGCAGGCCCGGGCCGCGGCCGGCGGGGCCATCGAGCGCAGCGCCCGCTGGAAGAAGTGGTGCACGAGGTCGAAGCCGTAGGGGACGCCGACCTCGTACCGCTCCCAGTCCCACACCAGGAGCCGACCGTCGGGGGACGGGCACATGTTCCAGGGCGCGAGGTCCCCGTGCCAGGCCGCGCACGGCCCTCCGGTGCCGGCGATCTCCTTGACCGCCTCGATCAGCAGCGGCCGGGGCGCCCGGCCGCGCCGCACCGGCAGCGGCGACAGCGCCAGCACCGCCAGGTCGCGCCAGACGCCGTGGTGGAGCACAGCAGGCACGCTGACCGTGGCCAGCGGGAGCCCGGCCAGCCGGCGCAGCGCCGCCGCCTCCGTGGTGATCAGCGAGCGGGCCCGCTCGCTGTCGCCGACCTTCACGAACGCCAGTCGCCGCCCGTCCGAGCGCGCCTCCAGAATGGGCTTCCGGTTGGCCCGGAGCGCCGGACGCACGTGCAGGACGGTCTCGACGGGCCGTCCGAAGACCTCGCTCAGGTACGCGGCGATCGACCCCTCGCCCGGCACCATGACCGAGGACCACGGATGCCACCAGCGGCGCGGCACCAGCCGCCGGGGCACGGCGGCATGCGGCAGCACGGTGTACGCCCGGGGCGCCCCCGGCCCCGGATACAGCAGCCGCACGGTCTCCGCGAGATAGCCGAGCCGGATCGCGGCGTCGTTCACGAGACGTCCCCCAGATGGTTGCGCCACAGCAGGGCGAACGAGATGAGATACAGGCTGAGCGGCGTGACCAGCCCGTCGTAGACGAACATGTAGAGCAGCACCAGCCCCATCACCAGCACTCCGGCCAGTCCGATGGGGCTGCGGTCACCCCAGTGGCGCCGGATCGCGCCCACGAAGAACGCCACGTAGAGCGCCGCCCCGGTGAACCCCTGCGTGATGATCAGCAGCCAGAGCTGACCGTCGCTGCCCAGCGGTGGGTGGCCGCAGCCCTCGCACCACTGGGTCCTGCCCGTGGTGATCGTGCGGTGGTTGCCCATGGCGTTGCGCGTGTTGCCGTAGCCGATGATCGGCGAGTGCGCGGCGGCCGCGACGGTGGCCGACACGGTGAAGGCCCTGATGTCGTTCGAGTGTGGTTTGTCCAGCCGCTGCGCGAACAGCGACGCGAGCGGGCTCAGCGCGAACACCAGCGCCGCCACGGCAGCCGCTCCGCAGAGCGCCACCCTGGTGCGACCCCCGAGCCGGACGACCAGGTAGACGAGGGCCAGGCCCAGACCGATCCAGAGGCCCCGGTTGAGCGAGTAGACAATGGGGATGGCGGCCAGGGCGAGCGTGGCCGCCACGAGAGCCTTCTGCCGCGGCGTGCCGTGCACCCACCAGCCGATCACGAACCACACCAGCAGCACCGATACGTTGCTGCCCCACGCGTTGGCCCACTCGAACGGGGCCTCCGGCCGCGGCAAGGAGAAGCCCAGCACCTTCTGCGTCTGGGCGGAGGTGGGGTGGATGAGGTTCTGGACGAACGAGTTGCCGGCCGCCCAGTCGGGCAGCAGCAGCTCCACCGGCGAGGTGAACGCGAACGAGGGGAAGAACACGCCGAGCAGCCCGCCCGCGACCGTCGTGACGAACAGCACGCCGAGCAGCCGAACCAGGCGCAGCTGCGGCAGCTCGGACTCGGTCAGGTTGCCGAGGTAGAGCACCATGATCAGGATGGCCACGTAGAGCGCCAGCCGCATGAGGTAGCCGATCAACCGCCCCGGCCCGAAGTCGCCGTACGTGTCCGGCGGCATCTCGGCCAGCATCAGGCCGCTGACCAGGTAGCCGGCGATCAGCAGCAGCCAGAGCCCGAACCCGCGCGGCACCCTGATCGGCCGGCGCCGCCACAGCACCATCGCCATCGGCGCCGCCAGCAGGATCACCGACAGCCCGCCGAACCCCAGCGCCCACCACACCGGATAGCCGACGAGCAGCACGGTGATCGGCCACGCGGGCCCCCTCACGTCGGCTGGCCGGGACGCCGGGGGTGCATCGCGTGCATGGGCGTGGTCTCGGCCACCTCCAGCTCGCCGGTCGCGACGAGCTTGCCGAGCGGGGTGTGCGTACGCGGCTCGAGCAGGGGCACGAACGAGGGCAGCGCGTCGGTCGCCGTCACCACGCCGATGATCGGCACGTCGTGCCGGTCCAGCCGGCGCACGGCGGCCATGACCCGGTCGGAGGTGACCCGGCCGAGACCGATCAGCAGCAGGGCCGCGTCCGCCCTGGACAGATCGCGTACGTCGGAGCCGTCGAGCACCGTCAGCGGCAGATTGACGGCCACCGGGTCGGCCTGCGTCGAGTCGTGCAGGTCCGCGGGCAGCGCCTTGACCAGCAGCCGCTTGCCCGGGCACGTGGCGACCACGGCGCAGGCCAGCTCGTGGGCCACGCCGGGCTCGCGCGGGCTCGACAGGTCGCCCAGCACGGGCAGGCCGGTCAGCCGCTCGACGTCGGCGGCCGTGCGCAGCCGCCGGTCGAGCCGGTCACGGGCGTAGGCGGCGGCCGAGCCGGCCAGCAGCCCGGCCATGAGCCCCGTGCCGAGGTAGAGCGGCAGGCTGGGGGCGACGGGCGCGGACGGCGGGGCGGCCTGGCTGATGACCATGCCGGGGGTCACCGCGACCGTCCTGAGCGCGTCGTACTTCAGGGCGAGCCCGGCGGCCTGCCGGTTGAGCACGCTCTGCCGCTGGAGCGCGATCGCGTGCTCGGGACCGCCCTTGGGCAGCCCGCCGAGCTGCTTGATCACCGTGTCGATCGCGGTGTTGACCTGCTTGAGCTTGGCCAGCACGGCCCGCTGCTGGTCGGTCAGGGCGGCCAGCGCGCTCTCGCGGCGGTTGGTGAGATAGGCCTGGGCGTACGCGCGGGACTGGGCGGCCGCGACCGTGGCGTCGGAGGCGGTGACCGAGATCCACAGCACCGCCGAGTTGGGCGGCACCGAGACCTCGACGGGCTCGGGGCTGCCGACCCCCAGCGCCCTGGCCGCCCGCGTGGCGACCACGGCGGACTGCGCGACCTGGGCCTCGGTGTCGAGGTTGAGCGGCTCGCGCTGGCGGCTGGTCACCGGGTTGGCCGGCTCCTGCGAGCCGACCGGCATGACCAGCACCTGCGTGGTGGCGGTGTAGGAGGGCGGCGTGAGCCGCATGAGCGCGAGTCCGGCCGTGCCGCCGAACACGACGCAGCCCACCAGGAGCAGCCATCGCCTGCGCAGCAGCGAAAGGTGCTCGTCCAGGTCCGTGCCGGAGCTCATGGGGGAAGGGTCTCCTGGAAATGCGTCGAGATGTGCGCCCACTATAGGGCGGACGATTATCAGCCAAGCCGATTACCCAAGATTTTCTCCAGTACGGGCACAAGGTAAAGCCACCTATGAATTGAAATGTCCGGAAATTCTGGGGCGGCTCTGTTCGCTGTGAGCTGGAGAGACCTGGAGAGACTCTGCACACTGGCTGAAGTTCCAGGAATGACATGGCAAGGTTCAGGTTTGATAGGCGGGGGTCATTCGACGAGGGGGTTGAAAGGCTTTGCAGCTACGGGGAATTTCTCAAACCGCCACGAACACCGCGGTCATTCTGGCCGTCATCGCGGTGCTGGCCGGCTGCTCCACGGCCGAGGGCTCCAACGCGCGGGCGCCCGTAGCGGTCAAGGACCCCTCGAGCTCGCCGTCCTGTACGGCGACCTCCAGGCTCATCCCCTCCTGCGGCGCCTGGTGGGGCGTCGCGCCCGAGGTCTTCACCGGCGCCCCGCTGGAGCACGCCCTGCACGGCGCGGAGGCGCGCATGGGGGCCGCCGCCGACGTGGTGCACGTCTACCACCGGGGCAGCGAGCTGTTCCCCACCGACGCCGAGATCAGGATGGCCCGCGACCCGGCCAGGCCGCGGCTGCTCATGATCAACTGGAAGCCGTCGCTCGACCGCACCTGGGCCGAGATCGCCGACGGCGCGCTCGACGCCAGGATCGACCGGCTGGCCGGCTACCTCCGGCGCACCTTTCCCGAGCGGTTCTTCCTCACCCTCCACCACGAGCCGGAGAACGACGTGGACGCCTCGTCGGGCTCGGGCATGCAGGCCACCGACTACGCGGCCATGTACCGGCACGTCGTGCTCAGGCTGCGGGCCGACGGCGTGAAGAACGCGGTCATGGTCATGACGTACATGGGGGCGCCCAACTGGGCGGCCCAGCCCTGGTTCGAGGACCTCTATCCGGGTGACGACGTGGTCGACTGGGTGGCCATGGACCCCTACGCCGACAGCCGGGTGGACGACTTCGAGGGCCTGGTGAACAAGACCCGCAAGGAATATCCGGACTGGCCGGGCTTCTACCGGTGGATGCAGGCGCGCTTCCCCGGCAAGCCGGTCATGGTGGCCGAGTGGGGGGTGTTCCAGCAGGGGGACAAGCGGGCGTTCTTCGAGTCGGTGCGGCGGCAGATCAAGCGGTATCCGCAGATCAAGGCGCTGCTGTACTTCGACTCGCCGAAGGCGCCGCGCGGCGACACCAGCTTCGACGCCGGCACAGGCGCCGGCCGGGCGTTCAGCGAACTGGCTCGAGATCCTTATTTCCGCTCGACGCCCGTCCCGCGGCCCTGACCCGCACCCGCCACCCGATGACAGTGACAGCCGCGGCCCCGACGAGAGCGCAGACGGTGAGCGTGTTGCTCACGTCGAGCAGCTTGCAGGCGGAGGCCAGCAGGACGATCGCCAGCAGCGCCCTGATCAGGCCGCCGGGGGCGCGTGAGGAGATCCTGGCGCCCAGGTAGACGCCCGGGATCGAGCCGATGAGCAGCGACAGCGTGAGGTCCAGCTGGAAGTCGCCGAACAGCAGGTGCCCGAGCGCGGCGGAGGCGACCAGCGGCACGGCCTGGACGAGGTCGGTGCCGACGAGCTGGTTGGCCTTGAGCGCCGGATAGAGGGCGAGCAGGGCCACGATGATCAGCGATCCGGATCCTACGGACGAGACGCCGACGACCAGTCCGCCCACCGTACCGACCAGTAGGGTCGGAATTGGGCGCACGACGATCTCGTGGGCGCTCGACGTGCCGCCCCGCGCGCCGAGCCAGCTCTTGACCGCCATGCCCGCCACGGCCAGCAGGAGGGCCACGCCGAGCGCGTACTTCACCGCGTCGGTGACCGCGAACGCGCGGGCCAGGAACACGCCGCAGAAGGCGGCCGGCACCGAGCCCGCGCAGAGCCAGCCGACCAGCCGCAGGTTGACCGTGCCCCGGCGCAGGTGCACGAAGCTGCCGACCGGCTTCATCACGGCCGAGGCGACCAGGTCGCTGGAGACCGCGGCCAGCGGCGGGACGTTGAAGAACAGCATCATCATCGGCGTCATGAGGGCCCCGCCGCCCATCCCGGTCAGCCCGACCACGATCGCGACGAAGAAGGACCCGACAATCAGGGGGAAGTCGATCAACGTACCCATCCTCCGGACTTCAAGGCTCCCAGGACCTGGGAGACGGCCGTGTCGATGGAGATGTGCGTGGTGTCGATCACCAGGTCGGCGTCGTCCGGCTCCTCGTAGGGGTCCGAGACGCCGGTGAACTCGGGGATGAGCCCGGCGCGCGCCTTGGCGTACAGGCCCTTGCGGTCGCGCCGCTCGCACTCCTCCAGCGGCGTCGCGACGTGCACGAGCAGGAAGTCAGCCCCGACGGACTCGACCATCTCGCGCACCTCCTCGCGGGTGGCCGCGTAGGGGGCGATGGGCGCGCAGATGGCCAGGCCGCCGTGGCGGGCGGTCTCGGCGGCGACGAAGCCGATGCGGCGGATGTTCAGGTCGCGGTCGGACTTGGAGAACGTCAGGCCCTTGGACAGCAGCTGGCGCACGACATCGCCGTCGAGGTAGGTCACCGTGCGGGTGCCGAGCTCCAGCAGCGCGTCGCGCAGGCCGCGGGCGATCGTGGACTTGCCGGAGCCCGACAGGCCGGTGAAGAAGACCACGAGACCCCTGCGGTGCGGAGGCCCGGGGATGCGGACCGGGTCCGGGCCCGCCAGGTGCTCGGTGGCGCCGTAGGCGGTGGCGACGTGCTCGCGCAGCTCCAGGTCGATCTCGGGCTCCTCGCGCGGCGCCAGGGGCACCGAGACGACGATCGTGTCCTCGGGCAGCTTCTCCTTGGCGCGGAGCGCGGCGCGTACGACCGCGGGGCCCGGCTCGCCGTACGAGAGGGGGAGGAGCATGATCACCGCGTCGAGCTCCTTCGCGGTGGCGACGACCTCGGAGAGGTCGTCGAGGGGGCCGCGCATGGTGACGGCGAGCGCCGGACGGTCGCCGAGCTCGGCCCGGACCTCGGCCGGGGTGCGCCGCAGGCGCGCGAACGGGCCGTGCTCGGGGGCGCCGAGGCCCTTGACGGGTCCAGAGGTCAGCCCGTCGGGCTCGTGGGCGCTCACCGTGAGCGTGGCCAGCGGCAGGCCCTCCGGGTCGAGCAGCGTGACCTCGTCGCCGGGCGAGACGTCGGCGGGCAGGTGGAGCGTGACGGGCGCGGGCCACGCGGCGCCGTCGGCGAGCGTGCCGCGTTCGTGCACCGCGTGGAGGTCATCGTGGCCGAGGAACCCGGTCAGCGGCTCGAACGCGCCGGACAGCAGCAGTTCGAGGTCGGCCAGCTCGCGCGGGTCGGGGGTCCACTCCACGTCTCCAACATCCCAACTATTCCGATTGAATTGGTAGGGAAGTCTACCGATCCATACCAGTGTGTCGCTAGTCCCATCTGGCGCGGGACGAGCTAGAGAAGCCGGGCGAAGTGGTGCTGGGGCTTCCTGATCACCATGGTGATCTCGTCGTGGCCGGCCGGGTAGCGGCCGTTGGTCAGCCTGGCGACCGCGGCGAGCGCGACAGCGGCGAGCCCGCGATTGCGCGCCGGGCCGCTGGTGTTCCGCGTGTCATCGGTGATCATGAGCCCCCGGCTGAGGCAGAACGCGTGCATGCCGTCGCTCGAGGCCAGCGGCTCGTACACGGCGGGGAAGGGGCCCGGCGTGCCCGGGGCGACGACCAGGCGCCACAGCAGGCGGCGCAGCCACGACGGCGCGATCCGGTCGAGCAGGCCGTAGGCGGACCTGCGGTCGCGCATACGCAGCAGCACCAGGCCCCCCGGGCGCAGCGACTGCAGCAGCCGGTCGAGCACGAGCTCCGCGTGCCTGACCCGCTCGAGCAGGAAGGACACCTGGATCACGTCGTACGACCTGGGCGGCAGAGGAACGCAGCGCAGGTCGCCCAGCGACCACGACACCAGGTCGGCGCGCTCGCCCAGCACGGCTCTGATCGCGGGATGGTCCTCGTCGACCCCGGTGGCCCTCGTCTCTATCCGTTCCAGGACGAGCGGCTCGTCGTGCGCGCACCCGGCGACGAGCACGTCGAGCCGCCTGCCGAGCAGGCCGGCCCACTGCTCGCGGACCCGCTGACCGAAAAGGTCGCCTCTCGGGGCGACCGATCGCACCTCAGACATGTCACCTACAGTAATCAATCGATCCGAATCAGTAAGGCATTTCCCTGCTAGCGTCCTGGCCCGTGAGCGATGCGGTCTATGTGGGGAACGCCGGCGTCGACGCGGCCGCGGACCGGGGCTGGTTGCTGGGTCATTTCAAACCCCTCGGCGATCCAAGGCACAGCGACGACGTCGAGATCAAGTGGGGCGTCCACCCGCCGGGCGACGAGCGGGGTGAGTGGGTCAAGGGTGAGGAGCGCACCGCCCTGCTGGTGCTGATCAGCGGCCGGTTCCGGGTGGAACTGCCGGGCCGTGGCGTGCTGCTGTCCGAGCCCGGCGACTACGTGGTCTGGGGGAAGGGCGTCGACCATTCGTGGTACGCGGAGGAGGCCTCGACCGTGCTCACCGTGCGCTGGCCCTCCGTGCCCGGTTATCGGATCGGCTGAGGGGGCGTCGGCGAGTACCCTGGGAGAGGACCCCCGCGACCTGACTCGGCCGGGGGTAGTCGTGTTGCCGTCGTGGGGCTGTGGGCGTATCTGATGAGTCTTTCCGGGCTACTTGACCTTGTTCGCGCCGACCCGAAGCTGACCGCCGCTCTCGAAGAGGGCGGCGACGTCGCGCTGGTCGCGCCGTCCGCGCTGCGGCCGTTCGGCGTGGCCGCGCTGGCCACGCACGACCAGCGGACCGTGCTCGCGGTCACCGCCACGGGGCGTGAGGCGGAAGACCTCGCCGCGGCGCTGACCAGCCTCATCGAGCCCAACTCGGTGGCGGTGTTCCCGGCGTGGGAGACCTTGCCGCACGAGCGGCTCTCGCCGCGCAGCGACACCGTGGGGCAGCGGCTGGCGGTCCTGAGGCGGCTGGCGCACCCGATCAAGGGCGACACCGCGGCCGGGCCGCTCAGCGTGATCGTGGCGCCGGTCAGGGCGTTGCTGCAGCCGATCGTGAAGGGGCTCGGCGATCTCGAGCCGATCCGGCTGCGGGCGGGCGACGACGCGGACCTCGAGGACGTGGTCGACCGCCTGGTGAGCAACGGTTACCACCGGGTCGACATGGTGGAGAAGCGCGGCGAGGTCGCCGTGCGCGGCGGGCTGCTCGACGTGTTCCCGCCGACCGAGGAGCACCCGCTGCGGCTGGAGTTCTGGGGCGACACGGTCGAGGAGATCCGCTGGTTCAAGGTGGCCGACCAGCGCTCGCTCGAGGCGGCCGAAGGCGGGCTGTTCGCGCCGCCGTGCCGCGAGCTGCTGCTGACCGACGAGGTCAGGGCCCGGGCGCGGGAGCTGGCCGAGCAGTACCCGCCGCTGGCCGAGGTGCTCGACCAGCTCGCCGAGGGCACGCCGGTCGAGGGCATGGAGGCGTTCGCGCCCGTGCTGGCAGGGGAGATGGACCTGCTGCTCGACCACCTGCCGGTGCGGTCCGCGGTGTTCGTGTGCGACCCCGAGCGGATCAGGGGACGGGCGGAGGAGCTCGTACGCACCTCGCAGGAGTTCCTGGAGGCCTCCTGGATCAACGCGGCGGCCGGCGGTGAGGCGCCCATCGACCTGGGCGCGGCGGCGTTCCGCACCCTGGAGGAGGTCCGCGACCACGCCGACGTGCTGGGCCAGCCGTGGTGGACCATGGCGCCGTTCGGCGGCGGGGTCGAGCTCGACGCCCAGGACTCCGAGGCCTACCGGGGCGACACCGCCAAGGCGCTGGCCGACATCAAGGGCTGGCTGGCCGAGGAGAAGGCCGTCGTGCTGCTCAGCGAGGGCCATGGGCCCGCCGAGCGCATGGTGGAGCTGCTCAAGGGCGTCGACGTGCCCGCCAGGCTCCAGCAGTACCTGGACGAGGCGCCCGAGCCCAAGGTCGTCCACGTCTCGACGGGGCTCATCGAGCACGGCTTCATCACCCCCAGCCTGGCCGTGCTCACCCATCTCGACCTGGTCGGGCAGAAGGCGTCCACCAAGGACATGCGGCGCCTGCCCTCGCGCCGCCGCAACATGGTCGACCCGCT
Source organism: Nonomuraea helvata (assembly GCF_039535785.1). NCBI lineage: Bacteria > Bacillati > Actinomycetota > Actinomycetes > Streptosporangiales > Streptosporangiaceae > Nonomuraea > Nonomuraea helvata. Next base: position 3,076,067 of record NZ_BAAAXV010000009.1, read on the forward strand.
CCAGCTCAAGGTCGGCGACCACGTGGTGCACGAGCAGCACGGGGTGGGCCGCTACGTCGAGATGGTGCAGCGCACGGTCCAGGGCGCCACCCGCGAATACCTGGTCATCGAGTACGCCAAGGGCGACCGGCTCTACGTGCCGACCGACCAGCTCGACGAGGTCACCCGCTACGTCGGCGGCGAGGCGCCCACGCTCAACCGCATGGGCGGCGCCGACTGGGCCAAGGCCAAGTCCAGGGCGAAGAAGGCGGTCAAGGAGATCGCGGGGGAGCTGATCAGGCTCTACTCCGCCCGCATGGCCTCGCCGGGCCACGCCTTCGGTTCGGACACGCCGTGGCAGCGCGAGATGGAGGACGCCTTCCCGTACGCCGAGACCGGCGACCAGCTCGAGGCCATCGACGAGGTCAAGCGCGACATGGAGCGCGGCGTCCCGATGGACCGGCTGATCTGCGGCGACGTCGGCTACGGCAAGACCGAGATCGCGGTGCGGGCGGCGTTCAAGGCGGTGCAGGACGGCAAGCAGGTGGCCGTGCTGGTGCCGACGACGCTGCTGGTGCAGCAGCACATGTCGACGTTCACCGAGCGCTTCTCCAGCTTCCCTGTCACGCTCAAGCCGGTCTCCCGCTTCCAGACCGACGGCGAGGTCAAGGGCACGCTCGAAGGGCTCAGGTCGGGCGCGGTCGACGTGGTGATCGGCACGCACCGGCTGCTCAGCCCCGAGGTCAGGTTCAAGGACCTCGGGCTGATCATCATCGACGAGGAGCAGCGCTTCGGCGTCGAGCACAAAGAGGCGATGAAGCACCTGCGTACGCAGGTCGACGTGCTGGCCATGTCGGCCACGCCGATCCCGCGCACGCTGGAGATGGGCCTGACCGGCATCCGCGAGATGTCCACCATCCTCACGCCGCCCGAGGAGCGGCATCCGATCCTCACGTTCGTGGGGCCGTACGAGGAGAAGCAGATCGGCGCCGCGATCAGGCGCGAGCTGATGCGCGACGGGCAGATCTTCTTCGTGCACAACCGGGTGGCCTCGATCAACCGCGTGGCCGCGCGGCTGCGCGAGCTGGTGCCCGAGGCGCGCATCGCGGTGGCGCACGGGCAGATGAACGAGCACCAGCTCGAGAAGATCATGGTGGGCTTCTGGGAGCGGGAGTACGACCTGCTGGTCTCCACCACGATCGTCGAGTCCGGGCTCGACGTGCCCAACGCCAACACGCTGATCGTGGACCGGGCCGACAACTACGGCCTGTCGCAGCTCCACCAGCTCCGCGGGCGCGTCGGGCGGGGCAGGGAGCGCGGGTACGCGTACTTCCTCTACCCGCCGGAGAAGCCGCTGACCGAGACCGCGCACGAGCGGCTGGCCACGATCTCGCAGCACACCGAGATGGGCGCGGGCATGTACGTCGCGATGAAGGACCTGGAGATCCGCGGCGCCGGCAACGTGCTGGGCGCCGAGCAGTCCGGGTTCATCGCGGGCGTCGGCTTCGACCTGTACGTGCGGCTGATGGCCGAGGCGGTGCAGGAGCAGAAGGCCAAGCTCGACGGCGGCGAGGCGCGCGAGGAGCAGCCCGACGTCAAGGTCGAGCTGCCGATCAACGCCCACATCCCGCACGACTACGTGACCTCCGAGCGGCTGCGGCTGGAGGCGTACAAGCGGATGGCGGCCATCGCCACCCCCGCCGACATCGACGAGGTGCGCGACGAGCTGACCGACCGCTACGGCAAGCCGCCCGTGGAGGTGGAGAACCTCCTGGAGGTGGCCAGGTTCCGGATCAGGGCGCGTCAGGCCGGGCTCACGGACGTCACGCTGCAGGGACAGAACATCAAGTTCGGTCCCGCCCGGCTGAGGGAGTCGCAGCAGGTCCGGCTCGACCGGCTCTACAAGAAGGCGATATACAAGCAGGCGGCCGAGACGCTGCTGGTGCCCGTCCCCAAGACCAAGCCGCTCGGGGGGCAGCCACTACGCGATCTTGACCTGCTCAAATGGTGCGGTGACCTGGTCGAGGCAATGTTCCTCGAGCCAGCGCGGGTAAGCTAGCGGCGGTTTTCGGTCGGAAAGGGACGCACGTGAAGTCGATACGAGTGGCTGTGGCCGCCGCGGCGGTGGGCATCGCCCTGACCGCCTGCTCCTCTCCCATGCAGGCCGGGGCCGCGGCCGTGGTGGGGAGCGAGCGCATCTCGACGAGCCAGCTCAACACGGACGCGGAGGCGTACAAGGCCGCGTTGAAGAGGAACAACCTGGACGAGACGGCGCTCGGCGTGCCGGTCACCCAGTACGTGCTGCAGCGGCTGGCCGACATCAGCGCGGCCAGGCAGTTCATGGCCCGCCGCAACGTGCAGGTGACGGACAAGGAGATCGACGCCAAGCTCCAGGACCCGGGCCAGTACCAGAACCCCGAGATCAACCTGCTGGCCCTGGGTGTCGCGCCGACCTACGCCCGCGAGTACGCGCGCACGGCCGTCGGCATGACCAAGCTGCAGCAGGCGGCCGGCCAGGGCGGCACGGACCAGCTGCGCAAGGAGTTCTCCACGATCAAGACGACGTTCAGCCCCCGCTTCGGTGTGGTCAACGCGGCGCCGTCGCAGGAGAACCCCGCGCTGTTCATCGACGCGGGCCGGTTCGGCAAGGCCGCTTCCCAGCAGGCGCCGCAGCAGCAGGGCTGAGTCGTGCCACTGATCGTCGTCACCACCTCGCCCAGGGTCGCGCCGGGCCTGCTGAGCCACCAGGCCTGGCAGGCGCTGCGCTCCGGGCCGGTGCTGACCGGTTCTGCCGCGCATCCGCAGCTCCCGTACCTGGAGGAGGCGGGGGTCGCGGTCGAGGTCGTGGAGCCCGACCCGCGTGGGCTGGCGGTGCGGGCGGTCGGCGAGACCGTCGTGTGGCTGGCGTCGATGTCCGAGAAGGACTCCGAGGACTTCATGCGCGCGGTGGGGCACGCCGCGATCGCGCTCGAGGAGCCGCCGCTGGTCGAGGTCGTGCCGGGCTCGTACGACCTGCCGGGGGCGCGGGTGCTCGACCTGGTGGCGGTGATGGACCGGCTGCGCACCGAGTGCCCGTGGGACCGTAAGCAGACGCACGAGTCGCTGGTGCCGTACCTGCTCGAAGAGGCCTACGAGGTGCTGGAGACCATCGAGCAGGGCGACTATGCGGCCCTCCGCGAGGAACTGGGCGATCTGCTGCTGCAGGTGGTCTTCCACGCGCGGGTGGCCGACGGTTTCGACATGGACGACGTGGCGGCCGGGATCGTGGAGAAGCTCGTACGCCGCCACCCCCACGTCTTCGGCTCCGTGCGGGCGGAGAGCGCCGACGAGGTCAACGACAACTGGGAGGCGATCAAGGCGGCCGAGCGGGCGGCCAAGGGGCGCGAGTCCGTGCTCGACGGCGTGCCCATGGGCCAGCCCGCGCTGTCGCTGGCCGCCCAGCTCCTGCGCCGCGCCTCCCGCGCCGGCGCGCCCGACGCGCTGTCGGCCGCTGTGGGGCAGGGTGTGGCGCGCGAGCTCTTCGACCTGGTCCGCCGGGCCGCGGACGCAGGCCTGGACGCCGAGGCCGAGCTCCGGGCGGCGGCCCGCGCGTACCGCGACCGCGTCCACTCCTGGGAATCCGCCTGACCCACGCCGGGGCCCCTCGTCGCGCCTCGTCCGGTCGCGCGGTGGCGCCGCCCGCTGGTCGATGCCGCCGTCGGCCCGAGAAGGCCGCATCGCCGCAGGCGGGCGGGTAGTGCCAGGCGCAGCTCGGGCGGGCGGAAGGTCCACCGGGGCACGGGCGTGACCGTGCGGTGCGGCGTACGGACGTACCGATAGGCTCTGATGGCATATTGCCTTTCCGATTTAGGAGCGCATCCCGTGGCTACCATCGAGGTCGTATACGCCCGCGAGATCCTCGACTCCCGAGGCAACCCCACGGTCGAGGTCGAGGTCGTGCTCGACGACGGCAGCACCGGCCGCGCGGCCGTGCCGAGCGGGGCGTCCACCGGCCAGTTCGAGGCGGTCGAGCTGCGTGACGGCGGCAAGCGCTACGGCGGCAAGGGCGTGGAGAAGGCCGTCCTCGCCGTGACCGACGAGATCTTCGAGGAGATCAACGGGGTCGAGGCCGAGGACCAGCGCATCATTGACCAGATCATGATCGATCTGGACCGCACGCCCAACAAGGCCAAGCTCGGCGCCAACGCCATCCTCGGCGTGTCGCTGGCCGTCGCGAAGGCCGCCGCCGACAGCGCCGACCTGCCGCTCTTCCGCTACGTCGGCGGGCCCAACGCCCACGTGCTGCCCGTGCCGATGATGAACATCCTCAACGGCGGCGCCCACGCCGACACCAACGTCGACATCCAGGAATTCATGATCGCGCCGATCGGGGCGGAGTCGTTCCGCGAGGCCGTGCGCATGGGCACCGAGGTCTACCACGCGCTCAAGAGCGTGCTCAAGGAGAAGGGCTACGCCACGGGCCTGGGCGACGAGGGCGGGTTCGCGCCCAACCTGCCGTCCAACCGCGACGCGCTCGACCTCATCCTGGTCGCCATCGAGCGGGCCGGCTACGTGCCCGGCGACGACGTCGCGCTGGCCCTCGACGTGGCCGCCTCCGAGTTCCACAAGGACGGCGTCTACACGATCGACGGCAAGGGCCTGTCGGCGCAGGAGCTGATCGCCTTCTACGAGGACCTGGTCGCCAACTACCCGCTGGTCTCCATCGAGGACCCGCTCGACGAGGAGGACTGGGCGGGCTGGAAGGCCATCACCGAGGCGCTCGGCGACAAGGTGCAGCTCGTCGGCGACGACCTGTTCGTCACCAACCCGGAGCGGCTCGAGCGCGGCATCAACGAGGGCACCGCCAACGCCCTGCTGGTCAAGGTCAACCAGATCGGCACGCTGTCGGAGACGCTCGACGCCGTGGACCTGGCCCACCGCAGCGGCTACCGCTGCATGATGAGCCACCGTTCCGGCGAGACCGAGGACACGACGATCGCCGACCTGGCGGTGGCGGTCAACTGCGGCCAGATCAAGACCGGGGCCCCGGCCCGCTCCGACCGCGTGGCGAAGTACAACCAGCTGCTGCGCATCGAGGAGCTCCTGGACGACGCCGCCCGCTACGCGGGTCGCGCCGCGTTCCCGCGTTTCCGGCGCTAGTTTCGAGTACGGCTCGCGGCGCTGTTCCGCCGCGAGCCCCGTACTTGAGGGGGTGCAGAGCACTTGGCGAAGAGACCGCAGTTGACCGGGCGGGCCGCCATCCTGGCCATCGTGGTGTGCGCGATCGCGATGAGCCTGGCCTACCCCGTCCGCGAGTACATCAGCCTGCGCCGCAGCATCGCCGAGCTCCGGGCGGAGAAGGCCAGGGTCGAGGCGGAGAAGCAGGCGCTGCTGGAGCGCGACCGGCAGACCAACGACCCCAACTGGATCAAGAAGACGGCCAAGGAACGGCTGTTCTACTGCGGGGCCGGGGAGAAGTGCTTCGTGGTGATGGAGCGCCAGCAGCCCAAGCAGCAGACGGCCGTGCAGCAGCAACCGGCCGCGCCGCCGTGGTACCAGACGCTCTGGGAGTCGGTGGAGGCCGCCGACCAGGGCACGGGGCGGCGGGCCGTGACAGGGAAGGAAAGCGTTGGATAGTCCTGAGCGCAGGAGCTCGGCCCGGGAGAGCGAGGGACGAGCCAACGAGGGCCGAAGTGGGCGCGACCATGAGCGCGACGTCGAGGCAGTACGACGGCAGCTCGGGCGGCCGCCCAGAGGGTTGCGCGCGGTGGCGCACCGCTGCCCGTGCGGCAACCCCGACGTGGTGGAGACCGCGCCACGGCTGCCCGACGGCTCGCCGTTCCCGACCCTCTACTACCTGACCTGTCCCAAGGCGGCCTCGGCCATCGGCACGCTCGAAGGCTCGGGGCTGATGCGGGAGATGCAGGCCAGGCTGGCCACCGATCCCGAGCTGGCCGCCGACTACCGGGCGGCGCACGACGATTACGTCGCCAGGCGCGATGAGGCCGCGCAGGAGCAGGGGCTCGAGCCGCTGCCGCGCGACATGCAGAGCACCGGCGGCATGCCGCTGCGGGTCAAGTGCCTGCACGCGCTCGTCGCGCACGAGCTGGCGGTGCCCGGCGCGAACCCCTTCGGCAGGGAGGCGCTCGAGGCGCTTCCCGATTGGTGGAGTGACGGACCATGCGTGTAGCCGCCGTCGACTGCGGCACCAACTCCGTACGCCTGCTCGTCGCCGACGTGGGCGACGACCTCATCGACGACATCGAGCGGCGCATGGAGATCGTCCGCCTCGGCCAGGGCGTCGACAGGACCGGCAGGCTGGCCCCCGACGCCCTGGACCGCACGTTCAAGGCCATGCGCGTCTACCGCGAGCTGATCGACCGGCACGGCGCCACCAGGACCCGCGTGGTGGCCACGAGCGCGACCAGGGACGCGGCCAACCGGCAGGAGTTCGTGGACGGGGTCCGCGAGATCTTCGGGGTGGAGCCGGAGGTGGTGTCGGGGGCCGAGGAGGCCGAGCTCTCGTTCGCCGGCGCGACCAAGGGCCTGATCCGGCTGTCGCCGGAGACCGAGCTGCCGCAGGGGCCGATGCCCCCTTACCTGGTGGTGGACATCGGGGGCGGGTCCACCGAGTTCGTGGTCGGCTCCGAGCATGCCGAGGCGGCGCTGTCGGTGGACATCGGCTGCGTGCGCCTGACCGAGCGGCACCTCAAGGACGCCGGGGACCCGCCTTCCGCGCCGGCCCTGGAGGCCGTGGTGGCCGACATCGAGGCGGCGCTCGACCGGGTCGAGGCGGAGGTGCCCGTCCATCAGGCCCATACGCTGGTGGGCCTGGCGGGATCGGTGACGACGGTCGCGGGCATGGCGCTCGGTCTGCCCGCCTACGATTCGGAGCGGATTCACCACTCCCGGATTTCCGCCGAAGAGGTTCACGAGGTGACGCGGCGACTTCTCGCGATGACCCATGGTGAGCGTGCCGAGGTAGCGGTCATGCATCCGGGGAGAGTCGATGTGATTGGCGCGGGGGCGCTAATACTTGACCGGATCGTACGACGTTTCGCGTTTTCCCAGGTCGTGGTTAGCGAACACGACATCCTCGACGGCATTGCCTGGACAATCGCCCGATAGCTGAAGAAATCCGGACATTTCCGGTACATGTCATGAGTTGAGTGTGCAATCAGTATTGTGATTAGGTAAAGAGGCATTACGGGGGCTTTGCCATATAGCTGTGCACGAAAGGTGACAGCGTGGCGACCGTTCCCGAGCGCGTACCTTCCCTCACGGAATGGAGCACTCTCACATGAAGTCTGTTGGGTTAGCACGTAGGGTGGCGGCGCTGGGCGCGTCCGCCGCAGTGCTGGCCGCCATGGCCGCGGGTCTGGTCGCCAGCCCCGCCCAGGCGGCGACCAAGGCCAAGCCCAAGGTCTCGGTGGCGACGCCTTATGCGTCGGACCGGAACTACGAAGGATCCTGCCCGGTCACGGTCAACTTCGCGGCCAGGATCAAGGTCACGGTCAAGGGTAAGACCAAGGTGGCCTACCGCTGGCTCCACGGTGACGGGTCCAAGGGCAAGATCAAGTCGATCACGCTCAAGGGCAAGGGCACCAAGTCGGTGACGGTCAGGCAGTCCGTCACCTTCGACGAGGACGTCCAGGGCTGGGAGGCCGTCCAGGTCCTCGGTCCGCGCAAGGTCACCTCCGGCAAGGGCTACTTCTCCGTCTCCTGCCAGGAGCCGAAGGAAGTGCGCTCGCACCTCGACCCGAAGGTGTCGGCGCGCGCGTGGGCCAGCCCTGACTCGTACACCGGCCCCTGCACCTACGGCGACAAGATCGGCTTCGTCGGTCTGATCCACTCCGACTCCCCGGCGTGGGTCCGTTACCGCTGGATCCTCAACGGTGACGTGGTCGACTACGGCAAGGTCCGGGTCTACGACTCGCGCAGGGTCTACCTCGGCATCTCCCCGCGTCACAGCCAGCGCGGCTGGGCGCAGCTGGAGGTTCTGAGCCCCGAGGGCACGTCCTCCAACCGGGCCTACTACCGGGTCTGGTGCCAGGACGAGGCTCCGGACGCCAGGGTCTCGGCCTCCGCCTCGGTGTCGACCACCTCGGCCTGCACGCTCAACGCTCTGGGCACCATCACCTCGACCGGCCGCGCCCGCGTCTCCTGGACCTGGTCGCTGAACGGCAAGGCGGTCTCCAGCGGCACCGAGTACTTCGGCTGGGACGGTGGCACGAAGAGCGTCGACTCGTTCTCCAAGACACTGAGTGGCGACGACGCCAAGGGCGGCACCGTGACGCTGTCGATCACGGGTCCGGACAACAGCGCGACGATCACCAAGTCCTACGCGCCGTGCTCGACGCCGACCCCGACCCCGACCCCCACGCCTTCCTCCAGCTCCACCCCGGCGTGACCGAGGTCGCATGACTGACTGAGAACCGGGCGGCACCTTCGGGCGCCGCCCGGTTTCTTGTTGCCACTACTTCGCTTTGCACAGTAGTGTTCTAACCGTGGATCACAGCCAGCTTCTCAAGGGCGTGCTCGACCTCGCCGTGCTCGCCGTGCTCAACGAGCGCGACGGCTACGGATACGACGTGGTGCGCCGGCTCAGAGAGGCGGGCCTGGAAGAGGTGGGCGACGCCTCGGTCTACGGCACGCTGCGGCGCCTGTTCAAGGCCGGGGCGCTGACGTCGTACGTGGTGGCCTCCGATGAGGGGCCGCACCGCAAGTACTACGGGCTCAACGAGGTGGGCAGGGCCACGTACGCCGAGTCCGCCAAGACCTGGGCCTCTTTCTCGGCCACCATGGCATCCCTGCTCAAGGAGGGACACGCATGACCCCCGACCAGTACGCGCAGGCCGTACGGGATGCCCTCGCCGACCATCCCGATCGGGAGGAGCTGCTCGAGGACCTCGACGACCACCTGGCCGAGATCGCGGCGGAGTCGGATCTGCCGCTGGAGCACCGGCTCGGGTCGCCGGAGGTCTACGCGGAGGAGCTGGCGGCCGCGTACGGAGACCGGCCTCAGAGCCGCCGTAAGCGCCGTCCAGACCCTCGGGCGTGGGTGCTGGGCGCGCACACCAGGCTGATGGGCCAGGGGTCGTACCGGAGCTTCGTGGGCTTCCTCCCGGAGCTGCGTCCCGGTTGGTGGGTGCTGCGCGGCTACCTGCTGGCCATGCTGCTGCTGGCGGCGACCGGCGACGGCGGGCTCGTCCCGCCGAACATCGCCGGGTGGGCCCTGGCCGCGGCGGGCGTGTGGGTCTCGGTCTGGCTCGGCAGGCGGCACCGGGGACGGCTGGGCACGGGTCTCATGGCGGCGCTCAACCTGGTGGCGGCGCTGACGTTGTTGGCCGGGATGGCCTCCGCCGCCTCGTACGACGATGGCCAGGCGTCCGTCGCCATGGCGCCGCCACCGCAGCCGGTGTGGGTGGACCCGGCGTCGTCCAGCGGGGAGGTCTACAACATCAAGCCGTACGCCAAGGACGGCACCCCGCTGAGCGACGTCTACCTCTACGACCAGGACGGCAAGCCGCTGACCACCAGCCCCGAGGACTACGGCTACACGGTCGACCGGTCGTGCGGGGAGCCCATTCTCAACCGCTACCCGCTGCCGCTGATCAAGCAGGACGAGGTGGTCGAGCAGGGCGCCACCCCGCAGAAGACCGCCTGCCCGACTCCCACGCCCAGCCCGACGCCCAGTCAGAAGCAGGGCGGGTGATCGGGCACCATCGGTGTCATGAGCTTCGTACCTCCTGGCACCGGCTGGCCCGAGGATCCGGCGACCGCTGACACCCCGGTCGCGCTCGACCCCGCGGACGTGCGCCGCCTCGCCGCCACCAGCGGCACCCTCGCGGAGCTCACGGCCGGCCAGTCCGTCTGCCGTGCCTGCCCCCGCCTGGTGGAATGGCGTGAACAGGTCGCCGACGTGAAGCGGCGCGCGTTCGCGGACCAGACGTACTGGGGCCGTCCGGTCCCCGGCTGGGGTGACGAGCAGCCGCGGATCCTGATCGTCGGGCTGGCCCCTGCCGCGCACGGGGGCAACAGGACCGGGCGCATCTTCACCGGCGACCGCAGTGGCGACTGGCTGTTCGCCTCGCTGCACCGCACCGGGCTGGCCGTGCAGGAGACCAGCACGCACGCGGGGGACGGGCAGGAGCTCATCGGGGCGCGGGTGCTGGCGTCGGTGCGCTGCGCGCCGCCCGCGAACAAGCCGACGCCCTCGGAGAAGGCCGCGTGCTTCCCGTGGATGGCGCGCGAGGTGCGGCTCGTCGCGCCGTACGTGCGGGTGGTGGTGGCGCTCGGCGGGTACGCCTGGCAGGCCGTGTGGCCCGCGCTCAAGGACGCGGGTTACGAGCTGCCGCGCAGCAGGCCGCCGTTCGGGCACGGCGCCGAGGTCGGGATCCGGTACACCGGGGCCCCGGTCACGCTGGTGGGCTGCTACCACCCCAGCCAGCAGAACACGTTCACCGGCCGCGTCACCGCCCAGATGCTGGACGACGTCTTCACCAGGGCCAGGTCACTGGCTGTGTGACGCGTTGCACCACCCCCGGATTGGATTCATCAAGCGCGCTTGACGTAAGCTTGTGAATGCTTTCACAAGCACTCCACGAGGGATGGGGCCTCAGGATGAACAAGCACATCTTGATCGTCGGCGGTGGATACGTCGGCCTGTACACAGCGCTCCGGCTGCAGCGCAAACTCCATCGGGAGCTGCGCGGCGGCGAGGCACGCATCACGATCATCGACCCCCAGTCCTACATGACCTACCAGCCCTTCTTGCCTGAGGCGGCTGCGGGTAACCTCTCACCCAGGCACGTGGTGGCGCCGCTGCGGCGGATCCTGCCCGACGTGCAGATCCTCAACGGCACGGTCACCGAGATCAACCACTCTGACCGCACGGTCACGTTCCGGCCGGCCGAGGGCGAGCCGCGCCAGGTGACCTACGACGTGATCGTGATGGCCGCCGGATCGATCTCGCGTACGCTGCCCATCCCCGGCCTCACCGACATCGGCATCGGCTTCAAGAGCGTGGGAGAGGCCATCGCGCTCCGCAACCGCGTGCTGCACCTGCTCGACCTGGCCGAGTCGACCGACGACCCGGAGGTGCGGCGCAGGGCGCTCACGTTCGTCGTGGTCGGGGCGGGCTTCGCGGGCGTCGAGGCGCTCGCCGAACTCGAGGACATGGCCAAGGACTCGACGCGCTACTACCGCAACATCAGGCCGTCGGACGTCCGCTGGGTGCTCGTGGAGGCCACCAAGCGGGTGCTGCCCGAGGTCGGCCCCGAGATGGGCAAGTGGACGCTGGAGCAGCTGCGCGAGCGCGGCATCGAGGTCAAGCTCGAGACCCGGCTGGAGTCCTGCGTCGGCGGCCACGTGATCCTCTCGGACGGCTCGGAGTTCGACGCGGAGACCCTCGTGTGGACCGCCGGCGTCAAGCCCAGCCCCGTCGTGAACGACAGCGACCTGCCGCTCGACGAGCGCGGCCGGATCAAGGCCACCGCCATGCTCACGGTCGCCGGCGTCTCGGACGCCTTCGCGGCCGGTGACGCCGCCGGGGTGCCCGACGTGACGAACCCCGGCCAGTTCTGCGCCCCGAACGCCCAGCACGCCGTCCGGCAGGCCAAGGTGCTGGCCGACAACATCGTCCGTCACCTGCGCGGACAGCAACTGGTCGAATACCGCCACAAGTATGTCGGATCGGTGGCCGGTCTGGGCCTTCACCAAGGCGTCGCCAATGTCTATGGAGTCAAGCTTCGCGGATTCCCTGCGTGGTTCATGCACCGCACCTACCATCTGTCGCGGGTGCCGACGCTGAACCGCAAGGTACGTGTCGTCGTCGATTGGACTTTGGCCCTGTTCTTCAAGCGGGAGACGATCTCGCTGGGTGAGATGGAGCACCCGCGTGAGGACTTCAGGGCCGCGGTCGCCACGACCCGCCGCTAGCCCACGCAAGGCAGCGCCCCGGTGAGCCTCGCCGGGGCGTTTTCGGCACCCCTGGTCGCAAGCGGAAGGGGTACCACGCGTGGGGCTCTCAGCGGTGACCGTGCTCGGCGTCGACCGGCCCGGCGTGATCGCCGCAGTCACCGGTTCGCTCGCCGACTGCGGAGCGAACATCCAGGACTCGACGATGACGTTGCTCGGTGGCCACGTGGCGATGATGCTGCTGGTGTCGGGCGATCTCGACTCCGCCGAACTCCTGAAACGTCTGTGCGCGCCCGACCTCGTGGTGACCGCGTCCGCCATCGAGGCCCAGCGTCACTTCTGCGAGGAGGGAGGCGGTCTCGGCTACGTGCTGACCGTGCACGGGCCCGACCGGCCGGGGATCATCTCGGCCATCAGCGCCGTGCTGGCCGAGGACGGCGGCAACATCACCGGGATGAGCACCAGGCTCACCGGCCGCCTGTACGTGCTGATCGCCGACGTCGAGCTGCCGAAGGAGGTGGACGTGGCGGCGCTCATGCGCAGGCTGGCGGCCGTCGGCGCCTGCCTGGACTCGGAGATAACCTTCCGCCCCGTCGAACCGGACTTGCTGTGAGCGAGCGGAGCGAGCGAACCATTAGACGCAGCAGTTTGCTCACAGGACCGACGAAGGAGGGCCGGTGAGCGGGAGGGGCGGACCGCTCCGGGCGGTGGTCGGCGGCCGCAAGGGGACCCCGCGCGAGATACTCGGCGCCCCCCACCCTCTCCTGTCCGCGACGACCGAGCCGGTCGATCCGACCGCCCCCGAGGTCGTGGCCGCCGCCGCCGACCTTCTCGCGACTCTGCGCCGGGAGACCTCCACGCCCGGCCTGGCCGCCCCTCAGATCGGCCTGAGCTGGCGCCTGATCGCCTTTGACACCCGGCTGCACCCCAGAAGCCGTTCGTGGGCCGGAGAGCTCGTCCTGGCCAATCCACGGCTCGCCAGCGCCTCCCACTGGGACCCCGGGCGGGAGGGGTGCGCGTCCATCCCAGGGCTCACGGCAGACGTTCTCCGCGCGAGCCGCATCACCGTACATGCGCATTTGCCAGGTACGGGCGAGCCCGTCACCATCGAAGCGGATGCCCTCGAAGCCCGCTGCATTCAGCACCAACTGGACCATCTGGACGGCCTACTCATCTTGGACAGAGTGCCTGGAGCTCTATCACTTCACCGCAGACTTCACAGTTGTGACTCTTGATGCGAAGTTGTGCTACTCGTAAGCATGGTCTGTTTCGTATGATTGCGGCGCCCCCGTAGCCCAATGGCAGAGGCAAACCCCTTAAAAGGGTTGACGTGCGGGTTCGAATCCCGCCGGGGGCACTTGCCGTCTTCATCGCCTTTGGGTTCCTGACCTGGAGGTTTACCGCGATCGTCGGACGGCCTCCCGGTGGCCGATATCGAGTCGTTATGGAATCGGCCACTCGAGGGCCGCAACGCCCCTGGTTGCAGGGGTTGCCGCCGTCGGCGCCGAGCCGGTCGAGCCGGTCACGGAGCGGGCGAGTAAGCTCATGTGGGCGTCGTTTGCTTTTCACCTCTGACCATATTGACAGGGCGCGGTTTTTCTGCATCTTCCGGCTTCTCCGGGATGTTTCTTTCTGTGAATGCTTGACTACAGCATTACTGCCGGTCTTTTCGCGCGGACGGACAGTAAAAGGCGCTCGGAGCCGCCCGGCCCGCCACGGAGCCTCGATGATCTTGGAACTGGCCCGATGACCTTGGGAACTCGGCGGTGGGCCCGTTCGTTGACCTCGCTGCCGAAGTCCCAAAAGAACATCGATCTGAACGCCAGTTGACCAAGGTGCCGCTGCGCCCCGTAGGCTCGGCGTCACAGGAGGCAGCGATGGAGAGCAAGAACCCCGTTTTCAGCAGGTCGCGGCAGCAGTCCGCAGGCTGGGCCGGGCCCACACCGTCACCCGGCCAGTTGCAGAACATGTACGACGCCCCGTCGTACGCGACCCCCACCCGGCCCGCGTACCGCACCATGACACTTGACGACGTCGTCGTGCGCGGGTTCCTCACCCTCGGGGTGCTCGTCGTGGCCGCGGCCGCGGCGTGGATCCTCAACGTCCCGCCCATGGTCGCCGTCGGCGCCGCCATCGTCGCCCTGATCCTGGGGCTGATCGCCTCGTTCACGCAGAGCACCAACCCGGCGCTCATCCTGGCGTACGCCGCCTTCGAGGGCGTGTTCCTCGGCAAGATCAGCGCCGTCTTCGAGGGAGCCATCAGCGGCATCGTGCTGCAGGCCGTGCTCGGCACGGCGTTCGCGTTCGGCGCGGTGCTGACGGTCTACTCGTTGCGGGTCATCCGCGTCACGCCCAAGCTGGTGAAGTTCGGCCTCGCCGCGGGCATCGCGGCGCTCGGGCTGCTGCTGGTCAACATGCTCGTCGGCCTGTTCGCCGACGGCGGTCTCGGCCTGCGCACCGACAGCCCGATCGGCTGGGCGTTCAGCATCGTCATGATCCTGATCGGCTGCTTCTTCCTGCTGCTCGACTTCGACTCGATCGAGCAGGGCGTCCGTCAGGGCGCGCCGGAGAAGTTCGCCTGGCAGTGCGCGTTCGGCCTGACGCTGAGCCTGGTCTGGATCTACCTCGAGGTGCTCCGCTTCGTCAGCTATTTCACCAGCAGCGACTGATCGTCAACCTCCGCGTAACCCCCGAGGGCCTCGCCGTTCCGGCGGGGCCCTTTGCCGTACGCGACCGAAAATCTACGTGCCGTCACAAAATGATGCCTGGCTGGGGGGTTGCCATTCGGGCGTAGGTGTTGCAGGGTCGAGACCAAGGACCGTTATCCGCGGAGGTGCCCATGTCCTTGAACCACTCACCGGAGACGCAGACAAAGCTCATCGCAAGGGTCCCATCCATCACGGGACGCGAACTCCCAGAGTGGTTTCAAGCCATCGACAACGGCCCGGCTTTTCTGAGGTGCGACGAACGGGCCAACTGGCTCGCGGACGAGCACGGGCTATCCCACGGCTACGCCGCCGCGATCGTGCACGAGCACGAGCGGCACCGCCGTAACCGCATGGGCTTCATCTAAGCCCATCCATCCTCGCGCCCGTGCTCCAAGCGCGGGCGCGTCATCATGGCTGGATGGATCTCGACAAGGCACTCGCCTTCCTCCGCACCAACCACCACGCCGTCCTCCTCACCAGGCATCGCGATGGGCGCCCGCAGATGTCGCCGGTGACCGCGGGGGTGGCGGGTGACCAGATCATCATCAGCACCCGGGAAACAGCGGTGAAGGTCCGTAACGCCCGCCGCGACCCGAACGTCTCGCTCTGCGTCTTCACGGACGGCTTCTACGGCGACTGGATCCAGGTGGACGGCACGGCCGATCTCCTGTCGCTCCCGGAGGCCATGGAAGGGCTGATCTCGTACTATCGGGACATCTCAGGCGAGCACCCGGACTGGGACGACTACCGCGCCGCCATGATCCGCGACCGCCGCCTCCTCCTCCGCATCACCCCGACCCACGCCGGCCCGGACTTCCGCGGCTGACTCCATCCGCGCGGCGCCCGGGGGCCGGGCGCCGCCAGGTGAGACTCAGCTCAAACGCTCAAGGATCATCGCCATGCCCTGGCCGCCCCCGACGCACATCGTCTCGAGGCCGATGGACTTGTCGTGGTGCTGGAGGCTGTTGATCAGCGTGGACGTGATGCGCGCCCCCGTCATCCCGAACGGGTGCCCCACCGCGATGGCCCCGCCGTTCACGTTGAGCCGGTCCAGCGGGATCCCCAGGTCCCGATAGGACGGGATGACCTGGGCCGCGAAGGCCTCGTTGATCTCCACGAGGTCGATGTCCTCGATCGCCATCCCCGCCCGCGAGAGCGCCTGCTTCGAGGCCTCCACCGGCCCCAGGCCCATGATCTCCGGGGACAGCCCCGTGACGCCGGTCGAGACGATCCGGGCCAGCGGCGTGATCCCCAGCTCGGCGGCCTTGACGTCGCTCATCACGACGACGGCCGCCGCCCCGTCGTTCAGCGGGCAGCAGTTGCCGGCGGTCACCGTGCCGTCGGGCCGGAAGACGGGCTGGAGGGTGGCGACCTTCTCGTACGTCGTCCCCGCCCGCGGCCCGTCGTCCTTCTCCACCACGGTCCCGTCGGGCAGCGTCACCGGCGTGATGTCCTTCGCCCAGAACCCGTCGGCCAGCGCCTTCTCCGCCAGGTTCTGGGAGCGCACCCCGAACTCGTCCTGGTCCCGCCGCGTGACCCCTTTGAGCTGGGCGAGGTTCTCGGCGGTCTGCCCCATCGCGATGTAGATGTCGGGGATGTCGCCGTCCTCGCGCGGGTCGTGCCAGACCTTCCCGCCCTCGCCGAACGCCTTGGTACGCGCCACGGCGTCCGTGAAGACCGGGTTCTGGGTGTCGGGCAGCGAGTCGGAGTTGCCCTTGACGAACCGGGACACCGTCTCCACCCCGGCCGACACGAACACGTCCCCCTCGCCCGCCTTGATCGCGTGGAACGCCATCCGCGTCGTCTGCAGCGACGAGGAGCAGTAACGCGTCACGGTCGTGCCGGGCACGTTGTCGAGCCCGAGCATCACCGACACCACCCGGGCCATGTTGAACCCCTGCTCGCCCCCAGGCAGCCCGCATCCCAGCATGATGTCGTCGATGGACGAGGGATCGAGCTGGGGCACCTTGGCCAGCGCCGCCTGGATCATCTGCACGGTCAGGTCGTCGGGGCGGATCTCCTTGAGCGAGCCCTTGAAGGCCCGTCCGATCGGGGAACGCGCGGTAGCGACGATGACTGCCTCGGGCATGGCCCCTCCTTTGTCGGTGCTACAGATAGAACTATATTCGGGTTCTATCCGTACATACCCGGAGCGGCTGCGGTTTGGTCGTTGACGGCGTGGACGGCCCCCTTCTCGTCGCGCCACAGCCGCCACCCGTCCTGGCTGCCCGTGAACCAGGGGGGCGGCACGACATCGCCCTGGACCCGCTTGCCGGTGGCGAGGTCGTACTCGCAGACGGCGGCCGTCGAGTAGAACCCCGGCGCCTGCCCCCGCAGCGGCAGCGGCTTGGGGTCGGTGACGCAGAAGGACCAGCCGCGCTGCTCCTCGACCGGTACGGGCTTGCCGGAGGCGAGGTCGAACGCCGAGCCCTTGGCGTTGTGCTTGAGGAAGCCCAGCTTGTCCATCCGGTCGGGGAAGGCCAGCCACCAGCCGGAGCCGGGCACGTCGGTCGCGGTGATCTGCCCGAGCACCCGGCCGCTCTCCGACTCCAGCCGGGCGAACCCGCCGTAGGCCCCCTGGCGGTCGACGGGGCGCACGACGGGCGCGTAGCCGGGGTTGCCGCTGGGATAGACCCGTACGACCGAGGGACGCATCCAGTTGACCGTGCCGTCACCGATCTTGATGGAGAAGAGGCCGAAGGCGGAGACCTTCTTGGTCTGCGGGTTCGTGTAGGGGGCGACGTAGCCGACCAGGTCATCGCCTGTGGCGCCGAACGCCCACCCGCCCGACATGTCGACGCCCGGCCCGAGCGCCTGCTCGATCGGCTGCTGCCACTGGAGCTTGCCGGTCTTGAGCTCGTACGACTCGACCATGGGGTTGGCGGCCAGCCTGAGGAGCAGGACCCGGGCCTGGTCCGACCACTCCACCTCGGAGATCCCCGGCAGCTTCCACAGGAGCTTGCCCGTGAGCGGGTCGAGCACCACCGTGCGGGCCTTGGCCAGGGCGGTGTGCTCGGACACGCAGACGTACGGGCCGCAGCGCTGCGGCCCGAACGTCGAATGCATCGGCCTGGTCCACTTCTGCGCCCCGGAACGGGCGTCGCGGGCGACGAGGGTGGCGTTCCAGTGGCCGCTCTTGGCCGGGTCGAGCGCGACGACCACCCCCTGGCCCTGGGAGGTCTCCACGATCGCGGGGGTCGAGACGCCCATGCCGGGCAGGCGGCCGGCCATCGTGGCCGGGTACGCCCACAGCCGCCTGCCGTCGCGGAGGCCGACGGCGACGGTCTCGAGCGTGCCGTCGGGCTTCATGGAGGTGGCGGCGACCACCCCGCCCGCGACTGCCATCCGGCTGACGACGTTGACCTGGGTGTTCTGCCAGGTCGGGAAGGTCGTGGTGGTGGCCGCGTCGCTGCCGGAGCAGGCGGTCGCGGCGAGGGTGCCTACGAGGGCTCCTGCGAGGGCGATGGACGGTTTCCTGGGGGGCCGCTGCACGGGCAATCCACTCCAAAGAGGACGAGGAGTGGCGACTCCGGCGCGCAGAGTGACCGGCACCGGGCGCGGCTCGCCCCCATCGAGCCTGAGCGCGGGACGTCAGGCGTCGTCGAGGGTCTCGTCGAGCCTGGGCGTCAGACGCCGGGCGTCGTTGAGCGTCACGCCGAGCCGCCGGCGGAGCAACGTGGCCCACTTTCCGTGCAGGCCCGTCGCCCGCCCGTCGACCCTGGTCGCGGTGACCTCGGTGCCGGGCTCCTCCGCGGCCGTAGCCGCGCGAGGTAGATCGGTTGCAGTGCTTCGCCACGTGCGGGCCGCGGCTCAGGCCACAGCCCCAACGCAGCGCACACTGACGGTAGCACTGCGTTAGCGGCCTGCGCGTAACCTCGGGCAGATGGATGGAAACGATCCGGTCCGAACATTTCTGTCGGGTTTGTATCGAACTCCGGGCCCAGGACGTCGGCGAACGCCACCGTACGGCCGCCCGCGTCCACCACCGCCACCGTCTGAGCCGCCGCCAGCTGGCGGCTCCAGCGCCGCGTCACCCAGCGCAGCGGCTGCGCGATCGGCCGGACCGTGCCGAGGTCGGGACAGGTGCCCACGACGACCTCGACGCCCGCGTCACGCAACCGCCG